>CAZTAA010000141.1:0-8536 GCA_964611465.1 uncultured Mycobacterium sp. | reverse complement strand
CCCAGGACCGGTTCGCCCGCCGGGTCAACATGGAAGTCGCCTCGCACACCGCGTTGATGGAGCCGATTCTGGGCGAGTTGGCCGAGGCGCTGTCCGGCACGACGCCGGCCCAACCGGCGATTCGGTTCATCTCCACCGTCACCGACCCGGATCAGACCCCGGCGTTCGATGCCCGCTACTGGGTGGACAACGTGCGCCAACCCGTTCGGTTCAGCCGGGCGGTGGCGACCGCGGCCGAGCGGTGCGGCACGTTCGTCGAGATCAGCCCGCACCCGACCATGACCCACGCTCTCATCGAGAACCTGGAAGCCGCCGAGGCCAGCGCCGCCGCGACGGTGGTCGCGACCCTCAAACGCGACGACGACGAAACCCTGTTCTTCCACACCCAGGTGGCCGCCCTCGGTGGTGGCACTGCCCGCGCCGACGGCGGCGCCCGCGCGGTGCTGCCGCCCACCCCCTGGCAGCACACCCGGCACTGGATCATCGCCGACAACGCGCCGCGGCGGTCGGGGTCGCAGCCGAAGCGCGGAACGCTGCTCGGCGACCACAGCGTGCTGGCCACAACGCCGCTGCACCATGTGTGGCAGGCGCGGCTGGCGCCGGAGTCCAAGCCCTACCCGGGCAGTCACCGGGTGCACGGCGTCGAGTTGGTGCCGGTTTCGGTGCTGCTGCAGACGCTTTCGACGGCCGCGGCCAAGACCGGGTCGTCGACGCTCACCGACGTCAGGTTCGAGAACCCGATCGTCGTCGACCAGCCCCGGCTGGTCCAGGTGGTCACCGACGGCGAACTCGTCACCATCTCGTCGGCGCAGGCCGGTGACGGCGCCGGGCATCGCTGGGTCCGGCACGCGAGTGGGCGGATCGACCGGACCCGGACCCCCGGGGAACGCGGCGGAGCGGCGGACATGCCGCCCGGCGCGGACGACTCCGAGGGTGGTTTGGACGCCGCCGGGGTGGCCGATCTCCTCGGTGAATGGGGAGTCGAAGGACAGCCGTTCCCGTGGTCGATCTCGGCGCACCGGTCCATTCCCGGCGGCCTGGTGGCCGCCGTCGAGATGTCGGAGCCGTCGGTGGTCGCCCTGCTGGATGCGGCCGTCCATGTCGCACGCCTGGCCGACAGCTCCAACCGCGCGATGCTGATGCCGGCGGCGGTCGACAGCATCACCGTGGCGGCCGAGTTCGCCGACGGGCACGACGCGATCGAGGTTCGCCGCCGCGACGCCGAGCCGGGTCAGCTTGTCGTCGACATCGAGGTGCGGGGCCCGGATCACGGCGCGGGCATCGATGTCCGCGGACTGCGCTTCGCGCCGGCGGAACCCGCCACCGCCTCGACCGACCCGACCTCACTGGCCCACGCCATCGAGTGGGAAGCGTGGACTCCGGAATCCGGTTCTGCGCAGGAACCGCGGGAGCCCGGGACCCCGGGCACGCTGGCGGTCGTCGGCGCCGAAGGCCCGGCCCGTGTGCTGCAGGACGGGCTCGCCGCCGCCGGCTACCGGCCTGCCGACGTCGACGAGGCGCAATGCGTCGTCTACGTCGCCGACTCGGCCGCCGGCGAATCCGACACCGAATGCGCGGTCCGGTTGACCGCGGACGTGGCCGCTCTCGTTCGTCGGCTGGCGCATCGGCCGGCCGGGACGATGTTGTGGATCGTCACCCGCGGGGTCCGCGAATGCGCGTCCGACGCCGCGGTGCGGCAGAGCAGCCTGTGGGGACTCGCCGGTGTCGTGCGCGCCGAACAACCCGACATCTGGGGCGGGCTGGTGGACCTGCCCGAGGGCTCCGACGACGGGATCGCCGAGATCGCCGCGGCCCTCGCGCCGGTCCTTTCCGCACCGGCCCGGTCGATCCTGGCGGTGCGGGACGGCGCGGTGTCCACGCCCGTCATCTCGCCGATCCTCGGCGAACCCGTGCGCGAACCGCTTCGATGCCGCCCGGACGCGGCCTACCTCGTCACCGGCGGGTTGGGTGCGCTCGGCCTGTTGATGGCGAGCTGGCTGGCCGACCTCGGCGCCCGCCGACTGGTGCTGGCCGGGCGAACCGGTCTGCCGCCCCGGCGGGACTGGGACGCCGAGGGGAATGACGCCGCCGTGCTGCAGAAGATCGCCGCCGTGCGGGCGCTGGAGAACCGCGGGGTCGACGTCGAGGCCGTGGCGCTCGACGTGGGATCGCCGGAAGCGGTGAGCGCGCTGCTGGCCGCCCGCGACGACGCCGGCAAGCCGCCGATCCGCGGCGTGATCCACGCGGCCGGCGTCACCGAGGGCCAGCTGCTGACCGAACTCGAGGACGATCGGTTGCGGACCACGATGTGGCCGAAGATCGCCGGCTCCCGGGTCCTGCACGAGGCATTCCCACCGGCCTCGGTCGACTTCTTCTTCTTCACATCGGCGGCCGGCGCCGTTTTCGGCGTCCCCGGGCAGGGCGCCTACGCATCGGCCAACGCGTACCTCGACGGTCTGGCGCGGGCCCGGCACCGGGCCGGCTGCCGGTCGCTGAGCCTGAACTGGGTGGCCTGGCGGGGCCTCGGCTTCGCCACCGAAGCCCAGGTGGTGCTCGACGAGCTGGAACGGATGGGTTCGCGGCCGGTCACCCCGCAGGAGGCGTTCCCCGCCTGGGAGTACGTCGACACCTTCGATCTGGCGCAGGCGGTGATGGTCCCGTTCGTCTTCGGCCATTCCGCCGCCGAGGAGCCGCTGTCCCCGGCGCGGGCCTGGTCGGAGATGGCCAGGGACGATCTACTGGCCGAACTCGAAGCGGAGCTGAGGAAGATCCTCTCGCGCGAGGTGGGGCTGCCGGAGGCGGATATCGACGTCACTCTGCCGTTTGCCGAGATGGGCCTGAACTCGGTCATGGCGATGTCGATCCGCCGGGATGCCGAGAGGTTGCTCGGTATCGAGTTGTCGGCCACGATGCTGTGGAACCATCCCACGGTCACCGCGTTGACCGTGTTCCTGGCGGACAAGCTGGTTCCCCAGCAGGGTGCCGACGGTGACGGTACGGACGGCGAGTTGGCGTCCGATTCGGACGGAAGTGTGTTGGACGAGTTGTTCGGCAGCGTGGAATCGACCGCTGTCGGCGAAAGAGGAGTTTGATGACCGAGCCGATGGACGACGCGGCACTGCGCAACTGGTTGGTCGACTATCTGGTGACCAACATCGGCTGCAACCCCGACGAGGTCGACGTCGAGGCGTCGATGAACGATCTGGGCGTCGGCTCGCGTGATGCCGTGGTGCTCTCCGGCGAACTCTCCGAGTTGCTCGGCCGCACCGTGTCGCCGGTGGAGTTCTGGCAGCATCCGACGATCGACTCGCTGGCGAAGTTCCTGACCGGAGCGGAGCCCGACGCCGACGAAGCCGCGGTGTTCAATCCCGCGGCGGGCACGCTGAACGAGCCGATCGCCGTCATCGGCCTGGGTTGTCGGCTGCCGGGCGGGATCGCCGGCCCGGAAGCGTTGTGGCAGTTGCTGTCCGACGGCGGCACCACGGTGGGTGAGGTGCCCGCGGAGCGCTGGGCGTCGTTCGACGACGGGTCCAGCGAAACCGCCGCCGCGCTCGCCAGCACCACCCGGTGGGGGTCGTACCTGTCCGACATCGACACCTTCGATGCCGACTTCTTCGAGATCTCGCTCCGCGAGGCCGTGAAGATGGACCCGCAGCAGCGGATGATGCTCGAGGTCGCGTGGGAGGCGCTGGAGAACGCCGGCATCCCGGCGACCACCCTGCGGCGCTCGCAGACCGGCGTGTTCGTCGGCGCCAGCCTCAGCGAGTACGCCTATCTGGCCTCGACGGACCTGCCGTCGGTCGACGCGTGGAGCAACTCCGGCGGCGCGCTGAGCATCATCGCCAACCGGCTGTCGTACATCCTGGACCTGCGCGGGCCGTCGGTCACCGTGGACACCGCGTGTTCCTCGTCGCTGGTCGCGCTGCATCTGGCCTGCCAGAGCCTGCGGACGCAGGACTGCGACGTGGCCCTCGCCGGCGGGGTGAACCTGCTGCTGTCGCCGGCGGTCTTCCGCGGCTTCGACCAGTCCGGTGCCCTGTCCAAGACGGGGGCCTGCCACTCGTTCGACGCCGACGCCGACGGATTCGTCCGCGGTGAGGGCTGCGGCGTGGTGGTGCTCAAGCGCCTCAGCGACGCGCTGCGCGACGGCAACCGGCCGTTGGCGGTGATCCGCGGATCGGCGGTGAACCAGGACGGCCGGTCCAACGGTCTGCTGGCGCCCAACCCGGCCGCGCAGATGGCGGTGCTGCGCTCGGCGTATGCCCATGCCGGCGTGCCGCCGCAGGAAGTGGACTACATCGAAACGCACGGCACCGGCACCCTGCTCGGCGATCCGATCGAGGCGCGGGCGCTCGGCACCGTCCTGGGCCGCGGCCGCGCACAGGACGCGCCGCTGCTGCTCGGCGCGCTGAAGACCAACATCGGTCACCTCGAGGCCGCGGCCGGGATCTCCGGGTTCATCAAAGCGGTGATGGCGGTGGACCGGGGGACCATCCCGGGCAATCTGCACTTCCACAATCCCAATCCGCACATCCCGTTCGACCAGCTGCGCCTGAAAGTCGTTGCCGAACAACAGGACTGGCCGGCCACCGACCACCCGCGCCGGGCCGGGATCTCCTCGTTCGGCTTCGGCGGCACCAATGCGCACGTCGTGATCGAGCAGGCGCCGGAGATGAAAGCCGCGGCGCCGGCACAGGCTCCGGCCACCAGCACCCTGGTGGTCTCGGGCGCCACCCCCGAGCGCATCGCCGCCACGGCCGCCGCGCTGGCGGACTGGATGGAGGGCGCCGGCAAGGACGTGGCGCTGCCCGACGTCGCCCACACCCTGAACCACCACCGGGCCGAGCACGCCGAGTTCGCCACCGTGTGCGCGCGGCATCGCGACGACGCGGTGGCCGGACTGCGGGCGCTGGCGGAGAAGCGCAGCGCCGACGGTGTCGTCGCGCCGCACGAGGGCCCGTGCGGCTCCGGCACGGTGTTCGTCTACTCGGGTCAGGGATCGCACTGGGCGGGCATGGCGCGCAAGCTGCTCGACGACGAGCCGGTGTTCGCCCGGTCGATCGCCGAGTTGGAGCCGGTGTTCGTCGAGCAGGTCGGCTACTCGCTGTGGGACATCCTGTCCGGCAGCCAGGCGATCAACGGCGATGCGCAGGTGCAGCCGGTGCTGATGGCGCTGCAGCTCGGGCTGACCGACCTGTGGCGGTCCTACGGCGTGCACCCCGATGCGGTGATCGGTCATTCGATGGGCGAGGTGACCGCGGCCGTGGTGTCCGGGGCGCTCTCGGTCGCCGACGGCCTGAAGGTCATCGGAGTGCGGTCGCGGCTGATGTCGCGGATGGCCGGGGAGGGCGCGGTGGCGTTGCTGCACCTCGACGCCGATGCGACCGATGCCCTGATCGCCGACTACCCCGGGGTGGAAGTGGCCGGCTATCTGTCGCCGCGGCAGACCGTCGTCGCGGGCCCGGTGGAGCCCGTCGACGCGCTCATCGGGGCGCTCAGTGCCCAGAACAAGTTCGCGCGCCGGGTCAACATGGAGGTGGCGTCCCACACCGCCCTGATGGATCCGATCCTGCCCGAACTGCGTTCCGCGCTGGCCGACATCACCCCGCGCAAACCGTCGGTGCCGTTCCTGTCCACGGCGGTCGAGGACGCGGGTCCGTTGGACGCCGGGTACTGGGCCGACAACGTGCGCAACCCGGCGCGGCTGATGCAGGCGGTCACCGCGGCCGCCGCCGACAACTGCACCTTCATCGAGGTCAGTGCGCACCCGATCCTGGCGCACGCGATGGGCGAGACCCTCGAACCGCTGGGTCACCACCACACCATCGGCACGCTGTGGCGCGACGGCGACGACACCGTCCGCTTCCACACCAACCTCAACGCGACGCACACCACGCGTCCCCCGGAGACGCCGCACCTGCCCGAACCGCATCCGGTGTTGCCCACCACGCCGTGGCAGCACGACCGGCACTGGATCGACGTCGTGGCGCGGGCGAAGCGCCCGGACGGCCCGGCCCAGCCGCGCGGCGCCTGGACGGCGCAGTCCGATGTGGTGCCGCAGGACTGGTACTGCCAGATGGCCTGGCCGGTGCTCGACGCTCCGGACGACCAGGGCGACGACAACGGTGCCTGGCTGGTGATCGGCGCGGCCGACCTGGCCACCGAACTGGGTCGCGCGCTCGGCGACGAGTCGCGGGTCAGGTCGCTGTCACCGGCGGTGCTCGACGACGACACCGGCAAGCCCACGCTGGTGTACGCGCTGGCCGGGGTCACTCGGGTGCTCTACGCCCCGCCGCCGGCGCCGGACGGCCTGTCCGCCGCCGCGGGTTACGACCTCTTCCACGCCGGCCGCCGGCTCTCGGCGACGCTCGCGTCGGTCGCCTCGTCGCCGGAGGGGACGCCGCGACTGTTCCTGCTGACCCGCAACGCCCAGCCCGTCAACGACGGCGACCGGGCCAACGCCGTGCACGCGGTGCTGTGGGGTCTGGGCCGCACGCTGGCCCTGGAACACCCGGAATTCTGGGGCCGGGTGGTCGACGTCGACGAATCGGTTCCCACCGGGCTGGTCGCCAAGTACGTCCTGGCGGAGTCGCGCGGTGCCGACACCGAGGACCAGGTCGTCTACCACGCCGGTCTGCGCCGCGTTCCGCGGCTGTACCGCGCGGTCCCGACGGCCGCCGCGCCGGTCGAATTCGACGACGGCGGTTGCCATTTGGTGATCGGTGCGACCGGAAACATCGGTCCGCACCTGATCAAGCAACTCGCCGACATGGGTGCGCGCACGGTCGTGGCGGTGTCCCGCAACCCGGGCTCCCGTCTCGACGAGTTGACCCGGACGCTGGCCGAGGGCGGCACGTCGCTGGTGACGGTGGCCGCCGACAGCACCGACCCGGCCGCGATGGCCGCGCTGTTCGCCCGGTTCGGGGCCGACCTTCCGCCGCTGCACGGCATCTACCTCGCGGCGTTCGGCGGCGGCCCGGTCACCCTGGCCGACATGAGCGACGACGACGTGACGGCCATGTTCGCGCCGAAGCTCGACGCGCTGGCCGTGGTGCATCCGTTGTCGGTCCATCAGCCGCTGCGGCAGTTCGTGCTGTTCTCGTCGATCTCCGGGCTGACCGGTTCGCGCTGGCTGGCCCACTACACCGCCACCAGCACCTTCCTGGACACCTTCGCCTACGCGCGCCGGGCGGCCGGCCTGCCGGCCACCACCGTCAACTGGGGTCTGTGGAAGTCGTTGACCGACAACCAGTCCGAGCAGGAAAGCCAGGTCAGCATCGAGTCGGGACTCGAGCCGATGACCGACGAGGTCGCCATCGCCGCCCTGCGCTGGGTCACCGGCGCCGGGGCGCCGACGCGATCGGTCGTGGTGGCCGCCGACTGGCAGCTGCTGGCCATGGCCTACCGCACCCGGGCCGCGCTGCACATCGTGGACGACCTGTTGCACACCGAATCGGCCGGCGACGGCGTCGGCGGAACAGGCGGCGTCAATACGAAGTTCCGTTCGGACCTCGCCGAGGCCGAACCGGGCGAACGCCGGAATCTGGTAGCCGCTCACGTGAGCGAACAGGTATCGGCGGCGATGGGGCTCGGACCCCGGCAGGCACTCGATCCCACCGCGGGATTCTTCCAGTCCGGCATGGATTCGCTGATGAGCGTCACCCTGCAGCGGGCCCTGAGCGAATCCCTGGGCGAGCCGCTGCCGACGTCGGTGATCTTCGACTACCCGAGCGTCGAGGCGCTGACCGGCTACCTGGCCGGTGTGCTGCCCGAGTTGGTGGAGGCCGCCGAGACCGAGGACGTCGACGAGTACGACGACCTCAGCGACGACGAGTTGCTTGCGCAACTTTCTGAAAGGTTGAGTTGAGCGCCATGTCCAGTGCAGCTCCGGACCGCCGGTCGATCATCGCCGATGCGCTGCGCAAGATCGATGACCTGACCGAACGGCTGGAGGTCGCCGAGCAGGGCGAGACCGAGCCGATCGCCGTGGTCGGCATGGGATGCCGGTTCCCCGGTGCGGTGCACAGCGCGACCGACTATTGGCGGCTGCTCCGCGACGGGCGAAGCGGCGTGGTGCGCGTTCCCGAAAACCGCTGGGACGCCGATGCCTTCTACTCGGCCGAACAACCGGTGCCCGGGACGATCGCCACCCGCGAGGGCGGCTTCCTGACGTCGTGGCAGCCCGACGAGTTCGACGCGGAGTTCTTCGGCATCTCACCGCGCGAGGCCGCCGGGATGGATCCGCAGCAGCGGCTGCTGATGGAGGTCACCTGGGAGGCGCTGGAGAACGCCGGATTGACCGCGGCGCAGATGCGCGGCTCGCAGACCGCGGTGTTCGTCGGCCTGACCACCGTCGACTACATCGCGATCGCATATGAGGGCAAAGGCAGCCCGGAAGAGGTCACCCCGTACGTCACCTTCGGCAACGCGTCCAATTTCGCGGCCGGCCGGCTGTCGTATTTCCTGGGTACGCAGGGTCCCGCGGTGGTGGTGGACACGGCGTGTTCGTCGTCGTTGGTGACGATTCATCTGGGGG
>CAZTAA010000140.1:0-8826 GCA_964611465.1 uncultured Mycobacterium sp. | reverse complement strand
GCGAGATCTTGCCGCGGTTGTCGATGTCGGCGATCTCGACGCGCAGCTTGTCGCCCACCTTCACCACGTCCTCGACCTTGTTGATCCGCTTGCCGCGGCCCAGCTTCGAGATGTGCACCAGGCCGTCGCGGCCCGGCAGCAGTGACACGAACGCGCCGAAGTCGGTGGTCTTCACCACCGTGCCGAGGAAGCGCTCGCCGACCTTGGGCAGCTGCGGGTTGGCGATCGCGTTGATCTTGTCGATTGCGGCCTGCGCCGCCTCGCCGTTGGAGGCGCCGACGAACACGGTGCCGTCGTCCTCGATGGAGATCTGCGCGCCGGTCTCCTCGGTGATCGAGTTGATCATCTTGCCCTTCGGCCCGATGACCTCGCCGATCTTGTCCACCGGAACCTTGATGGTGGTGATGCGCGGCGCGTACGGGCTCATCTCGTCGGGCGCGTCGATGGCCTCGGCCATCACCTCGAGAATGGTGGTACGGGCATCCTTGGCCTGCGCGAGCGCGCCCGCCAGGACCTGGGAGGGAATACCGTCCAGCTTGGTGTCCAGCTGCAGCGCGGTGACGAAGTCCTTGGTGCCGGCGACCTTGAAGTCCATGTCGCCGAAGGCGTCCTCGGCGCCGAGGATGTCGGTCAGGGCGACGAACCGGCGCTCGGTCTTGCCGTCGATCTCGACGTCGTCGGAGACCAGACCCATCGCGATACCGGCGACCGGGGCCTTCAGCGGCACACCGGCGTTCAGCAGCGACAGGGTCGAGGCGCACACCGAGCCCATCGAGGTGGAACCGTTGGAGCCCAACGCTTCCGACACCTGACGGATGGCGTACGGGAACTCCTCGACGCT
The DNA here is from genome assembly GCA_964611465.1 of uncultured Mycobacterium sp. Lineage (GTDB taxonomy): Bacteria > Actinomycetota > Actinomycetes > Mycobacteriales > Mycobacteriaceae > Mycobacterium. The sequence continues at coordinate 7,985 of CAZTAA010000140.1, read as the reverse complement.
CGGCAGCACCGGCACCAGGGCCCGCTCGGCCAGCGCGCCGTGCCCGATCTCGCGGCGCTTGGGCGAACCGACACGGCCCGTCTCACCCGTCGAATACGGCGGGAAGTTGTAGTGATGCATGTAGCGCTTGGACGTCTCCGGTCCCAGCGAGTCGATCTGCTGCGCCATCTTGACCATGTCCAGTGTGGTGACACCCATGATCTGGGTCTCGCCGCGCTCGAACAGCGCGCTGCCGTGCGCCCGCGGGATCACGGCGACCTCGGCGCTCAACGCCCGGATGTCGGTGATGCCGCGACCGTCGATGCGGAAGTGGTCGGTCAGGATGCGCTGGCGGACAAGCTTTTTCGTCAGCGACCGGTAGGCGGCACCGATCTCCTTCTCGCGGCCCGCGTAGGTGTCGGCCAGCCGGCCGAGCACCTCGGTCTTGATCTCCTCGGTACGCGCGTCACGATCGGCCTTGCCGACGATGCTCAGGGCCTTGGCCAACTCGTCGGTCGCCACCGAGGCGACCGAGTAGTAGACGTCTTCCTGATAGTCCGGGAACACCGGGTATTCGGCCGTTTCCTTGCCGGCCGCGCCGGCGAGTTCGGACTGCGCCTCGCACAGCACCCGGATGAACGGCTTGGCGGCCTCCAGGCCTTCGGCCACAACGGATTCCGTCGGCGCACCGGCGCCGCCGGCGATCAACTCGATGACGTTGTCGGTGGCCTCGGCCTCGACCATCATGATCGCCACGTCCTCACCGGCGACCCGGCCGGCGACGACCATGTCGAACACGGCCTTCTCCAGCTGCTCGACGGTGGGGAACGCGACCCACTGGCCTTCGATCAACGCGACGCGCACGCCGCCGACCGGGCCGGAGAACGGCAGGCCGGAGATCTGGGTGGAGGCCGACGCGGCGTTGATCGCCAGCACGTCGTACAGATCCTTGGGGTCGAGACTCAGAATCGTGACGACGACCTGGATCTCGTTGCGAAGCCCGCTGACGAACGTCGGGCGCAGCGGCCGGTCGATCAGACGGCAGGTCAGGATCGCGTCGGTGGAGGGCCGGCCCTCGCGGCGGAAGAACGAGCCCGGGATGCGGCCCGCGGCATACATCCGCTCTTCGACGTCGATGGTCAACGGGAAGAAGTCGAACTGGTCTTTGGGGGTCTTGCTGGCGGTGGTCGCACTCAGCAACATGGTCTCGTCGTCGAGGTAGGCGACGACCGCGCCGGCGGCCTGCTGAGCCAGCCGGCCCGTCTCGAAACGAATGGTGCGGGTGCCGAAGCGCCCGTTGTCGATGGTGGCGGTCGACTCGAACACGCCTTCGTCGATTTCGGCTACAGACATGTGTGTCCGCATCCTCTCTGGGTATTCAACTGTTTCGCGTCGTCACGCGCCCAGGACCCGGATTCGGCTACGGCCGTCGATCGAAGCGGCCGGGATCAGATACCCGGCAGCCACTACCGAAGACCGTTCCCATCGGGAGACCTGTGAGTGACGCGCCGGAGCGGCCGCGCGGACTGCGCGCACCGCACCTTCGCTGACTCTACACCGAGGGCTGCCCGCCCTCGGCAAACATGCAGGCCGAACGACCCGCCCTGGACAGGGGTCAGCGCCGCAGGCCCAGGCGCTCGATCAGCGAGCGGTAGCGCTCGACGTCGACCTGGGCGACGTACTTCAGCAGCCGGCGGCGGCGGCCGACCAGCAGCAGCAGACCACGGCGCGAGTGGTGGTCGTGCTTGTGCACCTTGAGGTGCTCGGTCAGGTCGGCGATGCGCTTGGTCAGCAACGCCACCTGGGCCTCCGGCGAGCCGGTGTCGGTTTCGTGCAGCCCGTAGCTGCCCAGGATTTCTTTTTTCTGCTCGGCGGTAAGCGCCACGAATTCACTCCATTAATCGGTGCCGCGTAAGGAATCAGAGCTGTGGCCGCCGCGGACTGCAGCACACGCCGTATTCGGTGGGCGAGTCTAGCAGCGGGCCCGGCGCGAACCGAAATCCCGCCAGCTCAGCCTCTTGACAACATACAACCATTTGGTTGTATGTTGATCCCGTGACCGTTGACCTCGAAGACCGGGCCGACGCCCTGTTCCACGCTCTCGCCGACCGGACCCGGCGCGACATCGTGCGCCGGGCGCTGGCCGGGGAGCACTCGGTCACCGAGCTCGCGCTGAAATACGACATGAGCTTCGCCGCCGTCCAGAAGCACGTGGTCGTCCTGGAGAAAGCCGGTCTGATCACCAAGCGGCGCAGTGGTCGCGAACAGTTGGCCAGCGGCGACGTGACGGCGGTTCGGTCAGTAGCGGCGATGCTCACCGAACTCGAACAGATCTGGCGGGGCCGCATCGCCCGCATCGACGAACTCATCGCAACCGAGGAGAAGGAGAACGAGTAATGCCCGTGATCGACGTCCAGCACGACCTGGAGAACCTGACCCTGACCATCACCGCCGACTTCGCCGCGCCGGTGGCGCGCGTCTGGCAGGTCTACGCCGACCCCCGCCAGCTGGAGAAGGTGTGGGGACCGCCGACCTACCCGGCCACCGTCGTCGACCACAGCCTGACCCCGGGCGGCCGGGTCACGTACTTCATGACCGGCCCGGACGGCGACAAGCACGCCGGCTACTGGGAGATCACCGCGGTCGACGAGCCGACCAGCTTCTCCTTCCTCGACGGCTTCGCCGATCTGGACTTCAACCCGAACCCCGACCTGCCGGTCTCGCAGAACACCTACAGCTTCGCCGAGCACGACGGCGGCACCCGCGCGGTCTACGTGAGCACCTTCGCCTCCGCCGAGGGCCTGCAGCAGGTGCTGGACATGGGCGTGGTCGAGGGCGCCACATCGGCGATCAATCAGATCGACGACCTGCTCGCCGCCTGACTCAGACCTGCGCGGACAGAATCGCGCGGGCCTTGACGACGTCGCGCTCCATCGCCTGGACCAGATCGTCGACGTGGTCGAACTTCTGCTGACCGCGGATCCGGGCGACGAAGTCGACGGCCACGTGCTGACCGTAGAGGTCGGCGGCGGTGTCCAGGACGAACGCCTCCACCGTGCGGGTACGTCCGGAGAACGTCGGGTTGGTGCCCACCGAGACGGCCGCCTGGTACCGCTCACCCGGGACGACGCTGCCCACCACCGGGCCGTGTCCGAGCACCGTGAACCAGGCCGCGTACACCCCGTCGGCCGGGATCGCCGAGTGCATCGGCGGAGCGACGTTCGCCGTCGGAAAGCCCAGCACCCGGCCCCGGCCGTCACCGCGGACCACGACTCCCTCGACGCGGTGCGGCCGGCCCAGCGCCTCGGCGGCGGCCACCACGTCACCGGCGTCCACGCAGCTGCGAATGTAGGTGGCCGAGAACGTCACCTTCTCGGCCTGGTGCTGTTCGGTGACCAGCGACATGGACTCCACGGCGAAGCCGAACTTCTCGCCGGCCTTGCGCAGGAAATGGACGTTGCCGGCGGCCTTCTTGCCGAACGTGAAGTTCTCCCCGACCACGACCTCGACCACGTGCAGGCGCTCGACGAGCAGTTCGTGCACGTAACGCTCCGGGGTGAGTTTCATGAAGTCGGCGGTGAACGGCATCACCAGGAACACGTCGATGCCCAGTTCCTCGGCCAGTTCGGCCCGGCGGGTCAGCGTGGTCAGCTGGGCGGGGTGGTTGCCGGGGAACACGACCTCCATCGGATGCGGATCGAAGGTCATCAGGACGGTCGGCACACCGCGGGCGCGTCCGCTCTTGACGGCGTGCGCGATCAACTCGGCATGTCCACGGTGTACACCGTCGAACACACCGATCGTCAGTACGCATCTGCCCCAGTCCGTGGGGATGTCGTCCTGTCCCCGCCACCGCTGCACGGGGTCAGCCTACGACGCCGACGCCGCCGCGCCACTGCCAGATACCCAGCAAGAGGTGACCGTCGGCTGAAGAGATTGCCTAAACTCCGTCTCGTGAGTCCGCCACCGAGCCCAGACACCGGTCCCGAGAACGGGGCAGGTGACCTGACGACGGTGGCCCAGGACTATCTGAAGACGATCTGGACCGCCCAGGAGTGGTCGCACGAGAAGGTCAGCACGAAGATGCTCGCCGAACGCATCGGGGTGTCGGCGAGCACCGCCTCCGAGTCGATCCGCAAGCTCGCCGACCAGGGCCTGGTGCATCACGAGAAGTACGGCGCGGTGACGCTGACCGACACGGGCAGAGCGGCCGCCCTGGCCATGGTGCGCCGTCATCGCCTGCTCGAGACGTTCCTCGTCAGCGAACTGGGCTACGGCTGGGACGAGGTGCACGACGAGGCCGAGATCCTCGAGCACGCGGTGTCCGACCGGATGTTGGACCGGATGGACGCGAAGCTGGGCTACCCGACGCGGGACCCGCACGGCGACCCGATTCCGGCCGCCGACGGGCAGGTGCCCACTCCCCCGGCCCGCCAGCTGTCCGACTGCACCGACGGCGAAACCGGCACGGTGGCACGCATCTCGGATGCGGACCCGGAGATGTTGCGCTACTTCGACACCGTCGGCATCAACCTGGACTCCCGGGTCCGGGTACTGGCGCGCCGTGATTTCGCCGGCCTGGTCTCCGTGCAGATCGAGAACTCCGGCGAATCGACCACCGTCGAACTGGGAAGTCCGGCCGCCCAAGCGATTTGGGTCGTGCCGGCCTGAGAGCTCAGAGCGTGGGCTCCAGGTCGGCGTCCGAGGCGTACACGCCGAGCAGGTCGCGCGCGGACACGATGCCCACCAGAACCTCGTCGTCCTCCACCAGGATGTGCCGGATGTGCCGGTCGGTCATCTTCATCGCCACCGCGTCGACGGTGTCGCCCGCCTCGCACCACACCAGATCGGTGCTGGCCACCTCCGCCGCCGGCACCTTGGCCGGATCGCGGCCGGCGGCGACGACCAGGGCGACGTCACGTTCGCTCAGCAGCGCGGCCGGGCGCGCGTCGTCGCCGACGATCACGGCGCCGACGCCGGCCTTGATGATCGCCTGCGCGGCCACCGTCACCGTCGCGTCGACGGGGATCCGCACCAGCGGAGCGCCGATCAGGTCGGAGATCTCGATTGACCCGGCTGCGGGCACGTCCATTCCACTCATGCCTACATGCTCTCATCACCGGCGGCGTTGAGTTAGGGACCTCCGTCTCCGGCCGTCGGGCATTGGTCCTTCCCGCGCTCGATCTCGGCACCGACAGGACACCCGCGGATCGGCGTGCCCCTTGATCATACCGTGCGGTATGGTACTGTCTGGACAGCATCGCAGCCGGTCGAAAGGCGCAGACAGATGAAAGTTGTCGTCGACGAGTCGAAGTGCGTGGGCCACGGTCTGTGCGAGGCGGCGGTGCCGAGAGTGTTCGAGATCAACGACGACGGCTTCGTGACGGTGCACCCGGAAGCGGTGCGCGACGCCGATCCCGATCTCGTCCGCCAAGCCGTTCGCGCCTGCCCATCCGGCGCGCTGACCGTCACGGAATAGCCGTCCGCATCCCCCGAGCCAAGGAGAACGAAGTGACCGCCATCGCGACGCCTGCGGCAAGCCGACCCTACGAGGACATCGACATCACCAGCATCGAGTTCTGGGGCAAGCCGCCCGAGGTCCGCGATCAGTCGTTCGCGCGACTGCGGGCGAAGGGCGGCGTGACATGGCATCCCCCGGTGGAAGCCCAGCCGGTCCCCGCGACGTCGCCGGGCTTCTGGGCCGTGACCACGCACGCCGGCGTCGTGGAGGTCAGCCGGGACCCGGAGCGGTTCTCCAGCTTCGGCACGTCGCCCTCGGTCTACGAGGTGGCGCCGGAGGTGGCGGCCGCGACGACGGCCTTCCTGACGTTGGATCCGCCGGAGCACACCCGCTACCGCCGGCTGGTCAGCAAGGCCTTCACGCCCAAACAGCTGCAACGCATCAACCAGTCCATCGCCCAGCGGGCCACGGAGGCCGTCGACGCGCTCGAGGCAGCCGGTTCGTGCGACTTCGTGCACACCGTCGCGAACTACGTGCCCTCACAGGTCATCGCCGACATGGTCGGTGTCGAAGAGCAGAGCATGCGCGAAGAGCTGGTCGACGTGGTGACCCGGGTGCTGGTCTTCGGCGACCCCGGGGTCCGGCGCGGCGCCGACAGCATCGAGTTCTTCGCCCAGATGGTCTTCGACCTGCTCGGCGCCGGGCAGAAAGTGCTCGCCGAAAAACGCGCGAACCCCGGCGACGACCTGATCACCGCCCTGTCCCAGGTCGAAATCGACGGCGAGCGGCTGACGGACCACGAGATCGTCTCGTTCTTCTCCGCGCTGATCATCGCCGGGATCGACACCACGCGGAACACGGCCACGTTCGGCCTGGGGGCGCTGACCGAATTCCCGGACCAGCGGCGGCTTCTCCTCGACGACCTGCCCGGCCGCATCGACGCCGCCGTCGTCGAGATGGCCAGGTGGAGCTCCCCGGTCGCGTCATTCGTGCGACGGGCCACCGTCGACACCGAGCTGAACGGCGTGCCCATCGCCGCGGGCGACCGGGTGGCGATGTGGTACCTGTCCGCGAACCGCGACGAGACGGTCTTCGAAAACCCTTGGGAATTCGACATTCTGCGGGACAACGCCCACCAGATCGCCTGGGGCGGCGGCGGGCCGCACTACTGCCTGGGCGCCAACCTGGCCAAGGTCGAGTTGCGGGTGATCTTCACCGAACTTCTCACCCGCTTCCCCACCATCCGGGCCGTCGGCGCCCCGACCTACGCCTCCTCGCCGATGGTCAACAGCATCGAACACCAACTGTGCGAATGGAAGTGACCGTGCGTCGGGGCTAGCCGGCCAGTTCCAGCACGGTGTTGGTGAGGACCGGGCCCTCCCGCCCGACCACACCCACACCGAGCACGACCCGCGAGCCCTCCCGCCACATGTCCACCCGCAGGGTGTCGCCCGGGAAGACCGGCTGGGCGAACCGCGTGGAGTACTTGGCCACCGCGGTGACGTCACCGTCGAGGATCTCGTCCACCGCCGCCTTCAGGGCGATGCCGTAGGTGCACAGACCGTGCAGCAGCGGCACGTCGAATCCACCCAGCTTGGCGATGGCGGGGTCGGCGTGCATCGGGTTCTTGTCGCCGCACAGCCGGTAGAGAAGCGCTTGCTGCACCAGTGTCGGGCGCTGCACGGATGCATCGGGTTCGCGGTCCGGGATCACTACCGGTGCGCTGTAACCCTTTTCGCCGCCGAAGCCGCCCTCACCCCTGATGAAGGCGTGATACCGGTTGGTCACCAGCTTGGTCCCGTCCGCCGCCAGGCTGTCGACCTCCATCACGACCAGCGCCGCCTTGCCCTTGTCCCACAGCTCCGCCACCCGACCGCGCTGGGTGACCGTCGCCGCGGCCGGCAGCGGCCGGTGCACGATCATCTCGTGTTCGCCGTGCAGCAGGGCGGTGAGCGGGAAGTCCGCCCCCTCGAGTTGCCGCACCCGGGGCAGCATGCCGATCGGACCGTTGACCGAGAAGCTGGGCAGCACCTTCAGCCGGTCCTCCAGGCAGTACTCCAACTCGCCCGGATCGGTCTGCGGGACACCGGCACCGAGCCCGAGGTGGTAGAGCACGACATCGTCGGCGTCCCAGGAGGTGCTGAACGAGCCGAGGTCGGCGCCGACGATCGACGGGTCGATGGGCATGGGCGTTTCTCCTTCGGACGGTTCCGCGGAACCATACCATACGCTAGGGTATGCCCATGCCTGAGCGACTGTCCGCGCCGCCCGATGATCGCGGCACCCTGCTGGACTTGATCGAGCGCAACGTGGCGGTCCTCGGCGACCGGCCGATGGCCACCGACTCCGGGGTGACCGTCACCTGGCGGCAGTACGGCGAGTCGGCGAGTGCGCTGGCGCTGGCCTACCACGAGCTCGGCGTTCGGCGCGGCGACGTCGTCGGGATACACCAGCGCAACCGCTTGGAACACGTCCTCGCCGACAGCGCCGCCATCCTGGTCGGCGCGACTCCGGTGAGCCTCTACAACACGCTCAGTCCCGAGCA
>CAZTAA010000139.1:0-8866 GCA_964611465.1 uncultured Mycobacterium sp. | reverse complement strand
GGCGCCTTGCGGGCCTTCTTGAGGCCGTACTTCTTGCGCTCGATGGCACGCGGGTCGCGGGTCAGGAAGCCGGCCTTCTTCAGGGCCGGACGGTCCTCGGGCGACACCAGGATCAGCGCCCGGGCGATCGCCAGGCGCAGCGCGCCGGCCTGCCCGGACGGGCCGCCACCATCGAGATGGGCGTAGATGTCGAACGAGCCCTCCCGGTTCACGGTCACCAGCGGAGCCTTGATCAGCTGCTGATGCACCTTGTTCGGGAAGTAGTTCTCCAGGCTGCGGCCGTCCAGATCGAACTTGCCGGTGCCGGGCACCAGGCGCACCCGCACCACGGCCTCCTTGCGGCGGCCGACGGTCTGGATCGGGCGGTCGATGAAGACGGGCTCGCGCGGAGCGGGCTGCTCGGCGACGACCGTCTCCTCGACGGCACCGGGCGCCTCGACCTCGACGGCCTCGACAGTCTCTTCTACGTCCCCCATTGGGGTCTGGATCTCGCTCACTGGCTCACCTGCTTGATGTCGTAGGCCGTCGGCTGCTGCGCGGTGTGCGGATGCTCCGGCCCGGCGTAGACCCGCAGCTTCTTCTGGATCTGGCGGCCGAGCTTGTTGTGGGGCAGCATGCCGACGATCGCGTTCTCGACGACCCGGGTCGGGTGCTTCTCCAGGAGTTCGCCGATGCTGCGCTTGCGCAGGCCGCCGGGATAACCCGAGTGGCGGTAGGCGAACTTGTTGGTCAACTTGTTGCCGCTGACGGCGATCTTGTCGGCGTTGATGACGATGACGAAGTCACCGCCGTCGACGTTGGGGGTGAACGTCGGCTTGTGCTTACCGCGCAGCAGGTTGGCTGCCGCGACGGCAAGGCGGCCGAGCACCACATCCGTGGCGTCGATGACGTACCACTCGTGGGTGGTGTCACCTGCCTTCGGCGTGTACGTAGGCACAGCGCTTACCTCAATCTCTTCTCGGGTTATCGGTGCCGGTCAGGACGCGCGAAACGAACGAAGTCCCGGCGACCGACGTTGACCCGGGAATCGGCCCCATGGGAGCCGTGCACGCCAACGGAGCAGCTTACCGGCCGCTGTCCGCGCAGGTCAAAACGCTGCCGGTCCGATAACGCGGTTCCGCATCGGACGATCGCCCTATCCTGGGTCGATCGGGGGCGGTGGGGCCCCGGGATCGGTGGTGTGCTCGGGTGGCAGGCGTGACGTGCGGGTCGTGCGGTACCGGCCTCCGGGACAACGCCAGATTCTGTGACGAGTGCGGCGTTCCGGCCGTCGCCCCGGCCGACGCGGCACAGTACAAGCAGGTGACGGTGCTGTTCGCCGACGTGGTGGGTTCGATGCACCTCGCGGCCGCTTTGGAGCCGGAGCGGTATCGCGAGTTGATGACCGCGCTGGTGGAGAGCGCAGCGGCGGTGGTCCAGCGCTATGGCGGGACCGTGGACTACACCGGCGACGGGGTGATGGCGCTGTTCGGCGCCCCGCTGGCGTTGGAGGACCACGCCGTTCGCGCGTGTCTGGCCGCCCTGGCCATCCAGGACGAAGCCGCGCGACTGGCCACCGAAGCCCGGGTCCGCGACGGGGTCGCCCTGCGGGTGCGGGTGGGTCTGAATTCGGGTCGGGTGATCGCCGGTGACATCGGCTCGGGGTCGCTGGGCTATGCGGCCACCGGTCGGCACGTCGGGATGGCGCAGCGAATGGAATCGGTCGCGCCGCCGGGCGGGGTGATGCTGTCGGAATCCACCGCGTTGCTCGTCGAACACGCCGTGACACTCGCCGAACCGGAATGGGTGCGGATCAAGGGCAGCGACGATCCGATACCGGCCCGCAGGCTGCTGGCCGTCAACCCCCGCACCGGCCCGGCGGGGCGGGCCGAGGTCGGCCTGGTCGGCCGGCGCTGGGAGATGGCGGCACTGCATGCCGTGATGGACCGCGCGATCGCCGGCCGCGGTGGCGTCGTCACCGTGGTGGGACCGCCCGGCATCGGCAAGAGCCGGGTGGCCCGAGAGGCCGCGGCACTGGCGGCCGCGCGCGGCGCCGAGGTCTTCTGGACGTTTTGCGAGTCCCATGCGCGCGACGTCGCGTTCTATGCCGTGACGCGACTGTTGCGAGCGAGCGGCGGGGTGAGCGACCTCGGCGGCGAAGCCGCCCGCGCGCAGTTGCGGACCCTCCTGCCCGCCGATGCCGATCCGCAAGATCTGCTGCTGCTCGACGACCTGCTCGGCATCGCCGACCCCGATGTGCCGCTGCCCCAGATCGACCCGGATGCGCGGCGACGGCGACTGACCGCGTTGATCAATACTGTGACGTTGGCGCGCACCCAACCGGCGCTGTACATCATCGAGGACGCGCATTGGATCGACGAGGTCAGTGAGTCGATGCTGGCCGACCTGCTGGCCGTCATTGCCCGCACACCGACGATGGTATTGATCACCGCCCGCCCCGAGTACCGGGGCGGGCTGACCCGGGCGTACGGCGCGCAAACGATAGCGCTTGGGCCACTGGGTGATTCGGACATCACGGAGCTGCTGAACGATTTACTCGGTCGCGACCCATCGGTGGCCGAACTGGCCACGATCATCGCCGAGCGGGCCGCCGGGAACCCGTTCTTCGCCGAGGAGATGGTGCGCGAATTGGCGCAGCGGGGCCTGCTGAGTGGGAACCACGGAAATTACATCTGCGGGGTCGACGTCGCCGATGTGAGCGTGCCGGCCACCGTCCAGGCCGCCATCGAAGCGCGCATCGACCGGCTGACTCCCGCGGCCAGAAGGACGCTGAGCGCGGCGTCGGTGGTCGGCGCCCGCTTCGGGGCGGACCTGCTCGCCGAACTCGGCATCGAGCCGTTGTTCGACGAGCTGCTCGGCGCCGAGCTCATCGATCAGGTGGGGTTCACCCCCAAAGCCGAATACGCCTTCCACCACCCGCTGATTCGGGCGGTGGCCTACGAATCACAGCTGAAATCCGATCGCGCGGGGTGGCACCGAGGCGTCGCGGCCGCTATCGAAGCACATGGCGCGGCCGCGGCCGAGGAGAATGCCGCGTTGATCGCCGAACATCTCGAGTCGGCGGGAGATCTGCACGCCGCCTACCGTTGGCACATGCGCGCCGCGACGTGGGCCACCTACCGCGATATCGGTGCGGCGCAACAGAGTTGGCAGCGGGCCCGAGCGATCGCCGACGCGCTGCCTGCCGGAGACCCCGACCGGATCGCGATGCGCATCGCGCCCCGCACGATGTTGTGCGGGATCGCCTGGCGCGTCCACGTCGACATGCCGGCCGATGACTTCGACGAACTACGCGAGTTGTGCGCCGCCGCCGGGGACAACTCGTCGCTGGCCATCGCCATGGCGGGGCGGGTGATCGATCACGCTTTCCGGGGCCGGTTGCGGGCGGCCTCGCCGCTGGCATCGGAGGCCTGGGCCCTCATCGAGTCGATCGGCGATGCCACATTGACGGTCGGTCTGTCGTTCCCGGTCATCTACGCCAGGGGTCATGGCGGCAACTGGGGCGACGTTCTACGGTGGTCGCAGCGAGCCATCGACCTGGCCGACGGCGATCCGACGCTTGGCAACTTCCTCATCGGGTCGCCCCTGGCAGTGGCCCACTTGACGCGGGCGGCCGCCCGGTACTGCCTGGGCCGGCAGGGATGGCCGGACGATCTGCGCAACGGCCTGGCCATGGCACGCGAAACCGACCCCTTTTCCTACGCCACCGATCTCGCCTATGTGTACTTCCCGGGAATACCGTTGGGCGCCTTGACCGTCGACGATCCGCAGTTGCGCGAGATCGAGGATGCGCTGCAGATTGCCGAGCGATCCGGTGATGACATGGCGTTGGCGTTCACCCGGGTCACGCTGGGCATCGCACTGCTGCACCGCCGCGACGACGCGGAGCGCTCCCGCGGGCAGCAGATCCTGGCAGACGTCGCCGAGGTGTTTCTGCGCCGGGGTCACAACCTGAGCGAATTGCGGCTCGTCAACGCCTATTTGGCACGCGAGAAGGCTCGGCACGGCGATCCCGACGAGGCGGTAGCGCTCGCGTTCGCCGCCGTCGAGGAGTTGGCGCGTGAGGGACAACTGCCGTCATGGGGCATGCCCGCGACAGGTCTTCTGGTGGAAACGCTGCTGGACCGCGGGGCCGAGGGTGATCTGGCCGAAGCCGAGGCCGCCATCGAGCGGTTGGCGGCCGCGCCGACCGACGACCGGCTGGTCCTGCGCGACATCTGGGTGCTGCGACTGCGCGCACTGTGCGCGGGCGCCCGCGGCGGTGACGTCACCTACCTCGACCTGGTAGCGCGCTACCGCGTGATGGCGGAATCGCTTGGCCTGCAAGGGCACATCGCGTGGGCGGCGGTGATGAGGCCTAGATGACCGGCAGGATCCGGCGCAGGATGGCCGCGGAGACCGCGGCGGCGCCGGCCCCGAAGGCCGCGAAATCCAGGTGCGCGTCCGAACCGGCGAGGTCGGACAGCGCCCGGATCACCAGCCACGGCACCCCGAAACTCTCGCAGGCCTGCGCGACCGCCCCGCCCTCCATCTCGATGGCCGTGCCGCCGAGTTCGGCGTGCAGACGCTGCCGGGTGGTCTCGCAGTGCAGGTACTGGTCACCGGTCAGGACCGTCCCATAGACGATGTGCGGCGGCCGGTCCTGTCCCCCGGCGGCCCGCGACATCGGCGGCAGGGCGAATCCCGCGAGCCGGTCCCGGACCCGGTTCAGCAGGCCGGCGTCGGCGTCATAGCCCAGCCGGTCGGTGGCATTGAAGAAGGCGACGTGGCCGGCCTGGTAGACCAGCAGCCGCTCATCCTCGATCATCCCGGCGTCGCACTGCACCACGCGCTCGGCGACGACGACGTCGCCGATCGCCAGCCGGGGGTCCAGGCCACCGGCCACCCCGGAGAGCAGCACCGCCCGGCAGCCGAACCGGTCGGCCAGCAGCGTCGTCACCACCGCGGCGTTGACCTTGCCCATCCCGGCGCCCACCAGCACCACTTCATGACCGTCGAGGGTGCCGCGCGCGAACTGCGCGTGGCCGGCGTCAATCACCTCAGCGGTGTCGAGCACTTCGCGCAGGTGCGCGAGTTCCTGGGGGATGGCGCAGATCAAGCCGATGGTCACGGACGAATGGTAGGGCCCTACGTCCGCTGCGGCTTGGGGGCGGTCCAGGTGCCGTCGAGAGCTTCGTCCTTGGGCCAGTAGAGCCTCATGATCATGGTGAACGGGCCGGCCGGTGCGGGCAGCCAGTTGGCTTCCTTGTCCGGCCCGGGTGATTCGTGTTGGACGTAGATGGTCAACCCGCCGTCGGGGTCCTTGTTCAGCTGGGGCAGCATCGGCGAGTTGATGAGGTAGCGGTTGATCGGGTTGGCGGACAACAGGCTTTCGGGCATCTTGTACATGGTCAGTGACCAGAAGGCGTTGACCGGCGGCAACTGGCCGGCCGGGAAGTGCACGGTGTAGTTGTGTTCGCCGGTCAGCGGGGCGCCTGTGGAGTCCACCGCCAGCATCGGATACATCGCCTCTTGTTTGGAGTTGCCCCAGATGCCGAGGACGGCCCCGGCCATCCGGTAGAGGTAGTTGCCGTTGAGGAACTCCTTGGTGCCGAAGAGGTCTCCGGACGTCACCTGGCCGGTATCGAGTTTCGTCGACTTGAGGGTGTCGAACTGCGCCCAGGCGTCTTTCATTCCGTCCTGCACCGCCGCGCGCGTCTCGGGAGAGAGCTTGTCGGCGTTGAAATCTCCGTCGGCGCCGATTCCGAGTTTGGCGAAGCGTGCCCGGAGGTCTTTCTCGGAGTCCATCGTGGGAGCGAACGTCAGCACGTAGTTGAGGTTCTCGAAAAACTTCGGTGATGTCTTCTGCTCGTCGCGACTCAGCGGTGCGATGAAATCCGCCGGTGCCGCGGCCGGCGCGGGTTGGTTGAGGAAGGCCGACAGCGGTTGCACGGTGTAGCCGGTCTGAATCTTCTTGACGTTGTCCAGGTCGCCGGGGCTCAGCAGCTGGGTGCGGTAGAGGACGAGCGCGAGATCGGTGTCCGAACGGATGACCTTCGAAATCCCTTCGGGTTTCTCGCCTTTCCAGTTCGGCCCGGCCAGCAGGTACTTGCCGCCGTCGTTGCCGGTGGTGCGGCTGCCGACATAGTCGAAGTTGTACGTGTATGAGTCGATGAACTGCAGCGAGAAATACCTGCCCTGCTCGATCGGCGGCACGGTGAGCACCAGCGGTTCGGCGCGAAGGTCGGCTCCGAGCCAGGAATACGGGGTGTCGGAGTTGGGCGTCTGGACCGCGACGTCGTCGGGGGTGAACACCCGGGCGGTGTTGTGCAGGACATTCCAGGGCCCCTTGTAGTCCGGGTCGGCCTTGTCGACGAAGTAGGCGTGCTGGATGCGGTAGGAGTCCACCATCGGGAAGCCGTAGACGTAGGCGTCCTTGGCGATGGAGCGGATTTCCTCAGTCGACAGCTGTCCGGCCGATCCGCTCGTGGTCGGCGCCGCCGTCGTGCCGCCACCGCCGTTCTGGCAGCCCGCCACCATGATCACCAGCAGAAGGCTGGCCAGCATCGTCCCGATCTTCATGCCTGTTTTCCGTCCTCGTTCGCATCGTTATCGGTAGTCGATGACGACGCGGCCGTCGATCTGGCCGCGTTCCATCCGGCCGAAAACCTCGTTGATGTCGTCCAGCTTGGCCGTTTCGACGGTCGGATGGATGAGTCCGCGGGCGTAGAAGTCCAGCGCCTCGGCCATGTCCTGCCGGCTGCCCACGATGGATCCCCGGATGGTCAGGCCCTTGAGCACGATGTCGAAGATCGGCGCCGGGAAATCACCGGGCGGCAGACCCACGAAGACGATGGTGCCGCCTCGCCTGGCCAGCCCGATCGCCTGGCCGAACGCCTGCGGGTGCACCGCGGTCACCAGCACACCGTGTACTCCGCCGGTCGCCTTCTGCACCTCGGCGACCGCATCGGCGGTCTTGGCGTTCACGGTCACTTCGGCGCCCAGCTTGGCCGCCAATGCGAGCTTGTCGTCGTCGATGTCGATGGCCACCACCCGAAGACCCATGGCTCGCGCGTACTGCACGGCGACGTGGCCCAGGCCGCCGATACCGGAGATCGCCACCCACTGGCCGGGGCGCGTGTCGGTGACCTTCAGGCCCTTGTAGACGGTGACGCCGGCGCACAGGATGGGGGCCACCTCGACCGGGTCCACGCCGTCGGGGATGCGCGCGGCATAGGCGGCGTTGATCAGCATGTAGGTGCCGAAGCTGCCGTTGACGCTGTAGCCGCCGTTCTGCTGCTTCTCGCACAGCGTCTCCCAGCCGGTGCGGCAGTACTCGCAGCTTCCGCACGCCGACCACAGCCAGGCGTTGCCCACTTTGTCGCCGATCGCCAGGTCGTCGACCCCGGGCCCCAGCGCGACCACGATGCCGTAGCCCTCATGCCCGGGGACGAACGGCGGAGTCGGCTTGACCGGCCAATCCCCGTGCGCCGCATGCAGATCGGTGTGGCATACCCCGGACGTCTCCAGCTTGACCAATGCCTCGCCCGGGCCGGGAGTGGGCAGATCGAGCTCGGAAACCTGCAGTGGCGCACCGAATTCGGTGACCACCGCGGCACGCATCTTATCGGTGCCCACGGTGCCGGTGCTGTCGTCGAGTGTCTGAGCCATGAAGATTCCTCGCTGCGCCGGATCAGAAGAAGCCCAGCGCCTTGTCGGAGTAGGACACCAGCAGGTTCTTGGTCTGCTGGTAGTGGTCGAGCATCATCAGGTGGTTCTCCCGGCCGATGCCGGACTGCTTGTAGCCGCCGAACGCCGCGTGCGCGGGGTACTGGTGGTAGCAGTTCGTCCAGACCCGGCCGGCCTTGATGTCGCGGCCGGCGCGGTAGGCGGTGTTTCCGTCGCGGCTCCACACACCGGCGCCAAGGCCGTAGAGGGTGTCGTTGGCGATGTCGATGGCCTCGGCGTAGTCCTTGAACGACGTGACCGCGACGACGGGCCCGAAGATCTCCTCCTGGAACACCCGCATCTTGTTGTTGCCGGTGAAGATCGTCGGCGCGACGTAGTAGCCGCCGCCCAGGTCGCCGCCGAGGTCTGCGCGCTCGCCGCCGGTGATCACCTGCGCGCCTTCGCTTTTGCCGATCTCGATGTAGGACAGGATCTTCTCCAGCTGGTCGTTGGAGGCCTGCGCGCCGATCATCGTCTCGGAGTCCAGCGGGTTGCCCTGGCGCACCGCCTTGGTGCGGATGGCCGCCATGGCCAGGAACTCGTCGTAGATGTCCTGCTGGATCAGGCTGCGCGACGGGCAGGTGCACACCTCGCCCTGGTTGAGGGCGAACATCGTGAAGCCCTCCAGCGCCTTGTCCTGGTAGTCGTCGTTGGCGGCCATCACGTCGGAGAAGAAGATGTTGGGGCTCTTGCCGCCGAGTTCCAGCGTGACGGGGATCAGGTTCTGGCTGGCGTACTGCATGATCAGCCGCCCGGTGGTGGTCTCCCCGGTGAACGCGATCTTGGCGATCCGGTTGCTCGACGCCAGCGGCTTGCCGGCCTCGACACCGAATCCGTTGACGATGTTGACCACGCCGGGCGGCAGCAGATCGCCGATGAGCGAGAACAGGTAGAGCACCGAAACCGGGGTCTGCTCAGCGGGTTTGAGCACGACGGCGTTGCCGGCGGCCAGCGCGGGGGCCAGCTTCCAGACCGCCATCAGGATCGGGAAGTTCCACGGGATGATCTGTCCGACCACGCCGAGCGGTTCGTGGAAGTGGTAGGCGACGGTCTCCTCGTCGATCTCGCTCAGTGAGCCTTCCTGGGCCCGGATCGCGCCGGCGTAGTAGCGGAAGTGGTCGACCGCGAGCGGGAGGTCGGCGTTGAGCGTCTCGCGGAT
>CAZTAA010000138.1:0-8935 GCA_964611465.1 uncultured Mycobacterium sp. | reverse complement strand
CCACCGGTGCGGGCGCCGGAGCGGACGCGGCGGCGGGGGCGGGGGCAGCCGCCGGGGCGGCGGGCGCCTTCTTGGCTTCCGCTGCGGCGAGCACGTCCTGCTTGCGGATGCGGCCACCGACGCCGGTGCCCTTCACCGCACCGAGGTCAACACCGTTCTCGGAAGCCAGCTTTCGCACCAGGGGAGTCACATACGGGCTGCCGTCGGGCGATGTCTCCGACGCCGCGGGCGCGGGTGCGGGCTTGGGCGCGGGGGCCGGTGCCGGTGCCGGTGCGGGCGCTGGTGGTGCTGCGGGCGCCGCGGCCACCGGTTCGGGCTCGGGTGCCGGTTCGGGTTTTGGCTCGGGCTTCGGCTCGGGCTTGGGCTCCGGAGCAGGAGCAGCGGCCGGAGCGGCCTGCGCGTCGCCGATCTTGGCCAGCTCGCCGCCGACGGCGACGGTCGCGTCCTCCTCGGCGGTGATTGACAGCAGTGTCCCCGCGACCGGGGAGGGGATCTCGGTGTCGACCTTGTCGGTGGACACCTCGACCAGGGGATCGTCGACCTCGACCGAATCGCCCACCTTCTTCAGCCACCGGGTGACGGTTCCCTCGGTGACCGACTCGCCGAGCTCGGGCATCTTGACCGACGTGGCCGACCCGCCACCGGCCGGCGCGGACGGAGCCGGTTGCGCCGGTTCGGGAGCCGGGGCGGCGGCTTGCGGTTCGGGCTCGGGCTCGGGGGCCGCTTCGGGTTCGGGCGCCGGCTCGGGCTCGGGCTCAGGTTCGGCCGCAGGCGTCTCGGCGGCCGGTGCCGGTTCCGGTGCGGCCGCCGGCGCTTCGCCGGCCTCGCCGATCTGCGCGAGCTCGCCGCCGACCTCGACGGTGTCGTCCTCCTGCGCGACGATCTTGGTCAGCACACCGGCGGCCGGCGACGGGATCTCGGTGTCGACCTTGTCGGTGGAGACCTCGAGCAGGGGCTCGTCGACTTCGACCGTGTCGCCCTCCTGCTTGAGCCAGCGTGTCACAGTGCCTTCGGTGACGCTCTCACCGAGCGCGGGCATCTGTACGGAGACGGCCATGTCGTGTGACTCCTCGAACGGTCAGTCGGGTCGACCTCTGGCTTACCACAGCGTCGTGTATCGAGTCGGGTACCCAAGCGGATTGGCGAACCAATCCTTCCACATCGGCTCTGGCACCATCGGGGAAGAGACCTGCCCGCGATTCGTTCAAGGAGCGTTAACCGAATTGGGACTCTTCGGCCGATTTCGAGGTCGCCGCTCGGCGGCCCGATCCACGTCCACCGACCTGAACTACATGCGCGACTGGGTGGCCGCGCGCTCGGGAGTGGAGGGCTTCGTCGAACCCAAGACCACCGTCACCGACCTGACCGTCGTGCTGGTGGCCGGCGACGGCGAGTGGACCCGCCGGCGGGCCGGCACCGAAGCGGACGCCCGGCGCCTGGCCGACCGCCTCGGTATCCCCGTCTACGACGTCGAGAAGATCGGCTACCCGCAACGCATGCGCGACCACAACGCCCGCCGCCGCATCGAACGGCGCCGCGCACTGCGCGACGAGATCGACGGCTGACGGTTCAGCCGTTGGCGGCTAGCCTTTTTCGCAGATGTCCTCCAGGACGGCGAACATCGTCCGCGTCGGCACGCCGGTGGCGCCCTTGCCGGTGTAACCCCACGGGCTCCCGGTGTTGTAGGCCGGCCCGGCGACGTCGATGTGCACCCACTGCACCCCGTCGGCCACGAACTCCCGCAGGTACACCCCGGCCACCAGCATCCCGGCGAAGCGCTGGCTGCTGACATTGGCCAGGTCGGCGACGGTCGACTTCAGGTCGTCCTTCAGTTCGTCGGGCAGCGGCATCGGCCAGCCGTTCTCGCCGACCTCCTGGGAGAGGGCGGCCACCCGGTCGCGGAACTCGTCGGAACCCATCACACCCGGGATGCGCGCGCCCAGAGCCACGGTCTGCGCGCCGGTCAGCGTTGAGGTCTCCATCAGGTAGTCGGGCTCGTCCTCGCAGGCCCGCACGATCGCGTCGGCCAGGATCAGCCGGCCCTCGGCGTCGGTGTTGAGCACCTCGACGGTGGTGCCGCCGTACTGGGTCAGCACGTCGCCGGGACGCTGCGCGGTGGACGACGGCATGTTCTCGGCCATCGGCACCGTGGCCGTGACGTCGACCGGCAGGTCCAGTTGCGCGGCCAGCGCGACCGTGGCGATGACGGCCGCGGCGCCGCCCATGTCGGAGGTCATGTGGTGCATCGAGGCCGCCGGCTTGATCGAGATGCCGCCGGTGTCGAAGGTGATGCCCTTGCCCACCAGCGCGACCTTCTTGGCGCCCTTCTTGCCGGACCGGTGGGTCAGTCGCACCAGCCGGGGCGGCCGCGACGAACCCTTGCCGACGTTGACGATGCCGCCATAGCCGGCCTTCGCCAGTGCCTTCTCGTCGAGCACCTCGACCTGCAAACCGGCGGCCTCCCCGAAAGCCTTTGCGCGCTGGGCGAATTCGGCCGGGAACAGGTGACTCGGCGGGGTGTTCACCAGATCGCGGGCGGTGGCCACCGCCGACGCGATCGCAGCGCCCCGCTCGGCCGCCTTCTTGGCGTTCTTGGCCGTCGACAGCGCGGTGACGGTGCGCAGGCCGTTGTCCTTCGGGGCGGTCTTGGCGCTGCGGAAGTCGGTGAACCGGTAGGCGCCCAGGATCAGGCCCTCGACGGCGGCGGTGACGGCGTCGACGCCGGGAAGTGAGCTCAAGGTGGTGACGACGGCCTCGGTGCCGTTGAGTGCGCGCGCCGCGACGCCGGCCGCCTTGCGGATCACGTCGGCGGGCCATTCGTCACGCGGCTTGCCCAGCCCGACGGCGAGCACACTGGCCACCGGCAGCGACGGCGCCAGCACCCGCGTCACCTGGTCGGCGCCGCCCTTGGCGCCCAGCGCCGCCAGTGCGACCTCGATCTCGCCGGTGGCCTCGGCGTCCAGGAAGGAGTTGGCCACCACCTTCGGTGCGCCGTCGCCCTCGGGGTCACTGCTGACGACGCCGACGATCAGCACCGCCGAATCCGCTCCGCGTTTGGGCAGGGCGGTGGCGACGGTGACGGCGGGGGGCTGGTAGCCGGGTTTTCTGCTGGCTGAAGTGCTCACCCGGAACACCCTAGCCAGACCTGGTTAAGGTGGTTGCCCGTGAGCGAGAACCTCCTGCACGGCCCGTTGGAAGATCGTCACCGCGAACTGGGCGCCAGCTTCGCCGAATTCGGCGGCTGGCTGATGCCCGTCTCGTATGCGGGAACGGTGTCCGAGCACAACGCCACCCGCAACGCCGTCGGCCTGTTCGACGTCAGCCACCTCGGCAAGGCGCTCGTCAAGGGGCCGGGCGCGGCCGACTTCGTCAACTCCGTGCTGACCAACGACCTGCGCCGGATCGGGCCCGGCAAGGCGCAGTACACGTTGTGCTGCACCGAGACCGGCGGGGTGATCGACGATCTGATCGCCTACTACGTCTCCGACGACGAGATCTTTTTGGTGCCCAACGCCGCCAACACCGCGGCGGTGGTGGCCGCTATGAAAAAGGCTGCCCCGCAAGGCATTACGATCACCGACGAGCACCGTTCGTTTGCGGTGCTGGCGGTGCAGGGACCCAGGTCGGCCGAGGTGCTCACCGCGCTGGGCCTGCCGACCGAGATGGACTATATGGGCTACGCGGACGCCGAATACGACGGCGTCCCGGTCCGGGTGTGCCGCACCGGCTACACCGGCGAGCACGGTTACGAGTTGCTGCCGCCGTGGGATGCCGCGGGCGTGGTGTTCGACGCGCTGGCCGCCGCGGTCAAGCAGGCCGGCGGCGAACCGGCCGGACTCGGCGCCCGCGACACGCTGCGCACCGAGATGGGCTATCCGCTGCACGGCCACGAGCTGTCGCTGGACATCACGCCGCTGCAGGCGCGCACGGGCTGGGCCGTCGGGTGGAAGAAGGACGCCTTCTGGGGCCGCGACGCCCTGCTGGCCGAGAAGCAGGCCGGCCCGCGCCGGACCTTGCGCGGCCTCAAGGCGATCGGCCGCGGCGTGCTGCGCGCCGATCTCACCGTGCTGGACGGCGACACCCCGGTGGGTGTCACGACGTCCGGGACGTTCTCGCCGACGCTGAAAGTCGGTATCGCACTGGCACTCATCGACACCGCCCCCGGCATCGGGGACGGCGCGCGGGTGGTCGTCGACGTTCGCGGCCGGCCGATCGAATGCGAGGTGGTCGCACCCCCGTTCGTGACGGCAAATACCCGGTAGCGCGCGGTTATAGAATCGGCCCCATGACTTCGGTCCCCGTGGAAACCCGCCTCGAATTCTCGCTTGCCCGCAACACCAACCCGGCAAGCGACGAGGTACGGGCCGGCATCCTGGCCGATCCCGGATTCGGCCGGTACCACACCGACCACCTGGTCTCGATCGACTACACCACCGGCGCCGGCTGGCACAACGCCGCGGTGTTGCCGTACGGGCCGATCGAACTGGACCCGTCGGCGATCGTCTTGCACTACGCGCAGGAGATCTTCGAGGGGCTCAAGGCCTACCGCTGGCCGGACGGATCGATCGTGTCGTTCCGGCCCGACGCCAACGCCGCCCGGATGCGGTCCTCGGCGCACCGGTTGGCGATGCCCGAGTTGCCCGACGAGTTGTTCGTCGAATCACTGCGCCGGCTGATCGCCGTCGACAGCGACTGGGTGCCGCCGGCCGGCGGCGAGGAGTCGCTGTACCTGCGGCCGTTCATGATCGCCACCGAGCCGGGCCTGGGCGTGCGGCCGGCCAACGAGTACCGCTACCTGCTGATCGCCTCCCCGGCCGGCGCCTACTTCAAGGGCGGCGTCAAACCCGTCAGCGTGTGGCTGTCCACCGAGTACGTGCGGGCCAGCCCGGGGGGCACCGGGGCGGCCAAGTTCGGGGGCAACTACGCCGCCTCGCTGCTGGCGCAGGCCGAAGCCGCCGAACACGGCTGCGACCAGGTGGTGTGGCTGGACGCCATCGAACGCCGCTACGTCGAGGAGATGGGCGGGATGAACCTGTTCTTCGTCTTCGGCAGCGGCGGCGCGGCGCGGCTGGTCACCCCGGAGCTGTCCGGATCCCTGCTGCCCGGTATCACCCGAGACTCGTTGTTGCAGTTGGCAACCGACGCCGGCTTCGCGGTCGAGGAACGCAAGATCGATGTCGAGGAATGGCGCAAGGGCGTGGCGGCCGGTGAGATCACCGAGGTGTTCGCCTGCGGCACCGCCGCCGTCATCACCCCGGTCTCGGTGGTCAAGTATGGGGACGGCGAGTTCACCGTCGCCGACGGTGAGCCCGGTGAGGTCACCATGGCGCTGCGCGACACCCTGACCGGGATTCAGCGCGGCACCTTCGCCGACACGCACGGCTGGATGACGCGGCTCGGCTGAGCTCCCACCCGATCTGTTCAGCGTCCTCTGCGAGAGTCACTCGGGATTCGTGTGCGTGGCCGCTCAACAGATCGAGATTGGTGTCACGGCTGGACGGCCAGGCCCAGGGCGGTCAACGTCGTCGTCACCTCGACGGCCGCGCCGAGCACGTCGCCGGTGATCCCGCCGAACCTTCGCACACAATGCGCCACCAGTGCGGCGACCACCGCCAGCGCACCCAGCACCACCACCGGCCCCTGCCACATGCGGGGAGTGACCCACGCCGACGCGCCCGCCAGCGCCACGGCCCACACCGTGACCAGCCACAGCGGCTGGGTCCCGGCCACCGCGGCGCCCAGCGAACTGCCCGCCGACGCCGGCACGCCGCGCCGGCAGGCGACCAGCACGGCCACCCGGCCGGCGGTCACCGCGACGACGACGGCGGCCGGCGAAACAGTGCCAAAAGCCAAGGCCTGCAACATGATCGCCAGCACTACCGCGGCCACCCCGAACGGTCCCGCGGTGCCGTCGCGCATCACCGCGAGCGCGCGCTCCGGCGGCCCGTAACAGCCCAGGCCGTCGACGGTGTCCGACAGGCCGTCGACGTGCAGCCCGCGGGTGGCCAGCAGCAGCACGCCGACCGCCAGCAGCCCGGCGAGGGCGTCGTTGCGGAAAACCTCCCCGGCCCCGGCGAACACGCCGGCGGCCAGCCCGCCCAACACCAGCCCCACCACCGGCAGGGCGGTCAGCGTGCCCCGGCCCAGCGGCCGCCCGGTGCGGAGAGGCAACACGGTGGCGAACCCGAAAGCCGATGTGACGGAACGGATCATGGGTCGCTGCGGCCCGAGACGCCGGCGGTGTCGAAGGTGGCCATCTCGGTCAGGGTCGCGATCGCGGCCCGCAGCACGGGCAGCGCGACGGCCGCGCCGGAGCCCTCGCCCAGGCGCATCCCCAGATCGACGATCGGTTCGAGTTCCAGTTGCGCGAGCGCCAGCGAATGCGCCGGCTCGGTCGACCGGTGGCCGGCCTGCCACCAGGCGCGCGCGCCGGGAGCCAGCCGCTCGGCCACCAGGGCCGCCGCCGTCACCACCATGCCGTCGAGCAGTACCGGGGTGCGCCGGACCGCCGCCTGCGCCAGGAACCCGGCCATCGCCGCCAGGTCGGCACCGCCGGCGACCCGCAACAGGCCGACCGGGTCATAGCGCACCGCGTGCGCCCGGTACAGCGCGTCGCGGACGGCCGCGGCCTTGCGCATCCAGCCCGCGTCGTCGATCCCGGTGCCGCGGCCGACCACCGCCACCGGCTCGGTGTTGGTCAGCGCCGACACCAGAACCGTTGCGGGCGTGGTGTTTCCGATCCCCATGTCGCCGGCGATCAACAGATCGGCTCCGCCGTCGACCTCCTCGTCGGCGATGGCGCGCCCGGCCGCGACGGCCGCGTCGGCCTCGTCCTGGCTCAGGGCGTCCTCGACACTGATGTCGCCACTGCCGCGGCGCACCTTGTGTGCGGCGCCCGCGGCCGAACCCGGGTCGGCGTCCACCGCGATGTCGACCACCCGCACGGAGGCGCCGGCGACACCGGCCAGCACGTTGATCGCCGCCCCGCCGGCCTCGAAGTTCGCCACCATCTGCGCGGTGACCTCCGGCGGGAACGCGGAAACCCCCGACCGCGCCACCCCGTGGTCGCCGGCGAACACCACCACCCGGGCGCGGTCGAATTGCCTTGGCGGACAGAGGTTCTGGCAGGAGGACAGCCAGACCGACAGGTCTTCCAGGCGGCCGAGGGCACCCGGCGGCTTGGTCAGAGTGTTCTGCCGGGCGCGGGCCGCCGCCGCGGCCTCCGAGGCCGGTGGAACCACCGCGGGGAATTCGGTCTGATTCACGCTATGACTTTCGCTCGGGTTTGATCGGGACGGCCACCCCGGCGACGACGAGCACCACGCGCTCGTTGACGGCCGCCAGCCGCTGGTTCAGCGCACCCAGCTCGTCGGCGAACCGCCGGCCGGCCGCCGTGGCGGGCACCAGCGTCAGGCCGACCTCGGGGCTCACCAGCACCAGCGGCGCCCGGAAGTCGCCGATCGCGTCGATCAGGTCGGCCACCGGGGCGTCGATCGGACCGCCGCTCCAGGCGTCGGCGCGGTCCATCGCGGCGGTGAGCCAGCCTCCGATGTCGTCGACCAGCGTGGCGGTGGCCGGCTCAGCGCGCAGCTGCGCGGCGACGTCGGGGCTCTCCACCGTCACCCAGTTCGACGGGCGCCGCGCACGGTGCGCGGCCAGCCGCTGTGCCCAGGACGGATCGGAGTCGGCGGCCGGCCCGGTCGCCAGGTACCGCACGGGACAGCCGGACCCGGCCCGATCGCCGATGTACGACTCTGCCCAATCGGACTTGCCCGACCGGATTCCGCCGAGCACCAGGGTGCGCATCTGCTCGAGGTGCGGTCAGTCGATCGTGGCGCCGCGGTCGACCCGCGGGCGGGGCGCGCGCATCCGGCGCAGCTGGGAAGCCCGGCCGGCCGCGTAAGTGCCCAGCTTCCACGTGCTTTCGGTGTTGGTGGGGAACTTCACGTCCACCTTGTTGCGGACCTTGCGGGCCAGCAGCAGGGCATCGACGGCCATCACGGCCATCAGCAGCAGCATCGCGGGCGAGACGTAGTAGTTCAGCTGCGGGACGCCGAGCATGATGAAGATCATCAACAGCGCCGCGGGCATGAACAGCCCGAGCACGTTGCGGCGCGCGTCGACGATGTCGCGGACGTACGCGCGCACCGGGCCCTGGTCGCGCGGCAACAGGTAGGCCTCCTCGCCGGCCATCATCTTGGCGCGGCGCTCGTCGGTCCGCGCCCGGCGCTCGGCCCGCTCGGCCCTGCGTTCGTCGCGGGACAGCTTCGGGCCGGCCAGCTCCTTACGCCGCGCGCGAGCCTCCGCGGTGGTCATCGGGGCGGGTGCGACGGGGCCGCGGCGGGTGTTGCCGTCGCGTTTGGGCGTGGGGCGACCCTTGGGCGCGGTCTGCTTGGGGCTGCCCGAGGTCTCCGGGGCGGCCTCGGCGGCCTCGCTTTCGGGTTCCAGATCGTCGCCGTCACCCTTGTTCCGGCCCAGCAGTTTCACGCTGCCAGGTTACTTCGCGGCGCGGCCCGCCCGGCATGCACCCGTGCGTCGCCGCCCTTAACCTGCTGGTATGCGAGTGCTGATCGCGCCTGACTGCTTCGGCGACACCCTGACCGCGGTGCAGGCCGCCCGGGCGATCGCGGACGGATGGGGGCAGGCCCGCCCGGCCGACCGGCTCACGCTGGCGCCGCAGTCCGACGGCGGCCCCGGCTTCGTCGACGTGCTCGCCAGCCGGCTCGGCCGGCGGCGGACAGCCCGGGTTTCGGGCCCGCTCGACGACGACGTCGACGCCGACTGGGTGTTCGACACCGAATCGGCTACCGCCTACATCGAATCCGCGCAGGCCTGCGGTCTCGCCCTGCTGCCGGGCGGCCCCACGGTGGCGACGGCCGTCGCCGCGCACAGCCGCGGGGCGGGCCAGCTGCTGGACGCGGCGCTGACCGCCGGC
>CAZTAA010000137.1:0-8953 GCA_964611465.1 uncultured Mycobacterium sp. | reverse complement strand
CCTCCGGCCGAGGGCGCTGAGGTCGGGTGATTTCGGTGCATTTTCGTTCGCTCAGCAACGGAAAACGCACCGAAATCACAAAAACGGGATGAGCGCCAGCGCGGCCACGCAGGCGATGACCGCGGCGGTGGTGAGGCCGTAGGTGACCAGTCCGGACCGACCAATGGCGAAGCGGCCCATCAGTTCTCGGTCGCGGCCGATCCCGATCATCGCCACCAGCAGCGGCACCAGCAGCACGGCGTTGAGCACCTGGGTGGCCACCAGGATCGTCACCAGCGGCGCGTTCGGGACGAGCACGGGCAGCGCGCCGAGCGCCGTGACGATCCCGAACGTCAGGTAGAACGCCCGGGCGTCGCGGAACGGGTCGTCGACCGCAGCCTCGACCCCGGCGTACTCGCACACCGAATACGCCGTCGTCAGCGGCAGCGCCGCGGCGGCCAGGAACGCCGAACCGATCAACCCCACGGCGAACAACTGCGAGGCGGCCGCGCCGGCAAGCGGTTCCAGCGCGCGGGCGGCGTCGGCGGCGTCGTTGATGGACCGGCCGTCGCGGTGCAACGTCGCGGCGCACGCGACCACCACGAAGAACCCGATGAGCCCGGCCAGCACCGCGCCGATGACGACGTCGACCCGTTCGAAGATCAGGTCCTCGGTCCGCAGCTTCTTGTCCACCGCATAGGACTGGACGAACGACAGTCCCCACGGCGCGAGCGTGGTGCCCAGGGTGGCGGTGACGATGGCGATCGCCCCGGTGCCGGGCGGCATGGTCGGGACGAACGTGCCGTGCAGTGCGGCGCCCCAGTCGGGGTGGGCCAGTATGCCGGATCCGATGTACGCGACGTACACCGTCGCCAGCAACATGAGCAGATGCTCGACGCGGTGGAAGCTTCCGCGCAGCACGAGTAGTGAGACGATCACCGCCGCAGCCGGAACGCTCAGATATCGGGTGATGCCGAACAGCTCGAAACCCGCTGCAATACCGGCGAATTCGGCTGCCGTCGTGCCGAGGTTAGCGATTACCAGGGCGACCAGCACGGCACCACCGAGCCGCACGCCGTACCGTTGGCGCACCAGGCCGATGAGGCCCTGCCCGGTGACCACGCCCATCCGCGCCGCCAGGCCGTGGAAGATCACCACCGCGATGGTGGACAGTAGTAGCACCCACAGCAGCTGATAGCCGTGGTTCGTGCCGAGCACCGAGTAGGTGGTGATGCCGGCCGGATCGTCGTCGGCCAGCCCGGCGAGCAGGCCGGGGCCGACCACGGCCAGCAGCGCGCCGACACCGAGCCGTCGTTTCATCGTGCGTGCCGCCGGCGAGGCCACACGTGCCACCGCGAGAAGTGCCGTCCGCGCAGTGCGGGAACGTGCGCGAGGCGGTGGCGCCACCGGGTCGCGTGCTCGGCGGGCATCGCGGCCACGATCCGCGCGGCATGGGAGCCCGGCAGGGCGCGCAACACCCGCTCGGCGACGCTCGGGTGGGCGGCGCGGACCACCTCGGCGGCGACACCGGGCGCCTTGACGGCCAGCACCTCGGCGGCCGACTCGGTGTCCAGGTGACTGACGAGTGCGGCCAGCCCGCGCGCATCGAGGTGGTGGACGGCCGAGCGTGGGGTCGCCAGTTGGACGGCGTGACCCCTTTCGGAGGTGAGGTGCAGGTCGGTCCACGCCACGGCGTCCTCGCGGGCGCGGGTGGCCAGCCGGTGCAGGCCGAGCCGGCGCAGCACCCCGGCGAAGCCGACCTCGACGCCGACGAGTTCGAGGTGGTGATCGGTGCGGGCCAGCACCACGTCGGAGACCCGGGCCAGCCGCTGGCCGACGACGTCGATGATCTGGGTGTCCAGAACGTCACGCACCAGCAGGATCTCGTCGTCGTCGAGCGCATCGGCGGTCGAGTCGATCGTGAAATCGCTTGCTTCGCAAGTCAATTCGACGTCTAATTGCCGAATGCTCCTGACAGCGGACCACGGGACCAGCAGCTGCGGGCCGCCGCCGCGCCGTACCAGGATTCGCTCGACCAGGTGCGGGCCGGTTGCGGTTCCCAGCCGCACCGTCAGATCGACGAGGCGGCCCAACGCCCGGCCGTCGGGGCCGAGGACGTCACGGCCGGTCAGTCGGCTGAGCGCGAGCACGTCGCAAGCATGCCGGGTCGCCGTGCGCTCCCGACAATCGGACGGCACGGTTCTCCGGGCCAATTTTGTGTATGCAATGTGTATGATGGGTGTATGTCGCGCACCAACATCGACATCGATGACGAGCTCGTCGCCCAGGTGATGCGCAGATACGGGGTTTCCACCAAGAAGCAGGCCGTTGACCTGGCCCTGCGGCGTCTGGTTGGAGTCCCGCTGAGCCGCGAGTTTCTGCTGAGTCTGGAAGGCATCGGCTGGGACGCCGACCTTGACGACATCCGGCGAGAGCGGCCCAGCGACTTGTGATGATCCTGATCGATACATCGGCCTGGATCGAATACCTTCGCGCCACCGGGTCGGCCGCCGCGATCGAGGTGCGCCGACTGCTGTCAAGCGAACCGGATCGGGTCGTCATGTGCGAGCCCGTCGCGATGGAGATTTTGTCGGGCGCAGTCGACGACGACAGACACGCGAAGCTCGAGCGGCTGGTGAATGGGCTGCCATCACTGAAAATGGATGATGCAGTCGACTTCCGCAGTGCCGCAGCGATCTACCGGGCGGCCCGGCGCGCTGGTCAGACGATCCGAAGCATCAATGACTGCCTGATTGCCGCTGTGTCGATTCGCCACGGTGCCAGCATCATTCACCGTGATGCAGACTTCGAGGTCATCGCGGCCATCACAAGTCTTCAGGCCGAGTCATTCCGGTGAAGCTGCAGCGTCGCTCCGCCGACGCGCAGCACCGGAGCGGGTGCTCGTCAGACGACCGGGGTCGTCTGGCCGAGGGTTATCACCGAAACTGTGTTACTACCGGCGTTGGTGACATACAGATGGGCGCCGTCGGGGCTGACCGCCATTTGTGCTACGCTGTCGCACATGGAGGTGGGTGTTCGGGATCTGCGGAATCGCACGGGTCAGGTAATCGACGCGGTCAAGGCCGGTGAGCAGGTCACGCTGACGGTCCACGGCGAGGCGGTTGCCGACATCGTCCCGCACCGTCGCCGTGTTCGTTGGCTCTCGGGGGAGCATCTTCGACACGAACTCGCCGAGCGTGCGGCCGACGCGGGCCTGACCGATGAACTCGAAGACCTTGCCGGTCAGACGATCGACGACCTGTGACCGCGGGCCTGCTGGACACATCGGTCTTCATCGCCCGCGAAAGCGGTCATGCCGTCGGGCAACTGCCTGAACGTGTGGCGATTTCGGTGGTCACGATCGGTGAGCTGCAACTCGGTGTGCTCAATGCGGGCGACGCGGAGGTTCGGTCACGACGTGCCGACACCCTGGCGCTGGCCCGCACGGCGGATCCCATCGTGGTAAG
This sequence comes from uncultured Mycobacterium sp., assembly GCA_964611465.1. GTDB lineage: Bacteria > Actinomycetota > Actinomycetes > Mycobacteriales > Mycobacteriaceae > Mycobacterium. Next base: position 5,507 of record CAZTAA010000137.1, on the reverse strand, counting down.
CGAAGCGGTGATGGTTACCTGGGCCCGACTCGTCGCGGACTGCCGAGCCGCCGGCGTACATCGCACCGTGAAGCTCGCCGACTCGCTGATTGCGGCAACCGCCATCGAACACGGTCTTCCCGTCGTGACGCAGGATGGCGATTTGGACCAGATGGCGAGCGCCTGTCCCGCCCTGGCAGTGATCAGGGTGTGAGCCAACTCGGCCTCATGCCGGCAAAGGCGGCCTTTGCCGCATGAGGCTCTTCGGGATGATGGAGCGCGTCGAGGAGGAGTGCGTCGAGAAGCTCTTCACCACAACCGTCCCGGACTGATCACGCCTCGCGGCGCAGCCGTGACTCCAGGAAACGCTCCAGCTTCTCGAAGTCGGCGGAGGCGTCGGCGTACGGTCCGGCCGGGCGGGCGCCCGTGCCGTCGAGCACGTAGCCGACGAGCGCGCCGAGCGGCCGGTCGCCGGCCAGCGCCCGGTCCACTGTGTCGTCCTCGGCGTAGTCGGCGGCGTCGCGCAGCAACTCCACCGCCAGCTCGAGCTGATCGTGGTCGACGGCGTCGGGCCCGTCGGCGATGTCGTCGCCCAGGCCGGTCAGCACGTAGGTGTTGTCCTCGCTGACGCGGACGTTCAGCGAGCCGTCGGTGGCCGCGGTCCGGATGTCCTCGTAGGTGCTCAGGTCCGCCAGGTCGTGGTCGTGCTCGTCGGCCAGGTAGCGGGCCAGCGTGCGCTCGGACGGGAACACGCTGATGCGCCCGTTGCGGCCCAGGAAGATCGGCCGGTCGTTGAAGTAGCAGCGCAGGGTGTAGAAGCCGCCGGAATCGGTCATCATCCGGATCGGGTCGATGCCCACCTTCTCCCAGAAGTCGACGTCGCCGCCGAGCGCGCCGGTGCCCGTGCTCGAGGAGACGGTGACGCCCGGCAGGCCGTCGTGGTCGTAGTCCAGCGAGGCGTCGTTGACGCTGACGTCCGGGTCCTCGTCGAGCAGCGCCGCGGCCAACTCCTCGGGCTCCTCCGGCGCGGGCTCCTCCAGTTCCGCGGCGGCGCGCGCCGACAGCGCGGCATCCACGTCCGGGGTCACCAGCACCTCCTCGACCGCCGCCAGCACCCCGTCCCAGCTGCGCCCGACGATCGCCGCGATGGCGCTCCAGCGCTTGCCACCGGCCTTGCCGGCGAACTCGCCGGAGCCGCCGTTGACCGTCGACAGCGTCGGATTGCCGTTGAAGAACTTGGTGACCGACGGCAGCTCGCAGACCGTGCCGATGGACGACACGATGGCCAGCGCGTTGGCGACCTTCTGCACCGCCTCGGGCTCGGGCTTGCCGGCCAGCAGTTCCTCCACGCCGACCAAATCGAAGCGGTGGTCGTCGTCGGGATCCAACCGGTGCGCGGTGGCCTCGGTCAGCTTCTGCCAGGCCGGATGGTCGGTCAGGTCGTTGGGCGCGCCGCCGCGGACGAAGGCGGCCAGGTCCGCGGCACTGGCGAAGCCGTACAGGTCGTCGCCCTCGCCGAGGAACGCCTCCCACTCGTCACCGCCCTCGCGCCAGCGCGGCGCCCACAGGGTGTACAGATCCCCGGCGGTCACGGACAGGCAGATCGGAACCAGGTCAGAGGCCATGCGGCACAGGATAACCAGCGTACCTGCGGCGGGTTTCAGGGCATGCGGTGAATACACCACGCGGGCGCCGAGCCCGGGCATACCCTGATCGTTTCCGTCGCCCGACGGTCCGAAAGGAGGCCGGTGCCCAAGACCGACGTCGAGCCGATGGATATCGACAAGTGGGACGTCGGCTTCACCAAATGGCTGGTGGCGCTGACCCGCCCGATCTACAAGCTGTACTTCCGGTCGGAGGTGCGCGGTCTGGAGCACTTGCCGCCGCAGGGCTCGGCGTTGATTGTCGCCAACCACTCCGGTGGTCTGCTGACCGTCGACGCGCAGGTGTTCCTCGTCGACTACTACCCGAAGTTCGGCTACGGCCGGCCCGTCTACGTCCTGGGCCACGACGACTTGTTCCACGGGCCGGTGATCGACCTGCTGGGCCGCAGCGGCATCATCCGCGCGACTCAGAAGAACGCGGCGCAGGCGCTGGGAGCCGGCGCGCTGGTGCTGGTCTTCCCGGGCGGCGACTACGACGTCTACCGGCCGACCATGGCCCGCAACGTCATCGACTTCGATGGCCGCACCGGGTATGTGGAGGCGGCCATCAGCGCGGGGGTGCCGATCGTCCCGGCGGTCACCATCGGCGGTCAGGAGAGCCAGTTCTACCTGACCCGGGGCCGAAGACTGGCGGGGGCGCTCGGACTGACCGGCTGGGAGCACCGGCTGTTCCGGTCGACGCTGCTGCCGGTGACGGTCGGGTTCCCGTTCGGGCTCAGCGTGCTGCTGCCGGTCAACATGCCGTTGCCCGCCAAGATGGTCACCGAGTTGCTGCCGGCGATCGACATCGCCGCGGAGTTCGGTCCCGACCCCGACGTCGACGAGGTCGACGAGCATGTGCGCCGGGTCATGCAACGCGGTCTGGACGCGTTGGCCGCCAAGCGCCGATTCCCGATCATCGGCTGAGTAATGTCTGCGCGCATGGATGTGCGTGTCGTCGACCACCCGCTGGCCGCCGCCCGGCTTGCCACCATGCGCGACGAACGCACCGACAACGCGGCCTTCCGCGCGGCGCTGCGGGACCTCACGCTGATGCTGGTCTACGAGGCCACCCGGGATGCGCCGCGGGAAGCCTTCACCGTGCACACCCCGCTCGCGCAGACCACCGGTTACCGGTTGGCCCAGCCGCCGCTGCTGGTATCCGTGCTACGGGCCGGGCTCGGCATGGTCGACCAGGCGAACGCCCTGATGCCGGACGCCCGTGTCGGGTTCGTCGGCGTCGCCCGTAACGAGCAGACCCACCAACCCACGCCGTACCTGGAGTCGTTGCCGGACGACCTGAGTGCCCAGCCCGTCATGGTTCTCGACCCGATGCTGGCCACCGGCGGGTCGATGCTCTACACCCTGGGGCTGCTCGCCTGCCGGGGCGCTGTCGACGTCACGGTCGTGTGCGTGGTGGCCGCGCCGGAGGGGATCGCGGCGCTGGAGCGGCACGCGCCGAACGTGCGGCTGTTCACGGCGGCAATCGATGACGGCCTCAACGAGATCGCCTACATCGTCCCGGGTCTCGGTGACGCCGGGGACCGTCAGTTCGGTCCGCGCTGAAGCAGTTCGGCGGTGGCGGTTTCCACGGTGTGCATCAGCCGTTGTGCGTCGTCGCGGGCGCCGGTGAGGTCATCGGTCGGCCGCCGTCGAATTTCGATGTAGCCCTTGACCTTCGGCTCGGTGCCGGACGGCCGGATCGCCACCCGCAGGCCCGGCCCGGTGAAGATGAGGGCGTCGGTGCGGCCGGCCAGATCCAGCACGCCGACCTCGACGCCGGCGATCTTGTGCGGCGGGGTGGCGCGCAGCCGTGCCATGACGGCGGCGGCGTCGACGCGGGCGCTGACCGCGGACGTGAGGTGCACTCCGTGCCGGCGCGCCAGGGCGTCCAGCTTGTCGGGTACCGAATCACCCTGGGCCGCAAGGGTTGCGGTGAGATCGGCGACGACGACGGCCGTGCTGATGCCATCCTTGTCGCGGACCGCGTCGGGGTCCACGCAATGCCCGATCGCCTCCTCGTAGGCGTAGCGCAGCCTGTGGCCCGGCAGTCCGTCGTCCGCGCGGGCGAGCCACTTGAACCCGGTCAGCGTCTCGACGTGGCGGGCACCGTGCAGCGCCGCGATGTCGGCCAGCAGTTGTGACGACACGATCGAGGATGCCACGATGGCCTTTTTCGCTTCGTCGGCTGTGAGCCGGGACAGCAGGAAATCGCCCAGCAGCCAACCGGTTTCGTTGCCGGTGAGCATTCGCCAGCCGTTTGTGTCGGGGATGCCGACGGCACAGCGGTCGGCGTCGGGATCCAGCGCGATCGCCAGATCGGCGCCGACCTCGGCGGCCAGGGCCAGCAGGGCGTCGGTGGCGCCGGGCTCCTCCGGGTTCGGGAAGGCGACGGTGGGAAAGTCGGGGTCGGGGTCGAACTGCGCGGCGACGGTGTGCAGATCGCCGAATCCCGCCCGCTGCAACACTTCTACTGCCGTGTCGCCGCCGACGCCGTGCAGCGGGGTCAGGGCGATTCGCAGCCCGCCCGGCCCGCGGCGCAGGCTCGCCGCCCGGGTGACGTATTCGTCTATTAATCGCTCGCCGGTTGGGGTGACGGGCGCACGGGAGATGCGGTCGGGTGCCCGGCGCATCGCGTCCTCGATGTCCCGGTCGGTGGGTTCGACGATCTGGATGCCGCCGGCGAAGTACACCTTGTATCCGTTGTCGCCGGCCGGGTTGTGTGATGCCGTGATCTGCACCCCGGCGGCCGCGTCCAGGCGGCGCACCGCGAACGCCAGCACCGGCGTCGGTAGCGGCCGCGGCAGCAACACCACCGAAAAGCCTTCGGCAGCAAAGGTTTCCGCAGTGGCTCGGGCGAACTCGTCGGAGTGGTAGCGGGCGTCGCGGCCGGCCACCACGGTTGCGCCGGCCAGGCCGCGGGCCCGCAGCACCGCGGCCACCGCCCAGGTTGCCCGGCTGACGGTGGCCGTGTTCATGGCGTCGGGCCCGTCGCGCATCGGGCCGCGCAGCCCGGCGGTGCCGAACTTCACAGCCGGGCGATCACGGCGGCCAGCAGGGTGCCCATCTTGGCGGCCGACGCCCGGCCGGCTTCGAGCACCTCGTCGTGCGACAGCGGCTCGCCGGTCATCCCGGCGGCGAGGTTCGTCACCAGCGACAGCCCCAGCACCGCGGCGCCCTCGGCGCGAGCGGCGATCGTCTCGTGCACCGTCGACATGCCCACCAGATCGGCGCCCAGCGTGCGCAGCATCCGGATCTCGGCGGGCGTCTCGTAGTGCGGGCCGGGCAGCCCGGCGTAGACGCCCTCGGCCAGGGTGGGGTCGACCTCGCGGGCCAGCGCCCGCAGCGCGGGGGAGTAGGCGTCGACCAGATCCACGAACCGCGGCCCGACCAACGGGGAGCGCGCGGTCAGGTTGAGGTGGTCGCTGATCAGCACCGGCTCACCGACCCGGTATTCGGGGCGCAGCCCGCCGGCGGCGTTGGTCAGGATCACGGTGTGCACCCCGGCGGCACACGCCGTGCGGACCGGGTGCACGACGGCGGCCAACCCGTTGCCCTCGTAGGCGTGGATACGGCCCAGCAGCACCAAAACGCGGTGTCCGCCGACCGGGATCGACAGGATCTGACCCCGGTGTCCGGCCGCCGTCGGCGTGCAGAAACCGGGCAACTGCGCCATCGGCAGCACCGCCGCCGGGGTGCCGAGCGCCTCGACGGCCGGCGCCCAGCCCGACCCCAGCACGACCGCCACGTCGTGACGGGGCACGCCGGTGCGCTCGGCGATCGCCGTCGCGGCGGCGGATGCGTCGGTCACCAGGGCAGCGTAATCACCCGCGGTGCGATACTGCTGGGATGCCGACCGTCACCGCATCAGACAGCGTCCAGGAC
>CAZTAA010000136.1:0-8961 GCA_964611465.1 uncultured Mycobacterium sp. | reverse complement strand
CAGCAGGTCCGCTACCGCGCCGAGGGCTGACACCGGTTCATTCGACCACGCCGTGCGCGAAGCCCGTAAAGGCGACCCGGACCTCAGAGCTTGGGTGTCGGTACCAACGCCGCGAACGAGGGCGCGAGGTTGACCGCCGGGCGACCCGAACTGGCTGCAATACACCCGGTTTCGATGGCATCGTCGATGGCATCTGATACCGCGCCGAGGTCAGCCGGGTCGCATCCCCAGTCGGCGACGTCGATGTCGGCCAGACTCAACCGGGCCGGGATGACGCCGGACTCACGCGCGACGCGCCGCATCGCGCGGATCATCGTCACTACCGTGGAGACCGCGTGCTCACCGGCCAGTAGACGCCGGTGCAGGCCGATCAGCTCCAGCCGGTCGCGCCCCACGACCTCCGCCGCCAATGCCTCGACGGGCTGGTCCGTCACCTCGACGAGAACCCGCTGCCGCCCGGTCACCGCGTCGGCGAGGACGGCGGCCTGCACCGCGGAATTGATCACCACGCGGCCTACTCCCGCACCGACAGCACGACGAATCGGGCCGGCCGAGGAGTCGGCAAAGCCCATCACAACGCGCAGCGGATCCACCCCGGCCGCCATCGCCGCCTCCAGCCCACCGATGTCGGCGACGTCGACTGATATGCCGTGCCTGCGGACCCAGGCCGAAGGCGCATCCATGGCGATCACCTCAACGGGGAAACTCACAGCCGCGCCCCGAAATGCCTCGCGGTACTGTGCGCACCGGCGAACCGCCACGGTCTGCTCGATGTTCTCCTCGACCCGGTGGGCGACACTGCTAAGCCGCAGCAACGAATGCCGACGCCCCCGGAGGGACGGCTGAAAACCGGTGGACAGCGTCATCACGACCTTCTTCGACACCGGCTGTTGGCCTGCCGCCAGCAGCGACCTGATTTCACAATCGCGTACCACCGGCGCGGTCGCTACATTCCTTGCGATCTCTTGACGGCCGTCTCGAAAACCTTGACGCACAGTCATGGGGCCCGCCACCGGTGAGCGCGTTCGCCGGCGGGCGGGTGCGAGTTTCGCAAAGGGGGTGTTGGGCGGGGCGCGTGGAGCCTGTCAAAGCGCAGCACGGGCGTGTAAAGAAACCGTCAACAGCGCCGACGCCGGCCTTCGCGCCATCTACGTTCGTGAATGGTCCTCGACGTCGAGGGCCCGGCAGTGCTGCCCGAGCCCGGTGCCGAGGACATCGATTCGCTTGAACGGAGAGACATGGGTGCCGTCATATTCATCGTGCTGACGCTGGCCATCTTCGGCCTGCTCGGCCTGGTGCAGAAGCTGGTCGAGCGGCTATGAGCTACGAGAACATCGTCGGCCTGGTCCTCGCGGTGCTGCTGGCGCTCTTCGTCGCCGCGGCGCTGTTGTTTCCGGAAAGGTTCTAAGTGACCACCACCTCGGCGGGGATCATTTTCCTCGCGCTGCTTATCGTGGCCCTCGCGGCGGTGCACGTGCCGCTGGGCGACTACATGTTCCGCGTGTACACCTCGGAGAAAGACTCCCGAGTGGAGCGGATCGTCTACCGGCTGATCGGGGCCGACCCGCGCTCGGAGCAGACCTGGAGTGCCTACGCCCGCAGCGTGCTGGCCTTCTCGGCGATCAGCATCCTGTTTCTGTTCGTCTTTCAGCTGGTGCAGGGCAAACTGCCGCTGCACCTCAACGACCCGGCCACGTCGATGACCCCTGCGCTGGCGTGGAACACCGCGATCAGCTTCGTGACCAACACCAACTGGCAGGCCTACTCCGGTGAGTCCACCCAGGGCCACCTGGTGCAGATGGCCGGCCTGGCGGTGCAGAACTTCGTCTCCGCGGCGGTCGGCATGTCCGTTGCCGTGGCGCTCGTGCGCGGTTTCGCCCGTCGCAACGCCCTCGAGCTCGGCAACTTCTGGGTCGACCTGGTTCGGGGTGCGCTGCGCATCCTGCTGCCGATCTCCGTCGTCGCGGCGGTCATCCTGATCGCCGGCGGCGCGATCCAGAACTTCCACCTGCACGACCAGGTGGTCGACACCCTGGCCGGCGCGCAGCAGACCATCACCGGCGGCCCGGTCGCCAGCCAGGAGGCCATCAAGGAGCTCGGCACCAACGGCGGCGGCTTCTACAACGCCAATTCGGCGCATCCGTTCGAGAACCCGACCACCTGGACCAACTGGATCGAGATCTTCCTACTGCTGGTGATCAGCTTCTCGCTGCCACGCACCTTCGGACGGATGGTCGACAGCCGCAAGCAGGGCTATGCGATCGCCGCGGTGATGGCGGTCCTCGCGCTGATCAGCGTCACGCTGATGCTGCGGTTCCAGCTGCAGGCGCACGGCACCGTCCCCACCGCAGTGGGGTCGGCGTTCGAGGGCGTGGAACAACGGTTCGGAGTGGCCAATTCGGCGGTGTTCGCCGACGCGACGACGTTGACCTCCACCGGCGCGGTGGACTCGTTCCACGACTCCTACACCAGCCTGGGCGGCATGATGACGTTGTTCAACATGCAGCTCGGCGAGGTCGCACCGGGCGGCACCGGGTCAGGTCTGTACGGGATGCTGGTCCTGGCCGTCATCACCGTGTTCGTCGCCGGCCTCATGGTCGGGCGCACCCCGGAGTACCTGGGCAAGAAGATCACCCCGCGTGAAATCAAGCTGGCCGCAAGCTATTTTCTGGTGACGCCGCTGCTAGTGCTCACCGGCACCGCCCTGGCGATGGCGATGCCCGGCCAGCGTGCCGGCATGCTCAACACCGGGCCGCACGGTCTGTCCGAGGTGCTCTACGCGTTCACCTCGGCGGCCAACAACAACGGCTCGGCGTTCGCGGGCATCACGGTAAACACCGACTGGTACAACACCGCGCTGGGATTGGCGATGGTGTTCGGCCGGTTCCTGCCGATCATCCTGGTGCTCGCTCTGGCGGGATCGCTGGCCAAGCAGGGCCACACGCCGGAGTCCATCGGCACACTGCCAACCCACCGTCCACAGTTCGTCGGGATGGTCGCCGGGGTGACCCTCATCCTGGTGGCCCTCACTTTCCTGCCCATGCTCGCACTCGGGCCGCTCGCTGAAGGAATTCACTGACCATGGCCACCAAGGCAATTGAGGCCGACGACGCCGTGCAGCCTGCCGGCGCCAAGAAGAAACAGGTCCAGGGCGGCCTCTTGGACCCCAAGATGCTGGTGACGTCCGTGCCCGAGGCGCTACGCAAGCTCGACCCGCGCACGCTGTGGCGCAACCCGGTGATGTTCATCGTGGAGATCGGCGCGGTGTGGAGCACGATCCTGGCCGTCATCAGCCCGAGCTGGTTCGCCTGGCTGATCGTGTTCTGGCTTTGGCTGACAGTGGTGTTCGCCAACCTCGCCGAGGCCGTCGCCGAGGGCCGCGGCAAGGCGCAGGCCGAATCACTGCGAAAGACCAAGGCCGACACCATGGCCCGGCGGCTGATCGGCTGGGAGGCCGGAAAGCCCGGCCGGGAAGAGGAGATCGCCGCACCGCTGCTCAACCAGGGCGACATCGTCGTGGTCGAGGCCGGCCAGGTGATCCCCGGCGACGGCGATGTCGTCGAAGGCATTGCCTCCGTTGACGAGTCGGCCATCACCGGCGAGTCCGCCCCAGTGATCCGGGAGTCCGGCGGTGACCGTTCGGCGGTCACCGGTGGCACCACGGTGCTCTCGGACCGCATCGTCGTGCAGATCACGCAGAAGCCGGGCGAGAGCTTCATCGATCGGATGATCGCCCTCGTCGAGGGCGCCAACCGGCAGAAGACGCCGAACGAGATCGCGCTGAACATCCTGCTGGCGGCGCTGACGATCATCTTCATCTTCGCCGTCGCGACCCTGCAGCCGCTGGCGATCTTCTCCAAGGCCAACAATCCCGGCGTGCCGGACTCGCTGGCGCTCACCGGCGACGGCGTGACCGGAATCGTGATGGTCTCGCTGCTCGTCTGCCTGATCCCGACGACCATCGGCGCACTGCTCTCGGCCATCGGTATCGCCGGCATGGACCGGCTGGTACAGCGCAACGTCCTTGCCATGTCCGGCCGCGCCGTCGAGGCCGCCGGCGACGTCAACACACTGCTGCTGGACAAGACCGGCACCATCACGCTGGGTAACCGGCAGGCATCGGACTTCGTGCCGCTACCCGGGGTCACCCCCGAACAGCTCGCCGATGCCGCGCAGCTGTCCAGCCTGGCCGACGAGACCCCCGAGGGCCGCTCGATCGTGGTGTTCGCCAAGTCGAATTTCGGCCTGCGCGCCCGCACACCGGGTGAACTGGTCAACGCCCACTGGGTCGAATTCTCAGCCGCCACAAGGATGTCCGGTGTCGATCTGGACAACGGGCACCAGCTGCGCAAGGGCGCGGCCAGCACGGTGGCGGAATGGGTCCGCTCCGAGGGCGGCGAGGTGCCCCTGCACCTCGGCGAGCTGGTCGACGGCATCTCGGCGGGCGGCGGTACCCCGCTGGTGGTCGGTGAGAAGTCCGACGGCCGGGCACGGGTGCTCGGCGTCATCCATCTCAAGGACGTCGTCAAGCAGGGTATGCGGGAACGCTTCGACGAGATGCGCAAGATGGGCATCCGCACGGTGATGATCACCGGAGACAACCCGTTGACCGCCAAGGCGATTGCCGACGAGGCCGGCGTGGACGACTTCCTGGCCGAGGCCACCCCCGAGGACAAGCTCGCGCTGATCAAGCGGGAGCAGGAGGGCGGCAAGCTGGTCGCGATGACCGGTGACGGCACCAACGACGCCCCGGCACTGGCCCAGGCCGACGTCGGCGTGGCGATGAACACCGGCACCTCGGCGGCCAAAGAGGCCGGCAACATGGTCGACCTCGACTCCGACCCGACCAAGCTCATCGAAATCGTCGAGATTGGGAAGCAGTTGCTGATCACCCGCGGTGCGCTCACCACGTTCTCGATCGCCAACGACATCGCCAAGTACTTCGCGATCATCCCGGCGATGTTCGTCGCTCTGTTCCCCGGCCTGGATCTGCTCAACATCATGCGGCTGCACAGCCCGCAGTCGGCGATCCTGTCCGCGGTCATCTTCAACGCGATCATCATCATCGCGCTGATCCCGCTGTCGCTTAGGGGTGTCCGCTACACCCCGAGCAGCGCCTCGAAGCTGTTGAGCCGAAACCTGTACGTCTACGGCCTCGGCGGGATCGTCGCCCCATTCATCGGGATCAAGATCATCGATCTCGTCATCCAATTCTTGCCGGGAATGTGACATGAATTTCTCAACGTTCGTTCGTCAGCACTGGGCAGCGTTCCGTGCGCTGCTGGTACTCACCGTCATACTCGGTATCGGCTACCCGCTGTTCATCTGGCTGGTGGCGCAGATACCGGGTCTGAAGGACAAGGCCGACGGTTCCATCGTCGAGGTGAACGGAAAGCAGGTCGGCTCCAGCCTGATCGGCCAGCTGTTCACCGATGACAAGGGCAGTCCGCTGCCGCAGTACTTCCAGAGCCGGCCCTCGGCCGCGGGCGCCGGGTACGACCCGCTGTCGACCAGCGCGTCGAACCTGGGACCTGAGAGCATCGTCGACACCCCGGGCGACCCGTCGCTGCCCGCCGACGACAACGGCTACAAGGCCAGCCTGCTGACCCTGGTCTGCTCGCGCAGCAAGGCGGTCGGCGACCTCGAAGGTGTGGACGGCGAGCGCCCGTTCTGCACCGGCGACGGCGTGGGTGCGGTGCTGTCGGTGATCGGTCCCCGGGACGCGCGCGGGAACGTCGTGCGGCCGACCGAAGTCGTCAGCGTCAACCAGCCGTGCGAAGGCACCGGGCAGCCCTTCCTCGACAGCTACGAGGGTGTCAAGGTCCAGTGCGCTAAGTTCGGCGAGGACTACTCGATGGGACAGATCGTGCCGATCAAGGGCGTCGTGTCCGCCCCGGCGGTGCCCGCCGACGCGGTCACGGCCAGCGGCAGCGGGCTGGACCCGCACATCTCGCCGGCCTACGCCGAACTGCAGGTCGCCCGTGTCGCCAGGACCCGCGGTGTCAGCCCGGATCAGGTTCGGCAGGTTCTCGCCGAGCACACCGAGGGCCGCACGCTCGGCATCTTCGGGGAGCCCCGGGTGAACGTGGTGGAGCTCAACATCGCGCTCGACCAGAAGTTCCCGATGAAGAGCTGACTCGCGTGGATGATAGGCGTGTGGACACCGTCCAGCCCCCACGCGTGACGTCCGGCGGCGAGCCGCCGCCGGACGCGTCGTCGGAAGGCGATGAGCAGCCCACCTCGCCCGGCCCCAGGTCGAAACGAGGTGAGCTGCGCATCTATCTGGGAGCGGCCCCCGGGGTGGGCAAGACCTTCGCGATGCTCGGCGAGGCACATCGGCGCCTGGAGCGCGGCACCGACCTGGTGGCTGCAGTGGTGGAGACGCACGGCCGCAAGAAGACCGCCGAGTTGCTCGACGGCATCGAGGTCATCCCGCCGCGCTACGTCGACTACCGCGGCAGTCGCTTCCCTGAACTGGACGTGCCCGCCGTACTGGCCCGGCGGCCCCAGGTCGTCCTCGTCGACGAGCTGGCCCACACCAACACACCGGGCAGCGAGAACCCGAAGCGCTGGATGGACGTCGAAGAGCTGCTCGACGCCGGCATCTCGGTGATCTCCACCGTCAACGTGCAGCACCTGGAGAGCCTCAACGACGTCGTCGCGCAGATCACCGGGATCGAGCAGCAGGAAACGGTGCCCGACGAGATCGTCCGCCAGGCATCACAGATCGAGCTGGTCGATATCACGCCGGAAGCGCTGCGCCGCAGGCTTTCTCATGGCAACGTATACGCACCGGAGAAGGTCAACGCGGCATTGTCGAACTACTTCAGGCGCGGTAATCTCACCGCGCTGCGCGAGCTGGCACTGCTGTGGCTGGCCGACCAAGTGGACGCTGCGCTTGCGAAGTACCGGGCCGACAACAAGATCACCGCGACGTGGGAGGCCCGCGAGAGGGTCGTCGTCGCCGTCACCGGCGGACCCGAGTCGGAAACGTTGGTACGCAGGGCTTCCCGGATCGCGTCGAAGTCCAGCGCCGAGCTGATGATCGTTCACGTGGTACGCGGCGATGGACTGTCCGGGGTGTCGGCCCCGCAGATGGGCAAGGTCCGCGAACTGGCCGCCAGCCTCGGCGCCACTGTGCACACCGTCGTCGGCGACGACGTGCCGAAAGCGTTGCTGGACTTCGCCCGCGAGATGAACGCCACCCAGTTGGTCATCGGCACCTCACGCCGCGGACGGTGGGCGCGGATCTTCGACGAAGGCATCGGCGCGGCCATCGTGCAGGATTCCGGCAAGATCGATGTGCACATGGTCACCCACGAGGAATCCAAGCGTGGTTTCTCGGTGCGGTCCGTCTCCCCGCGCGAGCGCCGGGCGATCTCCTGGATAGCCGCCGTCGTCGTGCCGTCGGTCATCTGCGCGATCACCGCCCTGTTCCTCGACAGGTACCTCAAGATCCCGGGCGAAACCGCCATCTTCTTCGTCGGTGTGCTCATCGTCGCATTGCTCGGCGGCGTCGCACCGGCCGCCGTTTCGGCGGTGCTGTCGGGCCTGCTGCTGAACTACTTCCTCACCGAACCGCGCTACACCTTCACGATCGCCGAGCCGGACTCCGCGGTCACCGAGGTGGTACTGCTGTTGATGGCGGTCGCCGTTGCCGCGTTGGTGGACCGCGCGACCAGCCGTGAACGCGAGGCCAGGCACGCGTCGGCGGAGGCGGAACTGCTGACGCTGTTCTCCGGTTCGGTGCTGCGCGGCGCCGACCTCGACACCCTGCTGGAGCGGGTCCGGGAGACGTATTCGCAGCGAGCGGTGAGTGTGCTGCGGGTGCTGGGCGACGACGAGCAGATCGTCGCGTGCGTGGGTGACGATCCCTGTTTAACAGTCGATTCCGCCGACACCGCCATCGAGGTCGGCGACGACGAGTTCTGGATGCTGATGGCCGGGAACCAGCTTCCGGCCCGCGATCGGCGGGTGCTCACCTCCGTTGCCAAGCAGGCGGCCGGGCTGGTGCGCCAGCGCGAGCTCGCCGAGGAGGCCGGCAAGGCGGAGGCCATTGAGAAGGCCGACGAACTGCGCCGCTCGCTGCTGTCGGCGGTGAGCCACGACCTGCGCACCCCGTTGGCCGCGGCGAAGGCGGCGGTGTCGAGCCTGCGCTCCGAGGACATCGACTTCTCCGCAGAGGACACCGCCGAACTGCTGGCCACCGTCGAGGAGTCGGTCGACCAACTCACCGCGCTGGTCGACAACCTGCTGGATTCCTCACGGCTGGCCGCGGGAGCGGTTCGACCCGAGCTCAAGCGGGTCTACCTCGAGGAGGTCGTCCAGCGCGCGTTGCTCAGCGTCGGGCGCGGAGCCACCGGATTCGGCCGCAGCGGGCTGGACCGGATCAAGGTCGACGTCGGAGATGCGGTGGCGATGGCCGACGCGGGTCTGCTGGAACGGGTGCTGGCCAACCTCATCGACAACGCGCTGCGCTACGCGCCGGAAAGCATGGTGCGGGTCAACGCCGGCCGCGTCGGCGACCGGATGTTGATCAATGTGATCGACGAGGGCCCGGGCGTGCCCCGCGGCACCGAGGAACAGATGTTCGACGCCTTCCAGCGACTCGGTGACCGCAACAACAAGTACGGTGTCGGCCTGGGCCTTTCGGTGGCCAAGGGCTTCGTCGAAGCCATGGGGGGCGCCATCTCGGCCACCGACACCCCCGGCGGCGGACTGACCGTCATCATCGACCTCTTCGCGCCGCCGGGTGGCCGGCCGTGAGTAGGGTCAAGGTGCTCGTCATCGACGACGAACCGCAGATCCTGCGGGCGTTGCGGATCAACCTGAGCGTGCGCGGTTACGAGGTGATCACCGCTCACTCCGGTGCTGCGGCACTCAAAGCCGCCGCCGAACAACGACCCGACGTGATCGTGCTCGATCTCGGCCTGCCCGACATGGACGGCATCGAGGTGCTCG
>CAZTAA010000135.1:0-8988 GCA_964611465.1 uncultured Mycobacterium sp. | reverse complement strand
CGCTGGTGCGCACGCCGGATGACCAGATCCTGGCGCTGGACGGCAAGGTCACCCTGGACGCCAACGCCGACTTCCGTCAGCCCGGCCACGCCGAGTTCGAGGACAAGGACGCCACCGATCCCCTCGAGCTCAAGGCCAAGGAGCATGACCTCAACTACGTCAAGCTCGACGGCGCGGTCGGCATCATCGGAAACGGCGCGGGCCTGGTCATGTCGACCCTGGACGTGGTCGCCTACGCCGGTGAGAAGCACGGCGGGGTGAAGCCGGCCAACTTCCTCGACATCGGTGGCGGCGCCTCGGCCGAGGTGATGGCCGCCGGCCTGGACGTCATCCTGCACGACAAGCAGGTCAAGAGCGTGTTCGTCAACGTCTTCGGTGGCATCACCGCGTGCGACGCGGTGGCCACCGGCATCGTCAAGGCGCTGCAGATCCTGGGCGACGAGGCCAACAAGCCGCTCGTCGTCCGCCTCGACGGCAACAACGTCGAGGAGGGCCGGCGCATCCTGGCCGAGGCCAACCACCCGTTGGTGATCGAGGTCGACACCATGGACGAGGCCGCCGACAAGGCCGCCGAGCTGGCCGCGAACGCCTGAAAGGACTACACCGAATGTCTGTCTTTCTGAACAAGGATTCCAAGGTCATCGTCCAGGGCATCACCGGCGGCGAGGGCACCAAGCACACCGCGCTGATGCTCAAGGCCGGCACCCAGGTGGTCGGCGGCGTCAACGCCCGCAAGGCCGGAACGACCGTCAGCCATGTCACCAAAGACGGCTCGGCCGTTGAGCTTCCGGTGTTCGGCAGCGTCGCCGAGGCGATGAAGGAGACGGGAGCCGATGTGTCCATCGCGTTCGTGCCGCCGCCGTTCGCCAAGGACGCCATCATCGAGGCCATCGACGCCGAGATCCGGCTGCTGGTTGTGATCACTGAGGGAATTCCGGTGCAGGACACCGCTTATGCGTGGGCCTATAACGTCGACAAGGGCGAGAAGACCCGCATCATCGGACCCAACTGCCCGGGCATCATCACACCCGACGAATCGCTGGTGGGCATCACACCGGCCAACATCACCGGCAAGGGCCCGATCGGCCTGGTGTCGAAGTCGGGCACGCTGACCTACCAGATGATGTACGAGCTGCGCGATCTAGGCTTCTCCACCGCCATCGGCATCGGCGGCGACCCGGTCATCGGCACCACCCACATCGACGCGATCGAGGCGTTCGAGAAGGATCCCGAAACCAAGGTCATCGTGATGATCGGCGAGATCGGCGGCGACGCCGAGGAGCGTGCGGCCGACTACATCAAGGCCAACGTGTCCAAGCCGGTCGTCGGCTACGTCGCCGGATTCACCGCACCGGAGGGCAAGACGATGGGCCACGCCGGCGCCATCGTGTCCGGCTCCTCGGGCACCGCCGCCGCCAAGAAGGAGGCGCTGGAGGCCGCCGGGGTGAAGGTCGGCAAGACGCCGTCCGAAACCGCCAAGCTGGCCCGCGAGATACTCGCGAACCTGTAGCCGAAGTTCGGAGCTCCCCCGGCGAGCTGCGTGTTGTCCCGCCAACACGCCGCCCCGGGGGAAACTTCTACGCACGTTCGCCAAACCAAGGGAGGTTCGGGATGGCGGTCGATCCGCGGACGCCGGTGATCGTCGGTGTGGGCCAGTTCACCGAACGCCTCGAGGACCCCGACTACCGCGGGATGTCCTCGGTCGAACTGGCCACCGCCGCCGCCCGGGCCGCGCTCGCCGACACCGGAGTCGATGCCGCGGCGGTCGCTCGGGCGATCGACACCTTCGCCGGGCTGCGACAGTTCGAAATCTGCGCGCCGTTCGGCAAGCCGCCGCTGGGCGCCTCCGACAACTACCTCCGCTCGGTCGCCCGGCGGATCGGCGCCGACCCGGCCCGCGCGGTGCTCGAACCCCTCGGCGGCCACGGCCCGCAGAAGCTGCTCACCGAGTTCGCCGGCCGGATCGCCGCCGGCGAGACCGACGCGGTGCTGCTGCTGGGCTCGGAGAACGGTTCCACGTTGCGCCACTTCAGGAAACGCGACACTAAACCCGACCACTCCGAACACGTCGGCGGTCAACTGGAGGACCGCGGATACGGTTTCGAGCAGTACATCGACGAGATCACCGTGTCCCACGGAATGACCGGCGCCCCGGTGCAATACGGCCTGCTGGAGAACGCGCGCCGCGGACGGCTCGGCCTCGGGGTGGCCGAATACCGCCGGCGAATGGCCGAGTTGTTCGCGCCGTTCTCGAAAGTTGCTGCCAAGAACCCGTTTTCGTCATCCCCGGTGGAGCGCTCGGTTGACGAGATCCTCACCGTCACCGACGACAACCGGATGATCTGCGACCCGTATCCGCGGCTGCTGGTGGCCCGCGACCAGGTGAACCAGGGCGCGGCCGCCCTGCTCATGTCGGTGGCCGCGGCGCGCAAACTCGCTGTGCCCGAAGATAATTGGGTGTATCTGCACGGGCATGCCGACCTGGTCGAGCAGGCGTTCCTGGACCGCGCCGACCTGTCCGCCAGCCCGGCGACCGCACTGGCGGCGCAGGAGGCCCTGCGGGTGGCCGGACTCGGTATCGCCGACATCGCCACTTTCGACCTCTACAGCTGTTTCCCGTTCCCGGTGTTCACCTTCTGCGACGTCACCGGACTGGCCACCGACGACCCCCGCGGCCTGACCCTGACCGGCGGGCTGCCCTACTTCGGCGGACCGGGCAACAGCTACTCGCTGCACGGCATCGCCGAGACGGTGAACCATATGCGCGACAGGCCGGGAGAATTCGGCCTCGTCGGGGCCAACGGCGGCGTCATGAGCAAGTACTCCATCGGTGTCTATTCGACGACGCCGACGCCGTGGCGCGACGACCGAAGCGCGGAACGGCAACAGGAAGTCGCGGCGCTGCCCAAGGTGCCGGCGGTCCGCCACCACGACGGCGCCGGCGTCGTCGAGACCTATTCGGTCCGCTACGACTGGCCGGTGACGACGGGCATCATCGTCGGCCGCCGCGACGACGAGGCGCGGTTCATGGCCACCACCACCGATCCGGGGTTGATGGCCGTCATGACCGGCGGTGACCCGCTGGGGCAACGCATTTCGGTGAAGTCCGTCGACGGGGTGAATCAGGCGACGCTGGCCTGATCCGCAGCAGAACGCGGGATACACGAGTCGGTACGGGTAGCCGTCCCGGCAAGACGGGTAGTCCGCTACTCAAGACCGGCGCCGCCCCGCGCGCGACCGTGACTGTCATGACCGCGACACAGAAAGCCGGGCCCAAGGTCCGTGAATGGGTCCGGCGCTACCTTCCCAACGAGTTGGCCAGCACCGTCGCCGAAGTCGCGTCGGCGGCCGTCGTCTACTCGGCAACCGGGTCGTGGGCGGCGGCAGCGGTGGTCGCCACGGTCTTCGCCTCCGTCGGCTACTACGCGACCGCATACGTCAACGCCGTGCGCTGGTCGCTCGGCGACCACGGCTTCGGCCGGGCCAACCTGCTGGCCCTGCGCAGTATCACCGTCGAGTTCGGCCCGGCGGAGGTGGTCGACAGCGTGGCGATCCGGCCGGCCGCGCTCTACCTGGGCCCGGTGCTGACCGGCAGCGGACTCCTCGGCCTGATCATCGGCAAGCTCGTGGCCGATGCCGGCTTCTACGCGTGCACCGTTCTCAGCTACGAGAAATTCCGAAACCTGTTGGCCGTCAAGCACACCGACCGGGAGGAGGCCACCGGTGAATCCGTCGCTGCGGTCGCGGTTCGTTGAACGACTCGGCGCCGAGGCCACCCGCCAGAACTGGCGGGCCCTGGTGGCCGAACACGGCACACCGCTGCTGATTCTCGACCCCGCCAAGGTGACCCGCCAATGCGAGCTGTTCGCCCGGCATCTGCCCGGAGTGCAGATCCGGTACGCCGTCAAGGCCGCGCCGCATCCGGCCGTGCTCGCCGCGGTGGCCGCCGCCGGCGGCGGGTTCGATGTGGCGACCAGCGCCGAGGTCGACCTGGTCGAATCGCTGGGGCTGGGAATGGACCGCTGCCTGCACACCCACCCGATCAAGAAGATCGCCGATATCGAGCACGCCTACCGCGCGGGGGTGCGCACCTTCGTCGTCGACAATCCCGTCGAAGCGCAGAAGTTCGCCGGCATGCCGGCCGACATCGGCATCCTGGTTCGGCTGGCGTTCCGCAACCCGGCGGCCAAGTCCGACCTGTCCAGCAAGTTCGGGGTCGAACCCGCCGACGCCGAACTGCTCGTCAAACACGTGCTCGCGGCCGGCGCGCGGTTCGAGGGATTCAGTTTCCACGTCGGCAGCCAGGGCGCCGAAGCCCATGCGCACGGCGCGGCGCTGCGCACCACCATGGAGCTTGCCGCTCACTTGCGCGGCAGCCTCGGGATCGACGTGCCGACGATCGACATCGGGGGCGGCTTCCCGGTGACCTACCGGGAACCGATGCCGGGCATCGACGTCATCGGCGCGAACGTCGGCGCGGCACTGGGCGGCACCCATCCGGTCCGGATGCTGGCCGAACCCGGACGGTTCCTGGCCGCCGACGCGATGACGCTGCTGACGACGGTCGTCGGAAGCACCATCCGGGATGGGCGGGTCTGGCACTACCTCGACGACGGGCTGTACGGGGCCTACTCGAACATCCTGACCGAAGACGTGCACCCGCCGATCGTCGCGCTGTCCGAACTGGCCGGCGGACGGTCGGCGGCGCTGGAGCCCGTCACCCTGGCCGGACCCACCTGTGACAGCGTCGACGTGATCGCCCGGGACTACCCGATGCCGGAGTTGAGCATCGGAGACATCGTGGCCAGCCCGGTGATGGGCGCGTACACGACGGTGACGTCGTCGCGGTTCAACGGGATACCGGAGACCCCGATCGTCTGCGTCGCGCCGAGTCGAAGCGCCGCCGCCGCCCGCGCAGCCTGATCCGCCCGCCGGCGCGTGCGCCGACATTGGGGGGTGACACGCAGCCTGGTCATCCGGCGCTGTCGGGAAGGTGCGCTAGCGTTGGTTGGCGGAGCGCATCCACGGGCGGCCCGCCTGCGGCTGCCGGATGCGATTCGAGCTAAGCGTCGCCCGATGCGGACGCCCAACGACACAGGAGAGGTCATGACCTACTCACCCGGCTCGCCCGGCGGCCCCGGCTACCAGCCCGGTTCCTACGGAGCGCCGACACCCTCGTACACGTCGGCCCCCGCGGCCGAACCCGGCCCGAGCAAGCTGCCGGCCTACCTCAACATCGCCGTAGTCCTGCTGGGTGTGGCCGCGTACGTGGCCGCCTTCGGCCCGGTGTACGCGTCGAGCACGAACTTCGGTCCGTTCACCGTCGAGGCCACCAGCACGGGCGGCATCCTGCTCACCCTCGCCGCCGTGCTGGCCGCGCTGCTGGCCGCCGTCGGGCTGCTGCCCAAGACGAAGAATTACCCGACGATCGTCGCGATGCTCGCGGTCGTCGGTGTTCTCGCCGTACTCGAACAGGTGGTCAACAAGCCGCAGGTGATGTCGCCGTCGGGCCCGGTCAGCGCGACCGTGGGCTGGGCGCTGTGGCTCGTGCTGGCCTTGACGATTCTGCAGGCCATCGCGGCGGTCCTCGTCCTGCTGTACCACACCGGCGTGCTGACCCCGCCGGCGCCGAAGCCCCGCTACGACGCGCACTACGGCAGCCAGTACGGCCAGTACCGGGGACCGGGCGGCTACTACAACCAGCCGCCAGCCGGCCAGCCGGGCCCGCGTCAGCCTTATCCGAGCCAGTACGGCGGTTCCTACACCCCGGGCCCGCAGGGTGCGGGGGCCGATTCGGGCCCGCCCACCCCGCCCACCGGGTACCCCAGCTTCAACCCGCCCCCGGCGGTCGGCTCCTCCGGGCTGCACCACGCGACGAACCCCAACCTGGGACCTCTTTCTTCGCCGGCATCGCCGTCCTCGTCACCGTCGTCGCCGTCTTCGTCGTCGGAGCCGGGATCATCGTCGGATTCGACCGGGTCGACCGGCTCGTCTGGTCCGTCGGCGTCGTCCTGACGCCTCCCACGCGCACCGGCTCGACGTGAATGCAAGACAACCGAACGGCCGGGCCACGCCAGGCCAGTGATCTGGTTCGGGTCGCCTTCGGCCCCTCGCTGGTGGCGATGGTCATCATCGCGGCGGTGGTGCTGCTGCAGCTGCTGATCGCCAACAGCGACATGACCGGCGCCTTCGGCGCGATCGCCAGTATCTGGCTGGGCGTGCACCAGGTGCCGATCTCCATCGGCGGCCGCGAACTCGGCGTCCTGCCGCTGCTGCCGGTGCTGGTGATGGTGTGGGGTGTCGCGCGCACCACCGCGGCGGCCGTGCCGTCGGAGCGGACGTCGTGGTTCGTGCTGCGCTGGATCATCGCGTCGGCGCTCGGCGGGCCACTGCTGCTCACCGCGATCTCGCTGGCCGTGATTCACGACGCGTCCTCGGTGTTGGCGCAACTGCAGACACCGGACGCGCTGCGGGCATTCGTCAGCGTGTTGCTGGTGCACGCGATCGGCGCGGCCATCGGGGTCGGGTCACGGGTGGGCCGGCGCACGCTGGCCGCCGTGTCGGCGCCCGCGTGGCTGCCGGATGCCGCCCGCGCCGCCCTCGCCGGTGTGCTCGCCCTGTTCGGCCTGTCGGGCGCCGTGACCGCGCTGTCCCTGGTGGTGCACTGGTCGACGATGCACGAGCTGTTCGGCATCACCGACTCGCTGTTCGGCGAATTCAGCCTGACGGTGCTGTCAATCCTGTACGCGCCCAACGTGATTCTCGGCACCACCGCCATCGCGGTGGGCTCCAGCGCCCACGTGGGGTTCGCGACCTTCAGTTCGTTCACGGTGTTCGGCGGCGACATTCCGGCGCTGCCGATTCTGGCGGCGGCACCTACTCCGCCGCTCGGTCCGGTGTGGGTGGCGTTGATGATCATCGGCGCGGCCTCCGGTGTGGCGCTGGGCCAGCAGTGCGCGCGCCGGCCGCTTCCGCCGCTTCCGGCGCTGGCGAAGCTGGCCACGGCGTCGCTGCTGGGGGCGGCGACCATGGCCCTGCTGGGGCTGGCCGGCAGTGGGGCGCTGGGCAATTTCGGTCAGGTCGGCATCGAGCAACTGACCTTCGGCCCCGGGGCGTTCCTGTGGTTCTTCGTCGTCGGCGGTGCCACGGTGGCGATGGCCGGCGGTCTGACCAGACGGCCGCCGGAACCGGTTCCCGCGCAGCCGGTGACGCCGGCCGAGGAAGTTGCGGACACCGAGGCGGTCACCGCGCCGGTCGCGGTGGCCGCCGCGGTGACACCCGATACGGAATCCGCCGACGACGCCGAGTCCGAGACTCCGGACATCGAGGCCGCCGACATTCCCGATGTGACCGAACCCGTTGAGCCCGACGCCGTCCCGGTGCCCGATATCGACGACGACGTCGAGGCGCCGCCGCGGGAACCGGTGGACCCCGACTACCTCGCCGGTCTGCCGGACGCCGAGGACCTGTTCGACGCCGACGACGATCGGGAGCCGGATCACCCGCCGGCGACGGAGACGCCGCCGAGCGGGACACCCGGCACCCACTAGGCTCTAGCGCGTGCCGCACCCGCTCGACGTCCCGCCCAGCGCGCCGGCCCGGCTGGTGGTACTGGCGTCGGGCACCGGTTCGCTGCTGGCCGCACTGCTGGAGGCGGCCCGCGGGCAGTGGCCGGGCCGGGTGGTGGCCGTCGGCGTGGACCGCGACTGCCCGGCCGTGCAGATCGCCCGGGACGCGGCCGTGCCGACGTTCACCGTGCGGGTCGCCGACCATGCCGACCGCGCCGCCTGGGACGCCGCGCTGACCGAGGCGGCCAGCGCCCACCAGCCCGACCTGGTGGTCTCGGCCGGATTCATGAAGATTCTGGGCCCGCGGTTCCTCGCGCGTTTCCCCGGCCGCATCGTCAACACCCATCCGGCGCTGCTGCCGTCGTTTCCCGGCGCCCATGCGGTGCCCGAGGCGCTCGCCTACGGCGTCAAGGTCACCGGGACGACCGTGCATCTGGTCGACGCCGGTGTGGACACCGGCCCGATCCTGGCGCAGGAACCGGTCGTGGTGCATGACGACGACGACGAGGACTCCCTGCACGAACGCATCAAGATCGTCGAACGGCGGCTGCTGGTCGATGTCCTGGCCGACATCTGCACCCGCGGCTTGCGCTGCACGGGACGGAAAGTGACCTTCGGATGACAAGGAACGCAGCATGAGCGAGAAGAAACCCGTCCGCCGGGCACTGATCAGTGTCTACGACAAGACCGGCCTGGCCGAACTCGCCCGCGGCCTGCACCAGGCCGGCGTCGCAATCGTGTCCACCGGGTCGACGGCGAAAAAGATTGCCGAACAAGGCATTCCGGTGACCCCCGTCGAGGAGCTGACCGGTTTCCCCGAGGTGCTCGACGGCCGGGTCAAGACCCTGCACCCCCGGGTGCACGCGGGCCTGCTGGCCGACACCCGCAAGCCCGAACACCTCGCGGCGCTCGGCGAACTCGACATCGAACCGTTCGACCTCGTCGTCGTCAACCTGTACCCGTTCAGCGAGACCGTCGCGTCCGGCGCCGGCGAGGACGAGTGCGTCGAGCAGATCGACATCGGCGGTCCGTCGATGGTCCGTGCCGCGGCCAAGAACCATCCGAGCGTCGCGGTCGTCGTCGACCCGCTCGGCTACGACGGTGTGCTGGCCGCCGTGCGGTCCGGCGGATTCACCCTGGCGGAGCGGAAGCGCTTGGCGTCGTTGGCTTTTCGGCACACCGCGGAGTATGACGTCGCGGTCGCCACCTGGATGGCCGGCTGGCCGGCGGCGGACGACGACCCGCAGCTGCCGCAGTGGTACGGCGGGACGTGGCAGCGCAAGGCGGTGCTGCGCTACGGCGAGAATCCGCACCAGCAGGCGGCGGTGTACACCGATGACACCGTCTGGCCCGGGTTGGCGCAGGCCGAGCAGCTGCACGGAAAAGAGATGTCCTACAACAACTTCACCGACGCCGACGC
>CAZTAA010000134.1:0-9006 GCA_964611465.1 uncultured Mycobacterium sp. | reverse complement strand
GAAGCCGGTCCGGGCGGCGCCAGTGGCGTGATCCCGGGCGGTCCCGGTGGCGCGGCCGGTCCGGGCGGCGCGACCGGCAGCATTCCCGGCGGTCCGGCAGGCACCGCGGGGCCCGGTGGCGCGGCGGGCAGCCTCGCTCCCGGTGGCCCTAGCGGATCCGCCGGTCCCGGCGGCGCTCAGGGATGCATCCCGGGCGTCGGCTGCGCGACGATCCCAGCGCCGTGATCCAATCGCCGAGAGTCACCTTGTTGACACGTTTTCCCACGACGGGGTGTCAACAACGCGACTCTCGGCGGAACCGACGGCTCAGCCCGCCCGGCCACGCTCCTGGCGGTACCTGCGGACCAACGCGTCCGTCGAGCTGTCCGACTGCGTGGCCGGCGAGGCGTCGCCGGTGATCACCGGCAGCAACGCCTTCGCCTGCGTCTTGCCCAGTTCAACGCCCCACTGGTCGAACGAATCAATACCCCAGATGACGCCCTCGGTGAACACCTGATGCTCGTAGAGAGCAATCAGCTGGCCGACCACCGAGGGCGTCAGCTGCGTGGCCAGGATCGACGTGGTCGGCCGGTTGCCCGGCATCACCTTGTGCGGCACCACATTCGGCGCGGTCCCTTCGGCGGCAATCTCGTCCGCGGACTTGCCGAACGCCAGCACCTGCGTCTGGGCGAAGAAGTTGCTCATCAACAGGTCGTGCATGCTGCCCGAACCGTCCGCGGTCGCCAGATCGTCCAGCGGCTGGCTGAAGCCGATGAAATCGGCCGGCACCAGCCGGGTGCCCTGGTGCAGCAGTTGATAGAAGGCGTGCTGGCCGTTGGTTCCCGGCTCGCCCCAGAAGATCTCGCCGGTGTCGGTGTCCACCGGCGAGCCGTCGGCGCGGACCGACTTGCCGTTGGACTCCATGGTCAGCTGCTGGAGATAGGCGGCGAACCGGGACAGGTCGTTGGCGTAGGGCAGCACCGCACGGGACTGTGCGCCAAAGAAATTCGAATACCACAGCCCGATCAGGCCGAGCAGCGCCGGCGCGTTCTGGTCCAGCGGGGCGGTGCGGAAGTGCTCGTCGACCAGATGGAACCCGGCCAGGAACTCCGCGAACCTCTCACGGCCGATGACCGCCATCACCGACAGCCCGATCGCGGAGTCCACCGAGTAGCGCCCGCCGACCCAGTCCCAGAAACCGAACATGTTCGCGGTGTCGATGCCGAACTCCTCGACCAGCTTGGCGTTGGTCGACACCGCGACGAAGTGTCTGCTCACCGCGTCGGCGCCGAGCGCGTCCACCAGCCAGCGTCGGGCCGCCGTCGCGTTGGTCAGCGTCTCCAGCGTCGAGAAGGTCTTCGACGCGACGATGAAAAGCGTTGTGGCAGGGTCTAATCCGGCCAGCTTGGCGACCAGGTCGGCCGGGTCGACATTCGAGACGAACCGGGCCGAGATGCCGGCGTCGGCATAGTGCCGCAGCGCGTCGTACACCATCACCGGGCCCAGGTCCGAACCGCCGATGCCGATGTTGACGACGGTCTTGATCGGTTGTCCCGTCGCCCCCGTCCACTCCCCGGAGCGCAGCCGGTCGGTAAAGGCGCCCATCTTGTCGAGCACCTCGTGCACGTCGGCGACGACGTCCTGGCCGTCGACGGTCAACTTGGTTCCGACGGGCAGCCGCAGCGCGGTGTGCAGCACCGCCCGGTCCTCCGAGGTGTTGATGTGCTCGCCGGCGAACATGGCCGCGCGACGCTCCTCCAACCCGGCGGCCCTGGCCAGGTCGACCAGTAGCCGCAGGGTCTCCCTGGTGACGCGGTGCTTGCTGTAGTCGATGTACAGGTCACCCACGGTCAGCGTCAGTTCGCGGCCGCGGTCGGGATCCTCGGCGAAGAAATCCCGCAGATGCTTGTCACCGATCTGCTGATAGTGCCGGGAGAGGGCGGCCCAGGCGGGCCAGGAAGTGGTGCGTGCGATCATCCTTCGACCCTAATGCCGCGCCGCCGCCGACGAAGCGGCCGGAATTTTGCCCGCGTTGCTTCAGGGATGCCCCGGCCTTTGCGAGGATGCAGTCATGGATACCGCGAAGCTGCTTGCCTCAGTGCCCACCGGTCTGTGGATCGGGGGTGAGGAACGTGCGGGCACATCGACGTTCGACGTCCTCAACCCGGCGACCGACGAGGTGATCACGGCCGTCGCCGAGGCGACCCCTGCCGACGGCATCGCGGCACTGGACGCCGCGAGCGCCGTCGAACCCGACTGGGCCGCGACACCGGCCCGCGAACGCGGCGAGATTCTGCGTTCGGTCTTCGAGACCATCACCGCCCACACCGAGGACATCGCGACCTTGATGACGCTCGAGATGGGCAAGGTGCTCGCCGAGAGTCGCGGTGAGGTCAAGTACGGCGCCGAGTTCTTCCGCTGGTTCGCCGAGGAGGCCGTGCGCATCGACGGCCGGTACACCCATGCCCCGGGCGGAACCGGCCGGATTCTGGTGACCAAGTCGCCGGTCGGCCAGTGCTACGCGATCACTCCGTGGAACTTCCCGCTGGCGATGGGCACCCGCAAGATCGGTCCGGCGGTGGCCGCCGGCTGCACGATGATCGTCAAGCCCGCCCAGGAGACCCCGCTGACCATGCTGCTGCTGGCGAAGCTGATGGACGATGCCGGCCTGCCCAAGGGCGTGCTGTCGGTGCTGCCGACGTCCAAGCCGGGGGATCTGACCACGGCCCTCATCGACGACGGTCGGCTGCGCAAACTGACCTTCACCGGGTCGACGGGGGTGGGAAAAGCCCTGGTCAAGCAGTCGTCGGACAAGCTGTTGCGCACCTCGATGGAACTCGGCGGCAACGCGCCGTTCATCGTCTTCGACGACGCCGACGTCGACGCCGCCGTGGAGGGGGCGATCCTGGCCAAGATGCGCAACGGCGGCGAGGCGTGCACCGCGGCCAACCGGTTCCACGTCGCCAACTCCCTGCGCGAGGAATTCACCGACAAGCTGGTGAAACGAATGAGCGAGTTCACCGTGGGCAACGGCCTCGACGAGGGATCCACGCTGGGGCCGCTGATCAACGCCAAACAGGTCAGGACCGTCGAGGACCTGGTTTCCGACGCGGTGGCCCGCGGCGCCACGGTGGCCGTCGGCGGCGTCGCGACCGGTGGCGCCGGGCACTTCTATCCGGCGACCGTGCTCGCCGACGTGCCCGCCGACGCCCGCATCCTCAAGGAGGAGGTCTTCGGGCCGGTCGCCCCGATCACCGGCTTCGACAGTGAGGAAGAGGGGATCAAGGCGGCCAACGACACCGATTACGGGCTGGCGTCCTACATCTACACGCAGTCACTGGACCGCGCGCTGCGGGTCGCCGAGTCCATCGAGTCGGGGATGGTCGGCGTCAACCGCGGGATCATCTCGGATGCGGCGGCGCCGTTCGGCGGGGTCAAGGAGTCCGGATTCGGCCGGGAGGGCGGCACCGAGGGTATCGAGGAATACCTCGACACCAAGTACATCGCCCTGACGCCCTAGCCCTATCCAATCTGTTGAGTACTGGCTGCGAAGTGCACTCGCACAACGTCGCAGCCGGCGCTCAACAGATTGAAGAACGACGTCAGTGGCCGAGGCGGCCGCGGCCCATGCGCAGCAGCAGCATCGCGAGATCCTTGCCTTCGGGGCCGAGCTCGCTGTAGCGCTCGATGACCTTCATCTCACGGCTGTGCACCAGCCGGGTGCCGCCGGAGGCCATCCGGATCTTGCCGATGGTCTGCGACACCTCGCGGCGGCGCTGCACGGCGGCCAGGATCTCGGCGTCGAGCCGGTCGATCTCCCGGCGCAGATCGTCGATGTCCGGCAGCTGTTCGGTGTCGGAGATGGTCATGTCGTCATCCTCGCTGTTGGTGGAGTCTGGTCTCATCCGGATTCGGGCCTCACACAACAGCCGAGCCCCGGATCCGAAGCGGACCGCGGGGCTCTGGGAAGCAGCTACACCACGGGCACCGCTGGCCGGTACCCGTAGAAAAATCGCCACTGCGCATTGAGCACGAACCGAGTGTGCCACCAACCGTCATGCCAGCGCAAAGTCCGCCGGGTTCGGCGAGCGGTGTAGTTCCGCGAGCAAGAGGCCCGGCGGCATTGGCGGAGGCGGGTTCGGCGAGCGGTGTAGTTCCGCGAGCAAGAGGCCCGGCGGCATTGGCGGGGCATGGCCCGGCGTGACGAGATCTGTCCCCGGATGGCGGTAGGTTTGCAGACGAACATGAGCATCTCCACCCAAACCGATCAGCTCCACGCGGACCTCTTGGACGGCCTCAACGCGCAGCAGCGTCAAGCCGTGCTGCACGAAGGCTCCCCGCTGCTGATCGTCGCCGGCGCCGGATCGGGCAAGACGGCGGTGCTGACCCGCCGCATCGCCTACCTGCTGGCCGCCCGCGACGTCGGCGTCGGACAGGTCCTGGCGATTACGTTCACCAACAAGGCCGCCGCCGAAATGCGGGAACGGGTCGTCAACCTCGTCGGGCCCAAGGCCCGCAACATGTGGATCTCGACCTTCCATTCGTCCTGTGTGCGGATCCTGCGCAACCAGGCGTCGCTGCTGCCGGGCCTGAACTCGAACTTCTCGATCTACGACGCCGACGACTCGCGCCGGCTGCTCATGATGATCGCCAAAGATTTGGGCCTCGACGTCAAACGGCACTCGCCACGGCTGCTGGCAAATGCCATCTCGAACCTGAAGAACGAGCTCATCGAGCCGTCCCAGGCCGCGGCCGAGGCATCGGAGGCGGGCGAGGACCTGCCACGCATCGTCGCCGAGGTGTACGGCGAATACCAGCGCCGGCTGCGCGCGGCCAACGCGCTCGACTTCGACGACCTGATCGGCGAGACCGTCGGGCTGCTGCAGGCCTTCCCGCAGATCGCCCAGCACTACCGGCGCCGCTTCCGGCACATCCTGGTCGACGAGTACCAGGACACCAACCACGCGCAGTACGTCCTGGTGCGCGAACTCGTGGGCGTCGAACCGACCCAGGACGGGGTGCCGCCGGGTGAACTGTGCGTCGTCGGCGACGCCGACCAGTCCATCTACGCGTTCCGCGGTGCGACGATCCGCAACATCGAGGACTTCGAACGCGACTTCCCCAATGCCACAACGATTCTGCTGGAGCAGAACTACCGGTCCACCCAGACCATCCTGTCGGCCGCCAACTCCGTCATCGCGCGCAACGAGGGCCGTCGGGAGAAGCGGCTGTGGACCGATGCCGGCGACGGTGAACTGATCGTCGGCTACGTGGCCGAGAACGAGCACGACGAGGCGCGGTTCGTCGCGGGTGAGGTCGACGCGCTCGCGGCCGGTGATGGCGAGTTCACCCACAACGACGTCGCCGTGTTCTACCGCACCAACAACTCCTCCCGGGCACTGGAAGAGGTCTTCATCCGGTCCGGCATCCCGTACAAAGTCGTTGGGGGAGTGCGGTTCTACGAACGCAAGGAGATCCGCGACATCGTCGCCTACCTACGGGTGCTGGACAATCCTGGTGACGCGGTGAGCATGCGCCGGATCCTCAACACCCCGCGCCGCGGTATCGGCGACCGGGCCGAGGCCTGTGTTGCGGTGTATGCCGAGAACACCGGGGCCGGCTTCAACGACGCCCTGCAGGCCGCGGCCGAGGGCAGGGTCCCGATGCTCAACTCGCGCTCGGAGAAGGCGATCGCGGCGTTCGTCGAAATGCTCGACGAACTTCGCGGCAAACTCGACGAGGAGCTCGGCGACCTGGTGGAAGCCGTTCTGGAGCGAACCGGATACCGTCGCGAACTCGAGTCGTCCAACGACCCGCAGGATCTCGCCCGGTTGGACAACCTCAACGAGTTGGTCAGTGTCGCACACGAATTCAGCATCGACCGGGCCAACGCCAAGGCGCTCGCCGACGACGAGGAAGAGCCGGTCGACGAGGACGTCCCCGAGACCGGGGTGCTCGCCGAGTTCCTGGAGCGGGTTTCGCTGGTGGCCGACGCCGACGAGATTCCCGAGCACGGTTCCGGCATGGTGACGCTGATGACCCTGCACACCGCCAAAGGGCTTGAATTCCCAGTGGTTTTCGTGACCGGCTGGGAGGACGGGATGTTCCCGCACATGCGGGCACTGGGCGATCCGACCGAGTTGTCCGAGGAACGCCGGCTGGCCTACGTCGGTATCACGCGGGCCCGGCAGCGGCTGTATCTGAGCCGGGCCAAGGTGCGTTCATCGTGGGGCCAGCCGATGCTCAACCCCGAATCGCGGTTCCTGCGGGAGATTCCGCAGGAGCTCATCGACTGGCGGCGCACCGAGCAGGCGAGCCCGTCGCTGAGCGCGCCAAGCCGATACGGCCAGGGCGGTGGCTATGGCGGCGCACCGCGTCCGTCGCCCGCGTCGCGGCCGCGCAACAAACCGCTACTGGTTCTGGAACCGGGCGACCGGGTCAGCCACGACAAGTACGGCCTGGGCCGCGTCGAGGAAGTCTCCGGGGTGGGTGAATCGGCGATGTCGCTCATCGACTTCGGGAGTTCGGGCCGGGTCAAGCTGATGCACAACCACGCGCCGGTCGCCAAGCTGTAGCGGCCGTCAGGCGGTGCACCAGCGCCGCGTCGACGGCAACAGTGCCAAGACCGCGCTGGCGACCGGCAGCGCCGGGATGACGTAGATGAACCAGGGGAGTTTCGCGCCGGCGATGAACACGCCGCACAACGCCAGCAACGCGACCACCGCTCCGACGGTGATCAGGTAGCGGCCCACCTGTCGCCGCTGCAGCAACATCACCACCCCGCAGATGGTGCTCGCGGCGAACACGAAAGCCAGGAAACCCACTGCGGCGCAGAACAATCGGTCGGTGTCCCACCAGCCGTTGATCAGGTCGGTGGCCACCACCGACGTCGCCCATCCGCTGAGCATCGCCATCACACAGGCCGCCACCGCCGTGGTTCCACCGGGCGGCGCCGCGAGATCGCGCGGTGGGCGGGGGATGGCGGTGGTGGCGGGATCGTGCTGAACGGGGACGGGGTTTGTCGGCGCGCGCCGAATGATGCCGGTGCGGGTGTCGTCGGCGCCCGACCCGGGCGCGATGGGAACGGGTCCCGTCGGCGCGCGGCGGATGATGCGGGTGGGTTCGCCCGGGGCCGGGTCCGGAAGTTCGTCGCCGGGCGGCCGGGTCACCGGTCAGCCGGCGTAGCTGCCGAGGGTGATTCCGCGCTGGGCGAGCCAGGGCTGAGGATCGATGTAGTCGGTGCCGTTCGCCAGGACGGAGAAGTGGCAGTGCGGGCCGGTGGACTGACCGCGGTTGCCGACGGTGGCGATCTGGTCACCGGCGAACACGCGCTGCCCGACACTGACCAGCCAGGTGTTCACATGACCGTAGAGCGTCACGGTGCCGTCGGCGTGGCGGATCTTCACCCAGGCGCCGAAGCCCGCGGTGGGGCCGGCGTCGGTCACCACACCGTCGGCGACGGCGTAGATCGGGGTGCCGATGGGCGCGGCGAGGTCGATGCCGGCGTGCATGGCGCCCCAGCGGTAGCCGAACCCGGAGGTGAAGATTCCGTTGGTCGGCTTGACGAACAGCGGGCGCTGCAGGCGCGCCTCGCGCTCGGCGCGCTCCTGGGCGAACGCGGCGCCCTTGGCGAACTCCTCGGAATGAATCGTGCTGCTGGCGGCCGGGGTGACGGTGACCAGCTGGACGCCGCGCGCGACGTCGGTGCCGCCGCCGGCGGCCACCGCGGTCGTATGAGAGGCGACCGGCGCTTTCGCGTCGTGCCCGAAGTCGTCGGATGCGCCCACCACCGAGTAGGTGGCGGCGGCGGCTCCGCCCACGGCCATCGCGGCGACGAGGATGCGGCTCTTGACGGCGTTGGTCCTCGGCACGCGGTGCTGGCCGACCCGGGGCAGCACGTCGGTGATGGCGTTGGCGTTCTCCTCGAGTGCCCACCACTCTTCGTCGAGATCCTGGCGCGGCTGGAGGTCCAGCGCGACCAGGTTGTCGGTGTCGGCCAGGTCGTCGAGTTCGGGCGCCTCGAGCAGGCCCTCGTCAGGACCGGAAGCACAGTCGACCAGACGGACGCCGTCGGGCAGGTCAATGCCGTCTGTGATGCCGGGGTCGAGTGTCGATCGCTGCAATGCCAACCTGGAATATCCCTCTAGTCGTGACCAAAGCGTTATCTAGACCAGGACAGACGTTAACGAACGGCACGCGGCATCGGCAACCCAGCCGACTATTCCGCCGCGGATTGTGACTTGTATCACTGGCCGTCGTCGGTGACGTGTACCACATCAGTGGTGGGTGATGCGGGTGGCTCGCAGCCGTGTCGATACAGTTCCCACGGGCCGAATGCCCCAAACCGTCATCGCCGTGAGCACGCCTCAGCGGTGTCTGCGCGCCAGTAAGGAAGCCGATGGATCTTTTCGAGTATCAGGCGAAGGAACTGTTCGCCAAGCACAACGTTCCCACCACGCCGGGCCGGGTGACCGAGTCCGCTGAGGACGCCAAGACGATCGCCGAGGAGATCGGCCGACCCGTCATGGTGAAGGCGCAGGTCAAGGCCGGCGGGCGCGGCAAGGCCGGTGGCGTGAAGTACGCCGCGACGCCCGAGGACGCCTACACCCACGCCAAGAACATCCTGGGCCTGGACATCAAGGGCCACATCGTCAAGAAGCTACTGGTCGCTGAGGCGAGCGACATCGCCGAGGAGTACTACATCTCCTTCCTGCTCGACCGCGCGAACCGCACCTACCTCGCGATGTGCTCGGTCGAGGGCGGCATGGAGATCGAAGAGGTGGCCGCCACCAAGCCCGAGCGGCTGGCCAAGGTGCCGGTCAACGCCGTCAAGGGCGTCGACCTGGCGTTCGCGCGGGAGATCGCCGAGAAGGGCCACCTGCCCGCCGAGGTGCTCGACGCGGCGGC
This sequence comes from uncultured Mycobacterium sp., assembly GCA_964611465.1. Classification (GTDB taxonomy): domain Bacteria; phylum Actinomycetota; class Actinomycetes; order Mycobacteriales; family Mycobacteriaceae; genus Mycobacterium. The sequence continues at coordinate 120 of CAZTAA010000134.1, read as the reverse complement.
CGTGACGATCCAGAAGCTCTGGGAGGTGTTCGTCAAGGAGGACGCCACCCTGGTCGAGGTCAACCCGCTGGTGCGCACGCCGGATGACCAGATCCTGGCGCTGGACGGCAAGGTCACCCT
>CAZTAA010000133.1:6823-9097 GCA_964611465.1 uncultured Mycobacterium sp. | reverse complement strand
CGGCAACCCGATCGACTACGCAAGCACCGCCATGGGCCCGGTGTGGGACGAGATCGAAGCCTCCGGGGTTCCGCTGTCACACCACATCGGCGAGACGCCGGCGAAAACGCCGTGCGAATTCAACGGGCTCATCGTCAGCATGATGGTTCACGTCGACGGATTCCGGGAACTGTTCTCCAAGTACATCTTCGGCGGCATCCTCGATCGTCACCCCGGACTGCGGATGGGGTGGTTCGAAGGCGGAATCGCTTGGGTACCAACCGCTTTGCAGGACGCCACTCACCTCGCGGCGTCATACCGGCACATGGCCGACTACCGGCTCGAGCACGACATCCAGTACTACTGGGACACTCACATGAGCGCGGCGTTCATGGTCGATCCGCTGGGGCTGGACCTGATCGACCGGATCGGTCTGAACAAGGTGTTCTGGTCATCGGACTACCCGCACAACGAAAGCACCTTCGGGTACTCGGAGAAGTCACTCGCGACCGTCGTCGAGGCGGTGGGCCCGGAGAATGCCGCCCGCATCTGCAGCGGGAACATCAAGGAATTTCTCGGCATCTGATTCAACAACCGTAGGTGCGTCACCGGCAGTAACGCCTGCGGGCAACCTCACCGACGACTCCCCCGAGCACCGTGCCCACCGTCACCCACCACCATCGGTCGGTCATCGACGAAACCGCTGCGCCGACGATGACACCGATGATCACCGGCAGATAGAACCAGGACCAGGTGCCGGTGTGCGTGCTTGTCGTCCGGCCCATGTCAGAGACCCAGATCGACGCGGGAGACCGCTTGGTTCGCGGCCGCACCGCTCAGCGAGGGCTCGCCGCGGTGTCGGGGCTCGACCAGAACCGACGCCGTCACTGCGCACAACGCCACGAACGTCAGGACCGCGTTGACGGAGTGGCTGAACTCCCATTGCGTTCGAAGGTCGCGCCAGTTCTCGGGTATGACGGTCCAATTGGCGGTTGTCCGATTGGCCGGCTCGGTCCAGATGAAGTAGATCACCAGTGTTGCCGTCATCGACACAAACCCGGTCAAGGCAAGCCAGAACGCCGCACCACGCCCACGCAGGGCGATGGTCAGCATCAGACTGGAGACGATCGCGGCGACCAGAATGATGCTCGAGGACAGCCACCAGCCGAGGTACACGGACTGCGCGGTGAAGTACTGCTCTCGCGGCAGGTCGATCTTGTTTGGACGGGCAAGCAGATGGGCGCCGACGGGCACCAGCGCGAGCGCGACCAGCACAACGACGGCAAATTGCAGGGCCTTCATTCTCATGATCACCCGGTTACCCCGCCCCGGCGCCGAACCAACCCGGTCGCTCATCCGAGCAACGGCCGCCGGTGGGCCGTCATCTTGGTGAGAGCGTCCTGCATCGCGGTGTGGACTCGTTCGGCATAGGAGTCGGCGTCTTCGTCCGGCCCGGCAAGTATCGGTTGCAGCACCCTGGTGTGGAGTTTGGTCGGCAATGGCAGGTACGGGAGCAGGCCGACAGCGCCGACGTTGATGCCCCACGGCACCGAAACGGTGACCGGCAGTGCTTTGAGTCGCAGAAGTCTGTCGAGGCGCAGAGCGCGTGCGAGTCCTTCGCCGTCGGTGAGCACCAGGACCGACTCTCCCCCGCCGGCGGTCACGATGGGAATGATCGGCACCCGGTGCTCCATCGCCAGCCGCGCGAATCCGCCTCGCCCGCCGAAAATCACCTCGTTGCGATGTGTCCAGGACTTGAAGGCGTCAAGGTCGCCGCCCGGGAAAACCGCGACGTGCTGGCCCGCTGCGAACGCTTCACCGGCGCTGGCCGGGCTGGCGGGACGCGCCCCGAGTCGCTCGACCAGCGGCCCCACGCCCAGGGTCCACGCGAGTTGATGCGTCAAGAAGGTGACCGGACGCTCCAGTGCGAGATCCTCGAGGGCTGCGCCGACGGCGAGGACGTTGAGGTCGAAGATCCCGCCGAAACCGTGGTTGGCGACGAAAAGCACCGGCTCGCTGAGCGATTGGACTTCGAGGTCCACCTCGAGCCGGCTGTAGCGCCTGACGAAGTCGATGGCCCCTTGTTTGAAGCCGGCCAAAGCTCTGTCGAGTTCACCGGAAATGCCCGCATCGGCAACCGCAGAGCCCTTCCGCAGCGCGCTCAGCAGCGTATGGCTGAGCTGTTCGAAATCGGGTTCGGGACGCTCCTCGGTCATGGCCCGGAGCCTATGTGGTGAGGTCCAGGGCGATGTCGACGAGCATGTCCTCCTGGCCGCCGACCATTCCGCGGCGGCC
>CAZTAA010000133.1:0-6723 GCA_964611465.1 uncultured Mycobacterium sp. | reverse complement strand
ACCTCCAGCGGCGCATTGCCGGCGCCGGCGCCCATACCGGCCAGTGAGCCGTCAACACGGTTGGCGCCGTGTTCCACTGCGACAAGCGAATTCGCGACGCCCAACGACAGGTTGTGGTGGGCGTGGATTCCGACTTCTGTTGCGGGCAGCAGTGTTTGGCGTAGGGCGTCGACGCGATCGGCGACGTCGCGCATCATCATGGCGCCACCGGAGTCGACGACGTAGACGCACGTCGCCCCGTAGTTCTCCATGAGTTTGGCCTGCTGCGCCAAAGCGGCCGGGGTGGTCATGTGGCTCATCATGAGGAAGCCGACGGTGTCCATGCCGAGTGCGCGGGCCGCGCCGATGTGTTCGGCGGCGATGTCGGCTTCGGTGCAGTGGGTGGCGACCCGGACCACGGTGGCGCCGGCGCGATGCGCGTCTACGAGGTTGTGGACGGTGCCGATTCCGGGCAGCAGCAGCGTCGCGATCCTGGCGCGTCGGACCACCCCCGCGACGGCTTCGATCCATTCGAGATCGGTGTGGGCGCCGAATCCGTAGTTGCAGGTCGAGCCCGCCAGTCCGTCGCCGTGGGCGACCTCGATGGAGTTCACACCCGCGGCGTCGAGCGCGGTGGCGATGGCCGCCGCCTGTTCGGTGCTGTACTGGTGCCGCACCGCGTGCATGCCGTCGCGCAGCGTGACGTCGCTGATGTAGAGGTCGTGGATCATGTTGTCGCTCCGGCGGTTTCGTTGACGTGGGTGGCGATGCGCTCGGCGGTGGCCTTGGCTGCCGAGGTCATGATGTCGAGGTTGCCGGCGTAGGCGGGCAGGTAATCAGCGGCGCCCGTCACCTCCAGCATGGCGGTGACGCGGGTGCCGACGAACTTGCCGGTCTCCGGAATGATCAGCGGGCTGTCGGCGGTGAACGTCTCGAACTGCACACGCTGCTTGAGCTTGTAGCCCGGCACGTACGCCCTGACCCGCTCCACCATCGCCTCGATCGACCGTTCGATGGCGCCGTGGTCGGTCTCGCCGTCGACGAGGCAGTAGACGGTGTTGCGCATTAGAATCGGCGGGTCGGCGGGGTTGAGGATCATGACGGCGCGTGCCCACTGGGCTCCACCGACGTCCCGCAACGCCGCGGCGGTGGTCTCGGTGAATTCGTCGATGTTGGCGCGTGTTCCGGGTCCGGCGGACTTCGACGAGATGGACGAGACGATCTCGGCGTAGGACACGATCCCGATCTCGGAGACCGCCGCGACGATCGGGACGGTAGCTTGTCCGCCGCAGGTGACCATGTTGAGGTTGGGCGCCTCGAGGTGGTCGTCGAGGTTGACGACGGGCACGCAGTAGGGGCCGATCGCCGCCGGGGTCAGATCGAGGACGCGCACCCCGGTGTCTCGGAGCTTGGCCCAGTTCGCCCGGTGCGCGTTGGCCGAGGTGGCGTCGAAAACGATTCCGATGTCCGCGAACCCGGGCATCGCCAGCAGCCCGTCGACGCCGTCGGCGGTGGTCGGGACTCCCATGCGCTCAGCGCGGGCCAGGCCGTCGGACTTGGGGTCGATGCCGACCATCGCGCCCATGGTCAGCGGGCCGTCGCCGCGCAGGATCTTGATCATGAGGTCGGTGCCGATGTTGCCGGAGCCGATGATCGCGACGGCGGTCATCGGCCCTCCCCCTCGGCCAGCATCCGCGCGGCGACGTCGTAGATCGCCCGGCCGTGGATCTCGAACAGCGCGAGCAGATCGACGCTGTCCCCGCCGATTTCCTTGGCGATGAAAAGACCGTCGGCACCGGCGATCGCATACGTGGCCAGCTGGAGCGCCTGGGCATCGCTGAGGCCCGGCGCAAGCTCCTCGACGCTGGCGAGGATCTCCTTGAGCGCCTGGTCTCGCACGTTGAGGAACATCGTGCGGGCCCGGGGCTCCACGGGCCGGCGCTCCAGGGCCAGCATGAGGCCGAGCCGAATGAAGTCCGGTGAGTCCAGCAGCGCCTTTGCGGTCTGCGCGGCCGCCTCGACCAGCCGGTCTTGCGGCTCACCGCCGTCGGGAAGCCGCCACGCGGCCAGCCAGGTGCTGAAGCTGCGTTCGATGACGGCGGCGATCAGGTCGTCCTTGTCCTTGAAATGCCAGTAGATCGAGCTGGCCGGCAGCCCACACTTGGCGCTGACGGCGCCGATGCTGGTGCCCTCGTACCCGCGTTCGGCGGCGATCTCGGTCGCCGCGTCGAGAATCCGGTTCCGCGACAACTCTCCGTCGGCGCGGCGCTGACGACGCTTCGGTCCGTCGGAATTCTTGGCCATTTCGCTCCCACTCTTGACTATGTAACGATCACTACATTACTGTAGCGATCATTACATTTCAAGGCCCTCGGGGCACGGACGAATCGAGAACCGCAATGACCAAATCCCCCGCGTATGACGTGGCGATCATCGGATACGGACCCACCGGTGCCACCGCGGCCAACCTGTTGGGCCGGCTTGGCCTGAAAGTCGTTGTCATCGAACGTGATCCGGACATCTACCTGCGCGCCCGGGCCATCTCGATCGACGAGGAGGTGATGCGGGTCTGGCAGTCGGTGGGCTTGTCCGACCGGCTGCAGCAGGACATGCTGCACGGCCAGCCGATCGCCTTCGTCGACGCGAAAGGCAAGCCGTTCATCGAGTGGACGATCAAACCCCAGGGCTCCGGCCATCCGCCGCAGCAGTTCATCTATCAACCCGCCGTCGACACGGTGCTACGCGAGGGCGTGGAGCGCTTCGCCAACGTCGAGCTTTTGCTCGAGCATGAGTGCCTGCGGGTGCTGAACAAGAGCGACGAGGTCGAGCTGATGCTGGCCGACCTGCGTACCGACACCTTCAAACGAATCCGCGCCGGCTATGTGATCGCCGCCGACGGTGGCTCCTCGCCCACCCGCGGGCAACTCGGAATCGGCTACGACGGCAAGACTTTCGCCGAACGCTGGATCGTCATCGACACCAAGGTGCACAAGATCTGGGACGCCCACGACCGGCTGCGGTTCCACTGCAACCCCGATCGGCCCATGGTGGATTGCCCCACCCCGCTGATGCACCACCGCTGGGAGTTCCCGATCCGCGCCGACGAGGACGAGGCGAAGATGTCCAGCCACGCCGAGATCTGGAAGATCCTCAACGCTCAGGGCATCACCGAGGAGAACGTCGAGATCCTGCGCGCCGTCGTCTACAGCCACCACGTCCGCTTCGCCGACCGCTGGCGGGCCGGCCGGATCTTCCTCGCCGGCGACGCCGCCCACGCCATGCCGCCCTGGCTGGGCCAGGGCATGTCGGCCGGGGTGCGCGACGCCGCCAATCTGTGCTGGAAGCTGGCCGCCGTGATCGGCGGGCAGGCGCCCGAGAGCGTGCTGGACTCCTACCAGGCCGAGCGGATGCCGCACGTCAAGGAGGTCACCCGCCGGGCGGTGTTCGTCGGCCGGGTGATCAAGGAACGGCGCGGACTACTGGTCACCGCGCGCGACCATGCGTTCCGGCAGTTCATCAGGGTGCCCGGCGCGATGACCCTCTTCCAGAAGCTGTGGTGGATTCCCGACGCCCGGTACGGCGAGGGCTTCCTGGGTACCGGCCGCGGCGCGGCCGGCTGGCAGTTGCCGCAGCCGACGGTCACCGACACCGACGGGGCAACGGTGCGATTCGACGACGTGGTCGGCAGCCAGTGGGCGGTCGTGTACACCGGCGCGCTGCCCGCCGGCGCCGATGCCTGGACCCGACTCGGGGCGTCCACCATCCGGGTCGACGGCCCTGGCTCGCCGTCGGCCGCCGGCGCGATCCGCGACACCAGCGGAACCCTGACCAAGTGGCTGCGCGGCAAGAACGCCACCGCCGTCGTCATCCGGCCCGACGGATTCGTCTATACCGCAACCACTTCCGGGCAGCCGCTGCCCCCGCCACCGGCCGGCCTCGCGGACCTGACCGCACCCCCCGCAATCCAACCGATCACCACGGGAGCATCCGCATGACCGTCACCGAACTGACCGAGCACACCGTCACCGTCGCCGGCAAACCGATCTTCGTCGCCGAAACAGGCACCGGCCCGGCGGTGGTCCTGCTGCACGGCGGCGGACCCGGGGCCTCCGGGGTGTCGAACTACTCCCGCAACATCGATGCGCTGGCCGCCTCCTACCGGGTCATCGTCCCGGACATGCCCGGCTACGGCCGCTCGGCCAAGTACGTCGACCAGGACGACCCGTTCGGCTACCTGGCCCGGATGATCCGCGGCCTGCTCGACGAAATGGGGGTCGCCACAGCGCATCTGATCGGAAACTCGTATGGCGGCGCCGCCGCGCTCCGGCTGGCCATGGACGCTCCAGCGCGCGTCGGCAAGCTGGTCCTGATGGGCCCCGGTGGAATCGGCACCACCCGGGGACTTCCCACTGACGGGTTGAAAAGCCTGCTCTCCTATTACGGAGGCGACGGCCCGAGTCGGGAGAAGCTGGCGGCGTTCATCCGCGCCTACCTGGTGTACGACGGCTCCGCGGTGCCCGACGACCTCATCGACACCCGCTACCAGGCGTCGATCGACCCCGAGGTGGTGGCCAATCCCCCGCTGCGCCGGCCATCCGGCCCCCTGGCGTTGCGCACCCTGTGGCGCATGGACCTCACCCGGGACGCGCGCCTGACGAATCTGCAGACCCCGACCCTGATCCTGTGGGGCCGCGACGACAAGGTCAACCGGCCCGCCGGCGGGCCGATGCTGCTGGACGCCCTGCCCAACGCCGAGCTGGTGATGACCTCACACACCGGCCACTGGATGCAATGGGAACGCGCCGACCTGTTCAACCAACTGGTCACCGAATTCCTCTCCCCCGACTCGAAACTGGCGGTCTCATGAACATCTTCGGCAAAGTCCACCTCGGCTACATCGTCATCGAGACCGACAAGTTCGACGACTGGCGCCGCTTCGGCCGCGACGCCATCGGCATGCACCTCGACGAGACGCTGCCCGGCGTGATGCGATTCCGCCTCGACGACAACGAATGCCGCTTCCTGCTGCAGCGCGGTCCCGCCGAGGACACCACCGCACTCGGCTGGGAACTCGACGACCACGAAACCTTCGACACCATCGAGGCCCGCATCAAGTCCCACGGCGTTCCCCTCACACCGGGTTCGGCCGAGGAAGCCGCACTGCGCGGCGTCGAGCGCTTCGTGCGCTTCCCCGGACCCAACGGCCTGGCCCAGGAGATGTACGTCAATCCCCGCAAGGCGTCCGCGCCACTGCTGACGGCCGCCACCGGCGGGTTCGTCACCGGCGTCGACGGCATGGGCCACGTCGCGATCACCACCAAGAATCCGCAGCAGATGCGCGGCTACTACAGCACCGTTTTCGACGCCCGCCTGTCGGACTACATCGACGAGACCATCAACGGCATGAAGCTCAAGATCCGCTTCCTGAGGGTCAACGAGCGCCACCACACGGTGGCGATCGCTTCGACAAAAGGATTGCGCCTCAACCCGATTCGTACCAGGATTCAGCACTGCAACGTCCAGGTGGCCCAGCTCAACGACATGACGCTGGGCTATCAGCGGGTCAAGGAACTCGGCTTCGACATGGCCCTCTCGGTCGGCCAGCACACCAACGACAAGGAGTTGTCCTTCTACGCGGTCACCCCGTCGGGTTTCGAGTGGGAACTCGGCTGGAACCCGATCGTGGTCGACGAGTCGACCTGGGAGCCGACGACCCACCAGGGCATCAGCATCTGGGGCCACAAGCCCGAAGGACAGACCATCATCGACGTCTTCGAGCGATTCAAAACCGGCGCGCAGTCGGCGCTGCACCGCGAGGACGCGGTCCCCGCACTCGCCGGCGCGGGCATCCCGGACAACTGAGCGGCCTCAGCGATGCGCATCGACACCCACGCCCACCTCATCCCGCCCGATTACCGGAAAGCGTTGGCCGACGCGGGGATTGATGAGGCCGGCGGACGCGCACTGCCGCCGTGGACACCCGACATCGCGTTGCAGGCAATGGCAGAACTCGACGTCGGCACCGCCATCCTGTCGGTGTCCACACCCGGAACCACGTTCCTGCCTCGCGCCGCCGACGCAGCGGCCCTGGCCCGCGACCTGAACGACTACACCGCGGCCCTGGTGGCCGAGCGGCCGGACCGGTTCGGGTTCTTCGCGACCATTCCCACCCCGCACATTGCCGAGTCGGTGGCCGAAACCGAACGTGCGCTTGATCACCTCAAGGCAGATGGCGTCGTCCTGCTGGCCAACAGCGCCGGAACCTATCTCGGCCAGGACGGGCAGGACGACCTGTTCGCCGCCCTGAACGAGCGCTCGGCGGTGGTGTTCGTCCACCCCGCCGATCTCCCCGGGCCACCGGTCGACGGCGTCCCGCCATTCGCCGCGGACTTCCTGCTTGACACCACTCGCGCGGCATACCTTCTGGTGCACAACGGTATTCGGCGGCGCTACCCGAACATCAGGTTCATCCTGAGCCATGCCGGCGGCTTCGTCCCCTACGCCGCACACCGGATGGCCGTCGCCATCATGGGCGACACCGGCCGCAGCCCCGCCGACAGCCTGGATGACTTCTCCAGCTTCTACTTCGACACCGCGCTGTCGTCCAGCGCCGCGGCGCTACCGACGCTGCTGGCCTTCGCCAAACCGGGACACATCACCTTCGGCTCCGACTTTCCCTTCGCTCCCCTGGCCGCCGGGAAACTGTTCGCCGCCGGCCTGGAGAGCTACCCGCATCTCGACACC
>CAZTAA010000132.1:0-9318 GCA_964611465.1 uncultured Mycobacterium sp. | reverse complement strand
CCCGCTCCAGGGACGCCAGGACGTCGGGGTCGTCGTCGACCACGAGCACCCGCGGTGCGGCCGAAGTATTGTCCATGCGCCCATCTTGCCCGATCGAGAAGTGTTCCCGTGGGAGGTGGCAACCTCGAGATCGGCGCGGCTCAGAAGTAGCCGTTGGCCGGCGGCCAGATTTCGTTCGCGGCGTAGTTGCCAGCCACGTACGCCTTGTAGGCGAGCGGATTGTGGGTGGAGACGGTCCGGACGTTGCGCCAGTGCCGGTCGAGGTTGAGCGCACGTGCCGTGGCCGACGCGCCGCCGGTGTCGAACAGCCGCTCGGCGACGGTGAGGGCCAGCCGCTCCGCGACCAGCTGTGCTTCGGCGACCACCACGGCAACCCGTGCCAGTTCGTCGGGATCGTTGTAGCGCCCGCCGTCGACCAGTGCGTCGATCGCGTCGGCGGCGTTGAGCACCAGCGCCTCCGCCGCCGACGCCGACGCCGAGATCTCCCCGAGGGTGTGCAGGGTGAACGGGTCACCGGCGGCGGTGTCGGCCAGCGAGTGCGCGGCTGGTCGGGCTTTGGTCCGTACGTACCAGATCGCGTCGTCGCGCGCGGCGGCGGCGATCCCGGCGGCCACGGCGGCGAGATACAACTGCAGGAACGCGGTGCTGTGGCCCAGGTGCTTTCCGTCGGAGACGGTGGTCACTTCATGCGGCAGCACCTCGACGTCGGTGAAGCGGGTGCCGCCGCTGGCGGTGGTGCGTTGCCCGAAACCGTCCCAGTCGTCGAACAATTCCACCCCCGCCCGGTCGGCCGGCACGACCGCCTGCAGATCGCGCCCTTCGGCGTCGGTCGCGGAGACGGCGATCAGGTCGGCGAACAGCGTCCCGGTCGAGTAGAACTTGTAGCCGTTGAGCCGCAACACCCCCCCGCCGTCGGCGAGCAGGGTGGCGTCCGATCCGGCCGGTGCCTTGCCTTTGGCGTCGGTGATCGCGTTGCCGACGATGATTCCGGTGTTGACGCGGGGGAACCACTCCTGGCGCTCCGCTTCGACGGCGCGGTTGCTCAACAGCCGTTCGGTGAAGCCGAAGTGCGGCCGAAGCGCCTGGGCCACATTGGAACTGCCCCGGGCGATCCGGATCACCGCGGTCAGCACCTCGCGCACCGAACCGCCCGGGCCGCCGTAGCGGACCGGCACCCGCAGGGCGAGCACACCGGTCTCACGGATGGCGGCGACGGCGTCGTACTGGAGTACCCTGTCCCGTTCGGCGGCGGCGTCAGTCTCACGCAACGCATCGACGACGGGCGTCAGCCGGGCGAGGCGCTCGGCGGGCGGTCCGCCCAGGGGCTGAGCGCGGAACGGTGGCCGAGGGTCAACCCGGCCAGGAGTATCCGTTGTCGAAGTCATTGTCGAACTTAACCTTTCAACGGTAGTGGCTGATGATGTTCTCGGCGAACCGGTCCAGTTCGGCTTCGATCGGCTGGAACTGGAGCATGAACAGGTCGATGCCGGCGGCGTGGAAGGCGTCGATGCGCTCGATCACCTGCTCGTAGCTGCCGACCAGACCGGCCAGGGTCCCGCCGTTTGACCCGATGCGGCTGGTGCCCGCCAGCACCTGGTACATCGCGGTGTTCGGATCGGTGCCCTGGGAGATCTCGGGTCGGTGCTCGGCGTCGATCAGCGACTGCAGGTAGGCTTCCTCGGCTCGGGCCTCCGCCTCGGTGGGGCGGGCGATCACGAAGGCCGACAAGCCGAATCGAAGGCCCTGTCGGTCGCGGGGGCGGGTGCGCAAGTCGTCGATGAGGGCCGCGGTATCGGCCAGCGGTCTGCCGTTGATGAAGAAAACGTCGCCGCGCGAAGCCGCGAGTGCTCGACCCGGTTCGGACTCCCCACCCACATACACCTCTGGAAAGTGTTGCGGGACAGGCCGGACGATCGCCTGCTGGCCGCCTCCGGCGCCGATGCTGACGTGCTTGCCGCTCCACAGGTCGGTGACGATGTCGAGCCACTCCCGGGTGTAGGCGTAGCGATCGTCGTGATGCAGTGGGTCGATGCCGAGTGCCTCGAGTTCGGGCAGGAACCAGCCGCTGACCACGTTGATGGACAGCCTCCCCGCTGAGATGTCACTGATGTTGGCGGCGACCTTGGCGAAGACCAGGGGATTGAACAGCAGCGGCTTGATGGCCCCGATCAGTTCGATGTCCGAGGTGGCCTCGGCCAGTGCGGCCAGCGTGGACCACGTCTCCAGGACGTCGTTCTCGGTGGCGCTCGGATGGATGACGTGCTGGGCGACGAGTGTCGCGTCGAAGCCCGCGTTCTCGGCGCGCAGCAACAGGTCTCGGGTTCGTCGGTAGCCAGCGTCGGGCGGATCCTGCGGGTGATGTCGGGCGCCGTGGTTGCCGTACACCGGCGCCCAGACGCCGAAACGCGGTCCGGTCATGATGAGGTGAGGTAGCGCCGGCGCTCCCAGTCGCTGACATGGCTGGTGTATGCCCGCCATTCGCTGCCGACGATCGTGACGAAGTCCAGCACGGATTCCCGGCCGAGGATGTCCAGGATCGTGTCGTCCTGGGCCGTCAGAGCCAGGGCAGTGCCCAGCGAGGTGGGCAGCGGTGCACCCTTGCCGTACAGGTTGCCCGATCCGGCCGGCGCCGGCGGGCGGGCGGCCTGCACACCGGCGACGACGGCCGCCAGTGCCGAGGCGATGAGCCAGTAGGGATTGGCGTCCGACGCGCCGGACCGGAGTTCGATCCGGCTGTCATTCGGCTCCTCGGCGATCAACGAGCGGACCGCCGCGCTCCGGTTGTCCCGGCTCCAGTTCACCGTGTCCGGGGCGAAGGAGTCCGGGGTGTAACGGCGATAAGCGTTGACCGAGTGAGCACCGAACAACGTGATCGAGGGCAGGTGCTCGAGCAGTCCGGCGATTGCGAACAGGGCGAGTTCACTTTCGTGACCGTTGACCGCCGCGAACACCGGCTGGCCGTCCCGCCACAGTGAGATGTGGAGGTGCGCCGAGCTTCCGGAGTGCTCGGAGAACGGCTTGGGCATGAAGCTGGCCAGCTTGCCGTGCCGGCGGGCCACCTCTTTGGCGGCGTACTTCAGGCGCGCCGCGTCATCGGCGGCCGCCAGCGCGTCGGTGTAGACCAGGTTGGTCTCGACCTGTCCGGGTCCGTACTCGGTCTCGACGCCCTCCAGACGGGTGAACGCGCCGAGGGTATCCGCGAGGTCGGAGATCAGCGGCTCCAAGCTGTTGGCATTCTCCAGCGAGTAGGCGTGGATGTCCTCCTGGATCGGCGAACCGTCCGGGGCCAGCAGGTAGAACTCCAACTCGACGCCCACCTTGGCGGTGAAGCCGAGCGCGGCGAGCCGTTCGATCACCCGGCGGAGCACGCCGCGTGGATCGAGCAGGGAGGGCGCGCCGTCGGGGCGGTGGATGTCGGAGATGACGTGTCCGGCACCGGCGCGCCACGGCAGCGGCCGGAACGTCGAGAGGTCCGGGATGGCGTGCACGTCGGGGTAGCCGCCGTCCCAGTTCGTCAGGCGCAGGCCGTCGATCACCGTCCCGTCGATGTTCCAGCCGAGTGCGGCTTCGCAGAAAGCGAAACCGTGCCGGGCACGGTCGAGGAACTGCCGCGTCGGGATGCGCTTCCCGGCGGCGTGCCCGAACGGATCGCTCCAGGCGACCTCGATCTCGGAGATCGAGCCGTCGTGTAGCGCGCGTAGCAGTTCGGACTCGGCGTCCGACACCTCCACGCCCGTGAGATCGTCGTGCACCTGAGTCACGGTCCGACCTCGCGGCGGTCTTCGACTGGGGCTTTCGACATCGAGGGCATCCTTCGGGGCAGTGGTCGCGTTCGACGCCACTGTCGCGGCACTGTGGTCGGGACACCAGATTTAGCGTCGACGTGAGCACAACCGGCCCGCCCGCCGACCGCAGAACTTTCGCTCGCGCTGAGCGAAGCCATTCCCACCGGCGATCTCGACGGCAAGGGTGTTGGCCGTGTCCGTATTCGTCGACGTGGTGCCCGAGCAGACAGCGGCCTCGGTCGACGTGTCCCGGGCCGCACCGGTCTGGCGCCGGGTGGCCAACAGGGTCGGCCTGCCGCTGGTGTCGCTCATCGCCTTCTTCATCGTCTGGCAGCTGGCGGCGGCCAGCGAGATCTGGAATCAGACCTTCGTGCCGTACCCGAGCACGGTGTGGCGGGCGTTGGTCGACGTCTCCACGGTCCATGACGGTGTTCGAGGCTATGCCGGCTACCTGCTGTGGGAGCACCTCTACATGACGCTGCGCCGCGTCCTGGCCGGAGTGCTGATCGGCGTGACGATCGGGGTCGTGCTCGGTCTGCTGATGGGATCGATCGGGTGGGTGCGCAGCATCCTCGAACCCTGGCTGACCTTCCTGCGGGCCCTGCCTCCGCTGGCCTACTTCTTCCTCCTGGTGATCTGGCTCGGGATCGACGAGGCGCCCAAGATCACCCTGCTCGCGCTGGCCGCGCTGCCGCCGGCGGCCGTGGCCACCACCGCGGCGGTCGTGGCCGCACCGGTCGGACTGGTCGAGGCCGCCCGCGCGCTCGGGGCGTCGCGTTGGCAGGTGGTCGCCGACGTCGTCATCCCGTCCGCGCTGCCCGAGACGTTCACCGGGATCCGGCTCGCCGTCGGGATGGCCTACTCGTCGGTGGTCGCAGCCGAGCTCTTCAACGGCATCCCGGGGATCGGCGGACTGGTCAAGGACGCCAGCAATTACAACAACACCCCGGTGGTGCTCGTCGGCATCTTCGCGATCGGCATCTCGGGGCTGGTTCTGGACGGTTTGCTGCGCTCAGTTGAGCGTCGCACCGTCCCCTGGAGAGGAAAAGCATGAACGTGCGGAAGCTCGTGGCGGCGGCGGCGACGGTCCTGCTGGCCGTGGGACTGGTCGGGTGCTCGGTCGATCGCTCCAAGCCGGACGCCGGCAAGCCGACGATTCGGATCGCCTATCAGACCTTTCCGAGCGGAGACCTCATCGTCAAGCACAACCGGTGGCTGGAGGACGCGCTACCGGACTACAACATCAAGTGGACGAAGTTCGACTCGGGCGCGGACGTCAACACCGCGTTCATCGCCAGGGAGGTCGACTTCGGCGCGCTCGGCTCGAGCCCGATCGCGCGTGGCCTGTCGGCGCCGCTGAACATCCCCTACAGCGTGGCTTTCATCCTCGACGTGGCAGGCGACAACGAGGCGCTGGTCGCGCGCAACGGCACCGGTATCGAGACCATCGCCGACCTGAAGGGCAAGCGCATCGCGACACCGTTCGCCTCCACCGCGCACTACAGTCTGCTGGCGGCGCTGGCCCTGAACGGTCTGTCGCCCAATGATGTTCAGCTCGTCGACCTTCAGCCCCAGGCCATCCTGGCGGCGTGGGAGCGCGGCGACATCGCGGCGGCCTATTCGTGGTTGCCGACCCTGGACCAACTCGAGAAGTCCGGCAAGGTGCTGATCACCAGCCGCGAATTGGCGGCCAAGGGCAAGCCGACCCTGGACCTCGCCGTGGTGTCGAATGCGTTCGCGAAAGACAACCCGAAGGTGGTGGACGTCTGGCGCCAGCAGCAGGCCAGAGCGCTCGTGGTGATCAAGCAGGATCCAGAGGCCGCCGCCAAGGCGGTCGCGGCCGAGATCGGCCTGAGTCCCGCCGACGTCGCACAGCAACTGGCCAAGGCGGTATTCCTCACCCCGCAGCAGGTCGCCTCACCCGAGTGGCTCGGAACGCAGGGGGCGCCCGGCAATCTGGCCGCCAACCTGGAAAGCGCGTCGCAGTTTCTGGCCGAGCAGAAGCAGATCCCGGCCGCCGCGCCGCTCACGGTCTTCCAGGATGCGCTGTACACACAGGGACTGCCCGATGTCATCACAAAGTGAGGCGCCGGTCCGTGACGACGGTCCAGTCGCCGCGCCGGTGCGGCCGGCCGTCGAGATCCGCCGGGTCGAGCACCGGTACGGCGACACCGTCGCGCTCGGGCCGGTCGACGTCAGCGTCGACCCCGGCTCGTTCCTGGTCCTCGTCGGCGCCTCCGGGTGCGGCAAGAGCACGCTGTTGCGTCTCATCGCCGGCTTCGAATCACCCACCGAGGGCGAAGTTCTGGTAGCGGGAGCGACACCGGTGCCCGGCCGGAGTTCGGGCGTTGTCTTCCAGCAGCCCCGGCTGTTCCCGTGGCGCAGCGTCGGCGGCAACGTCGAACTCGCGCTCAGATATGCCGGGACCCCGCGCCAGGAACGTGCCGCACGACGCGACGAGATTCTGAGCAGGGTGGGACTGGACGGCATCGCGGGCCGGCGCATCTGGGAGATCAGCGGAGGTCAGCAACAGCGGGTTGCGATCGCGCGGGCGCTGGCGTCGGAACGCTCGACGACGTCGTTGTTGCTGCTGGACGAACCGTTCGCCGCGCTCGACGCGCTGACCAGGGAACGCCTCCAGGAGGACATCCGCACGGTCAGCGCCGAGTCGGGCCGGACGACCGTGTTCGTCACCCACAGCGCCGACGAGGCGGTGTTCCTCGGCAGTCGCATCGTGGTACTGACCCAGCGCCCCGGCCGGGTTGCCCTCGACCTGGCGGTCGACCTGCCCCGCACCGGTGCCGACCCCGACGAACTGCGGCGCTCTCCGGAGTACCTCCAGCTGAGACAGCATGTCAGTCGCGCGGTGAAGGCCGCGGCGGCCTGACCGTCCGAAAGGAAACCGTGTCCGCGAAGTTCTTCTGGTTCCTGCCCACCAACGGTGACAGCCGGTCGATCGTGGGGGCCTCGCACGCCTCCAAGCACCACGCGATCCCGGCCGGATACCGTGCGCCGACCCGCAGATACCTGGCCGAGGTCGCCCGTGCGGCCGACCGGCTGGGATACGAGGGCGTGCTGACGCCCACCGGAACCTGGTGCGAGGACGCCTGGCTGACCGCCTCGGCGTTGCTCGCCGAGACCGAGCGGCTCAAGTTCCTGGTGGCATTCCGCCCCGGCCTGGTGCCGCCGACGTTGGCCGCCCAGCAGGCCGCCACCTTGCAGCGGTTCTCGGACGGGCGGCTGCTGCTCAACGTGGTCAGCGGCGGTGAGGACGCCGAGCAGCGGCGATTCGGCGACCAGCTCGGCCACGACGAACGCTACCGGCGCACCGGAGAGTTCCTGCGGATCGTCAGGGACATCTGGGACCGTGAGTCGGTCGACTTCGACGGGGAGTACTACGTCATCCGTGACGGCCGGGTCTCCGAGCCTCCGGACCCGCTGCCCGAGCTGTATTTCGGCGGCTCCTCGCCCGCCGCCCTGCCGATCGCCGCCGAGTACGTCGACGTCTACCTGACCTGGGGTGAGCCGCCACCGGCGGCGGCCGCGAAGATTGCGCGGGTGCGGGAGCTCGCCGCGGAACACAACCGCACGCTGCGCTACGGCATCCGGTTGCACACAATCAGCCGGGACACCTCGGCGGCGGCGTGGGCGGTGGCCGAGCAGTTGGTCAGCGAGCTGACACCCGAACAGATCGAGCAGGCCACCGAGTTGCACACCGGTTCGGAATCCGAAGGCCAGCGCCGGATGACCGCACTGCACGGCGGGCGGCTGGACCGGCTGGAGGTGTACCCGAACCTGTGGGCGGGGGTCGGCCTGGTCCGGGGTGGGGCGGGTACCGCCCTGGTGGGCAGCCACGAGGAGGTCGCGAACCTGATCTACGAGTACTACTCGAACGGATTCGACGAGTTCATCCTGTCCGGCTACCCACACCTCGAGGAGGCCTACTGGTTCGCCGAAGGGGTGCTGCCACTGCTGCGCGCCAAGGGCGTGGTGGCCTGACCGATGGCGACCACCGCCGCCTGTCCCGTGCTGACCGCCTCGGCGGCCGTCACGACCGCAGCCGACCTGGCCGCCGATTTCGCCGAGGGCGCTGCGGACCGTGACCGCAACCGCGCGCTCCCCCATCGGGAGGTCGAACGGCTCGCGGCGAGCGGCTTGCTCGCGGTGACGGTGCCGCGGGGGTTCGGCGGCGCCGACCTGCCGCCCAGCGTGGTTGCCGACGTGATCCGGATTCTGGCCGCCGCGGACCCGAACATCGCGCAGATCCCGCACAGCCACTTCGTATACGTCAACCTGTTACGTCTCGCGGGTTCGGTTGCTCAGCAACGGGAATACTCGGCCCGCCTGTTGCGCGGGGCCCGCATCGCCAACGCCCAGGCCGAGCGCGGCGGGGCAACGACCGCCGAGATCGCGACCACCCTGCGCCCGGCCGACGGCCGGTTTCGTGTCGACGGCACCAAGTACTACTGCACGGGGTCGCTGTTCGCCGAGACCCTGGCGGTGCTGACCCGGCTCGACGACCCGCTCGGCGACAGCGGTCTGCCCGATGGCCAGTACGTCGCCTTTCTGCCGACCGACACACCGGGGGTGCATATCAGCGACGACTGGGACGCACTGGGCCAGCGGACCACCGGCAGCGGCACCATCGTGTTCGACGGGGTAACGGTGCAACGCTGTCAGCTGGTACCGCGTGCCCCGGCCGTGGGTGCGCCCACCGGTTACGGGGCGTTCGCCCAGTTGCTGCACACCGCGATCGACGTCGGCATTGCCCGCGGGGCGTTGCAGGCCGCCGCCGACTTCGCCCGAACGAGCAGCCGGCCCTGGTTTGAAGCTCACGTCGCCCGCGCAGTCGACGACCCGCTCCTGGTTCAGCGGTTCGGTGAACTCGCCGTGCTGGTGCAGGCCGCGGAGTCGACCTTGACGGTCGCCGCGGGGGAGGTGGACGCGGTCTACCGTGGTGAGTCGGGCGACCCCGTGGCTGCGGCCGCAACGGCCTCGCTTGCCGTCGCCGGAGCCAAGGTCGTAGCCGACACCGCCGCCAACGAAGTGTCGAGCGCCGTGTTCGAACTGGGTGGGACACGGAGCGCGGCAGCCGAACTCAATCTCGACCACTTCTGGCGCAACGCGCGGACGCACACCCTGCACGATCCGGTCCGGTGGAAGTACCAGCACATCGGCCGGGCCCTGCTGCACGGGACGCCGCCACCGCTGCATCCGGCGATCTGAACTGCACCCGCGCTGCGGCCGGCGCACCGCCAGTTGACCTCAATCACAGTTGGGGTTCTACCGTGACGGATGTCGCGACGGTTGACCGATTGCCCCTCGTGGGATCATCGGAATAGGGGACTGAGCGTGGCGTTGGCACCATACGTACGCGGTGCGAAGCGGTCGGCGAGAGGGAGACGGTCTGTTGGGCGATGTGACCCCCGCACCGGTCGCGCTGCGCACGGATCCAGCCATCGCCGCGTCGCGTCCGAACCCGCGGGCCGTGTCGGATCTGCTGCGGTTGCTGCCGTATCTGTTGCCGTACCGC
>CAZTAA010000131.1:0-9354 GCA_964611465.1 uncultured Mycobacterium sp. | reverse complement strand
GGATGTGCACCGAGTTCGGCTGGGACACCCGGCTGAACAGCCAGGGCCGGGTCGAGTGGATCCCGCCGCCGGGCCTGGATCACGGTCAGCCCCGGGTGAATTCGTTTCACCACCCCCAGGATCTGCTCGCCGGGCTGGCCAACGAGGACTCAGCCGTGACCGAAACCCGGTTGCGGCACGTGTTCGGCGACCGCGCACCCGTCCCGACCGTGTCCGGTCTCGAAAGGTCCAGTCCGCCCACCGAACCCGACCGCCACGACGACGACATCTACCGCCGGCTGCTCGAATTTGACGAGACCGACCACCCGTACGGACACCACCCCGACGATCTGTCCGCCTACTACCACGACATCTTCGGCTGCGACGACGGCGCCGACGCCTACGACGACTTCTACCTCAACCTCGACCCCGACCTACTGGCCACCCTCGACCCCGACCACGACCTCATCGACGACAAACGCTGGACACCCCGACACCTCGCCACCCGGGGTTGACCTCTCATTGAGATCGGCGTCGGTGCTACGGGCGCAACGCTTCCCGCAACATGTGGAACGCGACGGTGGTGGAGCGTTCGCGGATGTCGGACCGGTTCCCCGGCAGCCGCAGGGTCCGCGTGGTCGGTGCCGCACCGGCCAGTGCGACGGTGAAACACACTGTGCCCACGGGTTTTTCGGCCGAGCCGCCGCCGGGTCCGGCGATGCCGGTGATGGCGATCGCGGTGTCCGCGCCGAACCGGCTCATCGCGCCGGCCGCCATCGCCTCGGCGACCGGCTCCGACACGGCGCCGTGCTCGGCGATCAGTGCCGGGTCCACGCCCAACAGCTGGCTTTTCGCCTCGTTGGAATACACGATCGCCCCGCCCATCACATACTCCGATGAGCCGGCCCGATCGGTCAGCCGTGCGGCCACCAGGCCCGCGGTGCAGGATTCGGCGGTGGCGATCCGCCGACCGGCCAGCAGTTCGGCGACCTGGTCGTCTATGCGGGAACCGTCGGTGGAGAACAGCTCGCGGGGATGGTGCTCGCGCAGGCTGCGCACCAATTGCGCATAGGCGTCGGCATCGCCTGGCTCGTATCGCGTGACGATCTCCAGCTCGCCGCGCCGAAGGCAGGTCGTGATCTCGAGGCGGCCGAAGCCGTCGATCTCCCGTTCGGCGGTCCGCAGCGTCTCGGCCAGGCCCGACTCCGGCAACCCGAACATCCGCACCGTGTCCTGTCGATAGACGGTCCGGCCGGCGATGGCGCGCTGCACGGTAGGCAGACCGATTGCGGTGTGCCACATGGGTTGAAGTTCGCGGGGCGGGCCGGGCAGGACGAGAACCGCCGGTTCGCCGGGCACCAGCACGCCCGGCGCCGTCCCCACCGGATCGATGACCTCCGCCCCCTCGGGGACCATCGCCTGTTTGCGGTTCGCGGCCCGCACGGCGTCGAAATCCCGGTCCGGGAACCGGGCCGATTTCATCAACGACCGCAGGATCGCGGCGATCTTCTCCTCCAGCACGTCGTCGAGCACCAGGGCGCGTCCGGTGAACTCGGCCACCACGGCCACCGTCATGTCGTCGGCCGTCGGGCCCAGTCCCCCGCTGGTGATGATCAGGTCCACGCCGTCGCCGGCCAGGAACCGCAACGCCGCGGCGATGTCGTCGGGCCGGTCACCGCAGATCGCGATGTGGGCGAGTTCGACGCCCAGCCCGAGCAGTTGGTCGGCCAGGAACGGGCCGTTGGCGTCGGCGACCCGTCCGGTCAGCACCTCGGTGCCGGTGACGACGATGCCGGCGCGTGCGGTCACCGGCGGCTCAGGCGGGGCCGGCGCCCGGAGCGCGCACCACCATCGGGACAGCCGGGAAGTAGGCGGCCATCTCCGCGCGCGAGCGCCGCAGCGCCGCGGTGCCGAACCCCCGCTTGCGGTGTGCCGGGTGGATCCAGATGCGGACATTGACCTCGCCGCGGATGAGTTCCCCGAAGACCATGCCGACCTTCTCGTCGCCCTCCACAGCGACGAACCAGGCGGCGTCCTCGGCGGCCACGCGGTCGACCGCGGAGCGGATCTCGTCGTCGAGTTCACCGGCCGGCGCACCGGAGCCGTCGCCGGCGGCGTGCTGGTCCTCGGTGCGGGTGGCGAAGATGTCGCGGTCGGCGGTTCCGGAGAACGGCCGCAGCGTCAGGGTGTCGCTGACGCTGGCGGGGCGCTCCGACGCGGTGAAACTCAGCTGGGAGTTCAGATCCTCGAGTTCCGCGGCGATCTCGCGGCGGGACTGCTTGGTGAGCCGGTCGAAGGACAGTCCGAGCACCGCCTCGGCGCTGCGTTCGGATGCGCCGAGGGCTTCGCGGATCGCGGCCACGGCCGCCGTGCGGTCCTCGGCCTCGACGATCACGTCGAGCAGTTCGTGGCGCCGGTCCAGTGCGGTCATCAGGGCGTCGGTGATTTCGCGGCGGGCCGCGGCGATGTCATGGTCGGGCATGCCTAGCAGCGTAGTGGTCGTGGTTCGGCTGGCACAGGTGGTTTAGCCCGCACCGCTTGTCAGGTGGCGCCCGCCACCGGCACCACCTGGTTGGGGGTGTTGTAGCCCCGGACCCGCACCCAGTTGGCGCGCGCGCCGGCCGGCAGGGTGACCCGCAATTCCACGGACTCGCCCGGGAAGACCGTCACGTAGTTGTCGCTGTACTCGGCCGGCAGGATCTCCGTGCCGAACTCCTCCGACAGCGTCTCGGCGCGGGCGAAGAAGGCGATCTGTTTGGTGTGGTTGGTGAGCCGGACGGTCAGCGCGTCGGCGCCGGTGCGCTCGGCGCTGAGGTCGAGCGTCGTCTTCGGCATCGTGTTGAGCGGTGTCATGTCCGCCCAGCTCACCTGCGTCAGCGAAAACGCGGTGTCATTGCGCGGGTCGCCGACGTCGTCGCGCCGCTGCGACTGCCAGTAGACGTTGTCGGCCAGGACGGCGCCGGCCGCGTCGAGCAGTTCGCAGCGCACGAAGAACACCGGCGAGTTCGACGCCTCTCGCGGCAGGGTCAGCGCCGGCGCGGTGCCGTTGGCGGGCACGGCCACCTCGCCGCTGCTGCGGTCGTCGCGCAGTCGGCCGTTCAGGTCGTAGACGCGCACCCGGACGCGCAGGCCGTCGCGGTCGGTCGGCGACTGGTTGACGGCGGTGACGGTGGCCGTGCTGTGGTCGCCGGTGGCGTAGGAGTCGAACACCACCGACAGCGGTTGCAGGCCCTTCTTGGCGCCGAAGTACGCCCCGCCGGGCCGCAGGTAGTAGTCGAACAGGTTGCCGAAGAACGACGGCCAGTGGTTGTTGAGCATCCAGTAGATGGTCATCTTGTGGGTGTCCCAGCCGCCCGCGGCGAATGACTCGAACTGTGCGCGCGTCGATTCATAGTGCGCCAGTTGGGCTTTCGCCGCGAACTCCTCGGCACTGCGGGACGAGCCGTACCGGCGCACGACGGCGGTGCGAATACTGCTCAGTTGTTCGTTGCTGTCGTCGGAGCCGGCGTGGAAGTACCAGGTGCCGTTGATCGGCCACAGCTTGTCGGCGGGAATGAACTCCCGCAGGCTGGCGAACGGCGGGATGTGTTCGTTGTCGCCCTGCTCGGCGGTGGCGCCCCGGGTGGCCGGGTACTTGCCGGCGAACCAGTAGCTCGGCGGTCGCCAGCTGTACGGTCCGGCCATCTGGATACCGTCCCAGGCGATGTTGCCGTCGGCGTCCTTGTTGACCGACGACACGGTGTCGACGACCGCGTTGGGCCAGTGCAGTTCCGAGAGGATGTCGTGATACCACCCGCGCACCTCCGCGGGAGCGCGGCCGTCGCTGCCGTTGGCCCACAGGAAGGCCGATGCGTGCGGGCGCAGGGCGGTGATTTGCGAGCGCATGCTGGCCTGCGCGACGGCGCGGTCCTCGGTGTCCCACTGGGCCCACTTCTCCCACTGGTTGCAGCACATCCAGCCGTACATCACCGGGATGCCCAGTTCGTCGGCGACCTGCAGCAGATGCTCACCGGGGAACTTGCCCTCCAGCCGAATCATGTTGAGGCCCAAGTCCTTCACGTAGCCGAGGATGGCCGTCTCGCGGTCCGGGTCGGCGGCGAACAGCAGGTCCGGGGTGTAGGTGGCCCCGCGGACCAGCAGGTCGCGCCCGTTGACCTTCAGGTAGAAGTTGCCGCCGTCCCCGGATTTGAGGCCGGGCTGGCCGGCCCCGGCGTCGTCGTCGCGGAACTGCTGGACACTGCGGATCCCGAAGCGCTGGTGTGCCGAGTCCACGACACGGTTGAAGGTGCGGTATTCCAGGTTCAGGTCGTAGAGGTCGGGTGAGCCGAGGGTGTAGGGCCACCACAGGTCCGGATCACGCACCGCCAGTGCCGGAAACGACTCCGGGGTGAACCGCACCTCGCGGTTCTCGCCGGGTCGCAGATCCACCGGCTGCTCGACGCGCACCTCCGGTTTCCCGGGTCGGCTGATGGTCGCCCGCAGCACGCCCCGCACCGGGTGCGCGGTCGGGTTCCGGGCCTCGGCGTAGATGGTCAGCCGGGCCGAATCCGTTCGGGGCAAGGGTAATTCGGAGTTGATCGTGGCCGGACCGATCGACACGTCGCCGTTGACCTTCAGATACACCGGCTTCCAGATGCCGGCGTTGCGGTCCGAGACGAACGAGGTGCCGCGAGCGGCGCCCGTGACGGCTGCGTGGTACCCGAGTCCGCGCCAGTTGATCCAGTCCCACCAGCTGTCGGCCAGCTCAACGCCGTCGACGTCCTGAACCGCCCGTTCCGGAGTCACCTTGACCGCCAACGTGTTCGCCGAACCGGGGCGCACCAGGGCGGTGGCGTCGAGCTCGTGCGCGGTGTACATGCCGACGATGCTGTCCGGGCCGGCGAGCCGCTGCCCGTTGAGCCAGATCTCGGCGCGGTAGTTGATGCCCGGGAACTGCAGGCTGTATCGCGAATGGCCGGCGGGAGCGGTGAACATGGTGCGGTACCACCAGTCCTGCTTGTACAGGTCGTCGGGCACCTCGTCGCGCAGGTTGGTGCCGACGTACAGGTCGGGATACACCCCGTCGTCCTGGAGCGTCTGCAGCACGGTGGCCGGCATCCGCCGCACCCGGTGCCAGCCGCCGTCGTCGTAACCGGGCGCCGAGACGTCCGCGCCGGGCGCCGGCACGTCGCGCGCCGAGGCGAGCCGCCAGCCGTCGGACAGTTCGATGGCGGCCGGCGCGGCCTGGGCCCGGGCGAACGACGGGAAGTCCCCGGCCCCCAGCAGCAGCACCGCCACCAACACGGCGACGAGGACGACGGCTATCGATCCTCGGCGCGGCACGCCGATACCTTACGAGATCGGCGGGCCGGTGACAGGCCCGCGCGGGCGTGGTTAGACTGAGCACTAAACTAGAACAGGTTTCAGTTTTCTCCGGATCCCCCTCAGGCCTAGGAGCCACCATGCGTACCGCGCTCTGCGATCAGCTCGGCATCGAGTTCCCGATCTTCGCCTTCACCCACTGCCGCGACGTCGTGGTCGCCGTCTCCAAGGCGGGCGGCTTCGGTGTGCTCGGCGCCGTCGGCTTCACCCCCGAGCAGCTCGAGATCGAGCTGAAGTGGATCGACGCCAACATCGGCGACCATCCCTACGGCGTGGACATCGTCATCCCCAACAAGTACGAGGGCATGGATTCCGGCATGAGCGCCGACGAGCTCACCAAGACGCTGCAGGACATGGTGCCCCAGCAGCATCTGGACTTCGCCAAGAAGATCCTCGCCGACCACGGCGTGCCCGTCGAGCACAGCGGCGAGGACGCCCTGCAGCTGCTCGGCTGGACCGAGGCGACGGCCACCCCGCAGGTCGAGGTCGCGCTGCAGCACCCCAAGTGCACCATGATCGCCAACGCGCTGGGCACCCCGCCGGCCGACATGATCAAGCACATCCACGACGAGGGCCGCGTGGTGGCAGCGCTGTGCGGCTCGCCGTCGCAGGCCCGCAAGCACGCCGACGCCGGGGTGGACATCATCATCGCCCAGGGCGGCGAGGCCGGCGGACACTGCGGTGAGGTCGGCTCCATCGTGCTCTGGCCGCAGGTCGTCAAGGAAGTGGCCCCGGTGCCGGTGCTCGGCGCCGGCGGTATCGGCAGCGGCCAGCAGATCGCCGCGGCGCTGGCGCTGGGTTGCCAGGGCGCGTGGACCGGATCGCAGTGGGTGATGGTCGAGGAGTCCGAGCACACCCCGGTGCAGTACGCCGCGTACGCCAAGGCCACCAGCCGCGACACCGTGCGGAGCCGGTCGTTCACCGGCAAGCCGGCGCGGATGCTGCGCAACGACTGGACCGAGGCCTGGGAGGCTCCCGAGAACCCCAAGCCGCTCGGAATGCCGTTGCAGTACATGGTTTCCGGCATGGCGGTGGCCGCCACCCACAAGTACCCGAACGAGTCCGTCGACGTGGCGTTCAACCCGATCGGTCAGGTCGTCGGCCAGTTCACCAAGGTCGAGAAGACCGCGACGGTGATCCAGCGCTGGGTCCAGGAGTATCTGGAGGCGACGGCCACCCTCGACGCGCTCAACGAGGCCGCCGAATCCCACGCCTGATCTTTCCCGCCAGTTAGGCGAAACGCGGGCCGGGTTGCGCTGAAATCGCAGTTCAGGGTGGTTTCCTGAACACATGCTGCGGTTCTGCACATCGCTGGGCGCCGCGATCGCCGTCGCGGCCGTCGCACTGGCGCCCTCCAGTCCGGTCGCCCATGCCGCGCCGGGTACCGACGACAGCGGTTTCGTCGACTCCGCCGCCCGGTGCCTCTGGGGTCAGCGGGCCGCCGCCATCGGCCGGACGGCGCGCTCCGAGGTGGTGGTGTGCGCCACCGGTGACGGCGGCTACGAGTACATCGGGGTTCGCGTCAGCGACGGCGCGGCGACCCGGGCCACGGCCCAACTGACCGACACCGGGTTCGTCGCGCAGACCGACAGTGCCCGCTACACCGTGTCCCCGACCCGGCTCGAGGTGTTCTCCGACGGCCGGATGATCTACGGCGACAACTGGATCGACTACCAGAAGATGGACTAGGGCCGGTTACGGCGACGTCGGCGGATCGGCCGGCGGCAGCGGCGCCTGTGGGCCGGCCGGGAGGCCCGGCGGCGGGGCGGCTCCGGGGTCCATCGGTCGCTGCGTCAGCAACAGCAGCGCGTCGGCTCCGCTGACCTCCTGCGTGTGATAGGCGTGCCACAGTTCACGCAGGTACGACAATCCGCGCCCCTGCTGCGGATCCGGGACGTTGGTGGTGCCCGGCGGAAGGTTCTGAGGACTGCTGAGATGCGGGACTCCGGCATCGGCGACTGGCGCGGCGGCCGGTGTCGGCGCGGCCGGTGCGGCGAGCGGCGTCGGCCCGGCGGGTGCTGGATCGGGCGCCTGGGTGGTGGCCGGTTGAGCCGGGGTCCGGCTGGGCGCGGCACCGGACCCTGAGTTGGACGCCTGCGGCGGTGCAGCCGTCGCCGGCTCGGCCGGTGCGGCGGTGTCAACCTGCGCCGGTGCGGCGGTGTCAACATGCGCAGGTGCGGCGGTGGCCGGCTGGGCCGGTGCGGCGGTGTCAACATGCGCAGGTGCGGCGGTGGCCGGGTCCGGGGAGTCGGGCGGTGTCGCGGCCGGGACGTCGTCCGCGGGATTGGCGGCCGGGGCAGCCGCCGGTGCGGGATCGGGCGCCGGTGCGGGATCGGGCGCCTCGACCGGTTCGGCCGCCGCCGGCGGCGCTGAGACGCTGTCGGCGGGATCGTCCGGCGCGTCCGTGGGCGGCTCGGCCGCTGGCGCCGTCAAAGGCTGGGGCTGCGGCGACGGTGCCGCCGGAGGTTGGGCCGCGGCCTCGGTCGGGGCCGACACGGGGTCCGCCGGATCCGCCTGAGCGGGCCCCGACAGCATCACCAGGCCGGCCGCGACGGCGGTCACCGGCAGGGTCGCCAAAGCTACGAGAAAACGCGCCATATCTGTCCTTCTACCCCGGCCGCTCCAGTGTTACAGATGGGATTGCGGCGCGCCCGCGGAAGCGACGGGAACCTGTTTCAGTTCCGGTTTTGTGAAGCAGGCCACAATCGGCCGACCGGCGGTGTACCAATGCATTTGAGGGCCCGTCGTACCCTCGCCCACCTGTGAGAGCCCGTAAGGAGCCTTGCCGATGCCGAGTCCCAGCCTGCCGCCCGGCTTCGACTTCACCGACCCCGATCTGAACTGTGCCGGACTGCCCGTCGAGGAACTCGCCGAACTGCGCCGCACCGCGCCGATCTGGTGGAACGAGCAGCCCGCCGATACGGGGTACCGCGATGGCGGCTACTGGATGGTCACCAAGCACAAGGACGTCAAGGAGATCTCCCGGCGCAGCGACGTGTTTTCCAGCCAGGAGAAGACGGCGCTGCCCCGCTACCCGGTGAATCCCGCGCACGACCCGGTGGAAACCGGCAGGCTGGTCCTGCTCAACATGGATGCACCGCACCACACCCACCTCCGCCAGATCATCTCGCGCGGATTCACCCCGCGCGCCGTCGAGCGCCTGCGCGACGACCTGAACCAGCGCGCCCAGAACATCGCGAGAGCCGCGGCGGCCGAGGGTTCCGGCGACTTCGTCGAGCAGGTGGCCTGCGAACTGCCGCTGCAGGCCATCGCCGGGCTGATCGGCGTGCCCCTGGAGGACCGCAAGAAACTGTTCGACTGGTCCAACCAGATGGTCAGTGACGACGACCCGGAGTTCGCGCACTACGACAACGGCGCGGCGTCGGCCGAACTCATCATGTACGCGATGCAGCTGGCCGCGCAGCGCGCCGAGGAGCCCGGCGAGGACATCGTCACCAAGCTGATCCAGGCCGACGTCGAAGGCCACAAGCTGTCCGACGACGAGTTCGGGTTCTTCATGGTGCTGCTGGCGGTCGCCGGCAACGAGACCACCCGCAACTCGATCACCCACGGCATGATCGCCTTCGCCGAGCACCCCGACCAGTGGGAGCTCTACAAGGCGAGCCGGCCCGCGACGGCGGTGGACGAGATCGTCCGCTGGGCCACCCCGGTCACGTCGTTCCAGCGCACCGCGCTGACCGACTACGAGCTGTCCGGCGTGCTGATCAAGAAGGGTCAGCGCGTCGTGATGTCTTATCGCTCAGCGAATTTCGACGAGGACGTCTTCACCGACCCGTACACCTTCGACATCCTGCGCGACCCCAACCCGCACGTCGGCTTCGGCGGGACGGGCGCGCACTACTGCGTCGGCGCGAACCTGGCGCGGATGACGGTCGACCTGATGTTCAACGCGATCGCCGACCACATGCCGGATCTGACCGCCGTGGGACGACCGGAACGCCTGCGGTCGGGCTGGCTCAATGGCATCAAGCACTGGCAGGTCGACTACCACGC
>CAZTAA010000130.1:3639-9426 GCA_964611465.1 uncultured Mycobacterium sp. | reverse complement strand
TCCCGTGCGTCGCACAGCACCTCGTAGGTGTCGCAGGATCCGCGGGGATCGCCGGCTCCGGCCCACATGCCACCGCTCTCGCGGCGCAACACGATCGCCGACGAGGAGCCGCCGTCGAGCAGGATCGCGGTGTCACTGCCGAGTCCGCGGAACAGGTCCTGGATCTGGTCGGGTGTGTAGCTGCCACCCTGGAAGACGTACAACTCGTCCTTGTCGGCCGCGTAGGCCAGCGCGGTGCGTGCCGCGGCGGGTCCGGGGTCGTTGAGCTGGCCGGTGTCGCCGGGGGCCAACAGCCCCAGTCCGCTGACCGCGACGAACCGCGTGCCCTGGTCCATCAGGTTCTGGATCACCGGGGCGGCCGCCCCGTAGTCGTCGCTCGAGCCGGGGGAGACGACGAACGGGCGCCCGCCGACCGGCAGGATCATCGTGGTCAGTGCGGTCCAGTGTTCGTCGCCGCCGGAGAGCGCCTGTTTGCCCGCGTAGGCGATGGTGCCGGTGACGGCGGCGTTGGCGTGCCCCAGGCTGCCGGTGTTGTCGACGTAGGCGCCCAGCGGCGAACTGCAGCCGGTGGTCTTCCACGAGCCGCCGCGCTGGCCGCGCACGTCGAAGAAGTTCGCGTTGACCGCGACGATCGGCCGACCGAGGGCCTGCCAGGCGCCCAGTGGGGTGTAGGTCTCGGAGGCCTGCGCCAAGCCCTCGGCGGTGCGCGCGCCGGGGGTGCGTTCGCAGCGGGCCTGATAACCCGTGTGGCTGTCGACCAGGAGCCGCGGCGCCAACCGGCTGGCGGCGGACTTGATGATCATCAGCCGCCCGCCGCGGGTCATCTCATAGGCGTTGCCGTCGGCCGCCACCATCGGAGCGGGAAAGCCCGGGCCGAAGTTGTAGACCAGGTAGCTGCCGCGGGTCGACGCGATGGCCGCCGCCAGTTGATCGCGGGCCTCGGCACGCGCGACCGCCGGCGTCAGCACCGCGCCGGCCGCGCACAGCACGGCCAGCGTCGCCAGCGCGGTCCGCACGGGCCCGGACCGGATGCGCCTCGGTGTGTTGGCTGGGGTCCGCACGTTGACCCCTTTCGGTGCGGCGGCGACGTACGACGGCATCACACAGATTAGTCACATGCACCACACAGTCAACTTTGGTAACAGGTGGGGAACGGTTCGGGATCAACCGAATCACGTTGCGCCACTGGGGATCCCGAGTGTGCGTGTGGCGCCGGATGCGTCAGTCGGCGGCGGCCTGCAGCAGTTGACCCATCCTGGGAATGACGGTCTGCAGCGCCTTCAGTGGCCGGATCATCACGGTGAACGACACGATCTTGCCGTCCTCCGACCAGTGGATCATGTCGATGCCCTCGACGAAGATGCCGTCGAGTTCGGCGCGGAACTGAAGGATGGCCGACCGGTCGTTGTACCAGTGCTCGACGTAGTGAAAGCCGGTGTCCGCGAACATCTTTTCGGCCGCCAACAGGTAGGCGGTGGTCTTGGCCCGGCCCTCCTGCGGGGTGAACACCGCGGGGGAGCAGAACGTGACGTCGTCGGCCAGCAGATCGTCGAGCAGTGCGGGGTCGGCGGATTCCAGGAAGGCCAGCCAGCGGGTGATGACGTCGGGGACCATGTCGGGACCTGCCTTCGGCTCGAGGGTGGACATCTCAAGATCCCATCACGTTTCGGGCCCGGCCGGCCGGGCGGCCTCCAGGGCACCCGGGATCCGGTGATAGCCCCGGCGGTCGTAGACACGGGTAATGATGCCGCCCAACAGCAGTCCGATGATCAGGCCGACCGTCGTCATCTGCAGGGCGTGGCCAAGGCCGGCGGCGGCGCGGCCGTCGAAGTAGAGCAGCGCGCGCACACCCAGGAACACCTGGTGCATCGGCTCGAAGGTGGACAGCCAGCCGAACAGCCGCGGCGCCGCCTCCAACGGCACCGTCGCCCCCGCCGACGGAAGCCCGAGGATGACGAACACCAGCAGATTGACCAGCAGGCCCATGGTTCCCAGCGCCGCGATGACCGACGACGCGGTGACCCCGACCGCGGTGATCGCGAAGGCGCCGAACGCCCACAGTCTCCACCCGTGCGGGATCGGCATGCCCAGACCGTGCGCGATCGCCAGGTACACCCCGGAGGTGATCAGGCCGAGCAGCGCCATCATCGCCCACTTGAGCAGCAGGGTGCGGAACCGGGAGATGGAGACCTGTTCGGCGAAGTGGTAGACCGGGCCGATCTCGGCCGGGAGGTAGCCGAGCATCGAATCCACCAGGGTGCTGACGACCAGGCTGCCGGTGAACCCGGCCAACAGCAGCAGCAACGCGTAGTAGAAGGCGGACAGCCCGTTGCCGGTGCCGCCGGGAAGCGGGTTGTGCACCTCGGTGTGCACGTCGACCGGAGCGGCCAGGGCCAGCGTCACGCCGCCGGGCAGCGGGTTGCCGGCCTGCGCGGCGACCTGAGCCGAAATACGCTTGCCCAGTTCGGCATTCGCCTCGGCGGTGGCCCGGCTCAGGGTCTGTCCGGCGATGCTGGACGCCAGCGTCCCGGCCCGCGGGTTGGTCGACGTCGTCACCGTCGGGCGCACCGCGGCGCCCGGCTGCAGCGCCGACTGCGCGAACGCGTCGAGCCGCTCCGAGAAATCGGCGGGAATGGCCAACTGCCCGTACGCCTTGCCGGTGTCCAGCTGGGTGGCGGCATCCGCCGCGGACAACTCCCGCAGGTCGAACTTCGATCTGTCCATCGTGGCGGTCAGCTGGTCGATGAGCTGCCGGCCGGTGGGACCGGCGTCCTCGTTGACCACGACGATCGGGAAATGGCGGATGTTGGTGGTGGGGTTGAGGATTCCGCCCAGATACAGCCCGGCCAGCGCCGACAGCAGGGCCAGCGTGACGCAGATCGGAACCACCCAGAACCGGACCGTGCGGGGCGCGCGGGGAATGGACAGTTGATCCGGCGCGGCGTGTCGCGGTGCGGCCGGCGGCTGGGATTGGGTCATGTCGCTCCTCTTCGTACCGGAGCGAGGGTATGCCCGATCCGGCCGACGGCGTCAATCCCGTGGCGCGGCTTACGTTCGGGGCGCATGGGTGTCCGGTGCCACCCTCGGTGCCGGGAACGCCTACGCCGCCAGGTTTGCGTGCATCTCCCAGACCAGGATCTCGGCCGGCTCGAGCGCGGTGACCCGTTGGCCGCCGGTGGCGGTGAACCGGACCGCGTCGCCCTCGTGCAGCGGGCCGGCGCCCTCCAGCGTCACCTCGCCGCGGGGCACGAACAGGTGCAGATACGGCGCCTCGGGCAGTTCGGCGGCCTGCCCGGGTTGCAGCCGCGCACCTTTCAGGGCCGCGTCGCGGTTGCGGATGGTGATGGCCGCCTCGCCGCGATGCCGGGGCATGCCGGATGCGATGGTGACCAGTCCGCCCGCGAGCAGTTCGTCGTCGATCTCCAGCTGCTGGTAGCCCGGGTCGGCGCCGGATTCGTCGGGCACCACCCACATCTGGACGAAATGCACTGGCTCACTGTGGCTTTGGCCGCCGGTCACGGTCCAGCTGTCGTTCTTCTCCGAGTGCAGGATGCCGCGGCCGGCCGACATCCGTTGGGCCAGGCCGGGATAGATGACCCCGGAGTGGCCGGTGGAGTCCTGATGCACCAGCGATCCGCGCAGCACCCACGTGACGATCTCCATGTCGCGGTGCGGATGGGTGTCAAAGCCGCGGCCCGGCGTCACGGTGTCGTCGTTGTTGACCAACAGCACTCCGTGGTGGGTGTTGAGCGGGTCGTAATGGTGGCTGAACGAGAACGAATGCTTGGAGTCCAGCCAGTCGACAGCAGTCTTGAACCGGTCCTCGGCGCGGCGGATGTCGATCACGGGGATCACGATTCGCAGCCTAACGATTCGCCCATCTGCTCAGCGTCAGCTGCGAACCACACTCCGACAACGCCGCAACCACCGCTGAACAGATGGATGGGTGGATGCACGGGTGCTTGCGCGGCCGTTTTCTGCGGTTCGTAGGCTGGCGCGCATGGATCTCAACGGAACAAGTGCAATCGTCACCGGCGGCGCGTCGGGAATCGGGGCGGCCACCGCGCGCAAACTGGCCGACCGGGGCGCCGCGGTCGTCGTCGCCGACCTGCAGGCCGACAAGGGTGAGGCGCTGGCGAAGGAGATCGGCGGCGCGTTCGTCACCGTCGATGTCACCAACACCGAGCAGATCGAGGACGCGGTCAACACCGCGATGGACCTCGGCCCGCTGCGCGCTCTGGTGAACTCCGCGGGCATCGGCTGGGCGCAGCGCACCATCGGCAAGGACGGCGAGTTCGCGTCGGCGCACAACCTGGACGCGTACAAGAAGGTCCTGGCGATCAACCTGGTCGGCACGTTCGACTGCATCCGCCTTGCCGCCACCGCCATGAGCCGCCTCGACCTCACCGACACCGGCGAGCGCGGCGCCATCGTGAACATGACCAGTGTCGCGGCGTTCGACGGCCAGATCGGCCAGGCCGCCTACTCGTCGTCCAAGGGCGGCGTGGTCGGCCTGACGCTGCCCGTCGCGCGCGACCTGTCCGCGGTCGGTATCCGGGTGAACACCGTCGCGCCCGGCCTGATCGACACCCCGATCTACGGCGAGGGCGAGGCCTCCGAGGCATTCAAAGCCAAGCTCGGTGAGTCCGTGCTCTTTCCGCACCGGCTGGGCAAGCCGGAGGAGCTGGCGTCGATGGTGCTCGAGCTGATCACCAACTCCTACATGAACGCCGAAGTGGTCCGCGTCGACGGCGGCATCCGGATGCCACCCAAGTAGGCAGCCGACTCGTCGCCGCCGATTTCGTGCGCGACGCACGGCCGATCAGACCAGAATGGGCGGGTGCCTACAGAACCTGATCGAACCGGCAAGGTGTCCATCGTCGGTATGGGCAGCGTCGGAACGGCGATCGCCTACGCCTGCCTGGTCCGCGGTTCGGCCGCCTCCCTGGCCCTCTACGACATCTTCGCCAAGAAGGTCCGGGCCGAGGTGCTCGACCTCAACCACGGCTCGCAGTTCGTGCCGCACTGCCCGGTCGACGGCGGCGACGACCTGGCCGTCACCGCCGACTCGCAGGTCATCGTGGTGACCGCCGGCGCCAAACAGAAACCGGGCCAGACGCGGCTGGAACTCGCGGCCACCAACGTCGCGATGGCGCAGGAACTCACCCCGAAGCTGGTCGAGCTGTCGCCCGGGGCGGTGATCGTGTTCGTCACCAACCCCGTCGACGTCATCACCTACGCCGCCGTGAAATCGGTGGACCTGCCGCCGGGACGGATCTTCGGCTCCGGAACGGTGCTGGACTCCAGCCGGTTCCGCTATCTGATCGCCGAGCTGGCGGACCTGGCCGTCGCCAACGTGCACGGGTTCATCGTCGGCGAGCACGGCGACTCGGAGATCTCGCTGTGGTCCAGTGTGTCGATCGGCGGTGTGCCGGCCGCCCGGTTCCAGTCCGGCGGAAAGCTGTTGTTCGACAAGGAAACCCAGTCCAAAATCTCCCACGACGTGGTCAACGCGGCCTACGAGATCATCGAGGGCAAGGGGGCGACCAACCTGGCGATCGGGCTGTCGACGGCGCGCATCATCGAGGCCATCCGCGGCCATCAGCACCGGGTGCTGCCGGTCTCCACGCTGCAGACCGGGATCTACGGGATCGAGGACGTCTGCCTGTCATTGCCCACCGTCGTCACGGCCCAGGGCGCCGGCAAGGTGCTCGAAATCCCGCTGTCGGAACCCGAGCTGGCCGGACTGCAGGCGTCCGCGCAGACCCTGCACGACGCGTGGGCGTC
>CAZTAA010000130.1:0-3539 GCA_964611465.1 uncultured Mycobacterium sp. | reverse complement strand
GGGCCGACGCTGTCGAGTTGCGCGCGGGCCCGCTGCAGCAGGCTGTTGACGGCCGCGGTGCTGGCGCCGACGGCGTCGGCCACCTCGGCGGCTTTCCACTGCAACACATCGCGCAGCACCAGCACCGCGCGCTGGCGGGGCGACAGATGCTGTAGTGCGGCGATGAACGCCAGCCGCACGGACTCCCGGGAGCCGACGATGCCCGCCGGATCCGACTCCTCGTCGGGCAGCGGCTCCAGCCATGGCACCTCGGCGCGCGTCTCGAGTTCAGCGGTGGGATCCGAGTCGGGAGCGCCCAGTCCGACCGGCAGCGGCCGGCGCTGACGGCCCTCCAGTGCGGTCAGGCAGGTGTTGGTGGCGATGCGGTGCAGCCACGTGCGCACCGACGATTTGCCCTCGAAGCGGTCGTAGGCCTTCCAGGCCCGCAGGTAGGTTTCCTGCACCAGATCCTCGGCGTCGTGCAGCGAGCCGGTCATGCGGTAGCAGTGCGCCAGCAGTTCCCGGCGATACCGCTGGGCATCGGCCAGAAAAACGTCCGGACCGTCGGATTCACCCTCGGCGAGCAGGCTCACCGTACCGAGCTTACGTCCGCCCGCCGACAACGGATCGCTACGCTGCTCAGCATGCCCGAATCGCAGACCACGCGCTCCGAGCGCAGCTTCGACGGTGTCGGCGGGGTCCGGATCGTCTACGACACATGGACGCCGGAGGGCCCCGTCAAGGGTGTCGTGGTGCTCTCGCACGGCTTCGGCGAGCACGCCCGGCGCTACGACCACGTCGCTCAGCGGTTCGGCGCGGCGGGCCTGGTGACCTACGCACTGGACCACCGCGGGCACGGCCGCTCCGACGGTAAGCGGGTCTACGTCCGCGATATCGCCGAATACACCGGTGACTTCGACACCTTGGTGGGGATCGCCCGGCGGGAACATCAGGGAGTCCCGGTGATCGTGCTCGGCCACAGCATGGGCGGCGGCATCGTGTTCGCCTACGGCTCGGACCATCCGGCCGACTACGACCTCATGGTGCTGTCCGGCCCGGCGGTGGCCGCCCAGGACGGGGTCTCACCCGCGCTGGCCATCGTGGGGAAGCGGCTCGGGGCGGTCCTGCCGGGGGTTCCCGTGCAGCAGCTCGACGCCGACGCGGTGTCCCGGGACCCCGCCGTGGTCAAGGCGTACAACGAGGATCCGCTGGTCTGGCACGGCAAGGTGCCCGCCGGGGTGGCCCGGGCGCTGCTGCTGGTCGGGGAGTCCATGCCGCAGCGGGCCCGCAGCATCACCCGGCCGGTGCTGGTGGTGCACGGCTCCGATGACCGGCTGATCCCGGCCCGTGGCAGTACGGCGATGGTCGACCACCTCGGCGCCGAGGACGCCCACCTCAAGATCTACCCCGGTCTGTACCACGAGGTCTTCAACGAACCGGAACGGGACCGGGTGCTCGACGACGTCGTCGCCTGGATCGGCTCGCGGATTTGACCGCATCCTCGAATGCCGTGAAAACCGTGGTCGCCGTGGCGGTTCTGCTGACGTCGCTGCTCGGCTGCGCCCACCACACGACGGCCTGGGTCGACGACGAGGTCACCTTCACCGCCGACGGGCTGACCATCCACGGCACCTACCGGCACCTCGCGGGCGGGCCGGCCGGCCCAGCGGCGCTGCTGATCTCCGAGAGCGGGATGACCGACCGCAACGGTGACAATGCGGTGGCCGGACCGGTGGGCAACATGCGTCAGCTCGCCGAGTACCTGTCCGGCCACGGGCTGGCCAGCCTGCGCTACGACAAGGTCGGTACCGGGCAGACCGGTCTCGGCCCGTATGCGGCACATCCCGCCGACGTCGGCAGCGCGGTGTTCACCGCGGGCGCCCGGGCGGCCGTCGGGTTCCTGGCCAGCCAACCGGGCACCGACCGGGAACGCCTCTCGGTGTACGGGCTCGGCGAGGGCACCACGCATGCGATGGCGCTGGCCACCGACGCGTCGGGCGGGGCACCGCGAATTCACGCCCTCGGTCTGCTGCAGCCGCTGCCGGGACGGTATCTGGACCTGATTACGGCACGGGTCGAACGGGACACCGCCGCGGCGGTCAAGGCGGGCAGCAAGACCGCCGCGCAGGCCGACGGGGTCGTCGCGGCCTGGACCGCCGCCGTCGCGCAGGCTCGCGGCGCGGGCACGGTGCCGCCGGGCCAACTGCCCGACGGGCTGAGCGCAATCCTCAACGCCGGCAACGTCAAGGCCGTCGTCGAGGCCGACCGGATCGACCCGGTGGCCGAGGCCGCCCGCATTCCCGCCGCCACCCGCGTCCTGCTGACCTGTTCGGACTCCGACGCCCAGGCGTCCTGCGCGGATATCGCGCCGCTGCGGGCCGCGCTGGCGCACACCGACCTGACCGCGGTCCAACTCAAGGGCGTCAACCATGTGCTGCGCGACGACCCGACCGACAACGTCGCCAACTACGCCAAGAAGGATCCGTTGTCGCCGCAGTTGATCTCGGCACTCGACGCGTTCGTCACCGAGTAGGGCGTTGTTGATGAAAATCCGACTGGGGACAACCGGCGTGCGTCGTGGGTCCCGGCCCGCTCGCGGACGACGACGTCGCCGCGTTCCCCTAACCTGGCGCCCATGACCGACGACAAGATGCTGGCGCGGATCGCCGCACTGCTGCGCCAGGCCGAGGGAACCGACAACCCCCACGAGGCCGAGGCCTTCATGACGGCGGCCCAGCGCCTGGCCACCGCGACCTCCATCGACCTTGCCGTCGCGCGGTCGCATTCGGCGAAACGTGAAGCGGCGCAGACCCCGACACAGCGCACCATCACCATCGGCGAGGCCGGCACCCGGGGCCTGCGCACCTATGTGCAGCTGTTCTCGGGGATCGCGCACGCCAACGACGTGCGTTGTGACGTGGCATCCAACTCCACCTTCGTCTACGCCTACGGGTTCACCGAGGACATCGACGCCACCCATGCCCTCTACGCCAGCCTGGTGGTGCAGATGGTCCGGTCCTGCGACGCGTACCTGGCCACCGGCGCGCATCGGCCGACGCCCACCATCACCGCCCGGCTGAATTTCCAGCTGGCGTTCGGCGCCCGGGTCGCCCAGCGGCTTGCCGAGGCCCGCGAGCAGGCCCGCGAAGAGGCGACCCGTGACAAGGTGCGCGCCCCGGGCACCGCGATCGCCCTGCGCAACAAGGAGATTGAGCTGCGCGACCACTACCGCAGCGAATCGCGGGCCCGCGGCACCTGGCGGGCCACCAGCGCGTCGGCGGGCTATTCCTCGGCGGCCCGCCGGGCCGGTGACCGGGCCGGCCGGCAGGCGAGGCTGGGTGGTTCGCCGGAACTGCCCGGCGCCCGCACCAAGCTGCCGCGGTGACCGAGCGGGACACTCAGCGTGCCGCGGTGTATGCCGCGGAGGGGTTCGTCCGCACCCTGTTCGACCGTGCCGCACAGCACAGTTCACGCGCCATCGACTTCTTCGGAACGCAACTGACCTTGCCGCCGGAAGCCCGGTTCGGTTCGGTCCGCGACGTCGGCGCCTACGTCGAGCG
>CAZTAA010000129.1:0-9461 GCA_964611465.1 uncultured Mycobacterium sp. | reverse complement strand
GCCGGAGTGGCGCAGGTCACTTTGAAGCCACAGCTCAGGCACTCCTCAGCTAATCCCCGCATACTGATCCGATGTCGAAAAGCCGCCACCGCATGCCCCCGGCGCACGCCGGGTGGCGGCGGAGGCTGCTGCGTGGCGGCGCCGCGGCGGCCGCAACCGTGGCGGTGGTCGCGACGGCATCGGGTTGGTATGCGGTGCACGGCCTGCTCGGCGGCATCAACGTGTCACGGGCCCTGGGCACCGACGAACCGCGGTCCACCGGCGGCGAGATGAACCTGCTCCTCATCGGCCTGGACTCCCGCAAGGACCAGCACGGCGACGATCTGCCCCAGGAAATCCTCGACCAGTTGCACGCCGGCGACTCCGAGTCCGGCGGCTACAACACCAACACGTTGATCCTCGTTCACGTCGGCTCGGATGACAGGGTGGTGTCCTTCTCGATTCCCCGCGACGACTACGTCCCGTTCACCGGGGTTCCGGGTTATCAGCACATCAAGATCAAGGAGGCCTACGGCCTGACGAAGGCCCACACCGAGCAACAGCTGGCCGACGAGGGCGTCACCGATCGCCAGGAGCTGGAAACAGAAGGGCGTGAGGCCGGCCGCAAGGCCACCATCAAGGCGGTCCGCAGCCTGACCGGCGTGCCGATCGACTACTTCGCCGAAATCAACCTGGCCGGTTTCTACCACCTGACCGAGAACCTCGGCGGCGTCACGGTCTGCCTCAACCAGTCCGTCCACGACGACTTCTCCGGCGCCGACTTCCCGGCCGGGATCCAGACTCTCGATGCCTCGCAGGCTTTGGCGTTCGTTCGGCAGCGGCACGGCCTCAAGAACGGCGACCTGGACCGCACGCACCGCCAGCAGGCGTTCCTGATCTCGGTGATGCACCAGCTGCAGGATGCTGGAACGTTCAGCGACATAGCGAAAGTCAAGAGCCTGATGGACATGGCACACGAGGACGTCGTGCTGTCCGAAGGCTGGGGCGAGGAACAGTTCAACCGGCTCGCGGCACTGGCCGGCGGCGATGCCGAGTTTCGCACCCTGCCGGTGGTGCGCTACGAGAACGTCAACGGGCAGGACGTGAACATCGTTGACCCGCAAGCGATCCGGACCGAAGTGGCCGCCGCGTTCGGGATGACGACGCCGACGACATCTGCGGCGCTGTCGGCGCCGGACCCGGCCACCGTCGTCGATGTCGTCAACGCCGGCAAGACCATCGGCCTGGCGGCCACGGTGTCGCAGGACCTCGCCGGACACGGGTTCACCGCCGGTGACGTTCGCGACCCGCTGACCGACGAACCGCCGTACACCTCGGTGGCCTACGGGCCCGGAGCCGCCGCAGACGCGCACAACGTCACCTCGGTGCTCGGCATCGATCACGGCGACTACCCCGATAACACCTTGCCGCCCAACCACATTCGCGTCATCCTGGGCGAGGACTTCGACGCCTCGGGCGTCCAGGGCGCCTCGGACTACTACGGCTCGACGTCGACTTCGACGACGACGACCGCGCCGGATCTGCTGGGCTACGGAACCAGCACCATGCCCACGCCGGAGGTCGGGCACGCGATCGAAGGCGGCGGCATCCGCTGCGTGAACTGACGGCACAACCTGGCATCTGTTCAGCGGTGGGCGCGAAAGTTACTCGCAGTTTGTGTCAGGGACCGCTGAACAGATCCGGGGCTAAGAGTCAGATCCGGGGCTGAGAGTCAGATCTCAGAAGGCGTCAGACAACGCCGCGCAGGCCGTCGGCGCCGAAGGCCGGCTCGAGCATCCCGGAGATGTCCGGCCCCCGCCGCAGCCCGTGTCCGCCGTCGACGTTGATCGCCTGGCCGGTGATGTAGCTGGCAGCGTCGGAGAGCAGGAACAACGCCAGATTCGCGATGTCCTCGACCTCACCGACCCGCGGGATCGGCGTGCACTGCCGGTAGTCCTCGAGCGCGGCCGGCAGTTGCATGATCGGTTCGACCATCTCGGTGCGGGTGAGCCCGGGGCGGATGGCGTTCACCCGCACCCAGGACGGGCCGAGTTCGTCGGCGGCCAGTTTGACCAACGCCTCGAGCGCCGACTTGCCCGGCCCGTAGGCGCCGAACCACCGGTGGGTGTTGCCGGCGGCGATCGACGAGATGCCGACGAACGATCCACCGCCGGAACGGACCATTTCCCGCGCCGAGTGCTTCAGCACGTACATCGTGCCGTTGATGTTGAGATCGACCGTGCTGCGCCACAATTCGGAGTCGATCTGGGTGATCGGCCCGATGGTGTGGCTGCCGCCGGCGCTGTGCAGGACCCCGTCGAGCTTGCCACGCCACGCGATCACGGCGGCGACAACGCGGGCGACGGCATCCTCGTCGGTGATGTCGGCGGCCTCGTGGTTCACCTCACCGCTGCCGGCGGCCTTGATCTCGTCGGCCGCGGCGGCAAGACGATCCGCGTTGCGGCCCATCAGCATCACGTTGGCGCCCGAGGCCACCAGCGCCGCGGCGACGCCCTTCCCGATCCCGCTGCCACCACCGGTGACCAGGTACGTGCGATCCTCGAACGAGAGCTGCATATCGACCCCTTCAGGTGACTACGGAACGTCGCGGCGCGCGGGCTGCGTCTTGGGCGCGGTGCGCCAGTCCTGCACATCCGGCGGCTGCGCCACCGGAAAGCGGTTCTCGTTCTTGGCCGACCAGTGCGCGTGGCCGAGCTCGTGAATGTGGAAGGTGTGCCGCAGCGACTCGGTGAACCCCATCGAATCCGCGGCCGCGTTGACCGAGTCCTTGATCAGCAGAGTCGCCATGGTGGGCCGCTCGGCGATCCGGCGGGCGAACTCCAGCGTCTTGTCGTCGAGTTCGTCGACCGGGAAAACCTTGGACACCATGCCCAACCGGTACGCCTCCTCGGCGTCCAGCGAATCGCCGGTCAGCAGCAGTTCCTTGGCCTTGCGCGGACCGAACTCCCAGGGATGCGCGAAGTACTCGACGCCGGGCATCCCGAGCCGAACCGCCACCACGTCGCTGAACTTGGCGTTGTCGGCCGCGACGATCAGGTCGCACGCCCAGATCAGCATCAGCCCGGCGGAAATCGCGTTGCCCTGAACCTGGGCGATGGTGATCTTGCGCAGATCGCGCCACCGGCAGGTGTTCTCGAAGTAGTGGTGCCACTCCTGCAGATACAGCGACTCGACGGGGCCGGGGCGGGTACCGCCGTCGACCTTGTAGGTCGGATGCTGGTCCGGACCGGGCATGTAGTCGCGCAGGGCTTCCTCCGAGCCCATGTCATGCCCCGCCGAGAAGTTCTTGCCGCGCCCGGCCAGGATGATGACGCGGACCTCATCGTCGGCCTCGGCGCGGCGGAACGCGCCGTCCAGCTGCACCAGCAGGGTGCGGTTCTGAGCGTTCGCCTCCGCCGGCCGGTTCAGCCAGATCCGGGCGATGCGACCCTCGTCGAGCGTCTCGTACTCGACGAATTCGGGGCGTCCGCGGGCGGTGTCGGTGTCGGCGAACTCATCAGGCCTGGCCATCCCTGCACATTACAACTGGCCTGCGGATTGTCACGCGCTGGGGGCGACCCGGCGACCGACCCCTAGAATCGACTGATGGCTGCAAAGAATGATTCCGAGATCGACGACGTGGAGCCGCTGGCCGACACCACGGCGAGCCAGGCGCGGCGCGTCGTCGCCGCCTACGCCACCGACGCCGACGAGTGCCGGGTGTTCCTCTCCATGCTCGGCATCGGTCCCTCGAAACTCGAGGTCTAGTGGCGACCGGAGAGTTCTCCGGAGAATCCGACTTCGTCGTCGTCGCCAACCGGCTGCCGATCGACATGGAGCGCCGGCCCGACGGCACCACCACCTGGAAGCGAAGCCCGGGCGGCCTGGTGACCGCGCTCGAACCGCTGTTGCGCCGCCATCACGGCGCCTGGATCGGTTGGCCCGGCATCCCCGAGGACGACGACAGCGCCGACCCCGCCCATGGGCAGCCGATCGTCGAGGAGGGCCTGCGGCTCGTGCCCGTTCGGCTGAGCACCGAGGAAGTCGCCGAGTACTACGAGGGCTTCTCCAACGCGACGCTGTGGCCGCTGTACCACGACGTGATCGTCCGGCCGGTCTACCACCGGCACTGGTGGGACTGCTACGTCGAGGTCAACCGGCGCTTCGCCGAAGCCACCGCCCGGACGGCCGCACCCGACGCCACCGTATGGGTACAGGACTACCAGCTCCAGCTGGTGCCCAAGATGCTGCGCACGCTTCGGCCGGATCTGACGATCGGATTCTTCCTCCACATTCCCTTCCCGCCGGTCGAGTTGTTCATGCAGATGCCGTGGCGCACCGAGATCGTCGAGGGTCTCCTGGGCGCCGACCTGGTCGGCTTCCATCTGGCCGGCGGCGCACAGAACTTCCTCGTGCTGGCCCGCCGGCTGCTCGGGGCCAACACCTCCCGGGCCACCATCGGCGTGCGGTCGCGGTTCGGGTCCATCCAGGTCGGCTTCCGCACCGTGAAGGTGGGCGCGTTCCCGATCTCGATCGACTCGACCGAACTCGACCAGAAGGCCCGCAATCAGGACATCCGCCGGCGGGCCCGGGAGATCCGCGCCGAACTCGGCAATCCGCGCAAGATCCTGCTGGGAGTCGACCGCCTCGACTACACCAAGGGCATCGACGTACGGCTCAAGGCGTTCGACGAGCTTCTGGAGGAGGGCCGCATCGACCGGACCGACACCGTGCTGGTCCAGCTGGCGACTCCCAGCCGGGAACGGGTCGAGAGCTACCGCCTGTTGCGCGACGACATCGAGCGCCAGGTGGGCCGCATCAACGGCGAGTTCGGCGACGTCGGCCGGCCGGTGCTGCAATACCTGCACCGACCGGTGCCGCGCGACGAACTCATCGCGTTCTACGTCGCCGCCGACGTCATGCTGGTGACCCCGCTCCGCGACGGCATGAACCTGGTCGCCAAGGAGTACGTGGCCTGCCGCAGCGACCTCGGCGGCGCCCTCGTCCTGAGCGAATTCACCGGCGCCGCAGCCGAACTCAGGCAGGCTTATCTCGTCAACCCGCACGACCTAGACGACGTCAAGGACACCGTCGAGGCCGCGCTCAACCAGCAGCCCGAGGACGGCCGGCGACGGATGCGCGCGATGCGCCGTCAGGTGCTCGCCCACGACGTCGACCGCTGGGCGCGGTCATTCCTCGATGCACTGGCAGGCCGGCCATCCCCCGGCGACGAGGCCTAGATCGGCGCGATGTAGTTGATCAGCCACCTGCCGTCGACCTTCTGATAGTCGACCCTCAACCGGCTGCCGTCATACGCGGTCTGTTTCGACTTGTCGGTCATGGTGCGGTTCATGTACACCATCACCGAGCCCGAATCACGTTGGGCCTCAAGCACACCGGCACCGACGACATTGGCCTGACTGACCATCTGGCGTTCCCGCGCCTGCGGAATGATGTCCTTGTTCGAGCGGTCTTCGAACTCACGCCGGTAGTTCGGGGTCAACAGGCCATAGGCCTCGGTCAGACTGCGTTCGACGGTTTGGTAGTCGAACCCGAAAATCTTGGGAATCTGTTCGGCGGCAAGTCGTTGCAACTCCCCGCGGGTCTGCTGCGACGCGATCGTCTCGGCACGTTTCCAGTACAGTCCGCCGACCACGCCACCCAGTCCGATGATGCCCGCGACCGTGAGGAGCGTCAGCGCCATCACCGCACCACGCGCCAGGCGCCTCATCAGTTGCCCCCCTCGGGGTACTTCAGGTCGTAGCCCGTCATCCGGCCGTTGTCGTCCTCGTGCACGATCACCCGCAACCGGTAGGCCTGCGACGGCTTGTTCACTCCGTCGACGTCGGTGACGGTGACCCGGACCGCGACCAGAACCGAACCGTTGCCACGGTCCTCGTCGATCGCTTCCAGGGCCGCCCCGTTGACGACCGCCTCCGAACTGGCGTTGGTGTCGCGGAACATCGCCTTGAGGTTCTCGGCATTGTTGTTCTGGCTCATCATGTCCCGCAACGGTCCGCTGATGCCGTCCATGAACCGGTTCACGCTCTGGTCGATGGTGTCCGGGGTGTAGCTGAACATGTTCACGACCGTCTGCGCGCCGGTGTCGACGAACTGCTGCTGGCGTCGGGCCGTCGCGTCGGCCTCGCCTTGAGTGTGCACCAGGATCCCGGCCGCGCCGCCGAGCAGGGCCAGCAGCACGGCCGCGCTGACCGCGGCGATCACGGCGACGCCCGATCGACGGGGTTGCCGCCGCGGCGGCGGTCCGGGCGCTTCGGACCGGGACGCCGTGGCCGTGGTGCCGTCCACCGGCACCGTCATCGTCATCGCCTCGGCCGCGGTGGCGTCGGGTGAGGCGGGACCGGCGGCCCGCGACGCACGGCGTCGTGTCGGTGGCCGCGTCTCGTCGGTCGCCGAACCCGGCGGTTCCGTCATCACGCCTGCCTCGGGCCCAGCATCAGGTCAACCCAGTTCTCCGCGGGCCGTTGGTCGGCTGCCGCTGCCGTCAGCACCCCCGAACCACCGCCCGCCGGATCGACGAACTTTCCATCTTGGTCATAGGTGGCGTAGGCGGGGCCGCTGGCCTGTGGCGCCTCGGCGGGCAGCGGTGC
Source organism: uncultured Mycobacterium sp. (assembly GCA_964611465.1). Classification (GTDB taxonomy): domain Bacteria; phylum Actinomycetota; class Actinomycetes; order Mycobacteriales; family Mycobacteriaceae; genus Mycobacterium. The sequence continues at coordinate 2,871 of CAZTAA010000129.1, read as the reverse complement.
CGGCGGCGGGACTTCCGCGGGCGGGGGCGGTGTGTTCGCGGGCTGACGCGCGTAGGGCGGAACGATTTGATCGTTCGGAGCGTAGAACGGCCACGGCGGCGCCGGTGGGTTGTCGTTGGGCGGGAACGGAAGTGGGAACGGCGCCTGCGGCGCCGGGCCCGGGCCCGGCGGCACTCCGGGCGGCAACTGCACGACCGGGGGACCGGGGTCGTAGTCCGCTTGTGGCGGGATGAACGGGAACTTGTTGGGCGGCAGGATGTTCCGTCCGTCCTCGATGGGAGTGCCGTAGGGTATCGGCGGTCCGCGCCAGGGGTTGCTACCGAGCGGCACATATCCGCGCGGGTCGCGGCACAGCTGGATGGTCGGAGCCCGTTTGCCGGGGAACTCCATGCATGGGTAGTTGCGCGCACCGCGCACCACGGCCGGGTCGTTCTGCGCGGTCTTGCAGTACATGTCGCTGGGCAGGTCCCGGACGGTTTCGTCGGCCGGGCTGCGAACCTGGGTCGCGGGAAGGAAGCCCACGTTGCACGTCGGCGGATCACCGAGGTCGATCTTGAAGTCCAGCTTGGCGCCCTCGTCCATCGGCACGCCGCCGGCCACGGTGATCAGCGCGGCGAACAGCGCCGGGAAGATGACCAGGGCCTGCTCGATCGACTTGTTGTAGATCACCCCGATCCGGCCCAGGTTCGCCAGGTTCGCCGCGAGCATCGGGAAGTTCGGCCGGATTCCGGAGAACGCGGTGTTCGCCGCGTCGGCGGCACCCGGCGCGGTCGCCAGGAGGTCGCGAACCTGGGGGTCGGCATTGTGCAGTTCGGTGGTGAACCGCGCCAAACCGTCGGCCGCGGACTTGATGTTGTCGCCGCTGCGGGCCTGCGCTTCCAGGAACGGACCCAACTGGTCGAGCAGCTTGATGGTCTGGTCGGAGTTGGCGTTGGCCTCGTCGATCAGCAGTCGCGCGGATCTGATCAGCCGAGCCAGTTCGGGCCCGGATCCGTTGAACGCCTTGAACGTTTCACGCAACAGATCCTGCAACCGGGTGTTGCTGATGCTGCTGACCATCGCGTCCGCCTGGGTCAGCAGCGACGAAATGTCCTGGGGGATCGTGGTTCTGTCCTGACCGATGCTGTCGCCGTTGTGCAACTTCGACCCCGACGGCTGGTCCGGCGGAACCAGGTCGATGAACCGCTCACCGATGGCGGACACGCTCTTGACCGCCGCGGTGACGTTGTCGGGCACCGGGGTCCCGCTGTTCAGCCGCATCCGGGCCACGACACCATTGTCGGTGAGCTGCAGCGAATCAACCCGCCCGATGGTGAAACCCCGGTACGTGACGTTGGCGGCCGGGTAAATCCCGCCGCCCGCAACGAAGTTGGCGTCCACCTGATACGTGCCCACTCCGAGCTTCGCCGGCAACCGCAGGTTGAAGATGGCGATGGCGGTGACGCTGAGCACGGTGATGATCGCAAAGGCGATCAGCTGGATTCGGGTGACACGGTGCAGCATCAGCGATGTCCCTCCGCCGCGGGCACGGTGCCCGGCGGGATCTTGAACGGATCCGCCGCCTGTCCGGACAGGTTGGCCATCGAACCGGTCAGAAAGTCCGGCGGGTTGAGGACCTCGCTCATGTGCTTCATGTTCGGATCGAGCGCCGAGGTGGTGAAGATCGACTCCCCGAGTCGACGCAGGGTGAGGTCGAAGGTGACGAAGACGTTGAGGTAGTCACCCCGGACGGCGTTGCGCAGATATCGGCGGTCGAAGGGGAACGTGGGCAGGAACGTCAACGCGCTGATGAGGTAATCGGCGTTCTCCGCCAGCGACTTCACCACCGGGTAGAGATCTTTGAAGTCGGCCGCGAAATCGTCCTTGGTTTTCGCTAGGACGTCGGCGGCCACCGTTCCCACCCGGCCCAGTGCGGTGAAGGCGTCGATGATGTTCGCCCGGTTCTTGTTGAGCACCTCGAGCGCGGCCGGGAGGGTGTCCAGGGTGCGCCCCAGGCTGTCCTTGCTCTTGGCCAGCGTGCCGGCGAACCGGTTCAGCCCGTCGAGCGCGGCAATGATGTCCTGGGTCTGCGACTGCAGCGAGTCGGTGAGTTCGGCCAGCCTGGGAATCAGACCCGTCAGGCCGCCCGCCCGTCCCGCGACGGCCTTGTAGAGCTCGTCGGTAATGTCCTGCAGCGCACCGACATTGCCCTTGCTCACCACCACCCCGAGCGAGGACAGCACCTCCTCGGTGGTCGGATAGCGACCGGTCTGGCTGATCGGGATGTGGGAACCGTCGACGAGCCTGCCCTCGCCGGTGCCGTTGGCCGGCGCCGCGAGTTCGATGTGCTGCGAACCCAGCAGCGACGTCTGCGCCACCTGCGCGGTGGCGTTGGCCGGCAACTTGACCTCCGGGTTCAACGACAATCGCGCCGCGGCGTAGAACGTCCCGTCGGGACGTTGGACGGCGTCGAGTCCCGACAGACTGCCGACCGTCACGTCGTCGACCATCACCGGCGAGTTCTGCGGCAAGGTGGCGACGTCGGGCAACTCCACGGTGATGGTGTACGAACCCGGCCCGTGCCCACTGGTGCCGGGCATGGGCAGCGAGTTGAGCCCGTTGAATGTGCAACCGGCCAGCACAATCGCGGTGGAACTCAGCGCGATGGCCCGAAACCCGCTGTCGCGTAACGTCTTTCGCCAAGTGGTGCGCACTAGCCACCGCCTCCCGACGCCGGAACCGGGCCCGGTGGCGGACCGCTGCCCACCACATACGGCGGTCCGGGAGAAATCTGACCCTGCTCCGCCGGCGGCGGCAGAACCAGATCCCCCAGGGTGGCTCCCGGCGGAATTGCCGGTGGCGCGACGCCCGGGGCGGGCTGCCACTGCAGAT
>CAZTAA010000128.1:0-9471 GCA_964611465.1 uncultured Mycobacterium sp. | reverse complement strand
GCGAAGGCGCAGAACCGGCAGCCGGTGTAGCAGATGTTGGTGAAGTTGATGTTGCGGTTCACCACGAACGTCACGTCGTCGCCGACGGCGTCGCGGCGCAGTGAATCCGCGAGCGCGGCAACGGCTTCCAGGGCCGGACCGTCGGCCGTCGCCAGGGCCAGGTATTCGTCGTCGCTGCAGCCGGCCGGGTCGCGTTCGGCGCTGCGCAGCGCGGCCAGCACGTCGGTGTCGATTCGCTCGGGCGCGCGGGCGACCAGTTCGTCCACCTGCGCGCGGATGGACTCCCAGTCCCCGAACGCGCTGTCGAGATCGCTGCGCGTCTCGGTGCGCCGCCCGTCGGTGTCGATCGCGGTGTGCAGATCGGTGCGGCCCAGCGACTCGGCCGCCTCGTCGGGCTCCTGCCAGGGCAGCCCGGCCGGGTTGACGTCGCGCGCCCACCCGGTGTCCGGGTCGGCCAGCGCGTCGACGTGGGCCCGCACCCGTGGGTCGATCCATGCCGCGCCGGCGTCGATGTACTTCGGGTGCGCGGTCAGCCGCTGCACCAGCTCGTAGCCGGCCGCCGCGGTGACCTCGGCCAGGTCGTCGAGCGCCGGCCAGGGCCGCTCGGGGTTGACATGATCCGGCGTCAACGGCGACACGCCGCCCCAGTCGTCGACGCCGGCGCCGATCAGCGCCAGACATTCGTTGCGGGACACCAGGTTCGGTGGCGCCTGCACCCGCATCCCGGGACCCAGCACCAACCGGGTGACCGCGACGGTGGCCAGGAAGTCGTCGATCCCGGCATCCGGGACCGCCGCCATGGCGGTGTGGTCCTTGGCCCGGAAGTTCTGCACGATGACTTCCTGGACGTGACCGAATTCCTTGTGCGACTTGCGGATTGCGTGGATCGTCTCGGCCCGTTCGGACAGCGTCTCACCGATTCCGACGAGCAGCCCGGTGGTGAACGGGATGGACAGCCGGCCGGCGTCGGTCAGCGTGCGCAGCCGGACCGCGGGATCCTTGTCCGGGCTGCCGTAGTGCGCCTGGCCGCGGGTCTCGAACAGCCGTCGCGACGTCGTCTCGAGCATCATGCCCATCGACGGCGCCACCGGCTTGAGCCGCGAGAGTTCCGACCAGCTCATCACACCCGGGTTCAGGTGCGGCAGCAGGCCGGTCTCCTCCAGCACCCGGATCGCCATGGCGCGGACATAGTCGAGCGTGGTCTCGTAGCCACGCTCGTTGAGCCACTGACGAGCCTCCGGCCAGCGCGCCTCGGGACGGTCGCCCAGGGTGAAAAGTGCTTCTTTGCAGCCCAGTTCACCACCGCGTCGCGCGATGTCGAGAATCTCGTCGGGCTCCAGGTACATGCCCCGGCCCTCGGCGCGCAGCCTGCCGGGCACCGTGACGAAGGTGCAGTAGTGACAGGTGTCCCGGCACAGGTGCGTGACCGGAATGAACACCTTGCGCGAATAGCTGATCGGCAGCCCGCCGCCGGGTCCGCGCCGGCCCGCCGACTCCAGCCCCGCGTCGCGCACCCGGGCCGCGCTGGCGCACAGCTCGGCCAGGTCGTCGCCGCGGGCGGTCAGCGCCAGCGCCGCCTCGTCGACGTTGAGGGTGACGCCGTCGCGTGCCCGCCGCAACACCCGGCGCAGGGCGACCGGTGCGGGCGCGGGCAGTTCGGCGGGAACGACCGGACCGGGCAGATCGAGGGGTCGGCGCGGGTTCAGAGCCACTCCCCGGTAACCGCCGCGGTCCGCTTGTTCATCCGCATCCGTCCGTTTTCGTCCCCAGTGCTGATGGAAACCACCTTAGCCGGGCCTGGCAGGACGGCGAATGTGCGCACAGTCCCCATGGAAATCCTGTGGATCTGCTGTCCAGGGAGTAGGTTTATCGATCAGGTCGGGGAGGTGTTCAGGAGGCATGCCGTGGGGATCTCGCGTCGTTCCCTGCTGACCGCCGGCGTGTGCGGCGTGACGGCCGGTGCGATCGTGCTGAATCCGTCCACGGTTCACCCCAGACCGACCCTCACCCCGGCGTTCAGCTACTCGGCGTACTCGCTGGGCACGGCCGACGCGCCCCGGAAGCCGACGCCGGAAGCCCTGCGCCAGGCGGTGGAGTTCGTCGAGTCGATCAGCACGGGCGCGGCGCCGCCGACGACGGTGCCCGATCCGGCCTCGTCGGCCACCATCGTGCCCAGCACCACCTCCAGGCCGGACATCGACGTCGACGTGCAGAACGTCGCGTCCAACGCCATCGACTCGGTCTATGCCTTCACCAGGTACTGGGCCAACTACGCGGCGCTCGACCTCGGACCGTGGCTGATCAACTGGGTTCCGTTCGGCTATCTGGTCTCGGACCAGATCGACATCTGGTACCGGGCGTTCGTCCTGCCGGTGGTCGACAGCTTCGTCTACCAGTTCCTGGACCCGATCGTGAACCAGCCGCTGAACCCGGGCGTCTGGTGGAACGGCGCCTGGGCGATCGCCGGCGCGGCGCTCAACGGGATCGTCTCGGGCTTCTCGCAGGAGGTCGACTACGTCTTCTCGCTGGGATGGCTGCCGTTCCCGCTGCCCCCGCTAGCGGCCCCGGAGACGGTCGCCGGCCAGACCGGCGATGCGGCGCTGCGGATGAGTCTGGCGGCCGCGTCGGGCACCGCGGTGACCGGCGCCGACGGTGTCGACGCACTGCCGGACGGCTCGCCGGCCGGGGGAACCGTGCCGTCGGCCGATCCCCCGCCCGACGATCCGGGGCTGACCGAGGCGTCCGCGCCGGAAGACGATCCCGGATCGGTCGGCGGCCCGGTGACGTCCGATCCCGTCCCCAGCATCACCACGACCATCCCCACCCCGGACAACTCCGCGCCGACGGTCCCGGCCCCGACACCGGATCCGACCACGGATCCGCAAGTCGACGACGGCACAGCGGCCGGTCAGGACGGGGCGACGGATCCGGAGGAGCCGGCGGCCGGCGACACGCAGGACGACGGTGACGCCGCGGGCTCCGACGGCGCGGGCTCCGACGGCGAGGTCCAACCCGGTGACACGGAGGATCCGACCGGCGCCGACGATCCCACCGACACCCCGGATACTCCTCAGACCCCGGACACCCCGGCCGCACCGAACTCGGCAAGCACGGACACCGCGGCCGATTCCGCCGCCGACTCGACCGGGTCCGGCAGTTCGGCCGGCGGCGCGTCCGCCGTCAACTAACGGCGCAGCAGGAACCACAGCGCGGGCAGCGCGCCGAGTGCCGTCAACAGCACCGGGCCGAATCCGGCGATCCCGGCACCGCTCATCGTCATGTCGCCGCCGGGGCCGCCCAGGCTCAGCACGGCGACCGTCAACAGGAAGGTGATCAACGGCAGGGCGGCCAGCCGGGTCGACTCGGTCCACTGCCGGGCCGCCCAGACCAGTGCGATGTTGACGGCCCCGGCCGCGACGGCACTGACCGGAAACCACACCGAACCCAGATAGGACGGCAACAGCAGCGCTGCCGCCAGGGCACACAGGATGCCGTCGAGTCCGAGCAGGGCCAGAATCCCGATCCGCAGGGCGGAATCGGGTCGATGGCGGTCGATCAGGTCGGCACGCTGTCGAGCAGTGCCGCCAGCGACCCCACCACCCACTGGAAGTTGTCCAGGCGGTCCTGCCAGTGCTGCAAGTTGGGGTCCAGATCCGGGTCCATAGCTTCCCTTCGGTGTGCCGCTGAGCGCAGCTTACCCCGACGCGAGTAGTCACTACCCGAATCGGGCCGGGCCGCTACCCGAGTGCGCGATCAGCTGTTCTGCGCCACCCCCGGACGCCGTAACTTCGGCGTTGAGTCCAGCGCAGCCACGCATGAGGAGTCACGATGCAAAGCCCGATAACCGCCTCGTTGATCGCCCGGATCGCCACGGACGAGCAGCGCGGCCGCAACACGGTTCGGAGGGCGCCGAAGCGCGTCCGCACAAACGGGGGGTTCCGGCGGTCGGACACGATCTGACCGGCTGGAGCGCCGGCGGGGCTGCAGAGGGGGCAGCCCCGCCGGCACTGTGCGATTCGCAGCCGTCGGTCACACGGCTTCAGATGTCCAAGCCGGCCAGCAGGTCGGTCTCGATGTCCTGCCGCCCGCGCTCCGCGGTCGGTGCCGCGCCCGGGCCGTCGACCAAGATGTAGTGCTCCTCGCCGAGGATCGGAAACGCCATGTCGTTCGACAACGCGCAGGCTTTTCCGGTCGGCCCGACCGTCACCTGGGTGGCGTGCGCGCGCAACGCCTCGACCTTGGCCGGCAGACCGTCGGTGGCGTCGATGCGGGTGGTGATCCGGTCGTCGTCGACACCGAAGCCGTCGCCGGTGAGCGACTGCCAGTGCGGCAACAGATCGTCGGCGCTCAGCGCGCGGGCCGCGGCGGCGGCCGCCCCGCGCCCCGTCACCGTCCAGTAGAACTTCGGCACTGGCCACGGCCCGTTATCCCGGCCGGCGGCCACGGCCGCGGTGGTGATCTCGTGCGCCCGGATGTGATCGGGGTGGCCGTACCCGCCGTTGGGGTCATAGGTGACGACGACGTGCGGACGCAGGGACGCGATGACGCCGGCAAGCTCGCGAACCGCCGGCTCGCCCGACTCGACGAACCGCTGTTGACGCGGATTCGGTTGCGTCCCAGCCATTCCCGAATCCCGCCAGCGTCCGGCGCCGCCGAGGTAGATCGGTTCCCCGGCGCCCAGCGCGGCCAGCGCGGCGGTCAGCTCACCGATCCGGTAGCCGCCGAGTTGGTCGGCGCGGTCGGCGGTCAGCCCGGCCCACCGGTCGCCGATCACCTCGCCCTCCTCGCCCAGGGTGCAGGTGACGACCCGCACCTGAGCGCCGCGCTTGACGTAGTGCGCGATCGTCGCGCCGTTGTTGATCGTCTCGTCGTCGGGATGGGCGTGCACGAACAGCAGCCGGGGCGCTTCGGAGGCCATCGCCCAACGATAACCAGGACGCCCTACCGTCCCGTCTTGACCCACGTTCCGGCGTTGCCGACGATGCCCACCGGTATCGGCCCGGTCAGTTCGACGTTCTGCACACTGGGCCCGGCCGCGACGATCGTGTTGTCCTGCAGGATCGGCAGCACCGCCGCCAGGCTCCACAACCGCGGCTCGACGGTGGCGATCACGTCGTCGATGTTCTTCGAACCGTCAAGGGCCGCATCGATGTTCGCCTGGATGTTGCGGTCGCAGACCCCGGTCAGGTTCGACGGCGCCTGCACCAGGGCGCCACCCTCGGACGGCGCCGGCGGCGGCGTCGTCGGCGCGGGTGGTGTCGTCGGTACCGGCCGGGGCGCCTGGGGAGTCGGAGCGGCCGGAGCGCCCACCGTGGGCACCGGGGTGGACTCCAGCGCCGGACAGCCGTAGCGCGAGGCCAACGCCGTCGCGAGGTCGCCGCCCGCCCGGTGCCATCCCACGACGGCGTCGACGCGGTTGTTGGTCAGGGCGTCGCCGTAGAGCACCACGGGGTCCAGTTCCGAGACACTCGCCGCGATACCGACGTTGCGCAACTGGTCGGCGGCGGTGTTGGCGACGGCGACGGCGGCGGGGTCGTTGGCGGCCACCCCGATGACCAGGCTCAGCTGTTTGCCGTCCTTGCTGATGCGGCCGCGGGTCGGCTCCGGGTCGTCGGTTCCGGCCGGTCCGGGCGCCGTTGTGGCCTGCGCCGGCCCGGGGGCTTCCACGGTGTATCCGGCGCCTTCAAGCAGGCCCAGGGCGGCGGATCTGGGCAGCGCCGGCGGAGCCGTCGGCTGGTAGCCCGGGTCCGAGGGCGCGCGGATCTGCGCCTGGGCCAGGGTGACGGTGCTGTCGCTGCCCGAGGCCACCGACGCCAGCAGGTCCACGTCGAGCAGCCCCAGCAATGCCTTGCGGACGGCCGCGTCGGCCAGCGCCGGCTGCTGCGCCCGCAGCGTCAGTTGCATGACCCTCGGGGTCGGGATCCGGCCGGTGCGCACCTGCGGGATCGCCGACAGTTGCGCGAACGCCGCGGCGCTGCCGTGGACCTGGGCGACCTGGGTGTCGCCGTTGCGGATCGAGTCGGCCAGCGCCGAAGACGTGCCCGCCCGGCGGAACAGGATCTGGTCGGGGGCCGCCGGCTGACCCCAGAACCGGTCGTTGCGGGCGAGCAGGATCTCATCGCGCTGCGGGTCGATGCTCTCCACCCGGAAGACGCCCCCCGTCACCGGCAGCGCGCGGGCCAGCCCGGCCCCGAACCCGCCCGGCACGTCCTTGACGATGTGGGCGGGCACGATGTCGGAGAACAACTCGCGCCAGGCCGGGTACGGCTGGGCGAAGGTGACCACCGCCGTCTTGCCGCCCTCGATCGACTGGACCCCGGTGATCAGGTCGTAGCCGGCGGGGTCGACGACGCCGGGCTGACTGACCATCTGGCGCCACAGATACCAGAAGTCGTCGGCGGCGATCGGGGCGTTGTCGGTCCACGACGCCTCCGGCCGGATCCGGTAGGTGACCGTGAAGGGGTTCTGGTTGGTCACCTCGGCCGAGACCAGCAGCGAGTCGTCGATCACCCAACGCGAGCCGGTCGGGCTGCCCGGGTCGGGTGCCGGCCGGAAGGCGCTGGGCAGGACCAGGGCGCTGATGGCGGCGTTGACGGGCGACTGATCCGACAGCAGGTGGGGGTTGAAGCCGGGGCCGATGTTGTCGATGCCCATGATGATCTGCGTCGCCTTGGGCAGCGGCGCGGCCGTCGTCTGGCTGGTGTCCGTGCTCTGCGGGGCCGGCGGCGCGTCGACCGTGCATCCGCCGAGCGCCAGCACCGGCAGCAGGACCGCGGTCCGCAGCGGCACAGTCAGGCGTCGGCGGGCGGTCGGCACGCCCCTCAGGGTATCCGGTGATTTCGGTGCGCCGACCGTCGGTGAGCGACGGGTCGTGCACCGAAATCGCTCAGGAATTGGCCTGCTGTTTGGCGCGGGCCTTGGCCCGGGCGCGCAGGCTGGCGGTCAGTTCGACCTTGCGCACCCGCACGATCTCCGGGGTGACCTCGACGCACTCGTCGGCCGCGCAGAACTCCATGGCCTGTTCGAGGTCGAGTTCCAGCGGCCGGGCCAGGGTCTCGATGACGTCGGCGGTCGAGGACCGCATGTTGGTCAGCTTCTTCTCGCGGGTGACGTTGATGTCGAGGTCCTCGGCGCGCGGGTTGATCCCGACGACCTGGCCCTCGTAGGTTTCCTGGCCGGGTTCGACGAAGAACTGGCCGCGGTCGGCGAGCTGGATCATCGCGAACGGGGTGATCTGGCCGGTGCGGTCGGACACCAGCGAGCCGGTGTGCCGGGCCCGGATCTCCCCGGCCCACGGGCGGTAGCCGTCGAACACCGCGTTGGCGATACCGGTGCCGCGGGTCTCGGTGAGGAAGTCGGTGCGGAAGCCGATCAGCCCGCGGCTGGGCACGATGAAGTCCATCCGGACCCAGCCGGCGGCATGGTTGGTCATCTCCTCCATCCGGCCCTTGCGCGCGGCCATCAGCTGGGTGATGGCGCCGACGTACTCCTCGGGGCAGTCGATGGTCAGCGCTTCGAACGGCTCGTGCAGCTTGCCGTCGACGGTCTTGGTGACCACCTGCGGCTTGCCGACGGTCAGCTCGAAGCCCTCGCGGCGCATCTGCTCGACGAGGATCGCCAGCGCCAGCTCGCCGCGGCCCTGCACCTCCCAGGCGTCGGGCCGGTCGATGTCGACGACCCGGATGGAAACGTTGCCGACGAGCTCGGAATCCAAGCGGGACTTGACCATTCGCGCGGTCAGCTTGTGGCCGGAGACCTTGCCGGCCAGCGGCGAGGTGTTGGTGCCGATGGTGACCGAGATGGCCGGTTCGTCGACGGTGATGCGCGGCAGCGCGTGCGCGTGGTCGGGGTCGGCCAGGGTGTCGCCGATCATGATCTCGGGCAGCCCGGCCACCGCGACGATATCCCCGGCCACGGCCTCGTCCGTCGCGGTGCGTTCGACGCCCTCGGTGGCCAGCAGCTCGGTGATCTTCGCGTTGGTTATGACGGGAACGCCGTCGACCTCGCGCATCCACGCGACCTGCTGACCCTTGCGGATCCGGCCGTTGTAGATGCGGATCAGCGCCAGCCGGCCGAGGAAGGCCGACGCGTCGAGGTTGGTCACCAGCGCCTGCAGCGGCGCCTCCGGATTGCCCGCCGGCGCCGGGATGTGCTCCATCAGCACATCGAACAGCGGGTCGAGGTTGTCCCCGTCGGGCACCTCACCGTCGGACGGCTGGGTGGTGCTGGCCACGCCCGCGCGACCCGAGGCGTACAGCGTCGGCAGGTCGAGCGCCTTCTCGGCGGCGGCCTGGGCTTCCTCGTCGAGGTCGGACGCGACGTCGAGCAGCAGGTCGTGGCTCTCCTCGACCACCTCGGCGATGCGGGCGTCGGGCCGGTCGGTCTTGTTGACCACCAGGATCACCGGCAGGTGCGCGGCCAGAGCCTTGCGCAGCACGAACCGGGTCTGCGGCAGCGGGCCCTCGGAGGCGTCGACCAACAGCAGCACGCCGTCGACCATGGACAGTCCGCGCTCGACCTCCCCGCCGAAGTCGGCGTGGCCGGGGGTGTCGATGACGTTGATCACCGTCACCGTGCCGTCCGCGTTGTGCCGGTGCACGGCGGTGTTCTTGGCCAGGATCGTGATGCCCTTTTCGCGCTCCAGGTCGCCGGAGTCCATGATCCGCTCGGTGGCGTCGTCGCCGCGGTGGTGCAGCGCGCCGGACTGCCGCAGCATGGCGTCGACGAGGGTGGTCTTGCCGTGGTCGACGTGGGCGACGATCGCGACATTCCTAAAGTTGGGGCGAGAACTCACGCCGGAGATTGTCGCAGTGTGGGTGTCCGATCACGAAAACGACCGAACCCGAGAAAGCTCAGCGTGAAGCCCGAGAAGCTGGCCGGCCTGAAGCCGAAGAAGAAGTGCTGCCGGTCCAAGCCGCGGTGCAAGCGCTGCCCGCTGGTGCTGAACAAGCTGCACAAGGCCCAGGCGAGGGGCCTGCGGGGCAAGGATCTGAAGAAGGTGTACAACCGGGCCCGCAAGGCCTGAAGGCCCCTTGCCGCCAATGTGCAGCCATATGCGTTCGATCCAGCCCGAAATGCATATGGCTGCACGTTCGCGGGAGGGGGGACGTCACCGCAGACGCACGGTGGAGTTCCCGTCGTTGCACACGCCACTGCTGGAGGTCAGCATGCATGTCACCTCGACGGTCTTGCCGACGTCGGGGTTGTGGACCGAAACCACGAGGCGCCCGCTGGCGCTGCCGGCCGGCGCGTTGCCGATCTTCTCGTTCACCGCATGCTGGACCGCGTACGCGAACTCACAGGACCCGCCGAACTCGCCCTTATCCGCGTGCTGGAAGTAGCCTGCTGCCACGTTCGGGCAATTCATATGACTTCCGCTGATTTTCGACTTGAACACCCACGCCCCGACGGCGATCAGTACGGCGATCACCGCTGCGGCTAGCAGTGCGACGATCAGAATCCGGACGCGCG
>CAZTAA010000127.1:0-9630 GCA_964611465.1 uncultured Mycobacterium sp. | reverse complement strand
GAGGCGTTTGCGGGGTCGGGCGTTGAGTTCGGCGGCGACCTGGTCGAGCCAGCCGGGGCCGTAGAACGACAGGTCGGTGCCTTTGGGGAAGTATTGGCGCAGCAGTCCGTTGGTGTTCTCGTTGGTGCCGCGCTGCCAGGGGCTGTGCGGGTCGCAGAAGTAGATCGGCAGTCCGGTGGCTTCGGTGATCTTGGTGTGCAGTGCCATTTCGCTGCCTTGGTCCCAGGTCAGTGAGCGGCGCAGGATCTCGGGGATGTCGGGGATCTTGATCGACATCGCGTCGGCCAGGGTGGCCGCGGTGCGGTCCTCGGGCAGGTGCAACAGGACCACGAACCCGGTGGTGCGCTCCACCAGGGTGCCGATCGCCGAGCACGACGCGGTGCTGCCCAGGATCAGATCGCCTTCCCAGTGTCCGGGGATCGCGCGGTCATCGGCTTCTTTGGGACGCTCACTGATGTTGATCATCTCGTCCTTGAACCGGTGCCGGTCAATGGTGTTGCGGCCCTGAGGTTTGCGCTGAGTGCGGCCGGTACGCAGCGCGGTCTTGACCAGCTTGGCCAACTCCCCGCGTGGCTGGACGTAGAGGGCCTGATAGATCGTCTCGTGTGACACCCACATCTCCGGATCGTCGGGGAAGTCCTGCCGCAGCCGTTCGCAATCTGCTCGGGACTATGCCGCTGCTCCAACCGTTGCACAACCTCGGCCAACAGGGCAGGCCGAGATTGCAGCCTGCGTTCCTTGGGGCGCTTGCGGTTGGTGTCGGCGACATCCTGGCCGACCCTGGCCCGATACCCCGAGCCGGTCAGACCCTTGACGATCTCGCGGCCAATCGTGTCGCGGTGACGGTCGAGCAGTTCAGCGGCCCGCACCGGGGTAGCGCCGCCCTCGAGCAGTTCCTCGAGCCGACAGCGTTCGGTGAACGACAGCGGCGCACGCGGCCGCCGTGATCCGTCGATCTCCACGATGGCAAGAGCAGGAGTTCTGGGCACGTAGCCAGCCTGTTTGACCCAGATGATCGCCGACATCTCCGACACGCCGGCGATTCTGGCCGCCTGCGCGGTCGAGGACCCCGATCTCATCGCCGCCCAGAACGCCTCCCGCACCGCCGCCGAGTACCGGATCCCCGTATGCCCGCCGCCGGCCTTCCAGCCCGCCGCCCGCGCCCACTTGTACCCCGTCGTGGCCGACACCCCCGCCACCGTGGCCGCCGCCGCGGGCGACAACCCCGACCTCAGCGCCGCCAGAACCTCCTCATGCGCCGACTCGGGAACCTCTTTGCTGCCATGCTTGCGAAACCCCATCGAACAACACCCCTCAACGAATCAGGCGTTGCAACGACCGATTGAGCCTGCCTTGTCCGCGACGACCATGGTGCAGAATTCGGCACCGACTCATGGGCTTCATACCTTCGCGGCGTCCACCGGCGGCACTTCGTAGAACTGGGTGGCCCACTTCCGCAGGGCCATATAGTGTTTCGCGTCGACCTTGGCCAACGGGGGATGCTCGACATAGATCTGGTGGTCCCAGATGTCGACGTCCTCCCATACGGTCTTGAGGAACTTGCGTTCCACCGTCTCCCGGACATGCGGCGGCGGAACGTCACCGTCCGCTGCGTTTTCCTTCGGCCACCAGATGGAATAGAACATGTCCGAGACCTCGTCGTCGACGGGGGTGCACGCGAAGATCAGCCGATGGTTGGACGACCCCTCGAATGCGCTCATCGCAAAGCCCAGACCGGAGTAGTGACTGTGGATGCGCAGCGCCATCTTGTCGGGGTCGTCACTGCGCACGTCCGGCCAGCCGGTAAGGAACCGCCACTCCTCGTCGACGCCCTCCCACTCCAGGCACACCGGGGTCACGGTGGCGCCGTGGACGTAGCGGAAATGCGAACTGTCCGGGGCATTCTCGGCCACGATCTGCGGATGGACATGGATGCCGTCGGTCCGGCTGGAGAACTCCGGATACGGCCGGTAGTACTTGTCGGGGTCGGTCTCGAACTGCGGGAACTTGTGGAAGATGTCCGGTAGCGGCCACTGCGGTTCCTTGCCGTGCGGGTGGTACCACATGAAGATGCAGCCGTACTGTTCCTCGACGGGGTAGGACCGCAGCTTCAGGGCCCGGTTCGGCTTGTCCGGCTGGTAGGGAATGTAGGTGTTGTCGCCGGCGGGTCCCCACCGCCAGCCGTGGAACGGGCACTCGATGCAGTCGCCCACCACCTTCCCGCCGTGCCCGACGTGAGCACCCAAGTGCTTGCAGTGCGCTTCCAGGACGTGAATCCGGCCGTCCTCGTCGCGGTAGGCCGCCAGGTCCTCGCCGAAATACTTCAGCGCCTTGACGTCACCCGCCTCATACTCCGCGGACCAGCCGATCATGAACCAGCCGGTGACCTTCCAGGTGAACGGCACTTTCATCGGGATTGCCTTTCTCGACCACCGAGCATTACGGAATACATTACAGTATTGGTTTCCGGTGGTCTACAGAGCGACGGAGTGCCCATGGACGAACTCGAACAGATCCGCCTGCTCAAGGCGCGCTACTGCCGATTCCTCGACACCCGCGACATCGAGTCCTGGCGGCAACTGTTCGCGCCCGACGTGGTGGTCCTGCTCGACCTCGCGGTGTCCACCGGTGGCGCCGACCCGCAGACCATGCCGCCGCTGGAAGGCTTCGAGGCGTTCGAGCCGGTGGTGCTCGGCGGCATCGCCGGCGCTGCCACCATGCACCACTGCCACACCCCGGAGATCGAGCTGACCTCGCCGACGACGGCGACCGGAATCTGGGCGATGGAGGATCTGCTGGTCTTCCCGGACGGCAGCGAACTGCACGGCGCGGGGCACTACCACGAGACCTACGAGAAGCGCGACAACCGTTGGCAGATAACCCGATTGCACCTCACGCGGACGCTGCTGCGATTCACCAAGGCGCCGGAGGCACACCAGTGAGCGACCAGACTTTCGACGCCGTCGTCATCGGCGCCGGGTTCTCCGGCCTGTACATGCTGCACAGACTGCGTGAGATGGGCCTTTCGGCGGTGGCGCTGGAAGCCGCCGAGGATATCGGCGGCACCTGGCTGTTCAACCGTTACCCGGGCGCCCGTTGCGACATCGAGAGCATTGAGTACTCCTACAGCTTCTCCGACGAGATCCAGCAGGAGTGGGTGTGGACCGAGACCATGCCGGCCCAGCCCGAGATCGAGGCATACCTGCACTTCGTCGCCGACAAGCTGGATCTGCGCCGCGACATCCGGCTGAACACCCGGGTGGACGCGATGACGTTCTCCGACAACGACGGCGTCGCGGAATGGACGATCGACACCAGCACCGGGGAACGGTTCGTCGCGCCGTTCGTGGTGGCCGCGTCGGGAATCCTGTCGGTGCCGCTGGAACCCGACATTCCCGGCGTCGACGACTTCGACGGTGCGGTCCTGTTCACCGGCAACTGGCCCAAGGCCGGCTACGACCTGACCGGAAAACGCGTCGGGATCATCGGCACCGGATCGACCGGGGTCCAACTGATCCCGGTCGCGGCCCGGCAGGCCGAGCACCTGACCGTCTTCCAGCGCACACCGGCCTACACGCTGCCCTGGTCGGTGCGCGCCTTCGAACCCGGGGAACTCGACGCGTTCAAGGCGAACTACGACGAGATCCGGGCGGCCCAGCGTGCGCACCCGGTCGGCTCGGCCCGGCTCAGCGCGTTCTCGGTGCTGCTCGACATGTTGGTGCAGCCGCCATTGAAGTCGGCGACCCGCGAGGAGCGGCTGCGGGCGATCGACGAACACGGCGTCATGGGTGCCCTCAACTGGGGCGACATCTTCTTCGACATCGAGGCCAGCCGGGAGGCGGCCGCGTTGTACGGGGAGGCCGTCGCGCGGATCGTGAGGGACCCGGACACCGCCGCGGCGCTGGTTCCCACCCATCCCTTCGGCTGTAAACGGCCGATCATCGACCAGGGCTACTACGAAACCTTCAACCGGGACAACGTCACCCTGGTCGACCTCCGCCAAGGCCCGATCACGTCGATCACCCCGTCGGGCATCTCCACCGAGCAGGGCGACTTCGACCTGGATGTCGTCGTGTTCGCCACCGGGTTCGACGCCATGACCGGTGCGTTGCGGCGCATCGACGTCAAGGGCCGCGACGGTGTGACGCTGCGCGAGGTCTGGGACACCGAGGGGCCGACGTCGTACCTGGGGCTGATGGTCGCCGGATTCCCCAACCTGTTCATCGTGCAGGCACCGGGAAGCCCTTCGGCGGCAACCAATTTCATCGCCGCGCTGGAGCAGCACGTGGAATGGATCGGCGACTGCATCGGCTATCTGCGCGCGCGCGGCCACCGCACTATCGAGGCGCAGGCGCAGGCGCAGCACGACTGGATCGAACACACCACCTCGCTGGTGGCGGCGACGGTGCTGGCGGACCCGAGTTGCAACTCCTGGTACAACGGCGCCAACGTGCCCGGCAAGAAGCGCCGCTACATGGGTTATACCGGGGGCATCCCGGCGTACCGTCGTCGCTGCGACGAGATCGCCGCTGCCGGATACACCGGTTTCGACCTAGTGTGAGAGCCATGCGTCCACAAGACCGTGCCAGACAGATCGCCCGTGAACTCGGCGGTGTGCTGCCGCGTTCGGTCGAGGTCCTTTCCGGCGCGGGTGGCTGGAGCCGGCGGTCGTCGCGCGGACTGCGCCAACTGGGCGAGGTCGCCCTGGACGAGCTGGTTGTCACCGGGATGACGCTCACCGCGCCGCCGCCGAGCGTGTACACCGCGACCGAGAACTACCGGCCCGTCGCCGACGAACTCGCCAAGCTGGGCATGCCGGGCTGTTACGCCGAGCCCGAACCGTTGGAGGTGGAGAGCCTCCGGTGGCGCCTGGCCGGCAAGTACGCGTTCGAAGAGATCACCTACCGGCACGATCCCCGGCTGCCGTCGAGTTTCGGCGACCTCGGTGCGCCCAGCATGGCGGTCTGCAACATCGTGCGATCCGACGACCGCCGGCGGCCCCGGCCCTGGCTGGTCTGGGTGCACGGTGCCGGGCAGGGCGGGCTGACGGACTTCGTCGTCGCCCGGGTCGGGTGGATCCGCCGCGAACTCGGCTTCAACGTCGCGCTGCCGGTACAGCCCGGACACGGTGTCCGGCGCAAGTCGTGGCCGACCTACCCCGACACCGACCCGCTGGCCAATGTCGCGGGGATGATGCGCGCGGTGTCGGAGGCGCGGGCCGTCATCCGCTGGATCGACCCGCAGGCCACCGTCATCGCGCTGTCCGGGCTCTCGCTGGGCAGCGGGGTGGCCGCGCTGGTGTCAGGGATGGAACCGGCGGTCGACGCGGTGGCTCTCTATACGCCGATCCTCGGCCTCAACGCGATGATCGCCAATCATCTGCACCGCTGGGGCGACGCCGCCGACGAGGTCATGGCGCTGCTCGGCTCCGACGTGGTGTCCGAATTGACTTCGGTGATCGATCCGCTTGCCGTGGAACCCATTCCGCCGCCCGAGCGCCGACTGATCGTGGGCGCCCGGCACGACCAGATGGCGATGCGGGCGCCCGCGGAGGCCCTGCACGAGAAGTGGGGCGGGCAGTTGTACTGGCACGACGGCGGTCACGTGGGACACGTGTTCGCGGGCGGGGTCAAGACGGTGACGGAACGGTTCCTGCGCAGTGTGGCGAGTCAGGCGGGCGCTCCGTAGTCCCGGGTGATCCGGGCCCGCGTTTCGTGATTGTTCTTGCGTCAAATTTCTTTCAGGAGGTCGACGGTGACCCAGGGCCCGGCGGTGATCCCGGCCTCAATCGACGAGGTGACACCGCAGTGGCTCACCGATGCGCTCGGCCGCGAGGTCAGCGCGGTCGCGGCCGACCGCATCGCCGAAGACAGCGGGTTCGCCTCGTTCCTGTACCGGGTCCATCTGACCGGGGCCAGCGACCTTCCGGAGACGGTGATCGTCAAGTTGCCCGGCACCCCGGAAGCGCGCGGCGCGATGGAGATGCTGGGCGGCTACCGCCGCGAACTGGAGTTCTACCGCCGGGTCGCCGGGCGGGCGCCGATGGCCGCGCCGCGAGTCCACGTGGCCGAAATAGGCGCCAGCGCAGCGGAGTTCGTCCTCGTCATGGAGGACCTCGCTGGGTGGACGAACGCCGACCATCTGGCGGGGTTGTCCATGGAGCAGGCCCGGCTGGCGATCGCCGGTTTGGCCGGCCTGCATGCGTGGTCCGTCGATCCGGCCAACGCGATCCCTACGGATGTGTTCCCGAACCTCGACTCACCGGCGGCCCGCGAGGTGTTCCTCCCGGTGTTCGAACTGGCCTGGCCGGTGTATCTCGAGCATGCCGGGGTACCCGTTCCGCCTTCGGTCGCCGAGTTCGCCGAACGGTTCACCGACTACGCCGCCCAGGCGCTCGATGTGCTGGGTAATCGAAGGATGCTGCTGCACGGCGACATCCGGGCCGACAACCTGTTCTTCTCCGGTGATGCGATGAAGGTCGTCGACTTCCAGTTCACCTGCTACGGGGCGGGCGCCGCCGATGTCGCGTACCTGGTGAGTCAGGGACTGCCGAGCGACGTACGCCGCGGTCATGACAGGGCACTGCTGCGGGAATACCTCGCCGAGTTGGCCCGGCACGGGGTGACCGACTACTCGTGCGACGCGGCGTGGCGGGACTACCGGATGGCCACCGCCTACCTGATCGTGCTTCCCGTCATCACCCTGATGGGCTGGGATGCGATGCCGGAGCGGTCCCGCAGGCTCTGCCTCGAGCTCACCCGGCGGGCCGTGGCCACCATCGACGAGATCGACGCACTGGAGGCATTCGCATGACCGCGAATCGACGATGCCGGGCGAGGTACGAGCCCGGAGGAGGAGTGAGCGAATGAGTGTCCGCACCGCCCGTGAAGTGGTCGAGCTTTACAACCTGGTGGTGTGGAACGAACGCGACTTCGCCCTGGCCGAGGAACTCATGGGGGACAACGTCATTCGCCATGAGGTCGGCGAGGCCGTGGTGCTCACCCACGATCAGGCGGTCAAGCGCATCGTCGACCACTGGGAGATGTTCGACGAGTTGCGCTTCGATCTCAACCTAGTGGTCGCCGGGGACGACGGCGAGCACGTCGCTATCGTCTACCAGTCGCCGATGCGGCTCAAGGACGGCACCCACGTCGATGTGGGCAGCATGGAGATCTTCCGGGTAGTCGACGGGCGCATCGTCGAAGTGTGGAACTGCGGATACAAACAAGGAGTGTGGTCGTGACTGATCGCGTGCTCGACGAACTCGGCTACTACCTGCTGGCAGGGGCCGGTGGCGAGGGTCCGGTGACGCTGATGGACGAGGCGCGCCGCGGCGAGGAACTCGGGTTCGGCACCGGGTTCATCTCGGAGCGGTGGAACGTCAAGGAGGCGTCGTCGCTGACCGGGGCCGCCTGCGCGGTGACCAGCCGGATGCAGATCGCCACCGCGGCAACCAATCACAACACTCGGCATCCGTTGATCACCGGGTCGTGGGCCACCACCATGCACCGGCTGTCACGCGGCCGGTTCACTCTCGGTATCGGTCGCGGTATTGGCGCCATCTACAACTCGTTCGGCATCCCGGCCGTCACCACGGCGCAGATGGAGGACTTCGCCCAGGTGATGCGCCGGCTCTGGCGAGGCGAGCTGATCTTCAACCACGACGGACCGCTCGGCAAGTACCCGATCCTGTTCCTGGACCCGGACTTTCGCGAGGACATCCGGCTGGCCATCGTCGCGTTCGGTCCGCAGACCCTGGCCCTGGGCGGCCGCGAGTTCGACGATGTCATCCTGCACACCTACTTCACCCCGGAGACGTTGCAGCGCGCGGTGAAGACGGTGAAGGACGCCGCGGAGCAGGCTGGCCGGGATCCCGCCAGGGTGAAGGTGTGGTCGTGCTTCGCCACCGTCGGCGACCACCTGCCGGAGGAACTGCGGCTGAAGAAGACGGTCGCCCGGCTGGCCACCTACCTGCAGGGTTACGGCGATCTGCTGGTCAACACCAACAACTGGGATCCGGCTGTGCTGCAACGGTTCAGGGATGATCCGGTGGTGCAGTCCGTCCCCGGCGGCATCGATCACAAGGCCAGCGCCGAGCAGATCGCGCACATCGCTACGTTGATCCCCGACGAGTGGCTGGAGCCCTCGGCCACCGGATCGGCGCAGCAGTGCGTGGACCGGGTACGCAAGGAGTTCGACTACGGTGCCGATGCGGTCATCATGCACGGCGCGACCCCGGACGAGTTGGCCCACATCATCGAGGTGTACCGGGAATCCGTCGGGTGAGTCACGCCATCAGAGTCCGTAACGGAGTTTGACACTGCGGTAGCGGTCGTGCATCTGCCGCTGCCGCTCGGCCGGAGTGACCATGACGGTGTCCGCGGGAAGCGCCGCGAGCAGATCCTGACGCGGCAGAACCCTCGTGCGGAGCCGTGCGCCGCTCTTGTTCAGTAAATTCCGGTAGGTCAGATTTCCATCCGAAAATCCCTGTGTGTCAAGCCAGTTGTGCACACCGGGGTCATCGTGGCAGAGGACCAGCCGGACCACACCGTCGGCGTCGACGGTGGTTCGAGCGGGTGTGTAGCTCACCGGCCGGTACAGGAAGTCCATGCTGTTGCCGAACACGCCGCCCATCCCGAAGATCCAGAATCCGTCGTGATTGTCCATCTCGACGATCAGCGCCTGATCGGGCTCCAGCCGCCAGACCATGTGCGCGGCGGTCCGGCCACGCTTCTCGTCGGACGCGGTGTCGGCCGCCTTGTGGGGCGGAAAGGCGTTGAGGTGAGCCGGATCGCAGACCCCACCGGAGTATCGCCAGGGATGCTCGGGCCAGTCGCGCATCACGCCGGTGAGGAACTCGCCCGCCCAGTCCATCGCGGTAGTGACCTGGTCGGCGGTGGGCACCGGACGGGGTTCGGTCATGCCAACGCGCTCGATCGACATGGTCGTCGGCGTTTCGTACCAGTCGTCGAAAGCCTCGCGGATGAACAGCTTTCGAGATCCCGGTGTGGTCGGTAACCAGTTGGAGTCCTGCCGCGCACCGCCGACGGTGAGTTCGAAGTTCCCGGCAGCGTCGGTGTGGATCTGATGCCCGAAGACGTTGGATTCTGGTATGTCGCCGAAGGGTTCGTGCAGCGAAGGCCAGTCCGTGCCGGGGATCTGCTCGGGCCGTGGACCCTGCACGGTGATGTTGAGCCAGCGTGCGGTGCCGCGCCGGCCGGTGATGCGGTACACATGCGCGCCGTCGATCCAGGTCTGCCGGTAGGTGAAGTCGGCGACGTCGCCGCCCAGCTTGCGCGTCGGTGTGCAGAACGGGTGCAACTGCGGATATGCGGGGTCCTTCGTCTCCAGCGCGAGATCGAAGGCCTGGCCGAGGTTTTGGGTGAGGAACCGGAATGCGTCCGCCCGCAGGATGGGATCCGCGGGGTTGGCTTCCTTGAACGCCAGATCGCCGGCGGCTCTGAGGGATTCGCAGAACCGGTGCCAGGCGGCACGTAGTTCGTCGTCGGCTCGGCCGTCACCGAAGGCCATGACGTCAGGCCCCGAGCTCGGTCAGCAGTTCCGACAACCACTCCGCGGCCCGCCGGGTGGCGGCCGCCGGGCCTTCCGCCTCGATCCGGGGACCGACCA
>CAZTAA010000126.1:0-9676 GCA_964611465.1 uncultured Mycobacterium sp. | reverse complement strand
GAACCCGCGTATTCAGCTTGGGAAGCTGATGTTCTGCCATTGAACTACATCGGCATTGTGCTGACGAAGGATAGCAACACGGGCTGGCGGCAACCAACGCCCCGCGGCTGTACACATACGACGCGCGAAACGGCCGACGGCGTGCAATTTGTCGACGCTGGCCCAGCATGGGCCAGCACAGGCCAGCCGATACGCTCGTCGGGTGCTGCTCTCCGATCGCGACATCCGGGCCGAACTAGCCGCCGGGCGTCTCGGCATCGACCCGTTCGACGACGGCCTGATCCAGCCGTCGAGCGTCGATGTCCGCCTCGACAACCTGTTCCGGGTGTTCAACAACACCCGCTACACCCACATCGACCCCGCGGTGCGGCAGGACGACCTGACGTCGCTCGTCGAACCCAAGGAGGGCGAACCGTTCGTCCTGCACCCCGGCGAGTTCGTGCTCGGCGCGACGTTGGAGCGCTGCACCCTGCCCGACGACCTGGCCGGCCGGCTGGAAGGCAAGTCGTCGCTGGGCCGCCTCGGCCTGCTGACCCACTCCACGGCGGGGTTCATCGACCCGGGGTTCAGTGGCCACATCACGCTCGAGTTGTCCAACGTGGCCAATCTGCCGATCACGTTGTGGCCGGGTATGAAGATCGGGCAGTTGTGCCTGCTGCGGCTGACGAGTCCGGCCGAACATCCTTACGGCAGTGCGAAAGTCGGCTCCAAGTATCAGGGCCAGCGCGGGCCGACGCCGTCGAAGTCCTACCAGAACTTCATCAAGTCGGATCGGTGAGCCGGTCCAGATCGATCACCTCGCCGCGGTTGATGCTGACCCAGTCCCGGCCGTCGAGGTAGGGCTGCAGACTGCGACCGATCAGCTGCGCATCGGCGGCGGTCTTGGGTCGCTGCAACTCGTAGACGTGCGGCAGTTCGGCCATGCCGGAGACGACGTCCCACAGCCGCAGCGCGGCCGGTCCGGTCGGCGGATCAACCAGAACGGGCCCGAACAGACACTGGTCACCGAAGAAGAGCGTCGGCACGCCGAACCCGCCGGCGTCGACCACCCGCTGGTGGTCGACGCGCACGTCGTCGTGAGTCGTCGGATCGTCCAGCGCCGCGTCGAAAACGGTGTCGTCGGCGCCGATCTGGCTGAGCAGGCGGCGCGCCACCACGGGATCGTGTGGCTTACCGCCCAGGGTGTGCAGCTCGTGCCCGATGGCCGCATACCACCGATCCAACAGCTCCGGGTCGAGCCGTCGCAGCAGCGCCCCGATCCGCATCAGTGACCACCCGTAGGACCAGTCCCGCTCCCAGGGATGCTTCTTGCCCTCGATGCGGTTGATCTCCTCGAGACTGAAGAACTTCCAGTCGATCGTGATCCCGGTCTGCTGTCGAACGTCGCGAATCCACAACGACGTCTGGTACGCGAACGGGCACATCGGATCGAAATGGAAATCCACCCGTCCAGGATCGCACGGGTACGGTTGTAGCTACCGGGATTCGGGGGTCCGGACGGACGTACGGAACACAGCGGATTCATAGCCGGCGCTGGTGTAACACCGCAGGTGGCAGCGTCGATATGGATTCAGGGTGACCGTGCGGGCGGAACGGTTTCAGTAACCTACACAGCTAACACGGATGGAGGGACAGTGGACATCGCGCTCGGTGTGTCGATGACACCCACAGCGGTCCGCATAGTGCTGGTTGAAGGCGAAAACGCCGACGGGGTCACGGTTGATCACGATGTCTTCGACATCGTCTCCGACCCGTCCTCGGCAACGGCTCCCGAGCAAGTTGTCGCCGCCATTCTCGGCACCCGGGAAAGCGCCGCCGAAGGCGGCCATCGGCTGACGGCCACCGGGGTGGCATGGCGGGACCACGACGACGCTGCCCGCCTGCGCGAGGCGCTGGCCGCGCAACACATCGACGACGTGATGCTGGTCTCCGAACTGCACGCCGCCGGCGCGCTGGCCCAGGTCGCCGGTCGTGCCGTCGGCTACCGGCGCACCGCGCTGATGTTCCTCGACGGCGACACCGCCACCCTGGCCGTGGTCGACACCACCGACGGGGCGATCACGCGCGCCGAAAGTCAGGACCTGCACACCGAGGACGCCACGGCCCGCCTGACCTCGATGGTGAGCGCGCTGGAAGACCTGCCCGAACCGCCGCAGGGCGTCTTCGTCGTCGGCTCCGGTCTGAGCGTGAGCGCCCTGAAGCTGCAATTGGAATCCGCGACGTCGCTGCCGGTCATCGCGCCAGACGAGGCCGGGCTGGCGTTGGCCCGCGGCGCCGCGCTGGCCAGTGCGCGTGCCCCGCAATTCGAGGCGGCGACCGTCGCCGCCGGCCATGCGCACGACGGTGACGACGGCACCACGGCCGGCGCGGTGGCGCTGGCCTACAGCCAGGAAGGTCCGGATCCGGAGGACCTGGCACTGGCCGACGAGCCGATCGCCGTCCAACCCGTCGCGGTCGGGCCGGTCAACCCGCCGGCGCGCAAGCCGTTCCTGCTGGTGGGCAGCGCGATGACGGCCCTGTTCGTGGTGGGGGTGGCGGCCCTGGTCATCTCGCTGGCCGTGAGCATCCGTCCGACGGTCGACCAGCGGCCCAACCCCGCCGAGTCGGCGGTCGTCGCGACGCACACCCCGCCTCCGGTTGCCGCGGTGCCGCCCGCTCCGGCGGCCCCGCCGGCACCCCCCGAAACCATCCCGGCGCCCGTGCCGGTCGTGCAGGAGGCGCCGGAACCGCAGGCGCCGCGCACGGTCTTCGTCGAGGCACCCGTTCCGGCCGCCCCGGCACCGGCTCCCGCACCGGCTGCCGCCCCGGCACCCGCGGCGGCTCCGGCCCCTGCGCCCGCGGCACCGGCTCCCGCCGCACCGGCACCGGTCGTCGCACCTGTGCCGGCCGCGCCCCCGGTGGTGGCACCGGTCATCCCGGCGCCGGTCCTCGTTCCTCAGCTTCCGCAGTTCCGTTGGCCGTGGGAGCAGCAGGCCGCGCCGCAGCAGCAGTGGCCGCGTCAGCAGACGGTCCCGAAACAGACTGTGCCGCAACAACAGTGGCCGCAGCAACAGAGTCCGTCGCAGCAGTGGCCGGGTCAGCAGATTCCGCCGCTGCAGAGCCCGCCGCAATGGGATCCGCCGAAACAGAGCACACCGCAATGGGATCCGCCGGAACACGACACGCCGCGCCAGCAGTGGCCGGGCACCGGCAGCCGCGGCCCCAACGGCGGGAGCCCCGGCGGCGGCAACCCCCTGTGGCCCTGGAACTGGGGACACTAACCGGCTGGACACCTGGCGTTCGCCTGCCGATCAGTGTCCGGACGCGGCTGGCTCATCCGGGTTGCCTATACAGGGGTCATGCGTTGCAACGTCTTCGGCACGGGCTATCTGGGCGCCACCCACGCCGCCGGGATGGCCGAGCTGGGCCATGACGTCATAGGCGTTGACGTCGATGCGGGCAAGATCGCCAAACTGGCCGCCGGCGACGTGCCGTTCTTCGAGCCTGGCCTTCGAAAGCTGTTGAGCGACAACCTCGCTGCCGGACGGCTGCGGTTCACCACCGACTACGATCTCGCCACCGAGCACGCCGACCTGCACTTCCTCGGCGTCGGAACGCCGCAGAAGAAAGGCGAGTACGGCGCCGATCTGCGCCACGTGCACTCCGTCATCGACGAACTCGTCCCGCGGCTGACCCGGCCGTCGGTGATCGTCGGCAAGTCGACGGTGCCGGTGGGCACCGCAGCCGACCTCGGCCGGCGGGCCCGCGCGCTGGCGGCCTACGGCGTCGACGTGGAAGTCGCCTGGAATCCGGAGTTCCTGCGTGAGGGTTACGCCGTCCAGGACACGCTACATCCGGACCGGATTGTGCTTGGCGTGCAACCGGATTCGATCCGGTCGGAGGCCGCGGTCCGCGAACTCTACGCATCGCTGCTGGCCGAGGGAGTTCCGTTCCTGCGGACCGACCTGCAGACCGCGGAGCTGGTCAAGGTGTCCGCGAATGCCTTTCTGGCGACCAAGATCTCGTTCATCAATGCGATCTCCGAAGTGTGTGAGATCGCCGACGCGGACGTGACGGTGCTGGCCGACGCGCTGGGCTTCGACCCGCGCATCGGCCGGCGATTCCTCAACGCGGGCTTGGGTTTCGGCGGTGGCTGCCTGCCGAAGGACATCCGGGCCTTCATGGCGCGCGCCGGTGAACTCGGCGCCGGCAACGCGCTGGCTTTCCTGCGCGAGGTGGACAGCATCAACATGCGGCGCCGCACCCGGATGGTCGAACTGACCACCGCGGCATGTGGCGGCTCGCTGCTGGGAGCCAACATCGCCGTGCTGGGCGCGGCGTTCAAACCGGAATCCGACGACGTGCGCGACTCGCCGGCGCTCAACGTCGCCGGCATGCTGCAGCTCAACGGCGCCACCGTCAACGTGTACGACCCAGAGGCGCTGGAGAATTCGCGCAAGGTGTTCCCGACGCTGAACTACTCGACGTCGGTGGCCGAAGCCTGCGACCGGGCCGACGCGGTGCTGGTGCTCACCGAATGGCGCGAGTTCGTCGAACTCGATCCGGCCGAACTCGCCGACGTCGTGCGGAACCGGGTGATCGTCGACGGCCGCAACTGCCTCGACGTGGCGCGCTGGCAGTCGGCCGGCTGGCGCGTGCATTGCCTGGGCCGGCGGCTGGAAAGCGTCTAGCCTGAGTCGGTGGACTTTGCAGCCGAGTTCCTCGACCAGAACCGATTGTTCAGTGAACTGATCGCCGCGGGCGATCCCGAGACCCCGGTGCCCACGTGCCCGGGCTGGACATTCAAACAACTGTTCCGACACGTCGGCGGTGGCAACCGGTGGGCCGGGCAAATCGTCAGCGATCAGATGCAGGAGCCGCTGGGGTTCGACGCGGTGCGGGATGTCCGTGCGCCCGCGAAACCCGCCGAGGCCATCGACTGGCTCGACGCCGGCGCGCGCATCCTGGTCGACGCCGTAGCGGCACATCCGGACGCCGAGGTGTGGACGTTCACCGGTCCGCAGCCGGCCAACTGGTGGCTCCGGCGCCGACTGCACGAGGTCGTCGTGCACTGCGCGGACGCGGCGATCGCCATCGGCGCCCCCTTCGACCCCGCCCCGGCCCTCGCCGCGGACGCGATCAGCGAATGGTTCGGGCTGGTGCTCACCCTCAAGCCGCCCGATCTCGGTGGGAAGTCGATCCACCTCCACGCGACCGACGACGGCCTCGGCAAGGCCGGTGAATGGACGATCGCGAACGGTGCCTTGACTCAGAGCCATGACAAGGCCGACGTCGCCCTGCGTGGCCCGGCGACGGACTTGCTATTGGTGACCACCCGGCGCCGTCCGGTCGGCGACACCGCGGTCGAGGTCTTTGGCGATCAGGAGGTCCTGCGGACCTGGCTGGACGGGATGAAGTTCTGACGGGATAGGTTGCTCACCATGAGCACATCCGAGATCGCCACCGTCCTGGCGTGGAACGATGCGTTGAGCGAGAAGAACCTGGGCACGCTGGCCGACCTGTCCAGCGACGACATCGAGATCGGTGACGCCGACGGCGCGGCCCAGGGTCTCGACGCGCTGCGGGATTGGGCGCGGGGCTTTCCCGGGCTGGTCACGACCGGTCGGTTGTTCGTCCACGGTGGGACCGTCGTCGCCGAGCAGACCTTGTCCGACGGCACGACGATCGCGTCGGCGTTCCGGGTGGTGCACGACCAGGTCACGTCGGTGTTCCGGCACGACGACCTGGAGGCGGCGCTGGCCGCGACCGATCTGTCCGAGGACGACCTGGCGTAGCCAGCGCGGCGGCGATGGCGGTGGTCAGCGGCACGGACAGTGCCAGGGCGATCCCGCCGACGGCCGAGCGGGCGATCTCGATCGCCACGCTTTCGCTGGTGAGCACGTCGCCCAGGGATCGGTTCGCCACGCTGAACAGCAGCAGCAATGGCAGTGAACTGCCCGCGTAGGCCAGCACCAGGGTGTAGACGGTGCTGGCGATGTGGTCCCGCCCGACCCGCATGGCGCCGGCGAAAACCGTTCGGCGCGAGACATCTGCATCCATCGCGGCGAGTTCGAACACCGTCGAGGCCTGCGTGACGGTGACGTCGTTGAGCACGCCGAGCGAGCCGATGATGAAGCCGGCCAGCAGCAGCCCGGTGATCGACACATGCCCCAGGTAGGCGGCCACCTCGTTGTTCTGGTCCTCCGACAAGCCGGTCAGGTGAGCGAGTTCGATCGCGGCCCAGGACAGTCCGGCTGCCAGCAGCAGTGAGGTCAACGTCCCCAGCAGCGCCGCGCTGGTGCGCAGGCTGACGCCGTGTGCCAGATAGATGACCGCATAGAGGATGGCCGCCGACGCCACCAGTGCCACCGGCACGGCCGGTGCGCCGTCGCGCAGGGCGGGGAGCAGGAACACAACCAGCACCGCGAACGCGACGACGATGCCGATGAGCGCCCGCAGGCCGCGCCACCGGGCCACCGCGACGATGACGATCGCGAACACCGCGGCCAGTGCGACCAGCGGCCAGGTGCGCTCGTAGTCGTAGAACGCATAACTGGTGACAC
Source organism: uncultured Mycobacterium sp. (assembly GCA_964611465.1). Taxonomy (GTDB): domain Bacteria; phylum Actinomycetota; class Actinomycetes; order Mycobacteriales; family Mycobacteriaceae; genus Mycobacterium. The sequence continues at coordinate 3,134 of CAZTAA010000126.1, read as the reverse complement.
CCTGGTCGTCGATCTGGCGGATGATCCGAATCGATTGCCCGGCAAGTAGATTCGGCTGCCCGGGACCCTCGGTGAATTCGAGTTGGGTGGTGGCGCCGCTGTTGGGTCCGGAATCGATGGCGATCTGGTTCAGCACGCACTGGCCGCTCCCCGGCAGACCGGGAGCCGGGGTGGAGGTGAGCACCTGGCCGGTCGACGGGCTGCCGCAGTCCCCGAGCGCGCTGGAGATGACGTGACCGGCTTCGGTCGTGACCGCGCCACCCGAGGCATTCTGGAACGGCAGCGGGATGTCGACCTTCTGCTCACTGGGCCAGAGCACGGCCGCGCCGGCGACCACGGCCAGCCCGATGACGATCAGTAGTCCGACGACCAATCGGGTGGCCAACGGCCCCAACGGAATCGGGCCGTCATGGGAGTGTCCGTGGGAGTGGGCCACGCTACTGGCGGTAGGACGCCAGGAAGTTGCCGAGCCGTTCGATGGCCTTGGCCAGATCGCGCGCCCACGGCAGCGTCACGACGCGCAGATGGTCCGGGTTGGGCCAGTTGAAGCCCGTGCCCTGGACCACCAGGATCTTCTCCTGCAGCAGCAGGTCCAGCACCAGCTGCTCGTCGTCCTGGATGTCGTGGACCTCGGGATCCAGCCGCGGGAACGCGTACAGCGCGCCTTCGGGTTTGACGCAGGACACCCCGGGGATCTCGTTGAGCTTGGTCCACGCGACGTCGCGCTGTTCGAGCAGCCGGCCCCCCGGCAGCACCAGGTCGTCAATGCTCTGGTGGCCGCCCAGGGCAACTTGAATGGCATGCTGCGCAGGCACATTCGGGCACAGCCGCATGTTGGACAGCAGATTGATGCCCTCGATGAAACTGCTGGCGTGTTCCTTGGGGCCGGTGATGACCAGCCAGCCGGACCGGTAGCCGGCCACCCGGTAGGCCTTGGACAGACCGTTGAACGTCAGGGTAAGCACATCCGGGGCGACGGAGGCCATGCAGACATGCTTGGCGTCGTCGTAGAGGATCTTGTCGTAGATCTCGTCGGCCAGCAGCATCAGCTGGTGCTTGCGCGCGAGCTCGGCGATCTGCTCGAGGACCTCGCGGCTGTACACCGCACCGGTCGGGTTGTTCGGGTTGATCACGACGAGCGCCTTGGTGCGTTCGGTGATCTTGGATTCCAGGTCGGCGATGTCGGGCTGCCAGCCCTGGGTCTCGTCGCACAGGTAGTGCACCGGGGTACCGCCGGCCAGCGAGGTCGACGCGGTCCACAGCGGGTAGTCGGGGGCAGGGATGAGAACCTGGTCGCCGTTGTCGAGCAGCGCCTGCAGGGTCATGGTGATGAGCTCGGAGACGCCGTTGCCCAGGTACACGTCGTCGATGTCGAAACGCGGGAAGCCGTCGACCAGTTCGTAGCGGGTGAACACCGCGCGCCGGGCGCTGACGATGCCCTGCGAGTCGGAGTAGCCCTGCGCGTTCGGCAACGCGGCGATCATGTCGCGCATGATCACGTCGGGCGCCTCGAAACCGAACGGGGCCGGGTTGCCGATGTTGAGCTTGAGAATGCGGTGACCCTCGGCCTCCAGCCGGGCGGCGTGGGCGTGTACCGGCCCGCGGATCTCGTAGAGAACGTCCTGCAGTTTGGTGGACTGCGTGAAGACCCGCTGACGGTTGTGGTGGCCGGTGTGTTGCCACGGCAGCTGGTGTGTGGTCACGGATGTGATTCTCCCATGGTGGGCCAAGTGGTTTTTCCACACTTGTCGCACAGGGTCGCTGCCCGATTGCGATTCGGCGACGTCCCGGACACAACGCGGCGTTTCCTTTGCTCGGCTGCGAAGCCAAGGGGATTTCGCCTGCTAGTTTGCTGTAACAATAGCCACACAAGCCACAGGGGAACCGCGGTGACCATATCTCGAATGCTCTTCGCAGCGGCCGGCGCGGCCGCCGCAGTCGGGTTTGCCGCGGTTGCCCAGGCCGAACCGCCGGCACTGAACGGCCAGTACACCGTCGTCGGCGGTGACGAGGCCACCTTCGGCTGGACCGTGGCCTCCGCCTGCGGTGGCAACGGGTGCACCGCCAACGTCAGCAGCAACCGCGGCTGGAACAGCGTCGGCACCTACACGAACGGTCGGCTGGCTTTCGCCGTCGCCAAGCCGAACGGTTTCGTCTGCCCGGACGGCAGCTTCGCGCCGGTGGTGATCTCCTACGAGGTCGACGCGGCATCGCTGGCCGGCGTGGGCAGCGCCGACTCCAACGGCCAGTGCCCGGGCGGCGTGATCAACCGGGTTCCGTTCCAGCTGCGCAAGGTCGGATAGCGTCTGGCGGCTCGCGGATGCGGCCTGCCTCAGCGGAGGCGTTCCACGTCTTGACCCGTGACCTGGGCTATCAGCTCGAAGTCTTTGTCGAGGGCCAGGACCGTGAGACCGGCTATCTCAGCGGTTGCCGCAACGAGCAGATCGGGGATGGCCGGGGCGCGGTGCTGACCACGGTCTGCCAGCAGCAGCTGCACCTCGACGGCGCGGTCTTCGGCGGCCGGCGTCAGGTATTCGACCGGCATGAGCACCAGCGGCGGCAATGCCGATTCGGCCCGGGCCTGCGTACCGGTGCGAAACGAGTAGCCGATCTCCAGCCGGGTCACCGTGCTGATTCGCACCAGCCCACGTTCGATCCTGTCGACCCACGTCTGAGCATCCGGGGAGGACGACAGCCGCGTGTAGGCCGACTTGTCGATGAGCCAGTTCGTCACCGCCACGCGGAATCCATGACTCCGGGATCGTCGAGGTCGGCCGCCGCGGCTTCGGCGCGGCGCAGGTCGTCAACCGTCATCGTCCGTGGTGCGGCGCTCACCGTACCTTCGCTCTCGAACCGGCGCCGCAAATACTCCTGACGTGACAGGCCGCGTGCGGAGGCGTCGGAGTCGATGCGCGCGATGGCATCATCCGACAATCCGCGAATCAATACATCGCCCATCGGCCTACCTCCTGATATCACTGATATCAGGATAGCGGCCAGTTGGTGCTAGCGCTTGCCCGGCCGGCGGGCGCCCGGCGCGATGCCGAGGCCCTTGACCGGAGCCTCCGGCGCGGCGGACTCCGGCTCCGGCGCAGCGGGCTCCGGCGCAGCAGGCTCCGGCGCAGCAGGCTCCG
>CAZTAA010000125.1:0-9908 GCA_964611465.1 uncultured Mycobacterium sp. | reverse complement strand
GAGCGGAACTGGATCATCAGCGGCGACGTGTCGACCCAATCGGTGCACGCCTTGACGTCCATCCCGAGGGTCTCCCACACCTCGTCGCCGCGGAACCGGTCGCGCATCAGGTAGCAGGCGTCCACGACGAACTCCTCGCGCTCGTTCCGCTCGGCGTCGGTGAGCGCGGAGTAGTAGTCCTTCAGCGAGATCCGGCCGAAGGCGACGTGCCGTGCCTCGTCCTGCATCACGTAGGCCAGCAACTGCTTGGCCAGCGAGTCCGGCGGCGCCAAGTCACGCAGCACGCCGAACGCGGCGAGCGCGAGGCCCTCGATGAGAACCTGCATGCCGAGGTAGGGCATGTCCCAGCGGGAGTCGCGCAGGGTGTCCTCCAGCAATGCGGTCAGGTGCGTGTTGATCGGGTAGACCAACTCGGCCTTCTCCTGGAGGAACCGCGAGAAGGTCTCGACGTGCCGGGCTTCGTCCATCGTCTGGGTGGCCGCGTAGAACTTGGCGTCCAGGTCCGGAACGACCTCGACGATCTTGGCCGCACACACCATCGCACCCTGCTCGCCGTGCAGGAACTGGGAGAACTGCCAGGACTGGAAGTGCTGGCGCATCTCGGCCTGACGATTCTTGTCGGCCGACTCCCACATCGGACTTCCGAAGAGCGGATGGAGCTCGTCGGGCAGCCCGACCGGGTTCGTCGGGTCGACGTCCTGCGTCCAGTCGATGCGCGACTGGGCGTCCCACTGCTTGTCCTTGCCCTTCTGGTACAGGGACAGCAGCCGGGCGCGTCCCTCGTCGTACTCCCAGGTGAAGCGAGCGTCGCCAGCGCTGGGCACCTGCCACGAGTACGGAACCGGCTCCGCGGTGTACTTGTCTCTGGTGGTCACGAGTCTCCCGTCGGTCCGAAGGCAATGTGATGGACATCACACTGCGCCGGTCCGAGGGCGTCGTCAACCCCGTCGGGCGGCCCGACTGCCCGCGACCCGCTCCACCGTCTGCCAGGTAGGTGTGATTCGCTTCTGATATCCATCGAACGGCGCGAACCAGGGTGGGCGAATGAACAGGCCTGTGACGATCGATCCCCGGTTGCACGATGCCGTCATCTTCGACCTCGACGGTGTGGTGACCGACACCGCGTCGATCCATTTCGCCGCCTGGACCGAGATGTTCGACGACTTCCTGCGGCGGCGCCCCGCGAGCGACGGTGAGGACCATTCACCGTTCACCGAGGCCGACTACCAACACTTCGTGGACGGCAAACCGCGCTACGACGGCGTCGCCGACTTCCTGGCATCGAGGGGAATCGAACTGCCCCGCGGTCGCGCGTCGGACACCGGCGACGACACCGTGTGCGGGTTGGGCAATCGGAAGCAAGCGAACTTTCTGGCGAGGCTGCGCGACGGCGTGCCGGTGTTCGAGACGACCGTCCTTCTGGTGCGGAAGCTGGCGCAGGCCGGAGTGGCCACAGCCATCTACACGTCGAGCCGCAACTGCGAGCAGATCCTCAGGGAGGCCGGTCTTTCCGACCTGTTCGCCGTTCGCGTCGACGGTGTGGTCGCGGACGAACTTGGTCTACCGGGCAAGCCCGACCCCGCCGTTCTGCTGGAATCGGTCCGCCGACTGGGCGTCACCCCGCAACGCTGTGTCGTCGTCGAGGACGCCGAGGCCGGGGTGGAAGCCGGCCGCAACGGCGGCTTCGCCCTCGTCGTCGGCGTCGACCGAACCGGACATGCGGGGGAACTGCTCGACTACGGCGCCGACGTGGTGGTGTCCGATCTCGGCGAAGTCGCGGTACGCACCGGCGACAAACGGATGTCGACGCTGCCGAACGCGCTTGACGCCTACGGCCAGTTGATCGGTGTCGTCGCCGGCCGGCAGCCGTTGGTGTGCCTCGACTTCGACGGCACGTTGTCCGAGATCGTCGCCGATCCCGACGCGGCCTCCCTCGTCGACGGCGCCGCCGCGGCCCTGCAACGGTTGGCGTCGCAGTGCCCGGTGGCCATCCTGAGCGGCCGTGATCTGGCCGATATCCGTGACCGGATCGGTATTCCCGGACTCTGGTACGCGGGCAGTCACGGTTTCGAGCTGATCGATCCCGACGGCAACTACCACCGCAACGACGCGGCGTCGGCGGCCGTACCGGTTCTCGAACGCGCCGCGGAACAACTGCGTGCGGAACTCGGCGGCATTCCCGGAGCCCGTGTCGAGCACAAGCGGTTCGCCGTCGCGGTGCACTACCGCAACGCCGCGCCGGAGCGCGTCGGCGAGATCACCGCCGCGGCCCACCGGCAGGGCCAACGGCTCGGCCTGAGGGTGACGGGCGGGCGAAAAGTCGTCGAACTCCGGCCCGATATCGACTGGGACAAGGGCACCGCACTGGCGTGGATCGGTGAACGCATCCACCAGACCGGTCGGGTGCTGCCGATGTACATCGGCGACGACCTCACCGACGAAGACGCGTTCGATGCGATTGCGCTCAACGGCATCGGGGTGGTCGTGCGGCACGAGGAGGACGGCGGGCGACCGACGGCGGCCCAGTTCACGCTGAACAACCCCGGCGAGGTGTGCGAGTTCCTGCGTCGCGGCGGCAACTGGCTGGCTTACCAGCAGGAGATATCGAACGCCGCGTGGACGTGGACATTCGACGACTACGAGCCGCACGACGAGAAGCTGCGCGAAGCCCTGTGCACGGTCGGCAACGGCTACTTCGCCACCCGGGGCGCCGCCCCGGAATGCAAGGCCGGTCAGGTCCACTACCCCGGCACCTACGCGGCCGGCATCTACAACCGTCTCGAGGATCTCATCGGCGGCCAGAAGACCGGCAACGAAAGCCTGGTGAACCTGCCGAACTGGCTGCCGTTGACCTTCCGGATCGACAACGGCGAATGGTTCGACATCGATGCCGTGACGCTGTTGTCGTACCGCCAGACACTCGACCTGCGCGGGGCGGTCCTGACGCGCGAGCTGCGCTTCCGGGATGACGCGGGTCGCACCACGTCGATGACGCAGCGCAGGTTCGTCTCCATGCAGCAGGCCCACATCGCGGCCCTCGAGATGACGATCACCGCCGAGGACTGGACGGGCAGACTCGAAATCCGCTCGACCATCGATGGCAACGTGGGCAACTGCGGCGTGGAACGCTACCGCGAGTTGGCCAGCACGCATGTGAAATGTGTTGAGAAGCGGCCGCTTTCGGAGAACTCCGCGGTGCTCAGCGTTGTGACGACGCAGTCTCAGATACCGATCGCGCTGGCGGCCCGCACCACGGTGTGGCACGGCGGCGGTCCCGCGCCGGCGACCTATCGACTCGTCGACGAGGAGTTCGAGATCGGCCACGAGATCTTCACCGAGTTGGCGACGGGTCAGACGCTGTCGGTGGAGAAGATCGTCAGCGTGGTCACCGGCCGCGACGTGGCCACGTCGGAGGTGGTCGCCGGTGCCGAGCGAAGGCTCGGCCGGCAGGGGCGATTCGCCGAGGTCCGGGCGGGCCACACGATCGCGTGGGCGCACCTGTGGGAGCGGTTGTCGATCGAATTCGACGACCACGTCGACGAATTGCGGATTCTGCGACTGCATCTCCTGCATCTGCTGCAGACGGTCTCGTACAACACCGAGGACCTCGACGTCGGAGTGCCGGCACGCGGCCTGCACGGTGAGGCCTACCGCGGGCACATCTTCTGGGACGAACTGTTCATCTTCCCGGTGCTGAATCTGCGGCTGCCGACGGTCACCCGCGCGCTGTTGCGCTACCGGTACCGCAGGCTGATCGAGGCGCGTCGCGCCGCCAAGCTCGCCGGATACGCCGGTGCGATGTTTCCGTGGCAGTCCGGCAGCGACGGGCGCGAGGAAAGCCCGGATCTGCATCTCAATCCGCGGTCCGGTCGGTGGAATCCCGATCCCAGTCACCGTGCGCACCACATCGGCATCGCGGTGGCCTACAACGTGTGGCAGTTCTACCAAGCCACCGGGGACCTGGCGTACCTCATCGACTACGGGACCGAGTTGCTGGTGGAGATCGCCCGGTTCTGGGTCAGCCGGGCGTCGTACGACGAAGAGCGCCAACGCTATTGCATCAACGGCGTGATCGGGCCGGACGAGTTCCATTCCGGCTACCCGGACCGGCCGTACGACGGGGTGGACAACAACGCCTACACCAACGTGATGGCGGTGTGGGTGATCCTGCGCGCCATCGACGCACTGACATTGATGCCGCTGCCCAACCGGCTCGACATCCGGGAGAAGCTCGGGCTGACGGATGCCGAACTGGCACAGTGGGATCGGGTCAGCCGGCAGATGTTCGTTCCGTTCCACGACGGCGTGATCAGTCAGTTCGAGGGTTATGACAAACTGGCGGAACTGGATTGGGAGCTGTATCTGCAACGCTACGGCGACATCCAACGCCTGGATCGCATCCTCGAGGCCGAGAACGACGACGTAAACCGCTACAAGGCATCCAAACAGGCGGACGCGTTGATGCTGCTGTACCTGCTGTCATCGGACGAACTGGTTCGGCTGCTCGACCGGCTCGGCTACCACTTCTCGCCCGACCAGATCCCGGAGATGGTCGACTACTACATGGCTCGCACGTCCCACGGTTCGACGTTGAGTTCGGTGGTGCACAGCTGGGTTCTCGCCCGGGCCAACCGCGATCGCGCGATGGAGTTCTTCCAGCACGTGCTCAAGTCCGACGTTGCCGACATCCAGGGCGGCACCACTTCCGAGGGCATCCATCTGGCCGCGATGGCCGGCAGCGTCGATCTCGTCCAGCGCTGCTTCTCCGGGCTTGAGACCCGGGACGACCGTCTGGTACTGTCGCCGAACTGGCCGGAATCGCTTGGAGCACTTGGCTTTCCAATTCACTATCGGGGCCATCGGCTGCACGTGCGGGTCAGCGGGAAGGGCGCCGAGGTCAGCGTGGACCCGCGGGATGTCTCGCCGGTGGTGATCGAATGCCGTGGCCGGGTGGAGGAGCTCGCGCCCGGGTGCACGATCCGGTTCATGCACGACGGCAAGGGCGGGCCCGATGTCGCGGTCGTCGCGCCGACCGGAGAGGTCACCGCCGACGCGCGGACCTAACCCGGCCGGCCCACGTCACGACAGCTGCCGGGCCGCCCACTTGGCAAGGCGCCGACGCTCGATCTTGGAGTTGTGGCGCGGGTCCACCGGCAGCCTGCGCTTGAACACGATGGCATGGATCTTGTTCGCCATCGCGGAGTCCGCCGCCAGCGCGAGCAGTTCCCGGTGCAAGCCTGGGAGTTCACTCTTGCCGACCCCGGGCTCGACCTCGACGCAGAGCACGGCCAGCTCGCCGGCCGGCCGCGACACCTTCACCAACGCACTTCGCCGCACCTTGGGATGAGCGTCGAAAAGCGGCTCGACTTGCAGCGGAAACACGTTGCCGCCCTTGGCCTTCACCCGCTCCGACACCCGTCCGCAGACCCAGAGCCTGCCCTGCGCGTCCAGGTAGCCGGTGTCACCGAAGCGGTGCCAGTTCCCCTCCGGGTCGGGCACCTTGTTCTTGCGCGTGCTCTCGGGCTCGAGGAAGTACTCGGGGCTGACATGCTTGCCCCGCACCAGAATTTCGCCGACCTGTCCCGTGGGCAGCTCCGATGTTTCCCCGACGGAGTCGATCGGACCGTCGACGATATCGATGATCTTCAACTCGACGCCCGGCAGGGCGTACCCCACGCAGATGCCGGCGCCCTGCTCGGTCATGTCCCACAAGCCCTGAAGGTGTTCGCGACTGCTCAGCTCCGTCGACGGCATGGCCTCGGTGGCTCCGTAGTTCGCCGCCAACTCTCCGTCGGGAGCCATGACCGCGCTGAGCATTTCCTCGACCGGACCGAAGATCGGAGCCCCCGCCCCGATGACTCGTTTCAGAGACGGCATCGTCAGGTTGCGCGCCAGCGCTTCCCGGGCCAGGTTCTCGATCAGGATCGGCGCGCCGAAGAACGACTCGACCCGACAGTCGTTGATGACCTGGATCAGGTCGGCCGAATTCACCTTGGCCGGGCCTTGGCGGGCGAAGTCGATGGGCGGCACCACCATCGTGCCGCCGGCGCTGATGGGGATGAACAGGAACGCGGGGAAGACGGCCATGTCCACCGGGACACCGTCGTCGTCATCCCAGCGCCAGCTGTGGTGCGCGTTGCGGAACACCTGACAGAAGTTGCGATGCGGGTAGAGCGTGGGTTTCGCCGGTCCGGTGCTGCCGGTGGTGTAGAGGACGGTGCAGGGATCGTCCGGGCCAACTTTTGGCGGCTCCGGCTCGGCGGGTGCACGCTTTCGCAGCGACCTGATCGAGTGCGCGCCGGGAAAGGGCGGAAAGCCGGTGATCGTGCGGCCTCCCGGCAACAGCGGGCCTTCCGTGAGAACGAGCTTGCGCAGGGTGCGAGGGCCCCATCCGAAGGTGATCCGTCCGATGTGGGCGAGCGCGTTGCCGACGAACGCCTCCGGCTTCACGCGTCTCAGCCGCTCCGCAACGTTGCGATAGCCGACCGCGGGGTCGATCCAGATGGTGAAGGCGCCCACCCGGGTGAGGGCGACGCCCATGACGCAGGCTTCGTAGCTGGGCGGCGCCATGAAGACGGTGCGGGTCCGCTCGGCGATGCCCATCTCGCGCAACCCCACGGCGACCGCCTCGACATCGGCCGAAAGTTCGGCGTAGGTGTGCCGCTTGTAGCGGCGCCTGCCGTGGCCGTCCCGGCCGTCGAGATCGACGACCGCGATGCGCTCGGGGTCCTCGCGCGACACCCGCAACACGATGTCGGCGAGGTTGAAGATGTCGTCGGGGAAGGGCTCCATCTCAGGCCTTGGCGTCCGCGGCCGCCCGCAGGAATTCGTCGATGATCGAGGCGACCTCGTCCGGGCGCTCCAGCATCAGCAGGTGGCCGCAGTCGGGCAGCCATTCCTGCCGTTCCGGGTGCAGGGTCGAGTTCAGGCGACGTCCCGCCCTGGGCGAGACGATCTTGTTCTTCATTCCCCAGATGGTGCAGATGGGCGGGAACCCCTGCTGCGGCGCGAGGGTGTCGATGACCGAGTAGTTCTCCAGGTCGTCGAGCACCCCGAGCAGCGACTCCACCTGGCCGGTGGCCGCATAGGGGCCGAAGAGCGCGGGGTTGCGATGGAGACTGACGGCACGCCCGCGCGGCCCCAGCTGGAACAGGGTGGCGACTTCGCCGATGCCGTTGGTGAGCTTGAGTCGTCCGAGCACCCGGTACACCTGCCGATTGATTCCGGGCAGCCGCTCCCGTAGCCACAGGAACGGTCCCAGCCAGCCATTCAGAAAGGTCGACTCGGTGAGCGGGTTGCAGAGCACCAGGGCTTTCACCTGGTTCGGATGGCGGTCGGTGAACGCGAGGGAGATGGCGCATCCCATGCAGTTGCCCACCAGCGCGAACTTCTCCAAGCCGCGTGAGCTGACGAACTCCTCGAGCATCGCCACGTAGTTGTCCAGGGTGTATCCCGCCCCCGGCTTGGCCGAGTCGCCGAACCCCAGCAGGTCGAGGGCGAAGATCTCGTACGTGCCGGCCAGTCTGTTCGCCACTTCGTCCCAGATGGCATGCGATGAGCCGCCGTTGTGCAGCATGATCACCGGCTCGCCGTGCCCGGTGCGCTCATACGTGATCGGCAGTCCCCGGAAGTCGAAGCTCTCCAACGCAATCCGCCCCTTGTGGTCGTTCCTCGATGCAATCACGGTGCCGGGCCCGCAGGTAGGGACCGAAGTCCCATACCCGACAGTAGTTCGCCTTCGAGGCCTGAGCCTTGCTAGCCGGTCTAGGGTTCGGCCCATGGACGTCATCGCCAGCATTCCCGCCGACACCCGGTTGGCGGACGTCGCGGTCTTGGCGCGCCGGGCAGAGTCGCTGGGTTTCGACGTCCTGCACGTTCCCGAGACCATTCGCGATCCGTTCGGCATGTGCGCTTTGGCGCTCGAACACACCTCCCGCATCGTCGTGCGGACCAGCATGGCGCTGGCATTTCCGCGCAGCCCGATGCTGACCGCATACGCGGCCTGGGAGCTCGCCGCGTTCTCCGGCGGCCGGTTCGAATTGGGTCTGGCGACCCAGGTGCGTGGCAACATCGTCGGCCGGTACTCCGCGCTATGGGTGGACCCCGTCGCGCAGATGCGGGACTACGTGGCGTCGCTGCGGGCGATCTTTGTGGCATTCACCGAGCAGGCGCCGTTGGAGGTGGAGCTGGAGCACTACCGGTTCACCCGGCTGCAGCCGTACTTCAACCCGGGGCCGATCGATGTGCCGGCTCCGCCGATCTACCTCGGTGGCGTGAACACGCGGATGCTCCGGCTGGCCGGCGCCGTGGCCGACGGCTTCGTGTGCCATCCGACGAGCTCGCATCCCGTCACGTTGCGCGAGCACACGCTGCCGGTGTTGCTGCAGGCGGCAAAGGATGCCGGGCGTGCCGTGCCCCGGGTGGTCGTGGGACCGAAGGTGGTGACCTCTTCAACGGAGCGGGGTCTTGCCGCCGAGCGCGAGGGCGGACGCGGCGAGCTGGCCTTCCTCTACAGCACTCCGGCCTACCGACTCCAACTCGATCTGCTCGGCCACGGCGATGTCGCCGACGCGCTCGTCGCCGCCGCGAGCCGGAAAGACTGGCAGCACCTGGACGGGCTCATGACCGACGAGCTGATGGATGAACTGGTGCCGCACTGCACCTATGCCGACCTTCCCCAGGTCCTCGCCGAGCGGTACAGCGGGCTGTGTGACGGGATCGTCCTGGCTCTTCCGGCCGACGCCGGGGAGGACGTCGTCTTGGCGCCGGCGGTTGCCGGGATCAAGGGGATTCCGAAGCTTGTGCGAAGCAGATGACGGAGTTCAAGCCGGTGCACGCGAAATCGGTGCTACGTCGTGAGGACCATGCGGAACCGCGCACGACCGTCCAGCTGGATAAGCTCTCTAGGGCGACGATACTGGCGTGGCCGCGGACGCCGAGGCACCCATTGTCGTGAGCAGGCTACGTAGTCGATGCTCGGTTTGTTCGAGCACATCGAGTTGCACATCCGCCGCACCCGGCTTACCACGGTGATACTCGTAGGGGTTGTCGAGGTCACGGATCAGTGCCAGCACATAGGTGAGAAGGCAGGTGACCACACCGACCGCCAACAGCGTCGGGGCCAGTGGGCCGATCTGGGTGACCAGCAACAGCACGAAGATCGCCAACGCGATCACCTCGGCGATCAGGTAGCCCGCCGACACATACGATGTTCGGCGCATCGTGTCCATCCGGATCACCAGCCTGCGTATGGTGGCCTGTTCGGACTTCAGCCGAGTTGTGAAGCCCGCCTGTATCTTTGGCGCGAACACGATGAACAGTGGGTTCAGTGCCCGAAGGTCGGCCATCACCTCGTCGAAGTCGCTGTTGGTCAGCAGCCACATGCGCACCGACTGCCCGATCTCGACCAGCTGCGCAACACATTGCCGCGCCTCGGGCAGCTTGAGTTCGGTGTCGACGATCAGACACTCGTCGGCGATCGCCTCGAGGCTGGCAGCAACCTCACCGGGCAGACGTTCGGCCTCTTTGAAGTCGCCCGCCGTGCCGCTCAGCATGAAACCCACGATGAACACCTCGGCCGCGATGATTCCGGTTAGCAGGGGGCTGAAGTCAACGTGCCTGGCCGAACTCGCGTCGTACAGCCATTTCAACACGATCATCGCGAACGCCACCGGCAGGGCCAGTAGCAGAAGGCGGGGGTTGCCACGGAAGAAGTTGGTCACCCCAAAGAGGGTGGAGGGTCCTGTGCCGTGTGGCAAGAGATGGCGTTGTTCGAGTCAAACGTGTTCCGGCGTGCGGGCGGGGTACTGGGCAGCCAGCGGAACGGGCTGCACCGGCAGTATGCCCTGGCGCACGTGGAGCCGATGACGGGAATCGAACCCGCGTATTCAGCTTGGGAAGCTGATGTT
>CAZTAA010000124.1:1669-10494 GCA_964611465.1 uncultured Mycobacterium sp. | reverse complement strand
ACTTCATCTTCCGCACCCGCGAGTTCGAGCAGATGGAGATGGAGTTCTTCGTCGAGCCGTCGACCGCCCCGGAGTGGTACCGGTACTGGATCGACACCCGGCTGCAGTGGTATGTCGACCTGGGCATCAACCGGGACAACCTGCGCCTCTACGAGCATCCCCTCGAGAAGCTGTCGCACTACTCCGCCGGCACCACCGACATCGAGTACAAGTTCGGCTTCGCCGGCAACCCGTGGGGCGAGCTGGAAGGCATCGCCAACCGGACCGACTTCGACTTGTCCACCCACGCAAAGCATTCCGGCGTCGACCTGACGTACTACGACCAGGCCACCGACACCCGTTACACGCCGTACGTCATCGAACCGGCGGCCGGCCTGACGCGGTCCTTCATGGCATTCCTGGTGGACTCCTACCACGAGGACGAGGCGCCCAATGCCAAGGGCGGGGTGGACAAGCGCACCGTGCTGCGACTGGACCCGAGACTGGCGCCGGTCAAGGCCGCGGTGCTGCCACTGTCCCGGCACGCCGACCTGTCGCCCGCCGCACGGGATCTGGCCGCCGAGTTGCGCCAGTGCTGGAACATCGAATTCGACGACGCGGGGGCGATCGGCCGGCGCTACCGCCGCCAGGACGAGATCGGCACCCCGTTCTGCGTCACGCTGGACTTCGACTCACTCGAGGACCAGGCGGTGACGATCCGTGAGCGTGATGCGATGACGCAGGAGCGGGTGGCCATCACCGGCGTCGCCGACTACCTGGCGACCCGGCTCAAGGGCAGTTAAGGCTGCCGGGCGACGATCACCGGTACCGCGGCGGCCTGCACCACGGTGGAACTCACCGAGCCGAGCAGCATTCCGGCGAAGCCGCCGCGCCCGCGACTGCCGACGACGATGAGCTGGCCCGACGTGGATTGGTCGACCAGCCACCGACCGGGATCCTGATGGATCAGCACGGGTGTGACGGGTACGTCGGGGTATGTCTCCTGCCAGCCGGCCAGTCGCTCGCTCAGCACCTCGGCGCCCGACGCCTGGTGCGCCGCCCGGCCGAGGTGGACGTCCGGCGTAAAGCCGTTCTCCCAGGCGTGCATCGCGATCAACGGTGCGCGGCGGCGCGACGCCGCGTCGAACGCGATCGCCGTGGCGGCTTCTGACGCGGGTGAGCCGTCGATGCCCAGCAGGATCGGGGCCTGCGGGTCCGGCTCGGGAACGTCCGGGTGGACCACCGCCACCGGGCAGTGGGAGTACTGAGTCAGCCCGCTGCTGATCGAGCCGAGCGTGAGGCGTTCCAACGGGCTACGGCCGCGACACCCGACCACCACCATCCGCGCGTCCCAGGATGCGTTGATGAGGGTTGACAACGGGTGCGCGAACAGGAACTGCGTCTGCACCCGGTGCGACCCGAGGTCGCCGGCCGCATCCTCGACGATCCGCCGTGCGTCGGCGAGTATCCGGTCGCCCTCGTCGTGCTGGCTCTGCCGAGATTCCAGCATGTCCTCCGCGTCGTAGGTGACGATGTACGGCTGTTTGCGCTCGAGCACCGTCATCAACGTCACGGCCTCGCGCCGCAGCGCCGCCTCCCGCGCCGCCCACCGCACCGCGGCATCGGAGAACTCCGAGCCATCGACTCCGACGAGGAGCCCTGAGTTCGTTGTCCCAGTTGACATCTCGCCGTCCCCTCGAGGCCGCTAGAAGCGGCCGCCGCCGTAGCTGCGGCTCGACGAATTGGACGAGCCGCCATAGGACGTCGGCCGGCCGGGGCTGCGCCCCCCACCCCAGCTGCCGCCGTAGCCGCCGCCGTAACCGCCACCCCAGCCGCCGCCGAAGCCGCCGCGCAGCACGTTGCCGATCAGGATTCCGCCGAGCACCGAACCGAGATCGGAGTTGCGGCTGTACTGCGGCGCATAGGCGCGCTGGGCCTGCTGGACGTCGCTGTTGGCCAACGACTGCGCCTGTGCGGCAAGCGAAGCCGCCCCATTGGCGTGGGCGACGGCTTCGGTGGGGTTGGTGCTCTGCATGGCGACCGCCGCCTCGAGCTGTCGCTGCGCCTCCGCCAGCCGGGTGCGCGCCTCCGGGCCGATGCTGCCGCGCCGGGTGTCGATGTAGTCCGACACCGCCCGCACCCGGGTCTGCGCGGTCGAGATCGCCTGCTGCAGCATGCGTGCCTGCGTCTCGTCCTCCTGACGCTGATGGGTGACCGCGGCCAGCACCCGGTCCAGCTCGGCGTCGGCGGCGGTCAGCCGCACGAATGTGCCCAGCGGATCGGCGCTGCCGTTGCTGCGGGCGTCGTCGGCGGCCTTGACGGCGGCAGCGCGCGCCTCGGTCAGTTCGCCGGCGTGCGGCGTGCCCGCCTGCGCCAACTGCTGGGCGGCCTGGTCGATGCCGGCCTGGATGTCGGCGATGCGGGCCGGCAGGTCGGCGACCGCGCGGCTGATGTCGGTTGCCGCGCTGTCGACGGCGTCCAGCAGCGTCTGCGCCTGGCCCAGCGCGCCCTCGCCGGCGCGCACCGCGTCGACGAGTTGCGTCTGATCCGGCGCCGGCTTGCTGACCAGGTTGCGCCCGGTGGTGATGCTCTGGTCGGCGAAGGCCAGCCGCTGCCGGGCCGTGTCCACGTTGCCGGCGATCGAGGACAGCGCGGTGTCGGAGAACTGCTGATGCAGCGCGGTCAGGGTCTGCGCGGCGGGATCCAGCCGAGCGGTCAGTGCCACCATCTGCCGGGTCAGTCCGTCGAGGCGGTCGGGAGCGTTGATGATCAGGTCCCGCAACTCGTGGAACGCCTTGTTCTGCGACTCCAGCTCGTGGTCGGCCCGGCCGGCCGCCACCACCACGCTGGTGAGCAGCCGGCGTTGCTCCAGCGGCCGCTCGGGCGACGCGTCGTCGAGGGTCTGGCGCACCGAGAAGGCTTGTGCCAGAGCGGCTTTGGCAGTCGCTACGGCGTCGGCGAAGGGTTTGGTCCGCTCGGCGCCGAACTCCTCGACCGCCAGCTGCAGTTCGCTCTCGGAGGTGCGGACCGCGTTGTCGACGTCGACGACCATCTGCTTGGACAGCTCGTCGAGAGCCTCCAGCGGCACGGCCGCCAACGCCCGCTCGTCGGTCGGGTCCAGGCGCTTGGCGGCCTCGACGTCGGCCTTGTGCCGGCGGCGGTGCCGCGAGCGCATCCACCACCACAGCAGCAAGGCCAGCAGAACCAGTGCCGCCGCGGCGATCAGCAACGCCCTGCCCGAGATGTGGGTGCCCTCGGTGGGGGGTGCGCTGTTGAGCCCGTTGGCCGCATTGATCGCCGCACCGGCCCAGTCGCCGGTACGCAGGGCCGGGGTGATCTTGTCGCGCCGGACGGTGTCGATCAGCGTCGAGGAACCGCCCGTCATCGACGGGTCGACGTTGAACGCGAACGAGCGGTCCTCGGTGGCAATCGCCAGCAACCCGTCGTCGTTGCCAAGGTCGCTGAGTTTCTCGGTCTGCTTGGACCAGTCCAGCCAGCCGAGGTCGTCGAAGGACTTGACGTAGACCACCCAGAGTTTGATCCGGCGGTCGTCGAACAGCTTGTTCAGGGCCGCCTGAACCTCACGCTGCTGCGAGCCGGAAAGCACCCCCGCGCTGTCGGTCACCTGCTGCTGCAGCCGGAACGGCGGCTCAGCGACCGCGGCCGGCGCCGAAAGCAGACCGGTGATCAGGACGACGAGCAGCAGGGGTAGCAGCCGGGCAACGCGCATGAGAGCAATCTAGTGGCTGCGGCAGACACGGTGCCGTTGAATGGTCGGCGCACCCTGGCAGACTGAGGCGCGGTGACGAGCAACGAGCAGGATGGGTACGGGCCGTTCGATCGCGAACGGCTCGTCGCCGAGCGTCCCAAAAGCGCCGCCATTCCCGGCACCGGCACCGAATACCGCAGCGATTTCGCCCGGGACCGCGCCCGGGTGCTGCACTGCGCCGCGCTGCGCCGGCTCGCCGACAAGACGCAGGTGGTGGGACCCCGGGAGAGCGACACCCCGCGCACCCGGCTGACCCACTCGCTGGAGGTCGCCCAGATCGGCCGCGGCATGGCGATCGGGCTCGGCTGCGACCCGGACCTGGTGGACCTGGCCGGGCTGGCCCACGACATCGGCCATCCGCCCTACGGCCACAACGGGGAACGGGCGCTCAACGAGATCGCGTTCGCGCACGGCGGCTTCGAGGGCAATGCGCAGAACTTCCGGATCCTGACCCGGCTGGAGCCGAAAGTCCTTGACGCCGAAGGCCGTTCGGACGGGCTGAACCTGACCCGCGCTTCGCTGGACGCGGTGACGAAGTATCCGTGGCCGCGGGATCCGGCCCGCAGCGGCCCGAGCAAGTTCGGGTTCTACGACGACGACCTGCCCGCCGCCGACTGGGTGCGAGCCGGCGCCCCGTCGGCGTGGCCCTGCCTGGAGGCCCAGGTGATGGACTGGGCCGACGACGTCGCCTACTCGGTGCACGACGTCGAGGACGGCGTGATCTCCGGGCGCATCGATCTGCGGGTGCTCGCCGACCCCGACGCGGCCGCGGCGCTCGCCACCCTGGGTGGCACCTCCCACGGCGCCGATTTCGACGATCTGCTGGCCGCCGCCGGGCGGCTCTCGGAACTGCCGGTCGTCGCCGCCGTCGGCAAGTACGACGGGACACTGGCCGCGTCGGCGGCACTCAAGCGGCTCACCAGCGAGCTGGTCGGCCGGTTCGCCAACGCTGCCATCCGCGAGACGCATCTGGTCGCCGGGCCGGGCCCGCTGCGCCGCTACACCGCCGACCTGGCGGTGCCGCCCGTCGTGCGCGCCGAGGTCGCGGTGCTCAAGACGCTGGCGCTGCAATTCATCATGTCGGACCCCACCCATCTGCGGATCCAGGCTGAGCAGCGTGCCCGCATCCACGAGGTCGCCGAGGCGATGCTGGCCGGTGCGCCCGCGACGCTGGATCCCCGCTTCGCCCCGGAGTTCACCGCCGCGGCCGACGACGGCGCCCGGCTGCGGGTGGTGGTCGACCAGATCGCGTCGTTCACCGAGACCCGGTTGGAACGCGTCCACGCGGCGCTGTGAGATTGAGGGGCCCTGCAAGACCCACCCGGAATCTGTTCAGTTTCCCCTGCGACTTTCACCCGCACTTCGTCGCAACCACCGCTGAACAGATCGGGGGAAGAGCATCGTCTGACGGCTGGACTAGATTGGCCGGATGGCCGGCCGCATCTCCGATCGCGACATCGCGGCCATCCGTGAGCGCACCCGCATCGAGGACGTCGTCGGCGACTACGTCCAGCTGCGCCGCGCGGGTGCGGATTCGCTGAAGGGGCTGTGCCCGTTCCACGACGAGAAGTCCCCGTCGTTCCACGTCCGGCCCAACCACGGCCACTTCCACTGCTTCGGCTGCGGTGAGGGCGGCGACGTCTACGCCTTCATCCAGAAGATCGAGCACATCAGCTTCGTGGAGGCCGTCGAACTGCTCGCCGACCGGATCGGCTACACCGTCACCTACACCGGCGCGGCGGCCACCAACGTGCAGCGGGACCGCGGCAGCCGCAGCCGGCTCGTCGCGGCCAACGCCGCCGCGCAGGAGTTCTACGCCGCCGCGCTGGAGTCACCGGAGGCCGCCCCGGCCCGCCAGTATCTGACCGAACGCAACTTCGACGCCGCCGCGGCCCGTCAGTTCGGCTGCGGCTACGCGCCGTCGGGCTGGGACTCGCTGACAAAGCACCTGCTGCGCAAGGGATTCGAGTACAAGGAACTCGAAGCCGCCGGGCTGTCCAAGCAGGGCAAGCGCGGGCCGATCGACCGGTTCATGCGCCGACTGCTGTGGCCCATTCGCGGCTCGGCGGGAGAAGTCATCGGCTTCGGCGCCCGGCGGATCTTCGACGACGACCCGATGACCGCCAAGTACGTCAACACCCCCGAGACCACGCTGTACAAGAAGTCCAACGTGCTGTTCGGCATCGACCTGGCCAAGCGCGACATCGCCAAGGGGCATCAGGCCGTCGTCGTCGAGGGGTACACCGACGTCATGGCGATGCACCTCGCCGGGGTGACCACCGCCGTCGCGTCGTGCGGCACCGCGTTCGGCGACGAGCACCTGTCGATGCTGCGCCGACTCATGATGGACGACAACTTCTTTCGCGGAGAGCTCATCTACGTGTTCGACGGCGATGCGGCCGGGCGCGCGGCGGCGCTCAAAGCGTTTGACGGAGAACAGAATCTGGCCGGCCAGTCGTTCGTCGCCATCGCCGCCGACGGAATGGATCCGTGCGACCTGCGGCTCAAACACGGTGACGCGGCGCTGCGCGACCTGGTGGCCCGGCGCACGCCGCTGTTCGAATTCGCCATCCGCACCGCGCTTTCCGAGATCGACCTGGACACCGCCGAGGGCCGGGTCGCGGCGCTGCGCCGGTGCGTGCCGATGGTCGCCAAGATCAAGGATCCGACGCTGCGCGACGAGTACGCCCGCCAGCTCGCCGGGTGGGTCGGCTGGGAGGACGTCGGCCAGGTGATCGGCCGGGTGCGCGAATCCGCCAAGGGTGGTCGCGCCGCAGACAGCCGTGCCAGACCCCGCGCCGCGAACCCGGCGGCGCCGACGGGCGAGCCGGCGCGCCGCCCGGACCCGCGCGATCCGACGCTGTGGCCGCAGCGCGAGGCGCTCAAGGCGGCGCTGCAGTATCCGGCGCTGGCCGGCCCGGTGTTCGACTCGCTGGCCGTCGAGAGCTTCACCCATCCCGGCTATGCGGCGGTCTGCGCGGCCATCGCGGCGGCCGGGGGCACCGCGACCAGCCCGGGCGGGGCGCAGTGGATCGACGCGGTGCGCCAGCACGGCCAGGCCGATGCCGCGCTGATCAACGAACTCAGCGTCGAGACCATCCGGGTCGACGACGAGGAGAAGCTGCCGCGCTACATCGGCGGGGTGCTCGCCCGCCTGCAGGAGGTGTGGATCGGGCGGCAGGTCGCCGAGGTGAAGTCGAAACTGCAGCGGATGTCGCCGGTCGACCAGGCCGACGAGTACCACGCGGTGTTCGGCGACCTCATCGCCCTGGAGACCTACCGCAAGAGCCTGCTGCAGCAGGCCTGCGGCGATGATCTGGGCACTTGACCGGACACCGGGCGGCGGTAGCGGCTACCCTGACCCCATGACGTCCATGAACCGGACCCGGCGCGCCGTCGCCGTCGGCGCGTTTTTGCTGGCCACGGCCGCTGCTCCGGTGGTTGCGGCGCTGGCCACCTCAGGTACCGCCGCGCCGCAGGCCGGGCAGGGGCAGTGCCTGGCCTGGTTCGGCGCCCGCGACACCGGCAAGTGCATCGGCTGGGCGACCAGCAGCGCACCGGCCTGGTCGGTCGGCACCAACGGGATCTACGTCAACCCGGCGCAGCCCGGACAGTCGGTCACGCCGCCCTTCAGCCCGGGCTACGGCGGCTGACGACTACTTGCGGCGCGCCCGGCTCCGCGCGGGCGCCTGTGGTGTTTCCAGCACCGGGTCGATCACAACCGTTTCGTCGTCGATCTCGATCTCCGTCAGCTCGATGATCTTCGGGTCCGGTGACACCTTCTCGGCGATCTTGCGGCGTCCGGCGTCGATCATGGCCTTCGTCGCCGGGCTCTGGGTCACGGCGCGCGCGGTCGCGGCGATCTGCTCATAGCGTTCGCGGCCGGCCTTGGTGCCCAGCACATAGCCGACCCCGAGCACGGCGAGGGCGCGTAACACAGACTGCCTCCTGCGGATGGTCGGGCGCGGATCGTCGGGTTCCATCCTGCCTCACTCCGCGCGGTCGGGACGCCGGGCGTGACCGTCACGGCGGTGAACAGGCGATTCCCGGGTAACCCGCCGGATGCGCTAAAGTCATCCCTCGGCCCGCGGGCACATGCATTCCCCTGTAGCTCAATTGGCAGAGCTCCCGACTGTTAATCGGGCGGTTGATGGTTCGAGTCCATCCGGGGGAGCTTCGTCGTTAAAGGCAGCCTTCCGCCGATAGTGGGCTATCACGGCTAACACCGGTGGGCAGCTCATTGTCACTGACGAGAAGTAGCGTGCTGATGTGGTTGACCTGATCTCCGAAGCCGCGCCACCGCCGAGGCGCAATGCTCCGTCACCAGAACAGGCCACGAAGCTGATCCAGCAACCGGCACAAGGTGAGTCGGCCTCCGCCTTGGCCCGCACTTTCGGTATCGGCCGAGTGACCCGTGCCGCGCAGATCGTGCGCTCTGCCGTCGCGGCCAGCGGACTTGGCGAGCCGTGGTGCGTCGGCCCTGATGACCGGTCGCCGGACGCCGTTCGGGTCGGTGATCGGCTGATGGTGGTCGAGGTGGACGGCGATACTTACGAAACGCTGCTGACCAGGTACGCGATTGACGACGGCACCGCTACGCCGGTCGAGGCCGTCGGAACCGACGACGGTGTTCGGACCCTTACGGCGTGGATACGGGACGCCGGCCGACCGATGGCCTGGACACGCGTCAAGCCCGGCCAGTACCGCTCCGGCAAGTATTCCGTCGGGCAGCTCGACACTGGCGAATGGTTCGCGGAAGGTCCTGGTGGCGTCGACCAGGTATTCGATCGCAAGGTGCAGGCTCAGGCGGCCTGCCGCAGGGCAGCGGTGCGGTAAGTTCTCGCCTGAGCGCGCAGCGTTAGAAACTCACCGAGAGTGTGTTCTGCCCATTCGCCGCAGTGCCTCTGCTCGAAGAACTTTCATGCGGTCGGTGAAGTCGTAGTAACCATAGGAATGCGCAACCATGGCTTTCCCGAACTCACTGAGAACCTGCTCGTCGGTGAATGACCGCACCGAGTCGGTATCCATGCCGGCACGCTCCCTCCGCATCTCGTCCTCGGGGCCAACCACAATCTAG
>CAZTAA010000124.1:0-1569 GCA_964611465.1 uncultured Mycobacterium sp. | reverse complement strand
TGAGTCCTCGAGGTCCCGCCGGTCTTTCTATATGCAGCACACTTGACCAGGCTGGATGGAGGCCACGTGACCAGGACCAACCTTTCGATGTCGATTTCCGCCGATGGCTATGTCGCCGGGCCCGATCAGAGCGAGCAGCACCCACTCGGCGTCGGCGGCCAGCAGCTCCATCACTGGCATATGGGCCCCGCCGCAAATCATCCCGTCAATCGGCAGGTGGCCTCCGAGATGATGGACGGAATGGGCGCGACGATCATGGGCCGCAACATGTTCGGCCCGATTCGTGGCGACTGGGCGGACTCGGACTGGACGGGCTGGTGGGGCGACGAGCCGCCCTATCACTGCCCGGTGTTCGTTCTGACGCACCACCCGCGCGACCCGATCGAGATGGGAGGCGGGACCACCTTTCACTTCGTCACCGACGGGATCGAGTCCGCCTACGCACGGGCGCAGGTCGCCGCCGGGGACCGCGACATCTCCGTCGCCGGCGGAGCCTCATGCGCCCGGCAGGCCATCGCGGCGGGACTGGTCGACGAGATCGACCTCCAGATCAGCCCGGTGATCCTCGGTTCGGGCGAGCGCTTGTTCGAGGGATTCGCGGCGGGACAGCCCGCCCTCGAGTTGGCCCGGACGCTCGAAGCGCCAGGTGTGGCGCACCTGCGGTATCGCGTCGTCCGCTGACTGAGCCCGCCCAGACGTCGCCGCCGGCCGCGGAGCCCGTGCAGAACCGTGATTTGAGTTTCATCGATATTCTGCTCCCGTGGAGGCTGTCATCGATTCGAGTGGTCGCATCGTGTTGCCCAAGCAACTCCGTGACGCCCTCGGATTGACCCCGGGCACCAAGGTCGACATTTCTGCTTACGGCGGTGGTCTGCACGTCGTACCCGGTGGACGAACCGCGCGCCTCGAGCGGGATGACGACGGCCGCTTGGTAGCCCAAGCGGATACGGTCGTCACCGACGAAATGACGTTCGGGCTGATCGATTCGGGGAGACGCTGACGCGAGTGACGGTCATCGCCGTCGACACCAGTGTTGCCCGCAGCCGGGGATCTGTACCGGCCGGAACTGGAGAAGGATCTCCGGTATCCGAATAGCAAGCTCTATCCCGATATCGCCGACAGGCTCGCGACAATGGCCAAGCTCTACGAAAAGGGCGGCCGCAGTAGCGCTTTCGCGGCATTCATCGCGCAGATCCGCCAAAATTACGGTCGTCGGCCGGCGCTGATGAAGGCGCTGGACCGCAAACGCCTCTGAGCGGCGACGCGAGTGTAGCGAAATGGCACGCCAAACGGGGTTTTGCGTGCAATAAGTCGACGGGCCCGCCAGGCCGGTCAGGACGGCAGGTGCTCGGGGTGCAGCATCTCGGCGTACCGGCACTGCTCGGGAATGCCGAACCCGTCGACCAGCAGTTCGGCGTGCGGCCGCAACCGCCGGCATCGGTCGTTGATGCCGCGGGTGACGGCCTTGGCCCGCTCGGTCGACAGGAACCGGTGCTCGATGAACCAGGCCTTGTCGTCCTCGATGACGCTCAGCGCGTACAGGTCGCACACCATGGCGAGGATCGTGCG
>CAZTAA010000123.1:0-10511 GCA_964611465.1 uncultured Mycobacterium sp. | reverse complement strand
AATGCGAGGTTGTCAACCTCTCCAGTGGCGACCAGTATTCGGTCGACGAAATCCTCCAGCGGTTGCATTCGACGCTGGGTCTGAGGTTCGAGGTGCGGCAGAGTCCGGATCGCATGCGGGCGGTCGACCGTCCCTTCCTCGGCGCCGACATCTCCCGCATCAAGGATAAGTTCGGGTGGAGTCCTCAGCACAGCCTCGAGTCCACGCTGGAACGAGCCTGGGCCAGCCGTGGCTCACTGCCCGATCTCCGCGACCGACCGCGCTAGGAGGGTGGGTTTGATGGGTGGCGGGAACGCAGTCGACCTCCTATTCGATGCGCGTCATCTGCACCAAAGCGGAATCGGCACCTACATTGCCACCGAGTTGCCCTACCTGGAAGCAACGGTCGCCAAGTATGGGCTTCGGCTGGCGGTACTCGCCAATCCGGACAGCATGCCGACCGTGAGCGATCGCACCCTGGTTGTGCCCGCTGACCCGGCGGATGCGGCTATGTACTCGATGGCCGAGCAGAAGGTATGGAGCCGAGCGCTGCGCGCCATTCGTCCGCGGGCGATATGGGTGCCGCACTATCCGTTTCCCCTTGCACTGCTGTCACCTTCGAACCGCGACACCCGGCTGTTCGTGACCGTCCACGACACGCTGCACATCATGGCGCGGCAGATAACCGGTCAGAGCTTTCCGCACCGGGTGTACGCGAACGCCATGTTGACACTGGACGCCCGCCGGTCGACGGCGATCTTCACGCCGTCACAGTCGACCGCGAAGACCCTGCTGGCGGCGCGGCCGTCGGCACCGGTTCGGGTGACAACGTTGCCGATCGATGAGATCTGGTTCAGCCCAATCGATCCGAACTTGTCGCCCGTGGACGGCAGGTACGTTCTCTACGTCGGCAACACCAAATGGCACAAGAATCTGACCCTGCTCATCCGGGCGTTCGAACAGGTCGTGGAAGCGGTACCACACAAGCTGGTGATCGCCGGCGGCGGGGAGGCGGTGCGTACCGTCGACGAACGGATAGCCCAGCTGGCCGACCGGCGGCCCGATCGGGTGGTCCTGACCGGCAGGCTCGAATTCCCCGCTCTGCGTTCCCTTGTCGCGGGTGCCGACCTGTTGGTCATGCCGTCCCTGCATGAGGGAGTCGGCCTGCCGCCGCTGGAGGCGATGGCGTCGCACACCGCCGTTCTGGCATCGAAGATCCCGGCGCTGCGCGAAACATGTGGTGACGGCGCCGAGTACTTCGACCCCCATGACCCCAGGGAACTGGCCGATCTCATCGCCACCTACTGCAGCGACGACGAGGGCCGAGCGGAACTGGCGGCGCGGGGATTCGCCCACGTGCGGGAGCGACAGTCGCGAATCTCGTTCACCGAAGCATCGGAGGCCATCTGCACCGAACTGGGGTCGCCCCGATGATGCTCACGTCGTCGTGCGAGGGCTCTGGTGACCAGGCTGACGCCTGTGGGTGACGGTGCGGCGAACCCGGTGCAGCGCATCGGTGTTGCCGTCACCACTATCGGCAGATGGGACGAACTGCGCAATCTGCTCGAGGATCTGTCCAACCAGACTCAGCCCCCGCACGCGGTCGCCGTCGCGCACCACGACGCCGACGATGCCGACGACCTGAACGAGTTGGTCCGAACGTTCGCGGACGGGCTGACGATCAGAACCGTGCTCAGCCCCCGCGGAATCTCCAACGGCCGCAACGCGGCGGCCGCAGTACTCGGCGACGACGTCGACTGGCTCTGGTTCCCCAATGACACCAGCAGGGTCGACCGCGACTTCCTACAACGCGTGGCCGCGCACCTGAGGCCCGGGCTCACCGTGTGCGCCGTCAAGCTGGTCGACCGAGAGGGCACCAGAAATGCCATCCCGCCGGTGGGCTCCCCGCTGACCCGACGCAACGTCTGGGGCCCGATCGAGCCGGCGACGTTCTTCCGGCGGATCGATTTCGCGCGGGTGGGTGGATTCGATCCGTCGATCGGGTCCGGCGCGGATACACCCTGGCAAGCGGGCGAAGGTACCGATCTGTTGCTGCGCCTGTCCACGCTGGACGGCTTCTCGATCGCCTGGGTGCCCGATATCGCCGTTCGGGCGCAGACCGAGTTCGCCCACCTCACGCGTGCCGAGCGCCGCCGGAAACTGCGCTATTACGCGCGCGGCGTCGGATATGTGTACCGGCGCTGGGACTACCCGGTGTGGGCAAGGTTCCGCTTCGTGCTGGGCGGTGCGCTCGCACCGCTACGCATGCCCCGCAAGTTCCGCCCCCTGGACGGCGTGGCGCTGGCGATCGGCCGCACCGAGGGCGTCCTGGGCAGGGTGCTCTCCGGGAGCAGCGACAACCGGGCGATCCTGCGCTGAACGGCGGTAACTCCACGGCGACCGGGTGGGGCCGTCCGGGAATCCCTGGTCAAGGGTAGAATCTCGGGGCGTGCCACTGAGGCACGAAGGGTGGGGGGAGCCGGCATGGGGGAGATCGTCGCCAGACCGGCAGCCCGGGGGGCGAGTTGGTGCCGATGAGGACCGGACGCAACGGCCTGGCGGTTCTGATGTCGCTGGTACTGCTGGCGTTCACGACGCCGGCGTGTCAGCCGTCGGTTTCTGCAAACAGGAACGCCGAGATCGGGATGACCCTGCACCGCCGGGGCTCCGACCACGCCAGCCTCAAGCGGCAGTTCGACCTCATGGTTGCGATGAATGTGTCCTGGGTCAGGATGGACATCGACTGGGCGTCGATCGAAACCGAACGTGGCCAACTGGACTGGTCCACCCCGGACATGATCGCCAGTGAAGCCGCGGACCACGGAATACACGTCCTGGCCGTGTTCGCATTCAGCCCCGCCTGGGCGGCTGCGCCCGCGACCAGTCACTCCTCCACCACCCGGCACTCTCGGCCCGGCGAGATGGCGGACTACGCGCGGTTCGCGACACTGGCGGCCGAGCGCTACGCGCCCCGCGGGGTGCACACCTGGGAGATCTGGAACGAGCCCAATTCCGACAAGTTCTGGCCGCCGCTTCCCAACCCCGACGAGTACGCCGCGCTGTTCCGGGTTGCGGCGCAGACCATCCGCGGTGTCGATCCGCAAGCCACACTTCTGATCGGCGGCCTGGCCCCCGAACCCGATCCGCCCAACATCGGCCTGACGCCGATGCGCTACCTCGATCGGCTGTACAGCAATGGGGCAGCACAACTTGCCGACGGAATCGCCGTGCATCCGTACAGCTTTCCATCGCTGCCGAATGATCCCGACCAACAACCTGAAGGCGGCTTCAAGGACCTCGCCGATCTGCACAAACTGATGGAAAAGCACGGTGATGGCCAGACCAAGATCTGGATCACCGAGTTCGGCGCGCCTACCGGTGAGGGTCCGGATGCGGTCTCGGATCAGATGCAGGCGGCGATCCTGCTTCAGGCGCGCCACCAGGCAGCGGAGTGGGAATGGGCCGGACCATTGATCTACTACGAATTGGTCGATGGGGGAACCGATCCCACCGATATCGAGCAGAACTTCGGTGTCCTTCGTGAGAACCTGACGCTCAAGGCCTCCGCCCTTGCATTGATGGGTACCGCGCCGGCCTGAGCCCGACCAGTCGCGTTCAGGCTGCTCCGGCGGACTCCGCACTGGGTGGGGACAGCAGTCGCAGCGCACGGACGGCCAACGGCCGGATTCGTTGCGGCACTCGGGAGATGATCTGATCCGGCAGGGCTGGATCCACAAGTGGGATCACTCCGAGCAGACGAATGGCGAGCAGGTATATCGCCATGGCGATCGGAATGGACACGATGAGGGATCCCGCCCCGCCCACAAACACGGTCAGACCGTAGGCGACCGCCCCCTGGGCGATTGCGGCCAGCGCAATGAGGCCGAGCGCCCGATAAGGCGGTGAGATGCGGACCCGCTTGGTCACGTACCAGGTCTCGATCAGCACGACCGAAACTTGCACGACGGCCCGCGACCAGGCGGCTCCGATCAGGCCGAAGCGGGGAATCAGCAGAAAGCCGAGCACGATTGTGCCGACTAGGCCCGAACCGTTGGAGATCAGCAGGAAGCCGGCTCTGCCGATGCTCTGAAGGAGATAGAACGTGGTGACGCCGAGGCTGCTGATCGACGCGGCGATCAACAGCACTGACGCGACGGGGACTGCATCCGCGTATTCAGCGCCGAACAGCAGTGGCACCAGTTCGGGTGTAACCGCGGCGAAGCCGAGGCAGAGCGGCAGGATGAGCATCGCCATCAGCGCCGTCAGGGTGCGGTACAGACTCGCCAGGGTGTCGTGCGCGCCCTGGCCGAACTGCTCGCTGAAGCGGGGGAGAAGCGCCGAGAGCAGCAGAGGCGGGAGCTGGACGGCGGCTTCGACCACGGTGGCCGCCGCGGTGAACATGCCGACGGCGCCGATCCCGGTGTAATGCTGGAGGAACACGATCTCGGTCCGGCCGAACACCAGGCCGCCGATCACCGCTGTCACCCAGCTGGCCAGTGCGAAGCTGGTGACCTCGCGCCGGAGCTCCTCGTCGAGATGGGGTTTGATGCGGAGCAGGCGGAACATCCGAGCGGTCGGCAGCAGGTTGGCCGCGATGTAGCCGGCGAGTGCGCCGGCAATCCCGAACAGCCAGGCGCCCAATGCCGTAACGGTGAGCTTGAGCACCGCCGAGACGCCCGACAGTCGGGCCAGCTCCCCGAATCGCTGCTCGCCTCTCAGGTAGAACAGATAGACGTCGGCCATTCGCCAACAGATGAACCATCCCACCGCGAACGCGATGACGACATGTCGGGATGTGCTCGAAAGCCCCTGTGTTGCAGTGCTTCCAGGCCATTCGAGGAAGAGGCACAACACCACCGCGCCCAATGTGGCGGCCAGCATGGCGAGTCGGGTGGTGGTCCCGATCAGACCCTCCGCCGCATCGGCCCTGCCCTCGGCGATCAGGCGCGGGATGAAGCGCTGCTGAACGATTCCGATCCCCAGGCTGGCGATCATCGTGCCGATCGTCACACACCAGACCACGTAGGCGAACACGCCGAGTTTGTCGGGGCCGAGCAGTCGGGCGGTGATCGCGTTACCGGTGAACCCGGCAAGGGCGACGACAGCACCGGCGGTGAAGCCGAGCAGAGTGTTATGGGCGAAACTCCTTGCCATCGGAGGCATTCCCCCTTCCCCCTCCGCATGCTCGCGGACGCCCCAGCCGACGGTCTCCGACCGCGGGCCGCCACCGCCACCAGACCCGGCGTAGCCGTGCAAATGATAGCCACGGGCGACTCGGGTCCAGAACGAATCAACCGATTCGTCGGGGACTACCGACCTCGAGCATCCGCCTCAGGGCCGGTGCCGGGTCAATCCGACTCGGCCCGGCCCCGCGCGGGCGGCGAGACCAGCTTCAGCACCAGCCGGGCGGCCGGCTTCATCGACTCCGGCGCGTGCTCGAGGAGCTTGTCGTTCAGTTCGGGGGCCACCATCCGCACCACCGCCAGAACGCGCAGTGCGATCAGGTACGTGACGACCGCGGCGGGTACGGCGATCAGGAGTGATTTCGCACCACCCACCTCCGTGACGGCGGCATACGCCACCCCACCCCCCGCCACCGACGCCAGGGTGATCGCCCCGAGCGCCCGGTAGGACGGGGCGACGCCGAGTCGCACTGCCGCGAGAGCGGTTTCGAGAACAATGACGATCACCTGGATGGTTCCGCGTGACCAGGCCGCGCCCATCAACCCGAACCGGGGTATCAGCAGGAACCCCAGCGCCACCGTGCCGGCCAGGCCTACAGCGTTGGATATCAGTAGCAGTCCGGTCTTGCCGACGCTGAGGATGAGATAGAGCGTGGTTCCGCCGAGACTGCTGATGGCCGCGCAGATGAGCAGTACCGACGCCGCCGGGACCGCATCAGCGAAATCCGCCCCGAACACCAGTGGCAACAGCACGGGCGCAACCGCCGCGAGGGTGAGACACAGCGGAACGATCACCATCGCGATGAGCGAAGTCATCGTTCGATAAAGCCGTTGCATGTTCTCATGCGCCTGCAGGCCGTGCTGCTCACTGAAGCGCGGTAACAGGGCCGAGAGCAGTAGGGGCGGCAATTGGGCGGCCATCTCGGCCACCGTGACCGCGGCCGTGAACAACCCGACCGCAGCCAGACCGGTGTAGTGCTCAAGGAAGAGGATCTGCGTTCGGCCGAACACCAGGCTGCCGATCAACGCGATGGTCCAGCTCACCAGCGCGAACCCGATGACCTCCCGCCTGAGTTCGGGGGCGACGCCGGGCTTGTTGCGCAGCAGTCGGAACATCCGGCCTGCCGGCACGATGTTGGCGGCGATGTACCCGGCGAGAGCGCCGGGAATCCCGAAGATCCACGCGCCTAGGGCCATCGTCGCCACCTTCAGCACCGCCGAGACGGCCGATACCCGGGCGAACTCCGCGAAGCGCTGCTCACCTCTGATGTTGAACAGATACAGGTCGGCCATCCGCCAGCAGATGAACCACCCGAGGGCGACAGCGATCACGATGAATCGGGATGTCGCCGACGATGCCTGCAAGACGCTTCGGCCCGGCCCCTCCAGGTAGCCGAACAACAGCAGGCCGGCGATGAAGGCGGCCGCCATCGACAGCCGGGTGGTTGCTCCGATGAGGCCATCCGCTTCCGCGTCGCGGCCCTCGGCGCGCAGATTCGGGATGAACCGCTGCTGTACCAGGTCCATGCCCAATGCCGCAATGGTCGACGCGACTGTCACGCACAGCACGACATAGGCGTAGATGCCGAGGTTGTCCGGTCCGAGCAACCGGGCGGTGATCGCGTTACCGACGAAGCCGGAGAGCGCGACGGCCGCGCCGGAGACGAAGCCAAGGATGGTGTTGCGGGCGAAACTCGGCGGCATCGGCGTCAGTCCCGGCACACGGTGCGGCGCGACCCGGCCTGCTGACCCCCGCCATCGGCGCGGCTCACAGTCCTCCGGACCCCCGCGCCGCAATTCCTCTCAGCCGTCCCTGACCGAGTCGCAACATCGACTTGGCCGCACTGGCCCAGGCCAACTTCCCCGGTCGCCCGTACCGCACTCCCGCGCGTATCGACCGGAGGACACCGGTAAGCGAACCGGCCGCGAGCGCCGAGCCCACCGGGGAGGTCAGCATGTAGTCACCTCGCACCCTCTTCGAGTCGCCGGCAAGTTCGCGGATGCCCCAATCGATGAGTTCCTGGCTGCGGTCGACTCCCGGGCGAGACACCGATACAGCGGTCCACATGATATCGACGAGCGGCTCGGGCACCTGAATGATCGGTAGATCCGGAAAGGCGCGCCGCACTTCGATCAGCCACTTCGGGTCGTCATGGATGGAGCCGACCGCCACTGACATCGGCACCTGCTCCACCAGCGCCCGCGGAAACAGCAGCGTCGATGTCTGAACCAGATTGAACGCTTTCCGCATCCGGAATTCGAAGAGATATGGAGCAATCGGCTCGTCGCGGGTGATGGGAACACGCGGGCCGATCACGGGTTCCTGCCCCTCGACGTGAACGAAGAAGCGGGACGAGACCACCCATCGATCTCCCGGCGGCGCGGCGGCGAGTTGCCGCTCGAGCTTGCCGGGTCGCCAGACATCGTCATCGTCGAGGAGGGCGATGACGTTCCCACTCGACGCTTCGATGCCGAGGTGTTTCGCAAGGCTGGGGCCGACTCCGCCAGCGGTTCGCACCGTCTTGATGGTCCCCGAATGCGGAAGATCCGGATCGCCATCCGCGTCCAGCACCACGATGATTTCCATCGGCGGCGACGTTTGTGCCAACGCCGATTCAACAGCCGTCCGCAGACTGTCCCTTCCGATGGTCGGGATGACGACACTGACCGCCGGCTCAGCGGTCACGGCACATTGTCCTGGGCTGTGTCGCTATCGCTATCGCGCGCTACGGCGATTATCGCGAAGATCATTGCGCTGATGGGGAACAGCTGCACGTTGGGCCAGAGGTCCCAGGCCGCCTCGGTGGTGGCGATGACGAAATAGCCGATGAGGAATCCGAAGATGGCGATCTGCTGGTTGACGATGGGTGACGAACGGGCGAACCGGATGGCGATGATGAACAGGGGCACCACGGCGGCCATGCCGACCAGCCCGGTTTTCACCAGCGTGTCCATGACTATGTTGTGCCCGGTGCCGACGAACGCCCAGTTGGCGATCTCGGCGGAGTATTGCGCGTCGTTGGCGAACCAGTCGAAGCCCTTGCCGAACAGCGGCGACTCCCGCCATATCCGGACGCTCGCGGCCCAGATGTAAGCTCGATCGGTGAAAGCGCGTGGGTCCCAATTCAGAAAGGGAACGATGAACATGCCGACCATGGTGATGGTGGCGAGTGCGGTGCCCGCCACGCGTATCGAGAAGACCGACCGGAAGTAACAGAGTAGCCACCACAGCATCACGAAGCCGACCCCGATCAAGGCGGTCCTGGTTGCCGAAGCGGTTATCGTCGCCACCAGGGTGACCGCGCAGAGGACCCGCCAGCGGACATTGTCGATCAGCGGCACCAGCGCAAACGCCACACCGCAATACACGCCGAGAACATTGCTGTGGCCGAACGGACCCGCCAACTCCCAGCCGGCGATGATCGCCTTGCGGGAAACTATGTTGTACATCATGTATTCCGGAATGATCAGCCCACCGATGATCGAGTAGACGCCCACTGCCGAGACGATGATGGGGATCCACTTGAGCTCGGCGACCGACCCGCCGACGTTCCAGATGGCCACGAAGAACGTATTGGCCAGAACGAGTTTGATCAGCGCGGCCGCGTCGGGCTGTTGCGGACCGACAAGGTAGGGCAGGTTCACCGCCAGCAACAGGATGAGCAGCCGGCCGATGTTCCGGCTGGGATGACCGCGCATCAGTACGACGAGGGAGGTCAACCCCAGCAGGACCGCCGAGAATCCCCACCGGGCCAGGTGGGCGGGCGCGGTCTCATATGCCTTGCCCTGGATCGGGGAGGTGTCGGGAACGTGCTTGACGAGCAGATGGTTGATCACCTCGGGAATCACCGCAAGCGCGAATGCCCCCGCAATCACCAACGCCAGCGCGATGTTCCGCTGCCTGGCGTTCGACGCCTCCGGCTCCGCCGCGCGGACGGGCATCGCCAGGAACGTTCCCGACGAATCAGCCCGCCCCGGTGGTCCGGCCGCATGTCGAGCCATGGGTCTGTCGGCCTGTCAGTTCGTCGGCCGGTCACGGCGCCGGCCCGCGCTCTTGGCCGGGGCACCACCGGCCGGGCCGTAATGGCTGTCCAACGGGTCCTTCTTCTTGGCCGGCGTCATCGTCAGGACGGCGCCGAGCAGATGTGCCCCCGCGCGCCGGAGCGTCTCGGCGGCACGGGCCAGTTGAGGTCGCTTGGTCTGTCCGAACCGGGCGATCAGCAGGACTCCTTGCGAGTACCGCGCCAGCGTCGCGCCATCGGGCACCAGCAGCGGGGAGGAATCGACGATCACATAGTCGAACTGCCCGCTCAACTCGTCGAGAACGTCTCGGGCGGCCCGGGTGCCGAGCAGGTCGGCGGAGTTGGGCGGAACCGCCCCGGCGGCAAGCGCCGTCACCCGCGGGAAACGGGTGCCCTGCAGCGCCTGCCGCAGGTTCGCCTGGCCGGACAGCACCGTGCTGAAACCCAGATCCCCGGGGATGTCGAGGTAGGCGGCCACCCTGGGACGCCGGAAGTCGCCGTCGACGACGACCACGTTGGAGTCGGTCTCGGCCAGCGCCAGCGCCAGGTTGATCACCGTGGTGGTTCTGCCCTCGGCAGGTGCGGGGCTCGCGACGACAACCACCCGTGGGCCGTCGCCGGTCTCGAGCGTCTGCACATTGAGCCGGAGCTCGCGGAAAGCGTCGGCGGTGCGGGAACGGTCCGTGGCGAACGAGATCAGCGGTTCCTTTCGGCGCTGCGCATCGAGCGGAATGTCGCCGACCAGCCCGACGCCGGCCGCGCTTTCAACGGCCGCCTGGGTCTTGACCGATTGATCGAGCCGGTCGCGGACAAGCGCGATGAGGGTTCCGAGCACCGCACCCATCACGGCGGCGATCGCCACGTTGCGGAACTTCTTCGGGGTGGCTGGATGCTCCGGCACCTCCGCGCGCTGCTGGACGATGATCTCCGAATCCGGTCTGACCGCCTCATCCGAACTCTCCAGTCCAGCCACCATGGTGACGAACTCGTTGGACAGGGTGTTCGCGATGTCGCGCGCTCGAGACGGGGAGGGGTCTGTCACCGTGACGTTGATCAAGACCGTGTCCGTGGGCGCGACTGCGGTGATTTCGTTCTGCAGGTCCTTCGGGCTCATATCGAGGTTGAGCTTGTCGATGGTGCGCTGCGCGAGATTTCGTCCCGTCAACAGCGGGATGTAGGTGAGCACCCGGCGCTGGGCGAAGATGCCGCCGTCGTTGGTCTGGGTGGCGTTGCCGTCTCCGGTGGCCGACACGAAGAGCACCGTCGATGCCTCGTATCTCGGTGTGACGAGTAACGAATAAGCGAGCGCGCCCAGAACGGCAATGAC
>CAZTAA010000122.1:0-10660 GCA_964611465.1 uncultured Mycobacterium sp. | reverse complement strand
GACGGCGGTGCTGCTACGTCGGTGGAGAATCCCATGATCTGCGCCCCTCTCTGTATCCGGTGTATAGGCGCGCGGCGGGGCGGCGTTACCGGCTCACCTGGTACCAATAATTGGTAATCTAGGTCCGTGGGCAAGAACACGTCGTTCAGTCTCGACGAGCATTACAGCGCGTTCATCGAGGACGAGGTCGCATCAGGTCGTTATCGCTCGGCAAGCGATGTTGTGCGTACTGCGTTGCGGTTGCTTGAAGATCGCGAGACCCGCTTGCGCGCATTGCGTCACGCACTTATCGCCGGTGAGGAGAGCGGCGAGTCGACGCCGTTCGACTTCGACGAATTTGTCTCGGGTAGACGCGGACGGTGAGCCGGTACCGGCTCTCACCCGCCGCGCGCGCTGACCTGGAAGGAATTTGGGACTACACCGCTGAACACTGGGACGACCGACAAGCCGAGGAATATCTGCGCGAGATTCAGCGCGCGGTCGAACGCGTCAGCGACAACCCGAAACTCGGCCGCGCGTGCGACGAAGTTCGAACCGGATACCGCAAGCATTCCGTGGGATCCCACACGCTGTATTACCGGATTGTCGACGGCGTGATCGATGTGGTGCGCATTCTCCACGAGCGGATGGATATCGACCGCCACTTCGACTGAGTTTCGTGCCCGGGCAGTCATACCCTGTAAGCAGTCGGCCCGGTTGATGCTCGGACGGGGCATCAAGTTAGGGTTACCGGCTAGTAACTTGAGGAGGACCTTGATGGCTGCATGGGGCGGAGATCCGTCGTTCGACTTGTTCCAGTTGCCCGAGGAGCACCAGGAGTTGCGGACTGCGATCCGCGCCCTGTGCGAAAAGGAAATCGCGCCGCACGCCGCCGACGTCGACGAGAACGCGCGCTTCCCCCAGGAGGCCCTGGACGCGTTGGTGGCCTCCGGTTTCAACGCCGTGCACGTGCCCGAGGAGTACGGCGGGCAGGGCGCCGACTCGGTGGCCGCCTGCATCGTCATCGAAGAGGTCGCCCGGGTGGACGCGTCGGCATCGCTGATCCCGGCCGTCAACAAGCTGGGCACCATGGGCCTGATCCTGCGCGGCTCCGATGAGCTGAAGCAGAAGGTGCTGCCGGACATTGCCTCCGGTGAGGCGATGGCCTCCTACGCGCTGTCCGAACGCGAAGCCGGTTCCGACGCCGCGTCGATGCGCACCCGCGCCAAGGCCGACGGTGACGACTGGATCCTGAACGGCGCCAAGTGCTGGATCACCAACGGCGGCAAGTCGTCCTGGTACACGGTGATGGCCGTGACCGATCCCGACAAGGGCGCCAACGGCATCTCGGCGTTCATGGTGCACAAGGACGACGAGGGCTTCACCGTCGGGCCCAAGGAACGCAAGCTGGGCATCAAGGGGTCACCCACCACCGAGTTGTACTTCGAGAACTGCCGGGTTCCCGGCGACCGGATCATCGGCGACCCCGGCACCGGCTTCAAGACGGCGCTGGCCACGTTGGACCACACCCGCCCGACGATCGGCGCGCAAGCCGTCGGCATCGCGCAGGGTGCGCTGGATGCGGCCATCGAATACACCAAGGACCGCAAGCAGTTCGGCCAGAGTGTGTCGAATTTTCAAGCCGTGCAGTTCATGATCGCCGACATGGCGATGAAGGTTGAAGCCGCGCGACTGCTGGTCTACACCGCCGCCGCCCGCGCCGAGCGTGGGGAAGGCAACCTGGGCTTCATCTCGGCGGCGTCGAAGTGCATGGCCTCCGATGTGGCGATGGAGGTCACCACCGACGCCGTGCAGCTGTTCGGCGGGGCCGGCTACACCGTCGACTTCCCCGTCGAGCGGATGATGCGCGACGCCAAGATCACCCAGATCTACGAGGGCACCAACCAGATTCAGCGCGTCGTCATGTCGCGCGCGCTGCTGCGCTGAGCTGTTCAGCCACCTTTCGATCTGTTCAGTAACCTCTGCGACGGCTACTCGAACTTCTTCGCAGTGGCCGCTGAACAGAATGGAAGAGCGGTTGCTTAGCGCCGGCGCTTAGCTTCTTCGTCCGGCATCGTTCAGCCCCGCCGCCACAGGAGTCACTTGCGCACCTCAGCGGAAGAGGTGAGCGTTCAGTCCGCCTCTGCGCGACAATGCGCGACACCGTGGGCATTCGGCTTGCCGCACCGAATGTTTCAACAGCACGGACCTTGTGGCCGCAGGGCCTGCGTCTCAGCGTGTCGCTCGTTGTCGCGCTGAGCCGGTCACCCCACGACCATCCTCCGAACCGACGCGTCTGGCTGGCATCATTTTTTCGCAGAGCTTGCTGCGGCGCGTCGGGCAGCTTCCACGAGGAGTTCCGCAGCGCGCTTGGATTTTTTGTGCTCTTCGCGTGAGGCCGGCTGATGCGTATAGGCGACCTTCGATTTGACGTTCAACAACGTGGCGCAAATGCTTCTCCATACCTGGTTCGGCCTTCGCCAGAAGTGCGGTCGCCGCATTGTGGTTCTCGCTGGCAGAGTAGGTTCCGAGCCGTACGCCGCATATGACATCGGCCGCGGCGATTCCGGCGTTCACGAACAGGGTTACGGCGGCATCGGCCATCTCGTCATCAAGGACGAGCCCGGCATCCAGAAAGTCTGAGGCCTTTCGTAGTCGGCCGCGCCGAATAATGGCTGAACTCTGCCTTACTCGTTCGTTCATTTCGTCCGAGCCGCCGCCGGTTGGAGCTGCTTGAGGAGCCACGAACGGGATCCGGCGACCGTAAGCCCATGCGCGAGGACATCCTGCAACACCGGTTCCGAACGCGCAGAGCCCAATTCCTCCACCGAGTACTCGACGATTCGAGCGTCGTTGCCCGTCCAACTCGTGACTCTGGCGGCAAGCTGATGGACGAGGCTCTCCCACTCGGGGCTCATGCGTTGCCCTACCAACAGAAGGTCGATGTCGCTGTCCGTCGACATGGTGCCGCGCACGGCCGATCCGAAAACCGCCGCGTATTTCGGTTGGGGCTCCCAGGTTTCGAGGGTTTCTTCGAGCTTCTTGAGGAAAGTCGAGAACAGCCCTGCCAGCGCGATGATCGGAGGCGCAGCGAGATGAGCTGAATTCAGCCTGTACGCGCTGACATTACCCACCCGTTCAACCAGCACAACGCCCTGAGCCTGCAGTCTGGCAAGTACCTTTCGGATTCCCTCCTCCGAAAAATTGTTCAGCACCCGACGAACCTGGCCCGCGGTGAAGGAGACATCATGCGTCGCCAAGACCTGCAGGACATCGCCATCCAACGTCGGTGTCACGGTGGCCAACGGGCGGCCGAGGTCCATGCGAACAACCTCCTCGGGTTCTAACAATAGTTGAGAATACCCAATAATAGTTGAGTACTACCAACAATTGTTTGTCGGTTGGCTGAGCGCCCTACGGTGAGCCGGCCGTCTGCCCGACTCTGCGCGACAAAACGGCTGCTCAGCAGTCCCTTGCAACCGTATCCGCAGACGGCTGTCTCATCCTGTCGCTCGTTGTCGCGCAGAGGTGGGCAGATCGCCAACCCCTGCCCGCCGAGGTGCGGAAGTGACGGATGTGGCGCGGCGCCGCAAGGCGGATGTGGCTGGGCGCCTCCACCGGAATCTTTTCAGCCACCTCTGCGACGGCTACTCGAACTTCTTCGCAGAGGTGACTGAACAGAATGGCATGGGGGTATGGCAGGGGGCTATGAACCCGGCCGGAGATGGGTGATGTCGCCCGCGGCGACTGTCACGATCTCGGTGCCGTCGTCGATCAGCAGCCGGCCGAACTCGTCGACGCCGACGGCGGTGCCCCGCAGTTCGGTGTCGCCCGGCAGCACGGCCCGCACCGGCGTGCCGAGAGTCAGGCTGTAGCGCTTGTAGTCGTCGACCAGGTCGCCGTCGGCGCCCGACGCCGCCCGCCAGTGGTGCACCCGGGAAGCCAACGCGCGCAACACGTTTGATGCCAGTTCGGTGCGGTCGACGGTGGCGCCGAGCAATTCGAGAGACGTGGCCCGCGGGTCGGGCAACTCGTCGGCGGTCAGTGAGACGTTGATCCCGATTCCGACGACGACCACGCCGGCGTTGGCAACCTCGGACAGGACTCCGCCCAACTTGCCGGTGCCGACCATCACGTCATTGGGCCACTTCAGCCCGGCGTCGACATACTCCCGCAACGTCTCGACCGCCGCCACACCGGTCAGTAGCGGAAGCCAGCCCCAGGTGTCCGTCGGGATGCCGGTGGTGTCGACGCCGACCGACATCGCCACCTGCGCCCGCGGCGGCGCCGACCACTGCCGATCGTGCCGGCCGCGCCCCGCCGTCTGATACTCGGCCAGCAGTACCGCCCCGGCGATGTCCTCACCGGCGGCCGCGCGGGCCAGCAGGTCGGCGTTGGTCGACCCGGTCTCCTCGACGACATCGACCCGCCAGTCGTGCGCGGCCGCGCGAATTGCACCGACATCCAGGGCTTCCCGCATGTCCTCAGGCTATCTGTTCAGTAACCCCTGCGAGGTCTACTCGCAGTTTGTGTCAGGGAGGGCTGAGCAGATCGAGGACGCGGGTGACCTTCTCGGTCGACATCCGCCGCTCCCGCAACGCGGCATCGGGATGGGCG
The DNA here is from genome assembly GCA_964611465.1 of uncultured Mycobacterium sp. Lineage (GTDB taxonomy): Bacteria > Actinomycetota > Actinomycetes > Mycobacteriales > Mycobacteriaceae > Mycobacterium. Next base: position 6,064 of record CAZTAA010000122.1, on the reverse strand, counting down.
ACCTGCACCAGTGACGCGCCGGCGGCGAACACCGCCACCAGATTCGCGATCAGCTCCGCGGGCGTCGACCAGCCCAGCGACGACAACACCCGGTCACCGGCCGCCAAGTCCGCGCCACCCGCCTCGGCAAGCACCTCGGCGACGGACCGGCCGTCCAGCGCCGGACCCGGATTGCCTTCGGGCACAACCTGATCGCCGTGCACCCGGACCGCCGTCGCGTAGTCGGTCACCCCGACCGGCAGATCGTCGTAACCCTTCCCGAACGCGTCGAGGGACAGCACCGCGACCTCACCCATGCCGGCCTCGTCGAGACGCTCCCGCGTGCACAGCGTCACATCGGCGTCCGCGGCGTCGAACACCACCTCGGCGCCGATCCACCAGATGCCCAGCAGCACCGCCGCCGTCTGCCAGTGCGCGGGCAACAGCACCGCGACCCGACTGCCGGGCCCGGCGCCGAGCTCGTCGCGCAGCAGGTTGGCGGTCTTGGCGGCCCAGTTCGCCAAAGTGGCCGTTGACAATTCGACCCGCTCGCCGGTGGCGTCGTCATAGTAGGTGATCCGCGGTCCGGCGGGGTTGTCGCGCAGCAGGGGATCGAGCAGGGCGCCCGTCAGGGTCAGTTCACGCACTGCGGGTCATCGGATCCGGCGGTCAGGATCGGCGACGGCGCCGGCGGTGCGTCATCGCCCGAGGGCCCCGTGGAGCCCGCGTCGGCGGCGGCCAGATCGGCGGTCGCCGACTCGGGCGCACCCTCGAGCCCCGAACCCGGACCGGTGTAGTCGGCCGACAGCACCACCCGCACCGTCCCCGGCGGCACCGCAGCGCTGGCCACCACTGGCAGCCCGCCGAGCTCACGGGCGACGGCCTGGCCGCCGAGATCGTCGGCGGTGGCGGCCTGCACCTGACTGTTGGACACCTTCTCGGCCTCGTTGTTGCCGACCTTCCCGGCGGTGAAACCCTTGCCCGACAACACCTCTGACACCGCGGCGGCCAACCCGTTGACGTCGGAGTCGTTCGCCACGTCGACGGTGGTCTTGTCCGGGCTGTAGGCGATCTGCTCGGTCTTGCCCTCGGCCTGGTCGTGCAGCAGGCTGTTCACCCACTCCTCGACCTGATTCGGGTCCACCCGCACGACGCTCTGCATGCCGTCGTCGCTCCAGCCGTTCTCGTCGAGCACCGGGATGGTCGCGAACGCCACGCTGCCGGCCGCCAGCTTCTGCAACTGGTCGACGAACTTCATGATGTCCCAGCCGTCGGAGAGCACCACCGAACGCTGAACCGCCTGCTCGAGGCGGTTCAGCGTCGCCGGGCTGGACAACGTCTTACCCGAAATCACTTGGTGGGCAAGGGAAGCCATGACGGCTTGCTGACGAACCACCCGGTCCAGGTCGCCGCGCGGCAGGTCGTGGCGCTGCCGCACGAAGCTCAGCGCCTGCGGGCCGTTCAGCTTCTGCCAGCCGGCCGGGAAGTCGGCACCCGAAAGAGGTTCGTAGACGGCGTTTTTCAGACACACGTTGACGCCGCCGAGCGCATCGGTGATCAGCGCGAAACCGAGGAGCCCGATCTCGGCATAGTGGTCGACGGTCACGCCGGTGAGCTGAGCGACGGTCTTGATCAGCGCCTCGCGGCCGGCTTCGATGCCGCGCTTTTCGCCCTCGGCCGGATCCATGCCCTCGTTCTCGATGAGTTCCTTCATCGTGTCGAGTTTGACCTCGCCGAACACGCCGTTGATCTTCATCTTGCCCAGACCCGGCGCGTTGACGTACGAGTCGCGGGGGATCGAGATCGCGGTGGCCGACCGGCCGTTGTTGGGGATGCGGATCAGGATGATCGTGTCGGTGTTGGTGGCCACGTCGTCGCCGGCCCGCAACGTCGCCAACTCCTCGGCCGACAGCGGATTGCCGTGCGCGTCCGTGCGACTGTCCACGCCGACCAGCAGCACGTCGATCGCGCCGTCGTCCCCGCCACCGCCCAGGGCCGCGGTGCTGATGTGCTTGATCCCGCCCTCGAACGAGTTGAGCGTCGTCCACGCCACGCCGGTGGTCACCACGATCATGACGGCGAACACCGTGGCGAGGACACGCAAAACACGGGCAGGCATCAGCCCAGGCTATAGGCGATCGCGCCGACATCCCGGTAGCCGACCCCGGCGTGGCAGGCCTTCGTCGCGCGGCCGATACCCTCGACGCCGTGACCGACGAACTGCCCGTGGTAACGGTGACCTATTCACCGGGCCCGCACCTGGAGCGGTTCCTGTCGTCGCTGAGCGTGGCGACCGATCGGCCCGTTGACGTGGTGATGGCCGACAACGGCTCGGTCGACGGCGCCCCCGAGGCCGCCGCACAGCGCTACCCCTACGCCCGGCTGCTGCGCACCGGGTCGAACCTGGGCTACGGCGGGGCGGTCAACCGCGCGGCCGCCGCATTCGACTCGTCGGATTCGGAGTTCCTGGTGATCGCCAACCCCGACGTGGTGTGGTCGCCGGGCAGCATCGACGCCCTGCTCGACGCCGCGCGGCGCTGGCCGCGGGCCGCCGCCGTCGGGCCGTTGATCCGGGATCCCGACGGCTCGGTCTACCCGTCGGCGCGGCATCTGCCCAGCGTCATCCGCGGCGGCATGCACGCCGTCGTCGGCCCGTTCTGGAAGAACAACCCGTGGACCGCGGCGTATCGGCAGGACCGCGAGGCGCCCAGCGAACGCCCGGTCGGCTGGCTGTCCGGGTCGTGTCTGCTGGTCCGCCGCGCCGCCTTCGACGCGATCGGCGGGTTCGATGAGCGCTACTTCATGTATATGGAGGACGTCGACCTCGGGGAGCGGTTCGGCGACGCCGGCTGGCTGAACGTGTACGTGCCGTCGGCCGAGGTGCTGCACGACAAGGGTCATTCGACGGGCCGCGATCCCGCACGGAACCTCGCGGCCCATCACGACAGCACGTGGACGTACCTGTCGTCACGGCATACCGGGTGGTCACGAGCTCCGCTGAGGTGGGCCATGCGCGGCGCTTTGGCCGTACGATCAGGCCTCGTGGTGCGCAAGGCACGGCGGGACATGAGGAGGCGCGATGGCTGACTTCGATCCGAAGAAGGTGGACGCCGTCGTGCTCGTCGGCGGCAAGGGAACGAGACTGCGGCCCCTGACCCTGGCGTTGCCCAAGCCGATGCTGCCGACGGCCGGGCTGCCGTTCCTGACGCATCTGCTGTCCCGGATCGCGGCGGCCGGCATCGAGCACGTGGTGCTCGGCACGTCGTACAAGGCCGCCGTGTTCGAGAGCGAGTTCGGCGACGGCTCCAAGCTCGGGTTGCAGATCGACTACGTCTTCGAGGAGGAGCCGCTCGGGACCGGCGGCGGGATCGCCAACGTCGCCGACAAGTTGCGGCACGACACCGCGCTCGTGTTCAACGGTGATGTCCTGTCCGGCACCGACCTTCGTGCGCTGCTGGCGTTCCACTACGACAACGACGCCGAGGTGACGCTGCATCTGGTCCGGGTTGCCGATCCGCGCGCGTTCGGCTGCGTGCCGACCGACGCCTCCGGGCGCGTGACTGCCTTTCTCGAGAAGACGCAGGATCCGCCGACCGACCAGATCAACGCCGGCTGCTACGTGTTCGACCGCGCCATCATCGACCGCATCCCGCGCGGCCGCGAGGTGTCGGTCGAACGCGAGGTGTTCCCGAACCTGCTGTCCGACGGCGTCAAGATGTGCGGGTACGTGGACGCCACCTATTGGCGTGACATGGGCACGCCCGAGGACTTCGTGCGCGGCTCGGCGGATCTGGTGCGCGGCATCGCGCCGTCACCCGCGCTGGGCGATCGCCGCGGTGAGTCGCTGGTGCACGACGGGGCGTCGGTGGCGCCGGGGGCGCTCCTGATCGGCGGCACCGTGGTGGGCCGCGGCGCCGAGATCGGCCCGGGCGCGCGGTTGGACGGCGCGGTGATTTTCGACGGGGCGAAGGTGGAGGCCGGGTCGGTGATCGAACGGTCGATCATCGGCGCGGGCGCGCGGATCGGCCCGCGGGCGTTGATCCGCGACGGTGTGATCGGTGACGGCGCCGACATCGGTGCCCGGTGTGAACTATTGCGTGGGGCGCGAGTGTGGCCGGGAGTCGTGTTGCCCGACTGCGGTATTCGCTACTCCAGCGACGTGTGATTCATTGCAGCACGCGCTGAGCTGCTGAGCCACACGGGAAGCCGGCGGCGCTGTCCGCCCAGTGCCGAACCACCGGGATCAGGGACAGTCGGTAGGCGACCACCGCCGCGGCGATGATCACACCCATGTCGTGCTGAGAGACCCGCTGCTCGCCGGCGTTGACGATCGAGGCGACACTGGCGTCGTCCTGCGGGGAGGCGCTCAGTTGGTTCACGACGTCGTGGGCGAACGAGATCATCGTCTCGGAATCGCGGTAGGACACCCCGTTCTGGTCGAGCATCTGCAGATAGGTGGTGTCCTGGGTGTCAGGGGCCGCCTGCGCCGGCGCACCGGCCGGGCCCAGCACGGCGATCAACAGCACTGCCACCCATTTCAGAACCGTCATGATGTTCTCCTTTGCATCTGCGGCGTCTATGCCTGCGGTTCCCATTGCCCACGGTGCCAAACCGGGCTTCCCCGGAACGCTGGAACGCCCGAGTCACAGCGGTCACTTCCGTACCGCTCCGGAGGACGTTTCCGGTTGGTCCAGCTACGCGCGACAACGCGCGACACGGTGAGACAGCGTCAACCGCCGTCCAGCAGGCGGTCGAGTCGGTTCTCCCAGGGGTCGTCGCTGCTACGGGGATCGTCGGCCAGAAGCTCGGCCTGTCGTCGAAGGTCCGCGACCCGCTGGCGCATCCGGTATTCGGTGGACCGCGGAATATCGCCGTAGCCGTAGCAGCCGCGCTCGAATTTGATCACCCGACCCAACCTGACCTCCCAGCGCAACGCGTCGGATATCGCCTTCGACGGTCGCCCGCGGACGTCGAAACCACGCCGCTCCACTTCGTAGCCCAGATCGGAAACCGTCATCGCTCCCTCTTCGGAGAGCATCAACGTGAGCAGATACCGCAGCTCGATCCCGCGCAACATTTTGCGTGCCATGCCGACAGACTTGCACCGGGTTCTGACACGTCTCACCGTGTCGCGCGTTGTCGCGCGTAGCTGGACAAGACGGGAATGCCCTCCCGGACAGGCGGAAGTGACGCCTGCTACAAGACCGTGCGCGAGGCCCGCGCGGCGCGGGAAACCAGCGCGGCGAGCGCGTGATCGGTGTCGGGTGGCAGTGCATCCACCGGCCACCACCGCAGATCCAGCGACTCGTCGCTCACGGCGATCGACGCACCGGCCGGCGCCACCGCCGCGAACTGAAGATCCAGATGCCGCGTCGGCACCCCCAGCGAGCACGTCAGCGCATGGACATGAATCGCAACGAGCCGAGGGTCGACGACGAGCCCCGGGATGCCGGACTCCTCGACACCCTCGCGCAACGCGGCGGCCCGGATATCGGCATCGTCCGGTTCGCAGTGCCCACCCAGCTGCACCCAGCGGCCCAGCCGCGGATGCAGCGTCAGCAGCACTCGGGCACCGGTGTGGTCGAACACCGCCACCGACGCCGTGATATGCCCTGGGACACAAGCGCGTTCGCACGCATCGGGCCGGCCAAGCACGAACGCGAGAACGGCCTGGCGCAGCGCATCCTGCGCATCATCGGGGGCGGTCCAGTCGCTCAGGGTGACGATCACCGACTCGCGGACGCTCACCGCTCGACCAACAGACCGTCGACTGCGAGGGGATCGCGGGGCCCGGCCGCGCCTTCCGAGGGATGACCGATCGCGATGGCGCCCAACGGTTCCCAATCGGTGGGCAGATCCAGCCGGGCACGCACCAGATCGGCGGCGAAGATCGTCGAACCGATCCAGCAGCTGCCCACGCCGCGTACGGCCAGCGCCACCAGCAGCGCCTGCACCGCCGCGCCGGCCGCCACGGTGAACATGGTGTGCTCGGCGGCGGTGCGCGCGGCGTCCGGATAGGTGTGCGCACCATCGGGAACCATGAACGGGATCACCACCTCCGGCGCGTCGAACAGGATCTGCCCGC
>CAZTAA010000121.1:0-11048 GCA_964611465.1 uncultured Mycobacterium sp. | reverse complement strand
AGTAGCGCGACGGCGTCGGCCGCGGTGCGGATCCCTCCGGAGGCTTTGACCCCGAGGCGATCGCCGACGGTGGCGGCCATCACGCCCACGGCAGGCACCGACGCTCCGCCGGCGGGATGAAAACCCGTGGAGGTCTTGACGAAATCCGCTCCGGCGTCTTCAGCCGCTCGGCATACCGCGGCCAGGGTATCGGCATCGGCCAAGCTCATCAGAGCCGCCGACTCCACGATGACCTTGAGCACCGCACCCGGGATTGCCTTGCGCACCAACGCTATATCGTCACGCACCGCGCTTATGTCCCCCGCCAGCGCGGCACCGACATCGATCACCATGTCGATCTCCGCCGCACCCGCGGCGACGGCCAGCCCCGCCTCGCGGGCCTTGACCTCACTGACGTGCTTGCCGGACGGGAACCCCGCGACAGCAGCCAGGTGCAGGCCGGCCGGGCAGCGCGGCGCGGCGATGTCGATCATCGAGGGCGACACGCACACCGCGTAAACCCCCAACGCAACCGCATCGTCGACCAGAGCAACGATGTCGGCGGCGGTCGCCTCGGGTTTGAGCAGCGTGTGATCGACCAGGGCCGCGACCCGCTGCCGGGTCCAGCCGGTCAGAACGGCTCCTCGGTGCCACCGGGATTGCAGCCGGCGGACAGCATCTGCGAATCGTCGACGACGGGGCGCCAGGGTTCCAGGTTCCAACTGGTCTTGCCGGGCTCGGCGAACTCCGCCAGATACCAGTGGCAAAGGAACTGGGACCGCATCCCGGGCTCGTCGGCGTCCGGCGAGTCGGCCAGCACCTCGGACCAGGCCTCGGCGCCCTGGTCGCGAGTGCCCAGCGTGCCGGCGGCCGCGCGACCCTCGGCGGTGGGATACACCCGCAGGCTCGTCAGGTCGCCCCAGTGCACCCACTCGGTGTGGTCGACGAACGGCGGCTGGAAGACATCGGTGTCGGCGTGCGCGGGGGCGGCACCCCAGAGCGCCGCGCCCAGAACCAGCGCGGCCATCAGCCGGGGTGCGGGTTTTCGAGACCGGGTGCCCGAGATTTCGCGGGAACGCCCACATTCGGCGAGCAGAGGGCGCATCGTCAGCGCGACTTCCCCTGGATTTCCAGCAGCTTCGGGCGGACGTCGGCCAGGTAGACGCCGGCCGCGCAGGCCGCGATCGCCGAGCCGAAACCCGGCCCCATCACGAACGCCAGCAGCAGCGCGGCGGCCAGGATGACCAGCCAGGTCGGCTTGGTGAGTTTGTCCGCAGCGGTATAGGCATCCGGGCGCTGCAGCGCGGCATGGATCAGCGCATACAACGCGGTGATCAGAACCGCATAGTGCACGAAAGAAAGAACGGCACCCGCCACACCTTGGAGTATCACGACTCCAAGGGTAGGCGGGCGCCGTCCGTGCCGTCGACTTACGTCGACGACCACGTCACTTCTGGGTGACCTTCTTGGCCGGAGCCTTCTTGGCCGGGGCCTTCTTGGCGACGGCCTTCTTGGCCGGGGCCTTCTTGGCCGGGGCCTTCTTGGCGGGCGCGGTCGCCTTCTTGATCGCGCCGGCTACCTCGTCGCCGGCCTCTTCGATCCGGTTCGACAGCTCGACGCCGACCAGCTTGGCGGCGCGCTCACCGACGGCCCGGGTCTGGCTGGCGACGGTGCCCAGCGCGTCCTGGGTCAGCTCGACGGCTTGGTCGACATACTCCTCGACCCGGTCGGCGGCCCCTTCGAGAGCCGGCTGGTTGCGCAGCCGCTCCAGGGCGGCCTCGCCGCGCTCGACGAGCTTGTTGTAGGTGCTCGTGGCGGCCTCGGCGTACTCCTCGGCGACCTTGCGCAACTCGTCGGCCGACAGCCGCTCGCGCAGCTCGCCGAGTTCCTTGGGCAGGTCGCTCTGGAACTTGCTCAACCGGTCACGGGCCTCGTCGACACGCGCGGTCAGCTTCGCGCGGCTCTCCTCGGCACGCTCCCTGCCGTCGCTGCGGGCCTCCTCGGCACGCTCGCGGAGCGTGACGACGATCTCGTTGACGGTGGCCAGGGCCAGATCGGCGGCACCCACGGCGGCGAGCAGCGGGGCCTTCAGATCCTCAACAGTGGTGTTATCAGCCATTTTCTTCTTCCTTTCGGGGAGTGGTGAATTGGTTTGCTCGACAAGGCTTTTCAGGAAGTTTGATCAGATGGAAGCTCCTTCTGAAGCGCCTCGTTCTGTTGGAGGAACGATGTGTAGATGTCGAGCAGCACCTGCTTCTGCCGCTCGCTGATCGCCATGTCGGTGACGATGGCGTCGCGCACCGCGTTGCTCTCACTGGGCTCGAGGATCCCGGCCTGCACGTAGAGCACCTCGGCGGACACGCGCAACGCCTTGGCGATCTGGTTGAGTACCTCCGCGGACGGCTTGCGTAAACCGCGTTCGATCTGACTGAGGTACGGATTGCTCACGCCGGCCTTCTCGGCCAGCTGTCGGACCGAGACCTGTGCGGCCTCGCGCTGGGCCCGGATGAAACTGCCGATGTCGGATGCGGCGTGGGTCACCACGGCGGCAAGATTCTCATCCTGCGACATGACCCACCCCTGTTGCATTCGTCGGAACTGTCAGATCCCACGGTACGCCAGGGTGCTAACTCTTGCAAGCAGTTGCAAGCGCAGGTCAGAATATGATTTGCGCCACTGTGTAGATCAGCAGCCCGGCCAGCGCGCCCACCACGGTGCCGTTGATCCGGATGAACTGCAAGTCGCGGCCGACGTGCAGTTCGATGCGCCGCGAGGCGTCCTCGGCGTCCCACCGCTCGATGGTCTCGGTGATGATCGAGGTGATCTCGACGCCGTACTGGCCCACCAGGTGCTGGGCGCCGCGCACGATCCAGTTATCCACCTTGTCGCGCAACTCGGCATCGTCGCGCAGGGCCTCCCCGATGCGGACCACGGAATCGGCGACCCGCTCACGCAGCGCTCCGGACGGATCGTCGACGCCCTCGAGAACCAGCCGCTTGAGGGTGCGCCATGCGGTCTCGGCCGCCCGGGTGACCTCGTCGCGCGCCATCAGCTGGTCCTTGACCGACTCGGCCTTGGCGATCGTCAGCGGATCGTTCTGCAGGTCGTCGGCGAACTCGAACAGGAAGCGGGTGGCCGACTGGCGCAGCTCATGATTCGGGTCGCGGCGGACCTTGTCGGTGAAGTCCATCAACTCGCGGTGGATGCGGTCGCCGACCAGCTGGTCGACGAAGCGCGGCGACCAGCTCGGCGAGTCGCGCATGATCACCCGGTCGATCGTGTCGCCGGCGTTCAGCGCCCACTGGAAGGCGCGGTCGCACAACAGCTGGATCAGCGCCTCCTGCCGGTTCTCCGCGAGCAGCGTCGAGAGCACCCGGCCCACCGGCGGCCCCCATTGCGGCTCGGCGACGCGCCGCACGATCATCCGGTCGATCACGTGCTGGATGTCCTCGTCGTTGAGCAGTTCGACACCGACCCGCAGCACCGAGGCCGTCTCGCCGGCGACCCGTTCGGCGTGCTCGCGTTCGCACAGCCACTTGCCGACGCGTCCGGCGATCTGGGTGTCGCGCAGCTTGGTCTCGACGTTCTGCGGTGACAGGAAGTTCTCCCGCACGAAGGTGCCCAGGCTCTCGCCCAGCTGGTCCTTCTTCTTGCGGATGATCGCGGTGTGCGGGATCGGCACCCCGAGCGGGTGCTTGAACAAGGCCGTCACCGCGAACCAGTCGGCCAGCGCGCCGACCATGCCGGCCTCGGCAGCGGCGCGGACGTAGCCGACCCACGCCGGGGCGTCGCCGGCCTTCTGCGCCCAGGTGCAGGCCAGGAAGATCATCGTCGCGCCGATCAGGAACCCGAGCGCGACGAGCTTCATCCGGCGTAGTCCGCGACGACGTTCCTCGTCGGCCACCGGGTCCGCGTCGGCGAAGGATTCCGCCAGCGAACCCAGGGTCTGGGATATCCCCACGATCGTCCCGCTCACGTGGGGTGTCACGCGGCCGGTGTCGTCGGCGGGCGAAGCCGGAAGTTTTCGATGAGCTGCCACGGCTCCATCATCCGCTACCGCGGCAAGTGGCAGGCCCGGCACTGCCATCCAGTTACTGTGACCGGTGCCGCGCCGATACGCCCGGTAACAGTAATATCGGCGGTACCGACAGAACGGAAACTGCTGACGTGGCACCTCAGTCCGGACCGCCCGCGGTCAAGGTGGACGGGCGCAAGCGACGCTGGCACCAGCACAAGGTCGAGCGGCGCAACGAGCTCGTCGACGGGACACTGGAGGCCATCCGCAGGCGCGGCCGGGACGTCAGCATGGACGAGATCGCCGCGGAGATCGGCGTCTCCAAGACCGTCCTGTACCGCTACTTCGTCGACAAGAACGACCTGACGACGGCCGTCATGATGCGGTTCGCGCAGACCACGCTGATCCCGAACATGGCCGCGGCGCTGTCCACCGACCTCGACGGCTACGACCTGACCCGCGAGATCATCCGGGTCTACGTCGAGACGGTGGCCGCCGAGCCGGAGATCTACCCGTTCGTCTTCGCCAACAGCTCGGCCAGCAAGAGCAAGGTGGTCGCGGACAGCGAACGGATCATCGCCGGCATGCTGGCCGTGATGTTCCGCCGCCGGATGCAGAAGGTCGGGATGGACACCAAGGGCGTCGAGCCGTGGGCGTACATGATCGTCGGCGGGGTGCAGCTGGCCACCCACTCGTGGATGTCCCACCGGCGGATGAGTTCCGACGAGCTGATCGACTACCTGACCATGCTCTCGTGGAGCGCCCTGTGCGGCATCGTCGAAGTCAACGGATCGCTGGCCCGGTTCAACAGCGCGCCGCATCCGTCGCCGATCCTGCCGCCCACAGTCGACTGATTCGCGGCCGCCGAACCGCTACGCTCAGCGGTTATGCCCGACGACCTGCCTGAACTGTGGACCCACGAGCCGGACAAGATCCTGAAGTTCAAGCCCGGCAGCCAGGTGTCCGACATCGACACCGACTCCAGCCCCGGATTCAAGGGGGACAAGGACGACGCACCGAAGATCCAGGCCGAACGCAACGCGGTGTTCGCCGACCTGCAGGAGAAGCTCTACGCCAACGGCCGCGCCGGTGACACCCGTTCGATCCTGCTGGTGCTGCAGGGCATGGACACCGCCGGCAAGGGCGGCATCGTCAATCACGTCGTCGCCGCGGGCAGCCCGATGGGCATTGAATACACCGGTTTCGGTGTGCCCACCGAGGAGGAGCGCAAGCACCACTACCTCTGGCGGATCCGCAACGCGCTGCCCGAAGGCGGCCACATCGGGGTGTTCGACCGGTCGCACTACGAGGACGTCCTGGTGGTGCGGGTGCACGACCTGGTCCCGCCCGACGTGTGGGGCGCGCGCTACGACGAGATCAACGCGTTCGAGAAGGAACTCGTCGACGGCGGGATGACGATCGTCAAGGTGGCGATGTTCGTGTCACTCGACGAGCAGAAGCGGCGCCTGGCGGCGCGACTGCAGGACCCGACGAAGTACTGGAAGTACAACCCGAACGATCTCAAAGAGCGCGCGGTGTGGCCGGCCTACAAGGAGGCCTACCAGGCGGTGCTGGACAGGACGTCGACGGACTACGCGCCGTGGCACGTGGTGCCGTGCGACAAGAAGTGGTACAGCCGGCTGGCCGTCACCGAGTTGCTCATCGAAGCGCTCGACAAGATGAATTTGTCTTGGCCCCCAGCCGATTTCGACCTCGACGCCGAGCGCGCGAAGGTCGAGGCGCTGTAGCGCCGGCGACGGTCACCCATTCCGGATCTGTTCAGCGCCCAGCGCGACGAACCGCGAGTAGCCTTCGCGGCCACCGCTGAACAGATCGCTTGGGCGGCTACTTGGCCAGGGTGAACTGACCCACGTTGGTGATGCCGCGCTTGAAGAAGTCGGCGCAGCCGGTCAGGTAGTGCATGTACTTGTCGTACTCGGCCTCACCCTGCATGGCGATCGCCTGGTCCTTGTTCTTCTCCAGGTTCTCGGCCCACATGTCCAGCGTGCGCGCGTAGTGCGGCTGCAGCAGGTGCACCCGCTCCAGGGTGAAGCCAGAGTCGGCGGCCAGCTTCTCGATGTCCTCGACCGCTGGCAGCTGTCCGCCCGGGAAGATCTCGGTGCCGATGAACTTCATGAACTTCAGGTCGCTGATGGTCAGCTTGATCCCGTTGTCGCGGAAGAACTGCTGGGTGTGCGCCAGGATGGTGTGCAGCAGCATCCGGCCGTCGTCGGGCAGCACGCTATAGGCCTTCTCGAAGAACGCCGGGTACCGCTCGGCCTTGAACGCCTCGAACGCGCCGATGGACACGATCCGGTCCACCTTGTCGTTGAACTCCTCCCAGCCCTGCATCCGCACCTCGACGGTCCGCTTGGTGGGGATGCCGGCCAGCAGCTTGCGGCTGTAGGCGCTCTGGTTCTTGCTCAGGGTGATGCCGATGACGTTGACGTCGAACTTCTCGACCGCGCGGCGCAGCGCCCCGCCCCAGCCGCAGCCGATGTCGAGCAGCGTCATGCCGGGTTCGAGGTTGAGCTTGCCGAGCGCCAGGTCGAACTTGGCGTTCTGCGCTTCCTCGAGGGTCATGTCGTCGCGCTCGAAGTAGGCGCAGGTGTATCCCATGGTGGGATCGAGGAACAACGCGAAGAACTCGTCCGAGACGTCGTAGATGCCCTGAGATTCCTCGTAGTAGGGCTTCAGCTCGTTCTCGACTTCAGACATGCGGTTTCCTACCCCTTGCTATGTGAATCTGTGTGGTCTGCACCACCGCGAGCCAGGCTAGCCCACCGCCGAGCGTTCTGACCAATACGCCCCGCGGTCAGTAGGTGTAAAAGCCCTTGCCCGACTTCTTGCCCAGCTGCCCGGCCTCCACCATCCGCTGCAGCAGCGGCGGCGGCGCGTAGAGCGGCTCCTTGAACTCCTCGAACATCGAATCCGCAATGAGTTTCATCGTGTCCAGCCCGATCAGGTCGCACAGCCGCAGCGGTCCCATTGGGTGCGACAGACCCGCGACGACGGCGGTGTCGATGTCCTCGACGGCGGCCACGCCGGCCTCGGCCATCCGGATGGCCGACAGCAGGTAGGGCACCAGCAGCGCGTTGACGATGAAGCCGGAGCGGTCCTGGCAGCGGACGACCTTCTTGCCGAGGGTTTCCCCGGCGAACTGCGCGACGGCGGCGGCCGCACGGTCACTGGTGACCAGGGTGCTGACCAGTTCGACGAGCGGCAGCACCGGCACCGGGTTGAAGAAGTGCAGCCCGAGCACCCGCTGCGGGTTCTTGGTGGCCGCGGCGATCTTCATGATCGGGATGCTGGAGGTGTTCGAGGCCAGCACCGCGTCCGGATCGGTGACGATCTCGTCGAGCTGGGCGAAGACCTTGGCCTTGACGTTCTCGTCCTCGACGATGGCCTCGATGACGAGCTGGCGGTCGGCCAGGTCTTTGAGCTCGGTGGTGAAGGCGAGCCGGCCGAGCGTCGCGTCGCGGTCGTCGGCGGTCAGCTTGCCCTTCTCGACGGCGCGGTCCAGGGAGGCGGTGATGCGTTTCCTGCTCGCGGCCGCGAGCTCCTCGGTGGGTTCGAAGACGATGACGTCGGCTCCGGCCTTGGCGGAGACCTCCGCGATTCCGCCGCCCATCTGTCCGCCGCCGACGACACCGACCCGATTGATTGCTTGGCTCACGAATAATCCCTAACACAAACTCGCCGAGAGTCACCTTGTTGACGCGTTTCCCCAGGACGGGGTGTCAACAAGGTGACTCTCGACGTGGTCAGATCAGTGGAACTGGCCCTCTTCGGTGGAGCCGGCCAGCGCCGTGGTGGAGCTGTTCGGGTCGACCGTGGTCGCGATCCGGTCGAAGTAGCCGGCGCCGACCTCGCGCTGGTGCTTGGTGGCGGTGTAGCCGCGCTCCTCGGCGGCGAACTCGCGCTCCTGCAGCTCGACGTAGGCCTTCATCTGCTCGCGGGCGTAGCCGTAGGCCAGGTCGAACATGGAGTAGTTCAGGGCGTGGAAGCCGGCCAGCGTGATGAACTGGAACTTGAAGCCCATCGCGCCCAGCTCGCGCTGGAACTTGGCGATGGTGTCGTCGTCCAGATGCTGCTTCCAGTTGAACGACGGCGAGCAGTTGTAGGCCAGCATCTGGTCCGGGAACTCGCTCTTGACACCCTCGGCGAACTTCTTGGCCAGCTCCAGGTCCGGGGTGCCGGTCTCCATCCAGATCAGATCCGAGTACGGCGCGTAGGCCTTGGCGCGGGCGATGCACGGCTCGAGACCGTTCTGCACCCGGTAGAAGCCCTCGGCGGTGCGCTCACCGGTGATGAACGGGCGGTCGCGCTCGTCGACGTCGGAGGTGATCAGGGTCGCCGCCTCGGCGTCGGTGCGGGCGATGACGACGGTCGGGACGTCGGCGACGTCGGCCGCCAGCCGGGCCGAGGTCAGGGTGCGGATGTGCTGCTGGGTCGGGATCAGCACCTTGCCACCGAGGTGGCCGCACTTCTTCTCCGAGGCCAGCTGGTCCTCCCAGTGCGAGCCCGCGACACCGGCCGCGATCATGGCCTTCTGCAGCTCGTAGACGTTCAGCGCGCCGCCGAAGCCGGCCTCGCCGTCGGCGACGATCGGGGCGAGCCAGTTCTCCACCGAGGTGTCGCCCTCGACCTTGGCGATCTCGTCGGCGCGCAGCAGCGCGTTGTTGATGCGACGGACCACCTGCGGAACCGAGTTGGCCGGGTACAGGCTCTGGTCGGGGTAGGTGTGGCCGCTCAGGTTGGCGTCACCGGCGACCTGCCAGCCCGACAGGTAGATGGCCTTGAGGCCGGCGCGGACCTGCTGGACGGCCATGTTGCCGGTCAGCGCGCCCAGGGCGTTGACGAAGTCCATGTCGTGCAGCTGCTCCCAGAGCACCTCGGCGCCGCGGCGGGCCAGGGTGGCCTCCTCGACGACGGAGCCCTGCAGGGCGACGACGTCCTTGGGGGTGTAGGTGCGGGTGATTCCCTTCCAGCGGGGATTGTGGTCCCAGTCGTGCTGGATCTGTTCGGGGGACTTCGGCGTACCGACGGTGGACATACTGCGCTCCTCTGGCGAATCTCGGACGGTTCCAAACAAGTCGCCGAGACATCGCCGGGATCGCCGGTCTGTTAACGCCGGGGCAACTTCACTGGTGTGCTGGCGCCAGAATGCCACTGCGGATATGCGCAGGTCCAGCGGTATTCATGCCAATTTCCGCCACGCTGTCGGGGCTATTTGCGAAGTTTGCGAAGAATTTCCGGTACGCAACCGGTCGGCCGTTACCGATCAGTAACATCAACGACGCAGGTCAGCATAGAAAAACACCGGACAAACGTACTGTTAAAGCGAGAACAGCGCGGCGATCGCTTTCGTCTCGTCGCCGACCACGTATGTGAGCGTTGTAACAGTCCGGTCGGACAGCTCGGGGCCGAACTTGTCCGTCGATCCGGCCGGGTGAACGTGTTCGAGGATCTCCAGTTTGTCGCCGAGCGCCACCGCGGCGTCGTGCTCGATGGTGACCCGCAGGGGCGCGGCCAGGAGTTCCGGATGCGAGTAGAGGTAGTCCTCGATCACCGTCCAGTAGACCGAGTTGTTCATGTGGTCGAACAGGTCGATGTCGGAGACCCGCACCGGGTAGTCCCGGATCTGGGTGGCGTCCTCGCGGGCCCCCGCCTTGAGATAGGCCTTCCAGCGCAGCCGGTCGACGACGGTGGTGCGCTGCAAGCCCTCCAGGAAGTCGTCGGCGATGCGCGCCGGCCCCTGGGTCTCGCGGTTGATGTTGATCCAGAACGCCTCGGACTCCATCAGGCCGCCATGGCGTCCGTCGATGCGGACGCGCATCTCGCACCACCGGTTCGAGGTTCCCGAACACCAGCGCCGCATCCGCAGCATGTCCTGGAACTCGATGGGCCGGATCAGGTCGATCATCGTGCGCCGGACGATCCACAACGGGTGGGTTTCCTCGTAGCCCATCTCGCGCAGTTGATCGGAGCCGACGTCCTGGATGTGCCGGCACGCGGCGTCGAACCGCAGCCGGCCGACGCGGTCGATGTCGGCGACCCGCAGCGGCCACTCCGTGTCGAACACGTCCGGGTGCGGGTCGGGGACCGGCATCAAGACCTTCGCCAAGCCGGCGGACACATCCTCGGTAGCCATCGTCGTCATCATGCCAAACCTGCTGCGCAGCCGCGGCCGACCCGGTTGCCAACTGTGCGAAGGCCGGTTAGCAAGCGAGTAACCTGGTCGAATGTCGAAGACGTTCGTCGGCTCACGCGTGCGTCAGCTACGCACCGAACGCGGCCTCAGCCAGGCCGCGCTGGCGCAGACGCTCGAGATCTCCCCCAGCTACCTCAACCAGATCGAACACGACGTCCGGCCGTTGACCGTCGCGGTGCTGCTGCGGATCACCGAGGTGTTCGGAGTGGACGCGACGTTCTTCGCCTCCCAGGACGACACCCGCCTGGTCGCCGAGCTGCGCGAGGTCAGCCTGGACCGCGACCTCGACATCGACCTGGATTCCGCCGAGATCGCCGAGGTGGTCAACGCGCATCCGGCGGTCGCCAAGGCGATGGTCAACCTGCACCGGCGCTACCGGATCACCACCGCCCAACTGACCGCCGTCGCCGAGGGCCGGTTCACCGACAGCAGTGGCAGCGCCGTGATCGCGATGCCCCACGAGGAGGTGCGCGACTACTTCTACCAACGGCAGAACTACCTCGACGAGCTCGACACCGCCGCCGAGGACCTCACCGAGCGGATGGGCATGCACCGCGGCGACCTGGCGCGCGATCTGTCCCAGCGGCTGAACCAGGTGCACGGCGTGCGCATCGTGCGGCAGGTCGACCTCGGTGACAGCGTGCTGCACCGCTACGACCCGCAGACCAAAACACTCCGGCTGGGCAACCAGCTCGCCGGCGGTCAGCAGGTGTTCCGGCTCGCCACCGAACTGGCCTACCTGGAGTTCGGCGGCCTGATCGACACGTTGGTCGACGACGGCAAGTTCACCAGCGCCGAGTCGCGAACCCTGGCCCGCCGCGGTCTGGCCAACTACTTCGC
>CAZTAA010000120.1:9044-11091 GCA_964611465.1 uncultured Mycobacterium sp. | reverse complement strand
CAGCGCAATCTGTTCAGCGGCCTGAGACACGACGTGCGAGTAGATCTCGCAGTCACGACTGAACAGATCCGAGTGGGGCTAGCCCTTGGTGAACTCCTCACCGGTCTCCGGGTTGATGGCGGTCTCACCGGGCGGCAGGTTGGACAGGTCGGGAGCGACCACCGTCGGCATGTTGCCGGAGTCGGGCAGGCCGAAGCGGGCGACTGCCGCGGCCTCGTCCTCGGCCGTCTCGAGGATCAGGTCGTGATTTCGTTTGGGCAGCGTGATCCCCTGGAAGAACGGCGGTGCCATCATGCGCCAGACCACCATCAGGACGAGGCCAAGCACCAGGGCGCCGATGCCGACGACGGCGACCGCGCCGACGCCGAAGATCGTCACATTGTTGCCGTCGTCGTCGGTCAGCCAGTCCGGCATGGCGTACTGGCGCAGGCCGTAGACGAAGATGACCAACAGGATGATGCCGCCGAGCAGTGGGACGATGCCGCGCATCATCAGGTCACGGGTGTTGCGAGTCAACGTCTTTCGGTAGAACCACACACAGGCGAACCCGGTCAGGCCGTAGTAGAACGCGATCATCAGACCAACCGACCCGATCAGCGCGGTCAGCAGGTTGGGGCTGATGACGGTGAACAGGACATAGAACAGTGCCGACACCACACCCATCGCGATGGTCGACACCGACGGCGTCAGGTAGGTGCGGTGGATCTTGGCGAACGAGTCCGGCAGCGCCTTGTAGACGCCCATCGACAGCGTGGTGCGGGCGGTCGGCAGGATCGTCGTCTGGGTGGATGCCGACGCCGACGTCAGGATCGACGCCGACAGCAGCAGCAGCCCGATGTGGCCCAGGAAGCTGTCGCCGAACAGGTCGGGCCCGATCGCGGAGAACACGTCTTCGGCGTTGTCGGGGTTGCCCAGGCCGATGCCGTCGGTGCCGACGCCGGCGAACGCCACCGCCGCGACACTGACCAGTGCGTAGGTGGCCAGCAGCAGGAAGGTCGAGATGACCGCCGCCCGGCCGGGGGTGCGGCCGGGATCGTCGGACTCCTCGTTGCACGCCACGGCGGTGTCCCAGCCCCAGTAGATGAAGATCGTGATCAGCACGGCCGGGGCGATGACGGTGCCGAAGTCCAGGCCGCCCGGCCAGAACCAGGACAGCGACGGGATGAGCGAGTACTCCTCGGCGTTGTGGGTGTACACCTTGAACAGCGCGACGATCGACAACACGATGAGCACGACGACCTCGATGCCGAGCAACCCGTACTGCAACCGGGCCGAAACCTCGATGCCGCGATAACAGATGTAGGTCATCACCGCGATCCAGATGATCCCGGCGACGGTCGACCACAACGTGCTGTCGGCCAGATCCGCGGCGGACTTCCAGCCGAGGTCGCCGACGAAGGTGAACGAATAGGAGCCCGCGATCTGGGCCAGGTTCGCCATCACGATCACGTCGGCGGCGATGATGCCCCAGCCGCCGAGCCAGCCGACGATGGGGCCGAACGCCCTCGACGCCCAGGTGAACGTGGTGCCGCAGTCGGGCTCGGCCTTGTTGAGTTCCTGGTAGGCGACCGCGATCAGGTACATCGGGATGAACGAGATCAGCACGATGGCGGGTGCCTTGACGCCGGACAGCAGTGCCCCGCCGCTGGCGACGATGAAGCCGAGGGTGGCGGCCAGGCTGTAGGCCGGCGCCGTCGACGCCATGCCGACGACGATGCTCGACACCAGGCCGAGGGCACCGCCCTTGAGGCCCTTGCTTTCCACGGCGTTCCCCTCGGGAACGATGGTGATTTCGCCCTTGCTCATGCGCGCTCCTCGAGGCGTGTGGTCTCAGCGGAAAGCAGAATACGTTTTCATTGGCCGTCGCGCTTAGTAACAACGAAATTCGAACATATAGCGCGCCAATAACGATGGAATCCGCAGTTTCGTGGGGTCTTGGCCTTCGATTGGAGGCCTTGAGGGGGCTGGTTCTGTCGTTTTCGGCGGAGACCGGTCGGTGGGTGCGGGCGGCCGGTCCGGATCGTGCCTTGTGATCGGGCCACTGCCT
>CAZTAA010000120.1:0-8944 GCA_964611465.1 uncultured Mycobacterium sp. | reverse complement strand
GTCGGTGGGTGCGGGCGGCCGGTCCGGATCGTGCCTTGTGATCGGGCCACTGCCTGTTGGTAACAGCCGTCACTTCTGTATCTCTCCGGAGTGCATTTCGTCGTTGTCCAGCTATGCGCGACAACGAGCGACACGGTGGGAATGGTGTCGACGGGGCGGTGTCGCTTGTCGAGTTGTGGAAAGCCGCGGCCCGTCTTGCGTGACATTTCTCGACCGGCGTGGCCAAGCCGGATGTCTCACCCGGTCGCTCGTTGTCGCGCATAGGTGGACAAGGAGAAAACACGGTCCGGAGAGGTGAGGCAGCGCGTCAGTCGAAGGTGTCCCGCCGCCACAGGACGCCGGCAAGCGTGACGGCGAACAGCGCCGCGGACGTGACGACGACGGCCGCGATGCCGAGGTGCCCGTAGACGAGGGCGCCGTTGACCGATCCCAGCAGGATGCCGATCTGGAATGCGGTCACATACAAAGCAGACGCGCGCTCGGGTTGCTCGGGGCAGGTGTGGATCGCGGCGGACTGCAGCATCGGCGGCAGCGCGGCCGCCGATGCGCCCCAGCCGACGACGGCGGCCACGCCGACCGCGACGGCCCAGCGCTCCGTGCCGCTGACGGCAAGTGTGCCCAGCGCCCAGAAGACCAGGCACAGCACCCCGAGAGTGCCGACGACCGTCACGAGCAGTCGGCGGTCCACGGAGCGTGCCAGGACGGTCATCGTCACCAGGCCCGCGACTCCGTACGCGCCGAGCAGCCAGCTCACGTCCGGCCCGCCGAGGCCGACGACGTCGCGGACGATCGGGACGATGAACGTGTAGGAGGCGAAGTGCGCCGTGACACCGATCAGGGTCAGGACGCACAGCACGATCAGCCGGCCGTTGCGGTATGGCCGCGGCCGGGCGTCCGGGACCTCGGCCGGGTGGGCCATCGGCGGCAGCACCAGCCGGGCCAGCAGTGCGACGGCTGCGGCGGCGACGGCCACGGCACCGACCGCGGGGCGCCAGCCCCAGTTCTGGCTCAGCCAGGTAGTCATCGGATTGCCGATCACCAGCGCCGCCGACGTCCCGACGTAGACAGCGGTGGCGGCCCGCCCGGTGTGGTTGGCGGGCAGCAACCGCGCGCCGATCGGCACGACGACCGACCACATCAGCCCGTGCGTGGCCGCGCACAGCACCCGGCTGGTCGCCAGCAGCACCAAGCCGGGGGACAGTGCCGAAAGTGCTTGCGAGACAGCGAGACACGTCATGGTCAACAGGAAGACCCGTCGTCGCGGCCAGTGCGCGGTGGCCCGCACCAGCGGCACCGTCGCGATCACGCTGACGAATGCGTAAGCGGCGGTGAGCATTCCGACGTGGGCCTCGGCGACGTGCAGGTCGGCGGCGATCGCCGGCATCGCCCCGATCGGGGCCATCTCGGCGACGGCGTAGACGTAGGCGGCCGCGGCCAGCACCGTGAGTTGTACCGCGGCGCCACGCCGCTGTATGGCTGCCGGCGCGGACTCGAGGAGTGTCAAGGACATACGGGAACGCCCAGCGCCGCGTAGATCTCATTCGAGAGTGCGACGCTGCGCGGGTCGGCGTTGCATTTCGTCGCGTCGAAGTGGTTCATCACGTAGGCATAGCCGATGCGATTTTCCAGATCGACGAACGCGTAGGAGCCGCCGGACCCGCCGTGCCCGAAGATCCGCGGATTGGGGCCCGCGACGCGGCACTGGTTCAACATGTAGCCCAGCCCCCAACCGTGGTCGGCCACCCGGGGACCCAGCACGACATCGGTATCGAAGCCGCCCTGCGACCGGCGGCACAGCTCCATCAGTTCGCGGCTGAGCAGTTTCTCCTGCGCCATCGCGTTGTAGAAGGTGGCCATGCCCAGGGCCGAGACGTGGGCATTGGTTCCCGGAAACTCCGCCGAACGCCAGCGCCCGATGTTGTTCGAGCCGACCTCGTCGTCCGGGATGAAACCCATCGCCACCGCCAGCCCCGCCGTTGGGTGTTCGGCAAGCGAGGTGGGGTGCTCGGGCGCGCCGCCGGCCGCCAGGACGTCGCGGATATGCGGCTTGTTGATCATCTCCGCACACCGGCCGTGGTCGGCCTCGGTCAGGCCGATGTGGACGTCGGCCCAGAGCGGGTCGGCGATCTCGGCGCGCAGTGTCTGACCCAACGTCAGACCGGTCACGCGCCTGATGACCTCGCCGAGGATGAAGCCGAACGTCACCATGTGGTAACCCTGCGCGGTGCCGGGCTCCCACCACGGTTCGGCGGCGGCCAGTCGGGCGCAGACCAGGTCCCAGTCGAGCGCCTCGTCGGGCGCCATCCGCTGACGTGGACCGATCACCCCCGACCGGTGGGCCAGCACGGTGGCCAGGGTGATGTCGGCCTTGCCGGCCTGCGCGAACTCGGGCCAATACGTGGCCACCGGCCGGTTCAGGTCGATGACGCCGCGTTCGGCCAGCAGATGCAGGCAGGTACTGGCCAGGCCCTTGGAGCCGGAGAACACGCTGGCCAGGGTGTC
The DNA here is from genome assembly GCA_964611465.1 of uncultured Mycobacterium sp. Taxonomy (GTDB): domain Bacteria; phylum Actinomycetota; class Actinomycetes; order Mycobacteriales; family Mycobacteriaceae; genus Mycobacterium. Next base: position 6,442 of record CAZTAA010000120.1, on the reverse strand, counting down.
CTGTCGCCAGCGGCGTCGCCGCGCGGCATCGCGCCAGCCGCCCCACAGGTTGACCACCAGCTGGCCGTCGACCCAGGCCGCCACCGCGGCGCCCACGTCGCCCCTGATCGCGAAGTTGCGCTCGAACTGCGTTCGGACACCGGCGAATTCGGGTGCACAATGGCCGCCGATGGGCACGGCTGGTGCGTCGAGCGCGTTCGGGTCGACCTCCGCCGTGGCGGTCAATGGGGACACCGGGACCATTTCACCTTGTGCTGCTGTGAAATTGGGGGTCGATATCACACTGATGTGCTGGTGGAACCGGACCGTGATCGTGTCGAAATCAAAATCGGCGCGCTGGTGTGCGGCCGCGCTCGGCAGCTAGGGAAAGGCCCACACGCCTCTAGGTGTCGGGTAGTCAGGAAATGTTCGGGTCGAAGGTCACCAGTACGTAGGTGCCGAGCACGAGGGTGAGCACGATCGACACCGCCAGCACGCCGGTGAGCCAGAAGCGGGTGGAGTCCTTTCGGCTGTAGTCGGCGATGATCGTGCGCATCCCGTTGCCGCCGTGCAGTAGGGCCAGCCAGAGCAGCAGCAGGTCCCAGGTCCGCCAGAGCGGGGAGGACCAGCGCTGCGCGACGAAGTTGAAGTCGATGCGGTACACCCCGTCGTCGGCGATCAGCACGACGAACAGATGGCCCAGCGCCAGGAACACCAGCACGATGCCGGACAACCGGGTGAACAGCCAGGCGTACTTCTCGAAGCCGGCCAGCCGGGGAGCGCGCGGATCGTCCACAGCGCTCATCCGAACCGACCCGCCATGTGGACGGCCAGCACCACGAGCGCCGGCACGATCAGTAGCAACCACAGTGCAGCCACGACGGCGAGCATCGCCTTCTGGTGTCGCGCACCCTCGGTCCAGAAGTCCACCAGAATGACCCGGATTCCGTTGAGCGCGTGGAACAGCACCGCGGCCACCAGCCCGATCTCGAAAAGGCCGACGATCGGGTTCTTGTAGAGCTCGACGACCTCGTTGTAGGCCTGTGGGCTGACCCGGACCAGCGCGGTGTCGAGCACGTGCACGAAGAGGAAGAAGAAGATGGCGGCGCCGGTGATGCGGTGCAGCACCCACGCCCACACGCCCGGGTCGCCCCGGCGGATGGGGCGCCGCTTCGCTGTTGTCACCAGCGGACTCTAAACCCATTGGCGGGCCCGAACGAACTAGGGTAGCGGTAGCAGACGGACAGGGGTTTGGTGGATGGGCGCAGATATCGACTGGAACGCATTGCGGGACAAAGCAATCGAGGTGCGGGCCAACGCATACGCGCCGTACTCGGGGTTCCCGGTCGGCGCGGCCGCACTGGTCGACGACAACCGGATCGTGGCCGGCTGCAATGTGGAGAACGTCTCGTACGGCCTGGGTCTGTGCGCCGAGTGCACGCTGGTGTGTGCCCTGGTCTCCGGTGGTGGCGGACGGCTGGTGGCGCTGGTGTGCGTGGACGGCGAGGGCAACCTGCTGATGCCGTGTGGCCGGTGCCGGCAGGTGCTGCTCGAACACGGTGGTCCGGCCCTGCTGATCGACCATCCCGCCGGGCCGAAGACACTGGCGGAGTTGCTGCCCGACGCGTTCGGGCCGGAGGACCTCGACCGGGTGATCCGGTGACGGGCAGCGATTTCGGTGCGCTGACCGTCGGTGAGCAACGGGAAATGCACCGAAATCCCGATATGCCGACCGTCATCCGCACCAAGCGCGACGGGCACCGGTTGACCGACGCCCAGATCGACTGGGTGATCGACGCCTACACCCGCGGCGAGGTCGGCGACGAACAGATGGCCGCCCTGCTGATGGCGATCTTCCTGCGCGGCATGGACGGCGCCGAGATCGCCCGGTGGACCGCGGCGATGATCGAGTCCGGGAAACGGTTCGACTTCAGTGATCTGGGCCTGCCGCTGGTGGACAAGCATTCCACCGGCGGCGTCGGCGACAAGATCACCATCCCGCTGGTGCCCGTCGTCGCCGCCTGTGGGGCCGCGGTGCCGCAGGCGGCCGGCCGCGGACTTGGCCACACCGGCGGCACGCTGGACAAACTGGAGGCGATCCCGGGTTTCACCGCCGAGATCGGGATCGCCCAGATCCGGGCCCAACTCGTCGACGTCGGCGCAGCGATCTTCGCCGCCGGCGATCTGGCGCCCGCCGACCGCAAGATCTACGCGCTGCGCGACGTCACCGCCACCACCGAATCCCTTGCGTTGATCGCCAGTTCGATCATGAGCAAGAAGCTCGCCGAGGGCGCGCGGGCGCTGGTGCTCGACGTCAAGGTCGGCTCCGGCGCGTTTCTGAAGGATCCGGCCGAGTCGCTCGATCTCGCTCGCACCATGGTCGATCTGGGCACCGCGCACGGCGTGCCGACCCGGGCGGTGCTGACCGACATGGCGTGCCCGCTGGGCCGCACCGTCGGCAACGCGATCGAGGTGGAGGAGTCGCTGGAGGTGCTGGGCGGCGGCGGTCCCGACGACGTCGTCGAGCTGACCGTGACGCTGGCGCGCGAGATGCTCGCGCTGGCCGGCGTCGACGCCGTCGACCCCGCCGACACCCTGCGGGACGGCTCGGGGATGGACCGGTTCCGCGCGCTGGTGCGGGCACAAGGCGGCGATCCCGCCGCAGCCTTGCCGGTCGGCGCCCACACCGAAACCGTCACGGCCACCAGCGGCGGCACGATGGGAGATATCGACGCATACGCGGTGGGCCTGGCGGTCTGGCGGCTGGGGGCCGGCCGGGCCGCACCCGGTGACCGCGTCCAACCCGGCGCCGGTCTGCGCATCCACCGCAAGCCAGGCGAGCCCGTCGCCGCCGGTGAGGCGTTGTTCACGCTCTACACCGACACCCCGGAGCGGCTGGCCCCGGCGCTGGCCGAACTCGACGGCGCCTTCTCCGTCGGGGAGCCTCCGACGCGGCGACCGTTGATCCTGGATCGGATCGGCTGACGCCGCAGTGATCTGTTCAGCGGTGGCTGCGACATTGTTCGAGTAGAACTCGCACAGACCGCTGAATAGATTCGATGACCGGCACGATCCGCCGCCCCCGAGCAAAATGGACAGATGAGTTCGCCGCTGGGAACCGACGTGATCAAACAGGCGCCCAAGGTGCTGCTGCACGATCACCTCGACGGCGGGCTGCGGCCGGCCACCGTGCTCGACATCGCCGCGCAGGCCGGGTACGACGAGCTGCCCGCCACCGACGTCGACGGCCTGGCGCACTTCTTCAAGACGGCCGCGCACAGCGGGTCCTTGGTGCGCTACCTCGAGCCGTTCGCGCACACCGTGGCCGTCATGCAGACCCCGGAGTCGTTGCACCGGGTGGCGTTAGAATGCGTCGAGGACCTGGCGGCCGACCACGTCGTCTACGCCGAGATCCGGTTCGCGCCCGAACTGCACATCGCCCGGGGCATGTCCCTCGACGAGGTGGTCGACGCGGTGCTGGCGGGTTTCGCCGACGGCGAGAAGGCGGCCGCCGCCGACGGCCGACCGATCGTGGTGCGCTGTCTGGTGACCGCGATGCGCCACGCCGCACGCTCCCGTGACATCGCCGAGCTGGCGATCCGGTTCCGCGACAAGGGCGTGGTCGGCTTCGACATCGCCGGAGCCGAGGCCGGGAATCCGCCGACCCGGCACCTCGACGCATTCGAGTACATGCGAAACAACAACGCGCGCTTCACGATTCATGCCGGGGAGGCGTTCGGGTTGCCGTCCATCCACGAGGCGCTGGCCTTCTGCGGGGCCGACCGGCTGGGCCACGGCGTGCGCCTCGTCGACGACATCGTCGAACAGCCCGATGGCAGTTACCGGTTGGGCCGGGTGGCAAACATCGTGCGGGACAAGCGGATTCCACTGGAGATGTGCCCGTCGTCGAATGTGCAGACCGGTGCCGCGCGGTCCATCGCCGAGCATCCGTTCGACCTGCTGGCGCGGCTACGGTTCCGGGTGACCGTCAACACCGACAACCGGCTGATGAGTGACACGACGATGACCCAGGAGATGTCCCGGCTGGTCGAGGCGTTCGGCTACGGCTGGAGCGATCTGGAGCGGTTCACCATCAACGCGATGAAGTCGGCGTTCATCCACTTCGACGAGCGGTTGGCGATCATCGACGACATCATCAAGCCGCGCTACGCCGTCCTCATCGGGTGAGGCGCGGCATTACTCCGGCGTGACCGCGAACGGTGCCTGCAGGTGCTCAAGCATCGGGAAATGCCGCACGTTAAGCGTTGCCAGCTGCAGTCCCTTGACGTCGGCGGTTGCGGCGATCAGGTAGTCGCCGAGTCCGATTGCGTTGTGGCTGCGTCGGTATCTGCGCATCATGTCGCCGGCGCGGCGGGCGATAATCTCGGTGACCGGTTCTACGCGAAACGATGCGAGCAGCCGCCAAACTTCGCGTCGCTCGGCGGACCGCATACCGCCGATGAGTTCCGTGGTGGAAACCACGCTGATCGCCAGCGGTCCGTCTTTCCGCCTGCTCAACAGCCAGTCGCGGGCGACGGCGACTCCCCGTAGGTGCGCGATGAGGACGTCGGAGTCGACCAGTATCACGTTGTGCGGCGCCAAGTTCGGGCAAGGTGCTGTTCGCGACTCCCCGGATGGCGAACGGGCATATCGACATCGCGGAGCGCACCGAACGAATCGGTGATTGCTTGCAGGTCTGCCGTGAGACTGTCGTCGCTGCTGTCGAGTGCTTTGCCGAGCAGATGGCGGATGAGCTCGGCCCGTGAAACGCCTTCCTGGCGCGCCAACCTGTCGAGGCTTGCCGTCTGCTCCTCGTCCAGGTAGATGTTGGTGCGCTTCATACACCACAACATACACCGCTGCGTGGCCGCTCTGGCGCTGGTGCCCTTCAGCCGACCCGCAACGCCGCTCTCGGAGCGTCGCCTTCCGGGGTGACGAATCGTGACACGGGCGCACCTCGGATGCCGAGCAGGACCGCCAGCAGGACCGGATATTCCAGGTAGGCGTGGTAGCTGGCGAAGGCGCTGTACATGGCTTTGCCCGAGGCGTAGTCGATCGCGAACAGCAGGGCCAGTACGGCGCCGAGGACGATGCCCAGCGACCAGGCCCGCGGTCCGGTGACCCACGGCACCCGGGCCTCGAAGGCGCGCGCGGCGTCGGGGGCGTATCGCGGCAGGAACGCCACCCAGACGAGGTAATGCATCGTCTGCAGGAAGGCGAACACCACGAGTAGCCGCACACCGACGTCGGTGACCACGGCCGGCGGTGGCGCGCTGGCCGCAACGATCGGCCGTGGGTTGCCGGCGAACCCGGCCACCGACGAGCTCACCCCGCCGAAGTACCGGTCGAAGGCACCGGTGAGCAGCAGGGCGGGGATCACGAGCACCCAGCCGACCTGCACGGCCCGAAACCAGCGCCGCGCGGTCGCGGTCGGCAGTCGTCGGGCCCACTCCCACAGGAAGAACAGCGGCACCACGTTGTGCAGGTGGGCCAGGACCACGAAGTGGTAAGCCGGCCACGTCAGCGAGGCGGCCGCGGCCGCGACCAGAACAGTCAGGGCGATCACCAGCAGTGGCCCGCGCGCCGCGAAGACGCAGGCGGCGGCGAGCACCGCGTAGCCGATGACGATCTCCGCCAACCGGGCCGGCTGGCCCACAACGATCGATGCCAGCCGGCACAGCACGATCGCGGTGATCAACCCCAGCAGCACCGCGAGCAGCCGGCCGGACAGCACCGGCGCGAATCGTCCTGTGACGTAGCGCAATTCGAGGACGTTGTGCAGGACGCCGAACGCCATCAACCCGAGCACGGTCGTGGCGAGCGGGGCGCGCGCCGCGATGGCGAGCGCGGCCGCGGCGCCGAGAACGAAGACCCAGATCACCCGTACAGTCATGGGGTGACCCAGTTGGCCGCGTTCGGGTTGACCCTTGCGGTCGAGCTGCCCTGGTACTTGGCCGGTTTGGTCGCCCTCGTCCGGGTCCGATGGTGGCTGGCGCTGGGCCTGGGCGTCGCGGTCAATGCGTTGACCCATCCGCTGTTGTGGTGGGTGCTCGCGCCCGCCCCGACATTGCTCCAGATAGCGCTCGCAGAGGTCGTGGTCGTCTTGGCCGAGGCGGCGCTGCTGGCCGTCGCCCTCCGACGCGACGTCGTCGTGCTCGGACTGCTGAGCCTGGGGGCGAACGCCTCGTCTGTGCTCGTTGGCCTGCTCCTCAGCTGACGGGCGGGCCGGACGGTGGCTCGGAGCCCCGCGAGCGGCGGACCAGCAAGGTAATGAGCGCGATCGCCGCGGCGACGACCAGAAGGGCCGCCACGGCGATGGCGACATAGAGTCCCACTGAGGTATGCGCAGGCTCCGGAGGTGGAGCTTGATCGGCGAGGAAACTGAGCATGGGAGTGACGATATCGGGACCTCCGGCCGAGGGCGCTGAGGTCGGGTGATTTCGGTGCATTTTCGTTCGCTCAG
>CAZTAA010000119.1:0-11214 GCA_964611465.1 uncultured Mycobacterium sp. | reverse complement strand
CGTTCGTCGACGCTCATCTCCAGCACGTTCTGCCCGTCCAGGGTGATGGACCCGGAGGTGACGGTGTACTTCGGATGCCCGGCGATGGCGTAGGACAACGTGGACTTGCCGGAACCGTTGGGGCCCATCACCGCATGGGTCTCCCCCGACTTCACCGTCAGGTCGACGCCCTTCAAGATGGGTACCTCGTCGCCTTCCGGGGTGAACACCGAGGCGTGCAGGTCTTTGATTTCCAGCGTTGTCATGACGACGTTCTCGATTCTGTGATTTCCAGTTCTCGTTCAATGGCTTCGGTGAGGCGCTCACGCACCGCCGGGACGGCGATCTTCGCGATGATCTCGTTGAAGAAGCCCCGCACCACCAGGCGGCGGGCCTGATCCTCCGGGATGCCGCGCGCGCGCAGGTAGAACAGCTGCTCGTCGTCGAAACGCCCGGTGGCACTGGCGTGTCCGGCGCCGACGATCTCGCCGGTCTCGATCTCCAGGTTGGGCACCGAGTCGGCGCGTGCGCCGTCGGTGAGCACCAGGTTGCGGTTCACCTCGAACGTGTCGGTGCCGGTGGCCTCGGCCCGGATCAACACGTCGCCGATCCACACGGTGTGCGCGTCGGGCTTCTTGGAATCCGGGTCACCCTGCAGCGCACCCTTGTACAGCACGTCGGACTTGCAGTTGGGCACCGCATGGTCGACCAGCAGCCGGGACTCGAAGAACTGGCCCTCGTCGGCGAAATATGTTCCGAGCAGCTGGGTTTCGCCACCGGGTGCGGTGAAACGCGCCGTGATCGAGGTGCGTACGACGTCCCCGCCGAGGGTGACGTTGACGTGGCCGAACTTGGCGTCCCGGCCCACTTTGGCGTGGTGTGCGCTGACGTGCACCATGTCGTCGGCCCAGTCGGCGATCCAGATGACGCCCAGGGCCGCGGCGTCGCCCACGATCAGTTCGACGTTGTCGGCGTAGGTGCCGCTGCCGCGCAGGTCCACCACGACGATGGCCCGGGCGAGTTCCTCGACCCGGATCTGCAGATGCCCGTAGGCCACCTGGTCTAGTCCGGGGCCGTCGATGGTGATCTTGACGGCGTGCTCCACCTCGGTGCCGCGGCCGACGGTGACGATGGTCGCCTCCGTGAACGACGAGAATGCCTGGGCGGCAACGCGATCGGTGGGAACTCCGCCCTGTCCCAGGCGTTCGTCGTCGCGGCCGACGGTCTCCACGGTGACGCCCGGCTGATCGGCGACGGTGACGGTGGCATGGCCGTTCGCGATGGCGGTGCCGTCGTGCAGGCCGCGCAGCCGACGCAACGGTGTGAACCGCCACAGCTCGTCACGGCCCGCCGGCACCTCGAAGGCGTTGACGTCGAACGAGGCGAACAGCTCACCCTTGTTCTGGGCAACACCTTCTACCGCTTCGGTCAGATTGGCCATCTAGCCCACCGCGCCTTCCATCTGCAGCTCGATGAGCCGGTTGAGTTCCAGCGCGTACTCCATCGGCAGTTCCTTGGCGATCGGCTCCACGAACCCGCGGACCACCATCGCCATCGCCTCGTCCTCGGTCAGGCCGCGGCTCATCAAATAGAACATCTGATTCTCGCTGACCTTCGACACCGTGGCCTCGTGGCCCATCGTGACGTCGTCCTCCCGGATGTCGACGTACGGGTAGGTGTCCGACCGGCTGATCGTATCCACCAGCAGCGCATCGCATTTCACACTCGAGCGCGATCCGTGCGCGCCCTTGTTCACCTGGACCAGGCCGCGGTAGGACGCCCGGCCACCGCCGCGGGCCACCGACTTGGATACGATGTTGCTGCTGGTGTTCGGCGCCAGGTGCAGCATCTTGGCGCCGGTGTCCTGATGCTGGCCCTCACCGGCGAACGCCACCGATAGCACCTCGCCCTTGGCGTGCTCACCGGTCATCCACACCGCCGGGTACTTCATGGTGACCTTGGAGCCGATGTTGCCGTCGATCCACTCCATGGTCGCGCCGGCCTCGGCCCGGGCCCGCTTGGTCACCAGGTTGTAGACGTTGTTCGACCAGTTCTGAATGGTCGTATAACGCACGCGCGCACCGGGTTTGACGATGATCTCGACCACCGCCGAGTGCAGCGAATCGGACTTGTAGATGGGCGCGGTGCAGCCCTCCACGTAGTGCACGTAGGAACCCTCGTCGGCGATGATCAGCGTCCGCTCGAACTGGCCCATGTTCTCGGTGTTGATCCGGAAATAGGCCTGCAGCGGGATGTCGACGTGGACACCCGGCGGCACGTAGATGAACGAACCGCCCGACCAGACCGCGGTGTTCAGTGCGGAGAACTTGTTGTCGCCGGCCGGAATCACGGTGCCGAAGTACTTCTGGAAGATGTCCGGGTGCTCCCGCAGACCACTGTCGGTGTCCAGGAAGATAACCCCTTGCGCCTCAAGGTCTTCGCGGATCTGGTGGTAAACCACCTCGGAATTGTGTACCACCAAGCCCTCGGCGACGAAGTTGTGAGGACCGTCGACCTCGATGTCATACACCGGCTCAACGGCATACGGTTCGACGGACTTGACCCTCTCGAATCCCAGCCACTCATTACAGTGGCTGCGAATCGTCGTGCCGTGTGCGCCCTTCGACGAGTGGGAGTATGCGCGCCGGCCGAATCGATCGGTGCGCTTGATGTTGCGGCAACCCAGCCGCTCGAAGTGGCCGGAAATACCCAACCGCCAAGCGATTTGCGTGCGTTCGGGCGCGTGGCGATACGGCTGGGTGAACGACCACGGCCCGGCCGCTCGCAGTCCGGAAAGCTCGGCGAGCTCCCGCGCCTGCCTGATCAGCGGCTCGTTGGCGCATGTCAGCAGGACAGAACCGCTACTTTCCGGGCTCACGTACCCATCGGCGTCGACCCAACCACCAAGGAACGCCAGTCGCTGGTCCACGGGCAACCCGTACATCCAGTCCGGCACGCGTTTGGTCAGCGACGTTCCCGATAGACCGAGTTCGACGATCCACTCCGTAAGGGCCTTGGAATTCACCACGACGCGGTACTCGTCCGCCTCGATGCACCGCAAGCCGAAAAGCTCCTTGACCACGCCTATGAGTTCGGCCCGCAGTTCGACATCGGTCGCCGGAATCGCGAACTGCACGCGGTAGGTCTTGTGTGACAAATGCAGGTTGCCGTCACCGATATACAAGCCGAGCAACCACATCAGGTCGACCGAGCTCACCTTCGGCGTCTGGAGACCTGCGATGGTCGGAAGCTTCTTGACCACACCGAAATCGGGAACCTGCCGGGGCACGGCAATGAAGTCGCCCTGCTGTATGTCGCCGACCGTGACCCAGCGACGCGCATAGCGGGCGCGCTCGCGGCCGGGTTTGCGCTCGTCGCGCAGTACCAGTATCGGATGATTGTCCGTCGCGCGGATGCTGCGTCGCGTCGTCGTGACCTGGTAGGTCTGACGGGTATCGGTCTGCGCTGCGGCTTTGACCGGCGCCACGACGAATTTCTCCCGCGCCTCGTCGTACGCGAACACGCGGTCGCCGAACTCGACCTCCTTGATCGGGATCTGGCCACGATTGGCTGTCCAAACCAGCGTGTCCCCCGCGAGGCATTCGTATTGTGCCGCTACGCCGGCGACCAGTCGCTGCTTCTCCGCTTCGGGGATCCCGAGCCGGTCATACGTGTTCTTGATGTCCTCCGGCAGTTCCTCCCAGGAGGTGGCCTGCTTCTCCGTCGAGCGCACGAAGTACTTGATGTTGTCGAAGTCGATGCCCTCCAGGTTGGAACCCCAGTGCGGCATCGGCTTCTTCTCGAAAGTCCGCAGCGCCTTCAGCCGGGTCTCGAGCATCCACTCGGGCTCGTTCTTCTTCGCGGAGATGTCACGCACCACCGCTTCGGAAAGGCCACGGGTGGCCGACGCGCCGGCCACGTCGGAGTCAGCCCAGCCGTAGCCGTAATGACCCAGCGAGGCGATCGCCTCTTCCTGGGTCAACGGCGTTTCCGGTGTGAGTGTCATTGCGACACACTCCTTCTGCTCTCGGTGCGGCTCCGGCGCGGGCTGAGCGCCGGAGGTCGTGCTAGGGGTGTCCGGCCGGGTTCAGCGGGACGTGGGTGGTGCAGGCGAAGTCGCCGTTGGCGATGGTCGCCAACCGCTGGATGTGGCTGCCCAGCAGCTCGGCCATGGCCTCCTGCTCCGCTTCGCACAGTTCCGGGAACTCCTCGGCGACGTGGGAGACCGGGCAGTGGTGCTGGCAGATCTGCACACCGGCGATCGGGCCGCCCACCCGCTTGGTGGTCGTCGCGTATCCGGCAGCGGTCAGCGCGTCGGCGATCCGGTCCGCGGCCGCCTCGACGTCCTCCTCGGAGTGCGAGCCGGTGCCCGGCACGTCGGCCAGGATGGTGTCGATCCGGCGCCGCGCGAAGGTCCGGACGGCCTCCTCGCCGCCGATCTCGCGCAGTTGGCGCATGGCGGCCGAGGCCAGGTCGTCATAGGTGTGCTCGAGTTTGGCGCGGCCCGCCGCGGTCAGCCGGTAACGCTTGGCCGGCCGGCCCCGGCCTACCTGTTGCCAGGCCGCCGCGGCGTGGGCCTCGGCGTCGCCGGCCTCGATCAGCGCGTCGAGATGACGGCGCACGCCGGCGGCCGACAGGCCGAGTTGTTCACCGATGCGGCTGGCCGTGATCGGCCCCGATTCCAGCAGCAGCCGGATGATGGCGCCGCGGGTATGCCCGTCGTGAGCGGGCACGTCAACAGCGCGCGCGACCTCAGAACGGATTTTCACAACACCAGTGTGACGCAATTCCCGGAACGAATCCAGCAAGGGCACCCTAACTATGGTTGTCGGCATCATCACACCTCAGGGCCGGTAAGGGCGCCCGTTACGCTGCACGAGTGGCAGCCCGCCAGCACTCGCTGAGTTCGTCGATCGCCGGTTGGCACGGCAACGAACAACCTGTGGGTTCCCCGCTGGCCGGCGCCGAGCTGCTGGCCCTGCGTCGCACCCGGCTGTTCGGCTCGACCGGAACGATCCTCATGGCGATCGGCGCGCTGGGCGCCGGAGCCCGGCCCGTCGTGCAGGACCCGACGTTCGGTGTCCGCGTGCTCAACCTGCCGTCGCGCATCCAGACGGTGTCGTTGACGATGACCACCACCGGCGCGGTGATGATGGCGCTGGCGTGGCTCATGCTCGGGCGGTTCGCCCTGGGCACAAAGGGCGGCCGACGGCTCTCGCGCGGCCAGCTCGACCGCACCCTGCTGCTCTGGATGCTGCCCCTGCTGATCGCCCCGCCGATGTACAGCAAGGACGTCTACTCCTATCTCGCGCAGAGCCAGATCGCGAGCAACGGACTCGATCCGTACCGGGTGGGCCCCGCCACCGGGCTCGGACTCGACCACGTCTTCACCCTGTCGGTGCCGAGCCTCTGGCGCGAGACACCTGCGCCGTACGGCCCGCTGTTCCTGTGGATCGGCCGCTGGATCTCAGCGCTCACCGAGGAGAACGTGGTCGCGGCGGTGCTCAGCCATCGCGTGGTGGTGCTCGTCGGTGTCGGGCTCATCGTCTGGGCGACACCCCGACTGGCCCGCCGGTGCGGGGTGGCCGAGGTCAGCGCCCTGTGGCTGGGTGCGGCCAACCCGCTGCTGCTGATGCATCTGGTCGCAGGCATCCACAACGAGGCGCTCATGCTCGGCCTGATGCTCACCGGCACCGAGTTCGCCCTGCGCGGCATCGAATCGAACCGTCCGCTGTTCCCCCGGCCGCTGCGCTGGCCCGAGCGCGGCGGTTGGACTGTGTGGGCCCCGCTGGGCATGCTGCTGCTGGGCACGGTGCTGATCACGATGTCCTCGCAGGTCAAACTCCCCGGGTTGTTGGCGCTGGGCTTCACGACCGTCGCACTGGCCCGGCGCTGGGGCGGCGGGGTGCGGGCATTCCTGTTGGCGTCCGCCGGCCTCGGCACCCTGTCGCTGGCCGTGATGGCCGTCATCGGCTGGGCCAGCGGGCTCGGGTTCGGCTGGCTGTTCACCCTGGGCACCGCCAACGTGGTCCGCAGCTGGATGTCCCCGCCCACGCTGATCGCGCTGGGCACCGGTCAGATCGGCATCCTGCTGGGTCTGGGCGACCACACCACGGCCGTGCTGTCACTGACCCGCGCGATCGGCGTCGGCACCATCGCGGTTCTGGTCACCTGGTTGCTATTGGCGGTGTTGCGCGGCCGGTTGCATCCGGTGGGCGGGCTGGGCGTGGCCATGGGCGCGACGGTTCTGCTGTTTCCCGTCGTCCAGCCCTGGTATCTGCTGTGGGCGATCATCCCGCTGGCCTGCTGGGCCACCCGGCCCGGGTTCCGCATCGCGACCATCGCGGTGACCCTGGTGGTCGGGATCTTCGGGCCCACCGCCAACGGCGACCGGTTCGCGTTGTTCCAGATCCTGGACGCCACCCTGGCCAGTGCGCTGATCGTGGCCATCCTGGTCGCCGCGACCTGGAACCGGCTCCCCTGGCGCGGGTTGCCGGGGTTCGCACGGACGGCGACTGCGCAACCCGCCACCGCGGACGCCTACGCTGGTTCCCCGTGAGCGCTCCCGTCCCCGTAGAACTGGTCGGGGTCACCAAGCGGTACGGCCCGACGACGGCCGTCGCCGGCCTGGACCTCGACGTGCAGCCCGCGCAGGTCCTCGCCCTGTTGGGACCCAACGGCGCGGGCAAGACGACGACGGTCGAGATGTGCGAGGGATTCGTCCGGCCCGACGAGGGCCGCATCCGGGTGCTCGGCCTGGATCCGATCACCGACAACGCCGCGCTGCGCCCCCGGATCGGCGTGATGCTCCAGGGCGGCGGCGGTTACCCGGCCGCCCGGGCCGCCGAGATGCTCAACCTGGTGGCGGCGTATTCGGCCCGTCCGCTCGATCCCTCGTGGCTGTTGAACACGCTCGGGCTCACCGACGCCGCGCGGACCACCTACCGCCGACTCTCCGGCGGTCAGCAGCAGCGCCTGGCGTTGGCCTGCGCCATCGTGGGGCGCCCCGAGTTGGTGTTCCTCGACGAGCCGACCGCGGGGATGGACGCCCATGCGCGACTGGTGGTCTGGGAGCTGATCGACGGACTGCGCCGCGACGGCGTGACGGTGGTCCTGACCACGCATCAGCTCAAGGAGGCCGAGGAGCTCGCGGACCGGATCGTCATCATCGACCACGGGTCGCAGGTGGCCGCCGGGACACCCGATGAGCTGATGCGCAGCGGCGCGGAGGACCAGCTGCGCTTCAGCGCGCCGCGCAAACTCGCGGTGGAACTGCTGGAATCGGCGCTGCCCGAAGGCTATCGGGCCGTGGAGCTCTCCCCGGGCGAGTACCGCGTCGAGGGTCACATCGACCCGCAGGTGCTCGCCACCGTGACGGCGTGGTGCGCGCGGATGAACGTCCTGGCCACCGACATGCGCGTCGAGCAGCGCAGCCTCGAGGACGTCTTCCTCGACCTGACCGGGCGGGAGCTGCGGCAGTGAGCGAAAACCTGTTCCCGGCCGGAACATTCACCCCCGACCCGTGCCCCGCGCCGGTGCCCAGGATGCTGGCCGCCCAGTTCGGCCTGGACCTCAAGTTGCTGTTGCGCAACGGCGAACAGCTGCTGCTGACCATGTTCGTCCCGATCACCCTGCTCATCGGCCTCACCCTGCTGCCGCTCGGCGACTTCGGCCCGCACCGCGTCGCCACCTTCGTCCCGGCGATCATGGCCCTGGCGGTGATCTCCACCGCCTTCACCGGCCAGGCGATCGCGGTGGCGTTCGACCGCCGCTACGGCGCCCTGAAACGGCTGGGCGCCACCGCGCTGCCGGTGTGGGGCATCATCGCCGGCAAGTCGATGGCGGTCGTCACCGTGGTCTTCCTGCAGGCAATTCTGTTGGGCGCCATCGGCTTTGCGCTCGGCTGGCGCCCCCATCCGGTGGGGCTGCTGCTGGGTGCGGTGGTGATCGCGCTGGGCACCGCGACGTTCGTCGCCCTCGGGCTGCTGTTGGGCGGCACCCTGAAGGCCGAGGTCGTGCTCGCCCTGGCGAACCTGCTGTGGTTCGTGTTCGCCGGCATCGGCGCCCTGACCCTGGAGACCCAGGCGGTCCCGGCCGCGGTGCGATGGGTGGCCCGGCTGACGCCGTCGGGCGCGCTGACCGAGGCACTGACGCAGGCGCTGACGCCGTCGGTGGACTGGTTCGGCATCGCGGTGCTGGCCGTCTGGGGCGCCATCGGCGCGCTCGCCGCGCTGCGCTGGTTCAAATTCACCTGACGCCTTCCACCTCTTTCTGGATCTGTTCAGTCCCCAGTGCGACAAACACCGAGTGGATCTCGCCGGGAAGACTGAACAGATCCGGGACTGGGCCCTACTACGGGGCGTAGTTCTCCGTCGCCTACGCTGAGGGCGTGTTCCAGCGGCTCGTCGACAAGCTCCCGGAGCCCGGCCTGCGCGCGCAGCGGCTGATCGCGGCGCTGGTGATCCTCACCCAGGGCGGTATCGCGGTCACCGGCGCGATCGTCCGCGTCACCGCCTCCGGGCTCGGGTGCCCGACCTGGCCCCAGTGCTTCCCGGGCAGTTACGTGCCGGTCGCGCATCCCGAGGTGCCGCGCATCCACCAGGCCGTCGAGTTCGGCAACCGGATGGTCACATTCGCCGTGGTGCTGACGGCGATCGCCGCGGTATTGGCCGTCACCCGCGCCCACCGGCGCCGCGAGGTCCTGGTCTACGCCTGGCTGATGCCGGCCTCGACGGTCGTGCAGGCCATCATCGGCGGCATCACCGTGCGGACCGGGCTGCTGTGGTGGACGGTGGCCATCCATCTGCTGGCGTCGATGACGATGGTGTGGCTGGCGGTCCTGCTCTACGTCAAGATCGGCGAGCCCGACCCCGAGGATGGAGCCGGAGTGCCTCATCTCGTGGTTCCGAAAGCCATGCGCGGGTTGACGTTCGTCAGCGCGGCCGTGCTGGCGGCGGTCCTCGTGACGGGAACCCTGGTGACCGGCGCCGGACCGCACGCCGGCGACAAGAGCGTGGACCGCCCGGTGGCCCGGCTGGAGGTCGAGATCACCACGCTGGTGCACGCCCACTCGTCGCTGCTGTGGATCTACCTGGCCCTGCTCGTCGGGCTGGGCTTCGGGCTGGCCGCCGTGCGGGCCCCGCGATCGGTGCGCATCCGGCTGTACGTCCTGCTGGCACTCGTGTGCGCGCAGGCCCTGGTGGGTGTCGTGCAGTTCTTCACCGGGGTGCCGGCGGTTCTGGTGGCCGTGCACGTCGCCGGAGCGGCGGCCTGCACGGCGGGCACCGCCGCGCTATGGGCGTCGATGCGACAGCGCACCCAGGCCCAGCCGGTCCAGAGCTGACTCGACCTCGAGCGCGAACTGCCGCTGCTGCAACTCGCGGGTGCTGACGTCGAGCTGCCCCCAGCCCAGGCCCGGCTCGACCAACTCCAGCTCGAGCAGTTGCGGGCCCTCATGGCCACCGATGACGTCGACCCGCGCGTACAGCAACTCCGTCGGCGCCATGTCCAGGTGTTCGGCGGCCGCCGTCAACGCCGCGTAGCCGACGTCCCAGTATTCGGGCTCGGGATCGGCCGGTGACAGGTCCTCGGTGGCGTAGGTGCCCGACGCGTCGAAGACCTGCTTTCCACCGGGCTCGGGCAGCATCGGGCCCTTGGTGAACGCGTGCGACGCCTTGCCGCCGAGGAAAACCATCGCGGTCTCGCCGTCGGCCACCTTCGGGTTGTAGGGCTGCACCAGCACCGCCGATCCGGCCTCCTGCAGCACAGCCGCGTGGTGGCGCGCCTTACCGTGGTCGGTGAACCGTTGCGCGCCAACCGAACCCGCACCGACGGCCGGCTTGACCACGACCTCCCCGGCGGGCAGATGCACGTCCTGTCCCGGTTCGAAGAACTCGCTCTCCAGCACCGGCACGCCAGCCACGGCCAGGTCGTGCAGGTAGTGCTTGTCGGTGTTCCAGGCCACCACCGCCGGGCTGTTCAGCAGATTGCGGACCTTCTTCGACCAGGCCAGGAATTCGTCGAGGCGTTCGATGTAGTCCCAGGTGGCGCGCAGGATCACCAGGTCGGCCGTCAGCGTCTCCGGGTCGTCCCAGGACAGCCAGTTCGCGAACAGTCCGCGCTTGGCCAGGGCCGGTACCAGGCCGGCGTCGTCGCCGTCCCCCTCGATCAGCTTGGGGCAGCCGGCCAACACGATCTTCGGATGGAACAGATCCGGGCGGGCCAACTTGATCGGCATCACGTCAAGGATGATAGTCAGCATGCATGCGATCGAAGTCCCGGTAACCGGCGGCCCCGAAGTCCTCCGCTACGTCGAGCGGCCCGAACCGGTGCCGGGTCGGGGGCAGGTCCTGATCAAGGCCGATGCCGTCGGCGTGAACTTCATCGACACCTACTTCCGGTCCGGCCTGTATCCGCGCGAGGTGCCGTTCGTCGTCGGCACCGAGGTGTGCGGGACCATCGCGGCGGTGGGACCCGATGTGCCGGTGCTCAACGTCGGCGACCGGGTGGTGACCGCCAACGCCGACGGCGCCTACGCCGAATATTCCCTCGCCCCATCGAATTTCGTCGCCTACGTACCCGACGAGGTGCCGTCCGACGCGATCGCGTCGGCACTGCTGAAGGGCATGACCGCGCACTATCTGATCAAGTCGGTGTACGAGATCTCACCGCGGGACACCGTGCTGGTGCACGCCGGAGCCGGCGGCGTCGGACTCATCCTGACGCAGTGGGCCACCAGCATCGGCACCAAGGTGATCACGACGGTGTCCAGTCCGGAGAAGGCCGAGTTGTCCCGGCAGGCCGGCGCGGTCGAGGTCCTCGACTACCCGGAGGATCCGGCGGTGTTCGCCGCCAAGATCCGCGAGCTGACCGGCGGCAAGGGGGTGCAGGCCGTCTACGACGGCGTGGGCCGGACTACCTTCGACGCCAGCCTGGCCAGTCTGGCCGTGCGCGGCACCCTGGCGTTGTTCGGCGCGGCCAGCGGCCCGGTGCCGCCGGTGGACCCGCAACGGCTCAACCAGGCCGGTTCGGTGTTCCTGACGCGGCCGAACCTCGCGCACTTCACCCGCAGCCCCGACGAGTTCGCGTGGCGGGCCGGCGAACTGATGGAGGCCATCGCCGACGGGGCCGTCACCATCACCGTCGGCGGGCGTTACCCGCTGGCCGAGGCCGAGCGGGCACACCGCGACCTGCAGGGCCGCAAGACGGTGGGCTCGATCGTGCTGGTGCCCTGAG
>CAZTAA010000118.1:0-11621 GCA_964611465.1 uncultured Mycobacterium sp. | reverse complement strand
CCACGCTCTTTTCGGCGCTGACCCGGGCCAGCGCCGTCTGCAGACCCTTCTCGGCCCCCGCGGGCACCGACACCCGCAGCTCCAACCCGGTCACCGGGTAGTCGGACACGCCGCGGATGGTGTCGATGTTGACGCCGAGGGCGGCTGCCTCGCGGGCCAGCACGCCGAACGCCTGGGCGGTGATGGGACGGCCCAGCACGACGATGGTGTGCGTGGACGGTTCGCGGATGACCTCGATGTCAGCGCTGTGCTCGATGGCGACGTCGAGACCGAGGCCGTGGATCACGTCCTCGATGTCCCGGCGCAGCGGAGATCCGTCGGCCGCGTCCTCAGCCCCGGACACCAGCACGCCGAGGATCAGCCGGCCCCGGATGACCACCTGTTCGACGTTGAGCAGATGGACACCGTGGCGGGACAGCACTTCGAACAACGCCGAGGTCACGCCGGGCTGATCGACACCGGTGACGGTGATCAGCACCGGCATCTCGGATGCCGCCACGCCCTCAGCTGCTGGTGTGCGTATTGGTGTGGTCGCGGCCCACGTGGGCCTCGGCGCGCATCCGCTCGATCATGTGCGGGTAGTGCAGTTCGAAGGCCGGGCGCTCGGACCGGATCCGCGGCAGCTCGGTGAAGTTGTGCCGCGGCGGCGGGCAACTGGTGGCCCACTCCAGCGAGTTGCCGTGACCCCACGGATCGTCCACGGTGACGACCTCGCCGTAACGCCAGCTCTTGAACACGTTCCACAGGAACGGCAGCGTGGAGATGCCGAGGATGAACGCACCGATGGTGGAGACCACGTTCAACGTGGTGAACCCGTCGGTGGGCAGGTAGTCGGCGTAGCGACGCGGCATGCCCTCATTGCCCAGCCAGTGCTGAACCAGGAACGTGGTGTGGAAGCCGATGAAGGTGAGCCAGAAGTGGAACTTGCCCAGCCGCTCGTCGAGCAGCCGGCCGGTCATCTTCGGGAACCAGAAGTAGATGCCGGCGTAGGTCGCGAACACGATGGTGCCGAAGAGCACGTAGTGGAAGTGCGCGACGACGAAGTAGGTGTCGCTGACGTGGAAGTCCAGCGGCGGGCTGGCCAGCACCACACCGGACAGGCCGCCGAGCAGGAACGTCACCAGGAAGCCCACCGAGAACAACATCGGTGTTTCGAAGGTCACCTGACCTCGCCACATCGTGCCGATCCAGTTGAAGAACTTGATGCCGGTCGGCACCGCGATCAGGAACGTCATGAAGCTGAAGAACGGCAGCAGCACCGCGCCCGTCGCGTACATGTGGTGCGCCCAGACCGCCATCGACAGCGCCGCGATCGACAAGGTCGCGTACACCAGCGTGGTGTAGCCGAAGATCGGCTTGCGGCTGAACACCGGGATGATCTCGGAGATCACACCGAAGAACGGCAGGGCGAGAACATAGACCTCGGGGTGGCCGAAGAACCAGAACAGGTGCTGGAACAGCATCACCCCGCCGTTGGCCGGGTCGTAGACGTGCGCGCCCAGCCTGCGGTCGGCGGCGACGCCGAACAGGGCCGCGGTCAGCAGCGGGAACACCAGCAGCACCAGGATCGAGGTCACCAGGATGTTCCAGGTGAAGATCGGCATCCGGAACATCGTCATGCCGGGGGCGCGCATGCACACCACCGTGGTGACCATGTTCACCGCACCCAGGATGGTGCCAAGACCGCCGACGGCCACGCCCAGGATCCACAGGTCCCCACCCACGCCGGGCGAGTGGATGGCATTGGAGAGAGGGGTGTAGATGGTCCAGCCGAAGTCGGCGGCGCCGCCCGGGGTGATGAACCCGGACAGCGCGATCAACGCGCCGAACAGGAACAGCCAGAACGACAGCGCGTTGAGCCGCGGGAACGCCACGTCGGGCGCGCCGATCTGCAGCGGAAGCACCAGGTTGGCGAAACCGAACACGATCGGGGTGGCGTAGAACAGCAGCATGGCGGTGCCGTGCATGGTGAACAGCTGGTTGAACTGCTCGTTGGACAGGAACTGCAGGCCGGGCGCCGTCAGCTCCATCCGCATGAACAGCGCCATCAGCCCGCCCACCAGGAAGAAGGTGAAGCACGCGACGCAGTACATGATGCCGATCATCTTGTGATCGGTGGTGGTGATCACCTTGTAGATCAGATTGCCCTTGGGCCCCAGGCGCTCCTTGAACGGACGCGTGGCCTCGAGTTCACCAATCGGGGGTGCTTCGGCGGTCAAGAGCTCCTCCAAACATCGCGGACCTGAGAAGAATCCTAGCCGCCGATGACCCGTCTGTCGGCGCGGGTCCGACAATACGTCGTAGATGTTTTCGGAACGACACCGACCCGCCCCTCGGCGACCGTCGTCGACGGTGTCCGACCGGATCGTTTGTTACCGTCGGGGCCGTGCGTGCGGTCCCGTTTCCAGCCGGTGCGCTGGCCGCCCTGGTGCTGGTCAGCGCGGGCTGCAGCCAGCCGCAGGGCATGTCCCCGGTCACCCCGTCGACCAGCGTGATCACCAGTACCACCAGGATCGCCTCGGCGGGGGTGCTGGGTAATCAGCGCCGCCCCGACGAGTCGTGCGCCGCCGAGCTGGCGCCGGCGGAACCGGGCGGGCCCACCCGGCGCGTCGGCAGCGGAACCGAACGCGGCGACGTCGACGTGCCGGCGGACCCGGCCCGGATCGTCGCCCTGGACGTCGGCCAACTCGACGCCCTGTGCGCCCTGGGACTGCAGTCGCGCGTCGTCGCCGCCGCGGTCCAGCCGTCGTACCTCGGGACCGTGCTGCATCAGCTGCCGGTGGTCGGCTCCCCCGGCAATCTCGACCCCGGCGGCATCGCGGCCGCCCGGCCCGACCTGATCCTGGGCACCCCGGCCGACGGGGCGCCCGCCTATGGCGCACTGGCGGCGATCGCCCCGACGGTGTTCACCGGCGCCGGCGGCGCCGGCTGGCAGGACACTTTGCGGGCCGTCGGTGCGGCCACCGGTCGTGCCGCGGCGGCGCAGAACCTGATCGACGAATTCGTCGACCAGGCCGGGCAGACGGCGGTGGCCGCCGATGCCGCGCACTATCAGGCCTCGATCGTGCAGCTGACGGAGAACACCGTGCGGGTGTACGGAGCCGACAACTTCCCGGCCTCGGTTCTGGCCGCCGTCGGCGTCGACCGACCCGCCGCCCAGCGCTTCACCGACCGGCCCTACATCGAAATCGGCTCCGGCACAGAAGAATTGGACGACGCCGACTTCTCGGCCGCCGATGCCGACATCATCTACCTGTCCTTCGATTCCCCGGCCGCCAAGGCCCGCGCCGACGCGGTGCTGGACAGCGCGGCATGGCGCAAGCTGTCGGCCAATCGGGACAACCGGGTGTTCGCCGTCAACAACGAGGTCTGGCAGACCGGCCAGGGGGTGGTCGCCGCGCGCGGCATCCTCGACGATCTGCGCTGGATCAACGCCCCGATCAACTGACGACAGTCCGCCCTACATTCTGATCAGCGCCGGCTGCGACCGCCCTACATTCTGATCAGCGCCGGCTGCGACGAACTGCGAGTGGAGATCGCACAGGGAGCTGAACAGATGCGGGGTGGGGCGGCAGACGACTGCTCAGGCTTCGTCGGCGGCTTCCGGTTCCACTCCGGCCAAAGGCCAGCCGGCGGCCGCGAGCTTCGCGGCAACCCTGCGGACGTTCTCCGGGCCCGCATCGTGGTGGGTCACCTCGGCGATGAAGGTCTCGATCTCGTCGCCGGTGATGGTGGCGCCTGCGGACGCCTCCGATCCGGGCGCGGTGATGTGGCGGACCACTTCCCTGATCTGATCCTCGGTCAGCGGGGTGCTGCGCAGCAGCGACAGCAGGGGCACGCGATCGGTGCCCGGCACGCCCTCGGGGTAGCCGGCGCGCAGCCAGTCGAGCACTCGGTGCACCAGCGACGCGGCCGACGAAGAGGCGTTCACGATCCAAGTCTGTCGTTTGCCCATCACGGCCGCCACTCTACGACCGGACAGTTCGCCTGCCATTCACCGGGTGTTCACTCGCCGAGATCGCCGAAATAGCCGGTGTTACTTGGACTTTCCCGCCGAGACATGCGTTTCAGCGAGGCGGGCGGTCAGAAGTTCCAGTCCTCGTCCTCGGTGACGACGGCCTTGCCGATGACGTAGCTGGACCCCGAGCCGGAGAAGAAGTCGTGATTCTCGTCGGCGTTCGGTGAGAGCGCCGACAGGATCGCCGGGTTGACGTCGGTCTCGTCGCGGGGGAACAGCGCCTCGAAGCCGAGGTTCATCAGCGCCTTGTTGGCGTTGTAGCGCAGGTACTTCTTGACGTCCTCGGTCAGGCCGACCTGGTCGTAGAGATCCTGGGTGTACTCGACCTCGTTGTCGTACAACGCGAACAGCAGCTCGTAGGCGTAGTCCTTGAGATCCTGTTTGCGCTCGTCGCTTTCCAGGGCGTAGCCCTTCTGGAACTTGTAGCCGATGTAGTACGCGTGCACGGCCTCGTCGCGGATGATCAGCCGGATCAGGTCGGCGGTGTTGGTCAGCTTGGCCCGGCTCGACCAGTACATCGGCAGGTAGAAGCCCGAGTAGAACAGGAACGCTTCGAGGAACACCGAGGCGATCTTGCGCTTGAGCGGATCGTCACCGCGGTAGTAGTCGAGGATGATCTGCGCCTTGCGCTGCAGGTTGACGTTCTCCTCCGACCAGCGGAAGGCTTCGTCGATCTCGGTCGTCGAGCACAGCGTCGAGAAAATGGAGCTGTAGCTCTTGGCGTGCACCGACTCCATGAAGGTGATGTTGGTGAGCACCGCCTCTTCGTGCGGGGTCAGCGCATCGGGGATCATGCTCACCGAGCCGACCGTGCTCTGGATGGTGTCCAGCAGCGTCAGCCCGGTGAAGACCCGCATGGTGAGTTCCTTCTCGGCGGGGGTCAACGTGTTCCACGACGGAATGTCGTTGGACACCGGAACCTTCTCGGGCAACCAGAAGTTACCGGTCAGCCGGTCCCAGACCTCGGCATCCTTCTCGTCTTGGACGCGGTTCCAGTTGATCGCCGTTGCGCGGTCGATGAGCTTCATTCCATCGGACATTCGAAGGACCCCTCTTGACGGTGCGGGCAGCGAAGAGCTGTATTCACGACACTACAACTGGTGTGTGACAACTCGGCGCAACACAACACGTTGTGTCGCGCGGGAATGCCGCGGGTTTCCCTTACGAGCCGGCCGGGTCCCGGGATTCCCGCGCTACGGCCTTGTGGATCGGCAGCTCGGGGTCGATGCGGATGCCCAAGAGTTCGGTGGTGCCGATGATGGCGCCCATCATGATCGTCGTCAGGTGGGCGATGAACTTGTCCCGCGACATCCGCCGGGGCGTATCCGAATCCGGCCCCAGCCACCAGTCGGTGGCCGACGCCGCCGTGCCGAACGTCGCGTGCGCCGCCAGCTCCATCGCCTCGCGGTCGAGTTCCATCTCACGCAGCTCGTTGTTGAACAGCTCGGCCATCGCCAGGGTGATCTCACGGCCCTGGTTCACCGCGCGCATGGTGGCCTCGGCCTGCTCCGGGAAACGGCCGGCCAGCACGAACCGCACCACGTTGGGGTGGTCGTCGACGAGGTAGACGTACTGCTCGATGCTCTTGCGGATGACGTCCCGCGACGAGTCGGTGGCCAGGTTGATCACCGGGTAGATCTCGGCCCACAGCATGTCGCGCAGCCGCTCGCCGATGGCCTGGAACAGGTCCGACTTGTCGGCGAAGTGCCGGTAGATCTTGGGTTTGGCGGTGCCGGCCTCCTCGGCGATCTCACGGACACTGACCTCCGGACCGTGCAGGTCGATCGCCCGGAACGCCGCGTCGACGATCTCGGCGCGCACCTTCTTGCGATGCTCGCGCCACCGCTCACTGCGCGCGTCGACCTTGCCCTCCGGGACGAGGGCGGCCACGTCACCGGCGGGCTTCGGCTTCGGCCTCGGCACCACGCGCACGGTGCTCAACCTTACCGTGGCAACTGGCCTTGACCTGCCCACACGGCGACGCAGGGCGAATCTCGCTAACATCGCACGCGGAGTCGGGTTTTCCTCGAGTGGAATGAGACGAGGGTGTCGAAAAGATTCGATCTGGCCATCGTCGGCGGGGGACCCGCGGGTTCGGCAGCGGCCTGGCAGGCGGCACAGACCGGGGCCAACGTCGTCGTGCTGGACAAGGCCGACTTCCCGCGCGACAAGCCCTGCGGTGACGGCCTGACGGCGCGCGCGGTGAGCTACCTGCAGAAGATGGGGCTCGCCGAAGAGGTCGGCCGCTTCCATCGGATCCGCGGCATCAGCGTCTACAGCCCGAGCCGCTGGGAGCTGTCCTTCCCGAAGCGGCCCGGCATGCCTGATCACGGTGCCACCGTCAGCCGCACCGAACTCGACATGTTGCTGCTCAAACACGCCGAGTCGGCGGGTGCCCAGATCCGGCAGTCCGCCGAGGTCACCGCACCGGAACTGGACAACACCGGCCGTGTGGTCGGCGTCATCCTGAAGAGCGGCGAGAAGGTGTTCGCGGACGCGGTGATCGCCGCCGACGGCGCCTACTCCCCCGTCAAGCGCGCACTGAAGCTCGACTCGCAGTACAACGGCTTCTCGGCCATCGCGATCCGCGCCGAAATGCACGCCAACCGGCCCGACTCCGACCTCCTCGACATCTATCTGAATCTGAAGTTCCGGGGCGACCAGTTGCCCGGCTACGGCTGGGTGTTCCCGATGGGCGGTGGCCGCTTCAACATCGGGCTGGGTTACGTCAACAGCTACCGCAACTGGCAGGCGATCAACGCCACGCGGTTCTTCGGTGACTTTCTGGCCGGGCTGCCCGGCGACTGGGGGCTACCGCCCATCGAGGAACTGAAGAAGAACAAGAGCGTGCGGGCCTGGCGGCTGCCGATGGGCTTCACGGCCTGGCCGCCGTGGCGTCCGGGCGTGCTGTTCGCCGGTGACGCGCTGGGCGCCGGCAAGCCGGCCTCGGGCGCCGGGATCTCCAAGGCACTCGAGTCGGGTTTGACCGCCGCGGAGTGTGCCCTCGCCGCGCTGAACAACGGCGGCCCGGACGACTTCACCAACTACACGCAGCGCCTGGAAGCCGTGTGGGGCCGCGAGTACCGCCGGGGCCGCTACTTCCACAAACTCATCGGATACCCCCGGGTCGCCGGCGCCGGCGTCAAGCTGATGGACAATGCCGCATTCCGTGAGCGGCTGCTGAGGACGCTGTACAAGAAGGCGCAAGGGCCTCAGCACACCTATTGACGGTCGCCGGTCAGCTCTTGGCGACCGTCAGCAGAACCACCGAGTCCTCCAGCGCCGCCAGGTTGTGACGCTCACCGGGTATCTGGATGAAATCGCCCTCGGCTCCCTCGACGGCGTCGGTTGCCGTTCCCAACCGGACCCGGCCGCGGAGCACCAGAAGCGTTGCCTGCCCGGGACTTTCGTGGTCGTCGAGCCCGTGGCCGCCGGCCAGCGCGATGAGAGTCTGGCGCAATGTGTGTTCGTGTCCGCCGTAGATCGTGTGCGCCGCCCGCCCGGAATGCGCACCGCGGGCAGTGGAGAGTTGTTCGTCGGCAAGTTCCGTCAGTGACAATGCGTCCATCTGTGGTTCTCCTTCATCGGGGCCTCGAGCACCAAACCCATTTCGCGGCGACCGCCGCGTGCATCCGAGGTAACAGCCACCGGAGAGTCGTCGGGCTGCGCGGACACGTGTCGAGTCTGTCACGGCACACGCCGAACACCGCGACGGTGACCACCTACGCTCGTCCGATGGGCGAAACGGAGGCAGCCAGGCTCGGCGCCGAGGCGGCCGCCCGCCTCGCGGCCGTCGGCACGGTGTCCATCGAGCACGGCCTGACCGACGCCGAGTTCGAGCGCGCCGAGCAGCTGTCGGGCGCCGAATTCGCCGATGACCACCGCGCTTTCCTGGCCGCCGGGTTGCCGGTCGGCACGAACTGGCCGAACTGGCGGGACGCGCCTCGGCGGAGCCTGCAGACGTGGCTGCAAGCGCCGATCGACGGCGTCCTGTTCGACGTCGAGTGGAACAGCTTCTGGTTTGACGGGTGGGGTCAGCGCCCCGCCCGAATGGAGGATGCGTTGCGCTCCGCGAAGTATCACCTCGCGCGTGTCCCTCGACTCGTGCCGGTGTATTCGCACCGGTATCTGCCGGCAGGACGTGGTTCGTTCGGCCAACCGGTGCTGTCGGTGGTTCAGACCGATGTCATCGTCTACGGCATCGACCTGCCGGACTACATCGCCAACGAATTCGGCCCCGACGAGAGTCACCCCTCCCCCACCGCTCCCTCTACCGTCGAGTTCTGGTCCGAGCTGGACTGAATCCACGCCTCCCGAAACATCTTCGCGCACTGAGGCATTGGGTGAGTGACGTCAGCGTCGACCGCGCCCGGCCCGGCCCGGCTTTCCACCGACCTTCCCCGCGGCGGCGCGGGCGGCCTGCTTGGCGAGCGTCTTCTCCCGTGCGGTGCGCTTCGGCGCCGACTGGACCTGTCCTCGCGACGAACCGGGTCTGCGGCCCCGCACGATCCCGACGAACTCCTCGACCGGTTCCGGCTGTGGCCCGTCCGGAAAGGCGAGCGCCACCCGGCAGGTAGGTGCATCGGTGATCGGCCGGTACGTCAGGTCCTTGCGGTGATGCAGCCGCGCCAGTGACTGCGGGACGATGAGCGCGCCCATTCCCGCGGCGACGAGTTCGATTGCGTCCCTGGTGCTTTCGGGCCGGTGTTCGACCGGGATGCCCGGGTTGTCCGTCCAGTCGACGACGTCGTCGAGCGGGACCAGTATCGGCTCGCCGTCGAGGTCCGCGGCGGTGACCTCATCGAGGGCGCTGAGGATGTGTTCGGTCGGCACCACGACCACCGTCGTCTCCTCGTACAGCGGGATGACGGCCAACCCGGCCGTGTCGGCCGGCAGCCGGAGCACCGCCAGGTCGACCGCGCCGGCTCGCACCGCGCCGGCAGCGTCCGCCGCGGCGATGGCCCGCAACTGCAGTGGGGCCTCGGGGTGACGCTCCGCCCAGATCCGTGCCCACTTCGCGGGTGTCCCGCCGGGGACGTACCCGAGGGTCAGCGACGGCAGCGAGGACGAAGCCACCGGCCCAGGCTACCGATAGGCTTGGCCCATGAGCAGGCCGAACGCACAGTCGATGAAACCCGCCACCGCGGCGAAGAAGCTGGACGTGTACCTGCCCGCGACGCCCGCGGAGTTCCGGGAGAACCCGATCACCCGCACCGAGTTGGCCGCCCTGCAGGCCGACCCGCCGCCGTGGCTCAAGGATCTCCGGAAGAACGGGCCGCACCCGAAGAATCTGGTGGCGGCCAGGCTGGGCGTGTCGATCGCCGGTCTCGCGCGAGGCGGCATCACCGAAGCACTGACCACCGAGCAGATCGGCGCGCTACTCGAGGACAAACCGGAGTGGCTGATCACCGAACGTGAGAGCTACCAGAACGTGCTGCGCGAGGAGCGACGCCTGACGGCATTGCGGGCGGAGAAGCGCTAGCGGGCACACCGTTACCGGGGAGTTGGCGAACCAGACGATCTGCCCGGTGCCGACTAGGCTGATACAACCCTGGGAGCGGACGCCCCCGACCCCCCTGGTTCAGAACCGTTCGGAGGACTTATGTGGCGGCAGTCGTCGAAGTGGACCATGACCGGCCTGGCGATCGTCAGTGTGGCGATGCTCGTCACCGGCAGCGAGGCCCCGGTGTGGGGTCTGCCTCCCGGTGCTGAGAACCGCCCTCAGGACACCGGTGCGGCCCTGCCGGCCCCAGAGGCCCCGCTTCCCGCACTGCCCGAGCCCGCGACCTCCTTCGACGGACTCGACGCCCGCACGCGCCAAGCCGCCGCCGACGCGGCCAATTCAGGGGCCACCATCGACGTCGTCGTACTGGACCGCAACACCGGCCAGATCGTCGCCAACGGCGCCAACCAACCCTTCCCGATCGCCTCCGTCGCCAAGCTGTTCATCGCCGACGACCTGCTGCTGCAGGTATCGAGGGGTGAGACGACATTGACTGCCGCCGAACGTGATTCGCTTGACCTCATGCTGCGTTCCTCCGACGACGGTGCGGCCCAGACCTTCTGGGACCGCGGCCGCGGAAACGCCGTCATCTCGCGCATCGTGGCACGGTACGGACTGACGGGCACCACCGCGCCCCCCAACGGACACTGGGACGTCACGCTGAGCACCGCAAGCGATCTGGTGCGCTACTACGCCAAGCTGTTGGACGGCAGCGGCGGGTTGTCGCCCGAACAGGCCGACGTCATCATGAACAACCTCGCGCAGTCCACGCCGACGGGAACCGACGGGTACCCGCAGCGGTTCGGTATCCCCGAGGGCCTGTACGCCGAACCGGTCGCCGTCAAGCAGGGCTGGTTCTGCTGCTGGAACGGCCCCAACCAGTTGCACGTGTCCACCGGCGCCATCGGACCCGACCGCCGCTACATCATGGCGATCAGCTCGCTGGAGCCCGGCGACGCCGCCGCCGCTCGCAACACCATCACCGCGGCCGTCAGGACGATGTTCCCCGGCGGCCGGGTCTGACCAGCTACCGCGTCACAACATGCAGCTGACGCAACCCTCCACCTCAGTGCCCTCCAGCGCCATCTGCCGCAGCCGGATGTAGTACAGCGTCTTGATTCCCTTGCGCCAGGCGTAGATCTGCGCCTTGTTGACGTCACGGGTGTTGGCGGTGTCCTTGAAGAACAGCGTCAGCGACAGGCCCTGGTCGACGTGCTGGGTGGCGGCGGCGTAGGTGTCGATGATCTTCTCGTAACCGATCTCGTACGCGTCCTGGTAGTACTCCAGGTTGTCGTTGGTCAGATACGGCGCCGGGTAGTAGACGCGGCCGATCTTGCCTTCCTTGCGGATCTCGATCTTGGACGCCACCGGGTGGATCGAACTGGTCGAGTGGTTGATGTAGGAGATCGATCCCGTCGGCGGGACGGCCTGCAGGTTCTGGTTGTAGATGCCGTGCGCCTGCACCGACTCCTTGAGCCGGCGCCAGTCGTCCTGGGTCGGGATGTGGATGTCGGCATCGGCGAAGATCTGCCGCACCTTGTCCGTCGCCGGCTCCCACACCTGTTCGGTGTACTTGTCGAAGAACTCACCGCTGGCGTACTTGGAGTCCTCGAAGCCCTTGAACTTCCGGCCACGCTCGATGGCGATCTTGTTCGACGCCCGCAGCGCGTGGAACAGCACCGTGTAGAAGTAGATGTTGGTGAAGTCGACGCCCTCTTCGGAGCCGTAGAAGACGCGCTCCCGGGCCAGATACCCGTGCAGGTTCATCTGCCCCAGGCCGATCGCGTGGGAATCGTTGTTGCCCTTCTCGATCGACGGCACCGAGGTGATGTGGGTCTGGTCGCTCACCGCGGTCAACGCCCGGATGGCCACCTCGATGGTCTGCGCGAAGTCCGGCGAATCCATCGTCTTGGCGATGTTCAGCGAGCCGAGGTTGCACGAGATGTCCTTGCCCACTGTGGAATACGACAGATCGTCGTTGAACTCCGAGGCGGTGGACACCTGCAGGATCTCCGAGCACAGGTTGGAGTGGGTTATCTTGCCGGCGATCGGGTTGGCCCGGTTCACCGTGTCCTCGTACATGATGTACGGGTAGCCCGA
>CAZTAA010000117.1:5190-11898 GCA_964611465.1 uncultured Mycobacterium sp. | reverse complement strand
TCGGCTCGTCGTACTGGCTGATCTGGTAGTTCTTCGGCATGTCCGGGTAGAAGTAATTCTTCCGGGCGAACCGGCACCAGTCGACGATCTCGCAGCCCAGCGCCAGGCCGATCCGGATCGCCGACTCCACGGCCGCGCCGTTGACCACCGGCAATGCGCCCGGCATGCCGAGGCACACCGGGCACACCTGGGTGTTGGGCTCGGCGCCGAAGTCGGTGGCGCAGCCGCAGAACATCTTGGTGGCGGTGGACAGCTCGACGTGCACCTCGAGCCCGAGCACGGGGTCGTAGGCGGCGATGACGTCGTCGTAGTCGAGCAGGGCGGCGTCGGCCGGCGAAACGGGCGCAGCGGTCATGCACCCGATCCTAATGGGCGAGAAATTCAGCCGAAGAACTCCGCGGCGTCGTCGTAGCGCCGCTGCGGAACCAGCTTCAGGTGCGCGGTGGCATCCGCCAGCGGCACCCGGCCGATGGTTTCGCCGCGCAGGCTGACCATCATGCCGAACTCGCCGGCGTGCGCGGCGTCGGTGGCGTTCACGCCGAACCGGGTGGCCAGCACCCGGTCATACGCGGTCGGGGTGCCGCCGCGCTGCACGTGGCCCAGGACGGTGACGCGAACCTCCTTGCTGATCCGCTTCTCCACCTCGTTCGCCAGCTGCTGCGCGACGCCGGTGAAGCGTTCGTGACCGAACTCGTCGGTGCCGCCTTCGCGCAACTGCATGGACCCCTCGGCGGGTTTGGCGCCCTCGGCCACCACGCAGATGAAGCTCGAATTACCGTGCTGGAAGCGCTGTTTGATCAGCCGGCACACCTCTTCGACGTCGAACGGCTGCTCGGGGATGAGCGTCATGTGCGCCCCGGAGGCCAGCCCGGCGTTCAGCGCGATCCAGCCGGCGTGCCGGCCCATCACCTCCACGAGCATCACCCGCTCATGCGATTCGGCGGTGCTGTGCAGGCGGTCGATCGCCTCGGTGGCGATCATCACGGCGGTGTCGTGGCCGAACGTGACGTCGGTGCAGTCGATGTCGTTGTCGATGGTCTTGGGCACACCGACGACGGGGACACCCTCGTCGGACAACCACTTGCCGGCCGTCAGCGTGCCTTCGCCGCCGATCGGGATGAGGCACTCGATGCCGTTGTCGTCGAGGTTCTGCTTGATCTGCTCGAGACCGGCCTTGAGCTTGTCCGGGTGGACTCGGGCGGTGCCGAGCATGGTGCCGCCCTTGGCCAGCAGCCGGTCGTTGCGGTCGTCGTTGACCAGTTGCACTCGGCGGTTTTCCAGCAGGCCGCGCCAGCCGTCCTCGAACCCGACCACCGTCGAGCCGTACCGCACATCGCTGGTCCGCACGACGGCCCTGATGACGGCGTTGAGGCCGGGACAGTCGCCCCCGCCGGTGAGAACTCCGATGCGCATGGGGCTATCTAACCGCCTCAGATCGCCGTGGGGAGCGGTCCCCGCGCAGTTTCATAGGCCGCGCCCACCCGGTAGACCCGGTCGTCGGCCAGCGCCGGTGCCATGATCTGCAGTCCGACCGGCAGGTTGTCGTCCGGTGACAACCCCGACGGCACCGAGATGCCGCAATGGCCGGCCAGGTTCAGCGGCAGCGTGCACAGGTCGAACAGGTACATCGCCAACGGGTCGTCGACCTTCTCGCCCAACCGGAACGCCGTCGTGGGAGTGGTCGGGGTGACCAACACGTCGACCGACTCGTAGGCCTTGTCGAGATCACCGGCGATCAGGGTGCGCACCTTCTGCGCCTGGTTGTAGTAGGCGTCGTAGTAGCCGGCCGACAGCGCGTAGGTGCCGATCATGATGCGCCGCTTGACTTCCGGGCCGAACCCGGCGGCGCGGGTGAGCGCCATCACCTCCTCGGCGCTGTGGGTGCCGTCGTCGCCGACGCGCAGGCCGTAGCGCATGGCGTCGAAGCGGGCCAGGTTGGAGGACACCTCCGACGGCAGGATCAGGTAGTAGGCGGCCATCGAATGGCCGATGTGCGGGCAGTTGACCTCGCTGACCTCCGCACCGAGCGCGCGCAACTGCTCGACGGCGGCGTTGAACGACTCCAGCACGCCGGGCTGATAACCCTCGCCGCGGTGCAGCTGGGCGACCACACCGACTTTGACGCCCGTCAGGTCTGCGGCCGCACCGGCTTTCGCGGCGCCGACGACGTCCGGCACCGCGGCGTCCACCGATGTCGAGTCGCGGGGGTCGTGCCCGGCGATGACCGCGTGCAGCAGTGCGGTGTCCAGCACGGTGCGCGCACAGGGACCGCCCTGGTCCAGCGACGACGCGCAGGCGATCAGCCCGTACCGCGACACCGTGCCGTAGGTCGGTTTGACCCCGACGGTCGCGGTCAGCGCGGCCGGCTGGCGGATCGACCCGCCGGTGTCGGAGCCGATGGCCAGCGGCGCCTGGAACGCGGCCAGCGCCGCCGCGCTGCCGCCGCCGGACCCGCCGGGAACCCGGTCGGTGTCCCACGGGTTGCGGGTCGGGCCGTACGCCGAGTTCTCCGTCGAACTGCCCATGGCGAACTCGTCCATGTTGGTCTTGCCCAGGATCGGGATGCCGGCTTGGCGGATGCGCGCGGTCACCGTGGCGTCGTAGGGCGAGGTCCACCCCTCGAGGATCTTCGAACCGCACGTCGTCGGCATGCCGGTGGCGGTGAACACGTCCTTGAGCGCCAGCGGCACTCCCGCCAGTGCCGACGGCAGCTGCTCGCCCGCGGCGACCTTGGCGTCGATGTCGGCGGCGGTGGCCAGCGCCTGTTCGGCGGCGACGTGCAGGAACGCGTGGTACTCGCCGTCGGTGCGGTCGATCTGGTCGAGGCAGGCCCGGGTGACCTCGGTGGCGGACACCTCCTTGGCGGCGATCTTGGCGGCCAACTCGGCCGCCGTGAGCCGGACGAGATCGCTCACTGGTCCTCTCCCAGGATCTGCGGGACGGCGAAGCGGCCCTGTTCGGCGCGCGGCGCCCCGGCCAGTGCCGCGCTCTGGGTCAGGCCGGGAACGACGGTGTCCGGCCGGGTCACGTTGACGTCCTTCAGCGGATTGTCGGTGGCCCGCACACCGGTGACGTCGACGGTCTGGATGCGGCTGACGTGCTCCAGGATCGCGTCGAGCTGACCGGAGAAGTTGTCGAGTTCTTCGTCGGTCAGCGCCAAGCGCGCCAGGCGGGCCAGATGGGCCACGTCGTCTCGGGAGATTTGCGACACGCGTAGAGCCTAGTGGTGGGCGGCGGCCCGCCGAATTCCGCAGGTGCGGAACGCGACGCGGCCCACCTTCGGACATGCCGACCCGTCTGGCCTGTGCCAGAGTGTTTGCGTGCCCTCGTATCTTCTGCGCGTCCAGTTGGACGACCGGCCCGGCAGCCTCGGCTCGCTGGCCGTCGCGCTGGGCTCGGTGGGCGCCGACATCCTGTCCCTCGACGTCGTCGAGCGCGCGGCGGGCTATGCGATCGATGACCTGGTGGTCGACCTGCCCCCGGGCGCCATGCCCGACATGCTGATCACCGCGGCGGAGAACATCTCGGGTGTGCGCGTCGACTCCATCCGCCCGCACACCGGGCTGCTCGAGGCGCACCGCGAACTCGAACTGATCGAGCACGTCGCCGGGGCCAAGGGTAAGGACAGGTTGCAGGTGCTGGTCGACGAGGCGCCGCGGGTGCTGCGGGTCGGCTGGTGCACCGTGGTCGAACTCGCCGAATCCGGGTTGCGGCGCATCGCCGGCAGTTCGGGCGCACCCGAGACGCACGCCGAGTCGGCGCCCTGGCTGCCGATCAGCCACGCGCAGACCCTGGACGGCACTGCCGACTGGAATCCTCAGGTGTGGCGCGACATGGACACCACGCTGGCCGCCGCGCCGCTCGGCCGGCCGCACACCGCGGTGGTGCTGGGCCGGCCCGGCGGCCCGGAGTTCCGGCCGTCGGAAGTGGCCCGGCTGGGATACCTGGCCGGGATCGTGGCGACGATCCTGCGTTAGCTCCGGCCCACCCCGGAGTAGCCTTGGGGAGCCAGAAGTCCCCACAGACCCGGAGGTAACCATGGTCGAGAAGGTCCAGGTGCGTTGTTCCCACTGCGGTGCCTATTTCACCGGCAACCACGGCGACTCGCAGTGCCCGAACTGCGCCAAGAAATAACTCCACCGACAAGCTGCATCTGACATCCGCTGGAACGGGACATCCGTTCCAGCGGATTCGTCTGCTCAGGCGGTAGCGGCCGGCCCGCTCTCCAGCAGCCGCACGAAACCGTCCTCGTCGAGGACCGGTACGCCGAGCTCAATTGCCTTGTCGTACTTGGATCCCGGCGAATCCCCGGCCACCACGTAGTCGGTCTTCTTCGACACCGACCCGGCCGCCTTGCCGCCGCGGGCGATGATGGCCTCCTTGGCGCCGTCGCGGGAGAAGCCGTTGAGCGAACCGGTCACGACGATCGTCAGTCCCTCCAGCGTCCGCTCCACCGACGTGTCCCGTTCGTCGGCCATCCGCACCCCGGCCGCCCGCCACTTGTCGACGATCGCGCGATGCCAGTCGACGGTGAACCACTCGGTGAGCGCGGCCGCGATGGTGGGCCCGACGCCCTCGGCTGCGGCCAGTTGCTCCTCGGACGCCGATTCGATGGCGTCCAGGCTGCCGAACTCGGTGGCCAGCGCGCGAGCTGCGGTCGGGCCGACGTGACGGATCGACAGCGCCACCAGCACCCGCCACAGCGGCTGCTCCTTGGCCTTGCCGAGGTTGGCCAGCAGGCGTTTCCCGTTCGCCGAGAGTTCGCCGGCCTTGGTGGTGAACAGCTCGGTGCGCAGCAGGTCGTCGGCGGTCAGGGTGAACAGGTCGCCCTCGTCGCTGATGACCCCGGCCCGCAGCAGCGCGACAGCGGCCTCATAGCCGAGGCCCTCGATGTCGAAGGCGCCGCGCCCGGCCATGTGGAAGACCCGCTCCCGCAGCTGCGCCGG
The DNA here is from genome assembly GCA_964611465.1 of uncultured Mycobacterium sp. GTDB lineage: Bacteria > Actinomycetota > Actinomycetes > Mycobacteriales > Mycobacteriaceae > Mycobacterium. Next base: position 6,952 of record CAZTAA010000117.1, on the reverse strand, counting down.
GCAGGACCGCGCGTTCGGGCAGCGGATGTCGGCGTCACCCTCCTTGGCCGGGGCCAACGGGCTGCCGCACTCGGGACATGTTGTGGGCATGACGAATTCGCGCTCGGTGCCGTCGCGCAGCTCGACCACCGGGCCGAGCACCTCGGGGATGACGTCGCCGGCCTTGCGGATCACCACCGTGTCGCCGATCAGCACGCCCTTGCGTTTCACTTCCGAGGCGTTGTGCAGTGTCGCCAGGCCGACCGTCGATCCGGCCACCTTCACCGGCTCCATGTGGGCGAACGGCGTGACCCGCCCGGTGCGCCCGACATTGACGCGGATGTCGAGCAGTCTGGTCTGCGCTTCCTCCGGCGGGTACTTGTAGGCGATGGCCCAGCGCGGCGCGCGCGACGTGGCGCCGAGCCGGCGTTGCAGCGCCACCTCGTCGACTTTGACCACCACACCGTCGATTTCGTGTTCGACGTCGTGCCGGTGCTCACCCCAGTAGGTGATCCGCTCCTCGACCGCGGTCAGGCCCTGCACCCGCGCGGTGTGTTCGGACACCGGCAGACCCCAGGCCTTCAGCGCCAGATACGCGTCGTGCAACGTGGCCGGATCGAATCCCTCGGCGTAGCCCAGGCCGTGACAGATCATGTGCAGGTTGCGCCGCGCGGTGACGGCCGGGTTCTTCTGCCGCAGCGACCCGGCCGCACTGTTGCGCGGGTTGGCGAACGGCGCCTTGCCGTCCTCGACCAGGCTGGCGTTGAGCGCCTCGAAATCGGCGATCCGGAAGAACACCTCACCGCGGACCTCGAGCACCGCCGGCACCGGGTGCTCGTCGCTGCCCGTCAGCCGCTCGGGGATGTCGGCGATGGTGCGGGCGTTGAGGGTGACGTCCTCACCGGTGCGGCCGTCGCCGCGGGTGGCGGCGCGCTCCAGCCGTCCGTCGCGGTACACCAGGCCCAGCGCGACACCGTCGATCTTGAGTTCGCACAGGAAATGCTCCCGGTCCCCGATCTCGGCTCGCAGCCGGGTGGTCCACGCCGCCAGCTCGTCGGGATTGAAGACGTTGTCCAGGCTCAGCATCCGCTCCAGATGCTCGGCCGGGGTGAAGTCGGTGGCGAACCCCGCGCCGCCGACGAGCTGGGTGGGCGAATCCGGCGTGCGCAGTTCGGGGTGCGCGTCCTCGAGCTCCTGCAGGCGGCGCAGCAGCGCATCGAAGTCGGCGTCGGTGATGGTCGGAGCGTCGCGCACGTAATAGCGGAACTGATGCTCACGCACCTCGTCGGCGAGCTCCTGCCACTGCCTGCGCAGGTCCGATTCCGCGGCGTCGGCCGCCAACTCTGAGCTCACTCTCGCAAGGTTAGCCAAGCACCCTGACTAGTCTGGAACCCATGCCGCATCCGATCATGTTCGGCGACGACGATCCGGGGCTGGCCGACCTGCGCCGGATCGCGCTGGCCTTCCCCGGAGTCACCGAGAAGATCTCGCACGGCCGGCCGACGTTCTGTGTGCCGAAGATGTTCGCGGTGTACGGCGGCTCCTCGAAGACCAGCGGCGAGATGGTGCGCTTCCCCTACTCGGTGCTGCTCAAGGTCGACCAGTCCGAACGCCTTGCGCTGGAACAGGATCCGCGCTTCTTCTCGCCGATGTACCTGGGGCCGTTCGGCTGGCTGGGCCTGGACTTCGAAGCGGCACCGGTGGACTGGGACGAGGTCCGTGAACTGCTCGACGCGTCGTACCGGCTGACCGCCGCAAAGCGACTGATCAAGCAACTCGACGG
>CAZTAA010000117.1:0-5090 GCA_964611465.1 uncultured Mycobacterium sp. | reverse complement strand
TCGACGCGTCGTACCGGCTGACCGCCGCAAAGCGACTGATCAAGCAACTCGACGGGAACTAGACTGCTTGGGATGACTTTCGCGAGTGCACGCGGGCCCGAAACGTGGATCTCGGTCGACGTCGAGACGGCGGGCCCGAACCCCGGCAATTATTCACTGTTGTCCATCGGCGCGTGCCTGGTGGACAACCCGGAGGTGGGTGTCGAGATCCTGCTGAAGCCCGTCACGGACGCGTACGTGACGGCGGCAATGGCGGTCTCCGACCTCGACCTTGCCGACCTCGCCGAGCGCGGCCTGACACCGGCGGATGCCATGGCGGCATTCGAGAGTTGGATCCTCGCCGCGATTCCCGACGGTCACCGACCCGTGTTCGTCGGCTTCAATGCCCCGTTCGACTGGATGTTCGTCGCCGACTACTTCGGACGGTTCCTCGGCCGAAATCCGTTCGGCCACTCGGCGATCGACATTAAGGCATTCGCCATGGGCGTCGGTGGCATGTCCTGGCGCGAGACGAGTGTGTCGGCTCTGACCGAGCGTTACCTGGAAGCGGCTTCACTGACGCACAACGCGCTGCAGGATGCCCGCGACCAGGCCGCCATCCTGCGCGCTGTGATGGCCGAACGGGATTCACGCGGCTGAGGATCTGGGCCCAGCGCGCGGCCTAGACGCCCTCGGGATCCTGCGCGAAGCCGTCGGCGGTCTTCTGGCACAACTCGATTGCGGCCCGCGCCCACTCGGGCGTCGCGCCGGCCAACCCGCACCCCGGCGTGATGCCGATGCGTTCCCGCAACACGTTGCGCGCAAAGCCGAGTCGATCGGTGACCGCCGCGGCCGCCGTGGCCACCTCTTCCACCGCCGGGGGTTTGGCGGGCGCTGTCGTCGGGACGACGCCGAGCAGCACGGCCCGCCCGGATTCGACGAACTCGCCGACGCCGTCCAGATCGCCGGCGGCGAGCGCGCCGACATCGACCGACACCGCGGCTATCTTGCTGCGCTGCAACACCTTCCAGGGGACTTCGGCCGCGCAGCAGTGCACGGCGACCGGGCCCACCGTGGCACACAGGTCGAGCAGTTCGATGGCCACTACTTCGTCGACCGGGTGCACCGGCGTCATGCTGGTGACACCGCTGAGCCGGCCGGCCAGCGCGGCGGGCAGCAACGGCTCGTCGAACTGGACGACGACCGGGCTGCCGAGCCGGCGCGCCACCTCGGCGGCATGGACCGACACGCCCTCGGCCAGCGAGGCCGCCAGATCGCGCAGTGCCCCGGCGTCGGTGATCGCCCGGTGGCCGTTGCCGAGTTCGAGCTGCGCGGCCAGCGTCACCGGGCCCGGGGCCTGCACCTTGACCATCCGGTCCGGCGCCCCGGCTCCGGCGGTTTCCCAGGCCTCCTCGAGGGCGTCGACGTCCTCGCGCAGCAGGCTGAGCGCGCGTCTGGTCACCGCACCGGGCCGCGGGACGATCCTGTAGCCGCGCGGCACGGTGTCGACGGCGATGTCGACGAGCAGCCCGCCGGCCCGGCCGATCATGTCGGCGCCGACGCCGCGGGCGGGCAGCTCGACCAGATGCGGCAGGGTGTGCAGCTCGCCGACGACGATCTCGGCGGCCTCCCGGGCCGTCGTGCCCGGCCACGAACCGATACCGGTGGCCCGGGCGAAGGCCGAAGCGGACGAACTCACCGCTCAACCGTATTCGATGACGGCGTCGAACCTAGGCCCGGATCACCACCGGCCCCAGCGCTTCGTACCGGCGCGCGTCGGCTACGGGCAGTTCGGTTCCGGTGACGATTGCCTCGAGATCGGCCACCTGAGCGAACCGGCAGAAGCCGGCCTCGCCGAACTTCGAGTGCGCGGCCACCAGAATGGGACGGCGCGCCACCCGCACCGCGGTCGACTTGACCGCCGCGACGGCGGGATCCGGCGTGGTCAGCCCGTGTTCCAGCGAAATGCCGTTCGTGCCAAGGAATGCCACGTCGATCACCAGGCTGGCGAGCATGTCGACCGCCCAGTGGTCGACGGTGGCCAGGGTCCGGCCCCGCATCCGCCCGCCGAGCAGCAGCACCGTCACCGACATGCTGTGCGCCAGCGCCTCGGCCGCCAGCAGCGACGAGGTCACCACGGTCAGATCCCGTTCCGCGATCCGCTCGGCGATCAACCGCGGGGTGAATCCCTCGTCGAGGTAGACCGTCTCGGCGCCGTGCAGCAGATCGGTTGCAGCGGAGGCGATCCGGTGCTTCTCGGCCAGGTCGACCTGACTGCGGTACTCGACACCGGACTCGAAGGCGACCGTCTCCAGCGGCACCGCTCCGCCGTGCACCCGCTTGAGCAACCGCCGGCCCGCGAGCGCCTTCAGGTCGCGGCGGATCGTCTCGCTGGCGACGTCGAGCTCTTCGGCCAGCGCGTTGACCTCCACCCGGCCGCGGGTCCGCGCGAACTCGACGATCCGGCTCTGGCGGGTATCTGAATCCAGTTGTGCCACAGTAGTTCTCGCTACTTCTCGGCGACGACGAGGATCTCCTTGATCTCCTCCGGCGTCCGGGCGGCCCGCAGCCGCTCCACCTGGTCCGGCTTGATGAACACCTGCGCGATCTGGTTCAGCAGCGCCAAGTGGTCATTGCCCGCCCCGGCGATTCCGACGACGAACTCGGCCGGCTTGCCGTTCCAGTCGATCGGCTCGGGGAACCGGACGAACGAGATGCCGGTGCGCAGGATGGAGCCCTTGGCCTCGTTGGTGCCGTGCGGTATCGCCAGGCCGTTGCCCATGTACGTCGACACCGACGTCTCCCGTTCGTGCATCGCGTCGATGTACTGCGGCTGGACCGCACCCGCGGCCACCAGTAACTCGCCGGCCTCCGCGATGGCCTCGTCACGGGTGGTGGCCGTCCCGGTCAGCCGGATCGAATCCAGCGCCAGCACGTCACGCGACGGCGCCGGCTCCCCCACCACCGCGGCCGGGGCGACGGCATCGGCCGCACCGTTGGTCCGGCCGATCAGGTCCACCACCTCGTCGTAGCGCGGGCTGTTCATGAAGTCGTCCACCGACACGTGCGTCGCCGACGGTGTGCGCTGCCGCGCCCGGTCGGTCAGGTCGCGGTGGGTGACCACCAGGTCGTAGGTGTCGGCGAGGTTGGCGATGGACTGGTTGCTCACCTTGACGTCGCCGAAGCCGGCCTGCTGGATCTTTCGGCGCAGCACCGAGGCCCCCATCGCCGAGGAGCCCATGCCCGCGTCGCAGGCGAACACGATGTTCTTCACCGGGCCGTTCCGGGTGCCCACCAATGCCGTTGCGACACTGGACTTCTTGCCCTTGAGCGCTTCCATGTCGGCGGTCGCGGCGTGCAGGTCACCGTCGTCGCCGGCGCGGTCGGTCTTGAGCAGCAGCGAGGCGACCAGGAATGACACCGCGGCCGCACCGAACACCGACAGCGTCACGCCCAGGAAGCTTCCCGACGCGGTCTGCGCGTAGACCGCGATGATCGACCCCGGGGCGGCGGGTGCGCGCAGGCCGGACCCGAACAGCACGTTGATGAAGATGCCAGTCATGCCGCCCAGGATGGTGGCCGCGATCAGCTTCGGCTTCATCAGCACATACGGGAAGTAGATCTCGTGGATGCCGCCGAAGAACTGGATGATCGCCGCGCCGGGCGCCGAGGCGCGGGCGATGCCGCGGCCGAACACCATGTAGGCCAGCAGCAGTCCGAGTCCGGGACCGGGGTTGGCCTCCAGCAGGAACAGGATCGACTTACCGGTTTCCAGCGCCTGCGTGGTGCCCAGCGGGGTCAGCACGCCGTGGTTGATGGCGTTGTTGAGGAACAGCACCTTGGCCGGTTCGATGAACAGCGACGTCAGCGGCAGCAGGTCATGGTCGACGAGGAAGTCGACCGCGTTGCCGGCGGCGTGGGTGAAGCCCGAGACGATCGGGCCGATGCCGAAGAACCCGAACACCGCCAGGATCAGGCCCAGAATGCCGGCCGAGAAGTTGTCCACCAGCATTTCGAAGCCGGGCCGAATCTTGCCGTCCCACAACGCATCCAGCTTCTTCATCAGCCAGCCGCCCAGCGGCCCCATGATCATCGCGCCCATGAACATCGGGACGTCGGCGCCGGCCACCACACCCATGGTGGCGATCGCGCCGACGACCGCGCCGCGGGTGTCGTAGACCATCTTCCCACCGGTGTAGCCGATCAGGACCGGCAGCAGGTAGGTGATCATCGGGCCGACGATGCCGGCGCCGTCGTAACTGCCCCAGCCGCCGATCTTGGCCACCCAGCCGTCGGGGTCCTGCAGGCCGTGGAACAAGCCCGGCAGCCAGCCGGTCTTGATGAACAGCGCGGTGATCAGACCCCAGGCGATGAACGCGCCGATGTTGGGCATGACCATGTTCGACAACGCGGTGCCCAGTTTCTGGACGCGCACCCGGGCGCCGACCCGGGGCTCCTGCGCAACAGCGACCTCAGACAACTCGACCAACCTCCGTATGCCGTTCCGAACCCGGGGATGACCGGTGACACCGGTCACATGCTGACCAGTACACCCCATAAACGGGCATCAGCGCAAGCATTCGGGCAAAAGTGGGCACCGATTTGGGTGGCTTTATGCCCGATTGCCGGTTAGAGTGCTGAACAGCACACAGAGAGGATTCCCCTTATGAAGGCCCTGCGCTTCTATGCACCCGAGGACGTCCGCCTCGAAGACGTTCCCGAACCGGTGTGCGCGCCCGACGAGGTCAAGCTGCGCGTCCGGAACTGTTCGACATGCGGCACCGACGTCAAGATCTTCTACAACGGGCATCAGAACCTGAGTCCGCCGCGGATCATCGGTCATGAGATCGCCGGCGAGATCGTGGAGGTCGGCGCCGACATCAACACGACCTACGGGAGCGACTGGAAGATCGGCGACCGCGTGCAGGTGATCGCCGCGGTGCCCTGCGGGGAGTGCCACGAATGCCGCAAGGGCTGGATGGCGGTGTGCCAGAACCAGACCTCGATGGGCTATCAGTACGACGGCGGCTTCGCCGAGTACATGATCGTGCCGCGACAGGTGCTGAAAGTCGACGGGCTGAACCGCATTCCGGACAACGTCGGGTTCGACG
>CAZTAA010000116.1:0-11996 GCA_964611465.1 uncultured Mycobacterium sp. | reverse complement strand
CCTTCGCCCGCATCCAGTTCACCCCCGACCTGGTGCCCACCGACATCATCGGCACCCGCATCTACCGGCAGGGCCGCGAGGAGTTCGACATCGAACTCGGCCCGGTGGTGTGCAACTTCCTGCTCGCCGACGAGATCAACCGGGCGCCCGCCAAGGTGCAGTCCGCGCTGCTCGAGGTGATGGCCGAGCGCAAGATCTCGATCGGCGGCAAGGACTACCAGCTGCCCAAGCCGTTCCTGGTGATGGCCACCCAGAACCCCATCGAGCAGGAGGGTGTCTACCCGCTGCCGGAGGCCCAGCGCGACCGCTTCCTGTTCAAGATCAACGTCGACTACCCGTCGCCGGAGGAAGAGCGCGAGATCATCTACCGGATGGGCATCACCCCGCCGGAGCCCAAGCAGGTGCTCAACCCGGGCGACCTGCTGCGCCTGCAGGATCTGGCGGCCAACAACTTCGTGCACCACGCCCTGGTGGACTACGTGGTCCGGGTGATCACCGCGACCCGGCGGGCCGAACAGTTCGGCATGCCCGACGTGAAGGCGTGGATCGCGTTCGGTGCGTCCCCGCGTGCCTCGCTCGGCGTCATCGCGGCCGCCCGCGCGCTGGCCCTGGTGCGGGGCCGCGACTACGTCATCCCGCAGGACGTCATCGAGGTGATCCCCGACGTGCTCCGGCACCGGCTGGTCCTGACCTACGACGCGCTGGCCGACGACATCTCGCCGGAAGTGGTGATCAACCGCATCCTGCAGACCGTCGCGCTGCCGCAGGTGAATGCCGTTCCGCAGCAGGGTCATTCGGTGCCGCCGGTGGGCGCGGGGATCGGCGCGCCGCAGTCCGCGCCGGCCGCGGCCGGCCGCTGAGCGTCCCTTGAGCGACCCGCACACGCTGCACCCGCCGTCGTTCGAGCACGGCGAGATCAGCGAACCGAAACTCGCGGCGGCCCTGCGCACCCTGGAGCTCACCGTCAAGCGCAAGCTCGAAGGCGTCCTGCACGGCGATCACCAGGGGCTCATTCCGGGCCCCGGCTCCGAGCCGGGTGACTCGCGCCTCTATCAGCCCGGCGACGACGTGCGCCGGATGGACTGGTCGGTCACGGCGCGGACCACGCATCCGCATGTCCGCCAGATGATCGCCGACCGCGAGCTGGAAACCTGGCTGGTCGTGGACGTCTCGGCCAGCCTGGACTTCGGCACCACCGGATGCCAGAAGCGGGACCTGGCGGTGGCCGCCGCGGCCGCGATCACCTACCTCAACAGCGGCGGCGGCAACCGGATCGGGGCGATCATCACCAACGGCCGCGACATCGTGCGGGTGCCGGCGCTGTCCGGGCGTCAGCACGAGCACACGCTGCTGCGCACCATCGCGACCACGCCGCGGGCGCCCCTCGGGGTACGCGGCGACCTCGCGGTGGTCATCGACGCGCTGCGCCGGCCCGAACGGCGCCGCGGTATGGCGGTGGTGATCAGCGACTTCCTCGGGCCGATCAACTGGATGCGGCCGCTGCGGGCCATCGCCGCGCGCCACGAGGTGCTCGGCGTGGAGGTGCTCGACCCGCGCGACGTCGAACTGCCCGACGTGGGCGACGTGATCCTGCAGGACACCGAGTCCGGAGTCACCCGCGAGTTCACCATCGACGCCCAGCTGCGCGACGACTTCGCCCAGGCCGCCGAGGCGCACCGGGTCGAGGTGGCCCGCACCCTGCGGCGGTGCGGCGCGCCACTGCTGACGCTGCGCACCGACCGGGACTGGATCGCCGACATCGTGCGGTTCGTCGCCTCGCGCCGGCGCGGCGCACTGGCCGGGCGACAGTAGAGAAAGACGGTCATGACACTGCCACTGCTCGGGCCGATGTCGCTGCGCGGCTTCGCACACCCGTGGTTCTTCCTGTTCCTGCTGGCCGTTCTGGCGCTCATCGGTCTGTACGTGGCGGCGCAGCTGGCGCGTCAGAAGCGGATCCTGCGGTTCGCGAACATGGAACTGCTGGAAACCGTTGCGCCCAAACGGCCCACCCGGTGGCGGCATCTGCCCGCGATCCTGCTGATCGCCTCGTTGACGTTGCTGACCATCGCGATGGCCGGACCCACTCACGACGTCCGCATCCCGCGCAACCGCGCGGTGGTCATGCTCGCGATCGACGTGTCGCAGTCGATGCGGGCCACCGACGTCGAGCCCAGCCGGCTGGCGGCCGCGCAGCAGGCGGCCAAGAAGTTCGTCGACGAACTGACCCCCGGCATCAACCTCGGGCTGATCGCCTACGCCGGCACCGCCACCGTCCTGGTCTCACCCACCACCAACCGCGACGCCACCAAGGCGGCGATCGACAAGCTGCAACTGGCCGACCGCACCGCCACCGGCGAGGGCATCTTCACCGCGCTGCAGGCGATCGCGACCGTCGGGGCCGTCATCGGCGGCGGCGACGAACCGCCACCGGCGCGCATCGTGCTGTTCTCCGACGGCAAGGAGACCGTGCCGTCGAACCCGGACAACCCCAAGGGCGCCTTCACCGCGGCCCGCACCGCCAAGGACCAGGGTGTGCCGATCTCGACGATCTCCTTCGGCACCCCGTACGGGTATGTCGACATCAACGATCAGCGCCAGCCCGTCCCGGTCGACGACGAGACGCTCAAGAAGGTGGCCGAGCTCTCCGGCGGCAACTCGTTCAGCGCGTCCAACCTCGAGGAGCTCAACAAGGTCTTCGAGGATCTGCAGCAGCAGATCGGCTACGAGACCATCAAGGGCGACGCGAGTACCGGCTGGCTGCGGCTGGGCTCACTGGTGCTCGCCCTGGCTGCGCTGGCCGCCCTGCTGATCAACCGCCGCCTGCCCGGCTGACCCGTGATTTCGGCGCGCTCGGGTGCGGTGCGCGCCCGTCAGCGCGCCGAAATCACCGGTTGATAGGTTGACTGCCATGACTGACACCGCCACGCCGGCCGACGGTGCGCGGCCGCCGTTCGTCTCCCGCTCCGTCCTGGTGACCGGCGGCAACCGGGGGATCGGCCTGGCGATCGCCAGGCGGCTGGCAGCCGACGGACACAAGGTCGCCGTCACCCACCGGGGATCCGGCGCCCCCGAAGGCCTGTTCGGCGTCGAGTGCGACGTCACCGACAACGCGGCCGTCGACCGCGCCTTCACAGAGGTGGAGGAGCACCAGGGACCGGTCGAGGTGCTGGTGTCCAACGCGGGCATCTCCCAGGACGCGTTCCTGATCCGGATGACCGAGGAACGCTTCGAGAACGTCATCAACGCCAACCTCACCGGCGCCTTCCGGGTAGCCCAGCGGGCGTCGCGCAGCATGCAGCGCAAGCGGTTCGGCCGGATCATCTTCATCGGGTCGGTGTCCGGTATGTGGGGCATCGGCAACCAGGCCAACTACGCCGCCGCCAAGGCCGGCCTGATCGGCATGGCGCGCTCCATCTCCCGGGAGCTGTCCAAGGCCAACGTCACCGCCAATGTGGTGGCTCCGGGTTACATCGACACCGAGATGACCCGCGCCCTGGACGAGCGGATCCAGGAGGGCGCCCTGGACTTCATCCCGGCCAAGCGGGTCGGCACCGCCGAGGAAGTCGCCGGCGCGGTCAGCTTCCTCGCATCGGAGGACGCCAGCTACATCGCCGGGGCGGTGATCCCGGTCGACGGCGGTATGGGTATGGGCCACTGATCCAAAAGCTTTGAGGTAAAACCGTTTTCGCTTTGTCGTCCCGAAGAAGGAGTCGCACCAATGGCAGGCATTCTGGAAGGTAAGCGCATCCTCGTCACGGGGATCATCACCGACTCGTCGATCGCGTTCTACATCGCCAAGGTGGCCCAGGAGGCCGGTGCCGAACTGGTGCTGACCGGGTTCGACCGGATGAAGCTGATCCAGCGCATCGCCGACCGGCTGCCCGAGAAGGCGCCGCTGCTCGAACTCGACGTGCAGAACGAGGAGCACCTGGCTTCGCTGGCCGACAGGGTCACCGAGGTGATCGGGGCGGGCAACAAGCTCGACGGCGTGGTGCACTCGATCGGTTTCATGCCGCAGACCGGAATGGGCATCAACCCGTTCTTCGACGCGCCCTACGAGGACGTCGCCAAGGGCATCCACATCTCGGCCTACTCCTATGCCTCGCTGGCCAAGGCGCTGCTGCCGATCATGAACCCCGGCGGCGGCATCGTGGGCATGGACTTCGACCCCACCCGCGCGATGCCCGCCTACAACTGGATGACCGTCGCCAAGAGCGCGCTGGAGTCGGTGAACCGGTTCGTCGCCCGCGAGGCGGGCAAGGTCGGGGTGCGCTCGAATCTCGTTGCGGCCGGACCGATCCGAACCCTGGCGATGAGCGCCATCGTCGGTGGCGCCCTCGGCGAGGAGGCCGGCCAGCAGATGCAGCTGCTCGAGGAGGGCTGGGATCAGCGCGCCCCGCTCGGCTGGAACATGAAGGACCCCACGCCGGTGGCCAAGACGGTGTGCGCGCTGCTGTCCGACTGGCTGCCGGCCACCACCGGCACGATCATCTTCGCCGACGGCGGCGCCAGCACCCAGTTGCTGTAGTTCCCTCCGCGCCATGCAATTCCAGGACATCGAGGCGCTGCTGGTGCTCTCGTTCGGCGGTCCCGAGGGCCCCGAGCAGGTGATGCCGTTTCTGCGCAACGTGACCCGTGGCCGCGGCATCCCCGACGAGCGGCTGGCCACCGTCGCCGAGCACTATCAGCATTTTGGCGGGGTGTCACCGATCAACGGCATCAACCGGGCGCTGATCGAACAGATCCGCGCCCGCACCGAGCTGCCGGTCTACTTCGGCAACCGGAACTGGGAACCCTACGCCGAGGACGCCGTTGCGGCCATGCGGGACAACGGTATTCGCCGCGCGGCGGTGTTCGCCACCTCGGCGTGGGGCGGGTACTCCGGCTGTGCGCAGTACCAGGAGGACATCACCCGCGCGCGCGCCGCGGCCGGCGCCGGGGCGCCGGAACTGGTCAAGCTGCGGTCGTACTTCGACCACCCGCTGCTGATCGGCATGTTCGCCGACGCCGTCGCCGATGCCGCCGCGACGCTGCCCGCGGAACTGCGGGCCGGGGCGCGGCTGGTCTTCACCGCACACTCCATTCCGTTGCGGACCAAGGACCGCTGCGGGCCCGACCTCTACCAGCGCCAGGTCGCGCACACCTCGGCGCTGGTCGCCGCGGCGGCCGGATACTCCGAGTACGACCAGGTCTGGCAGTCCCGTTCGGGCCCGCCGCAGGTGCCGTGGCTGGAGCCGGATGTGGCCGACCACCTCGACGCGCTCGCCGGGCGCGGCACCCGCGCGGTGATCGTGTGCCCGGTCGGATTCGTGTCCGACCACATCGAGGTGGTGTGGGATCTGGACAACGAGTTGACCCAGCACGCCGCGGCCGCCGGCATCGCATTCGCCCGGGCTTCCACGCCCAATGCCCAACCCCGATTCGCCGAACTGGTGCTCGATCTGGTCGACGAACTGCGCGAGGGCCGCGAGGCGTCGAGAGTCCCTGCGCCGGAACCGGTTCCGGCGTTCGGTCAGAGCCTCAACGGGGCGTTCTGCACGGCAGCCTGCGAAGCGCCGGCGCAACGACGCTAGCGCCAGGCGGACTCGAGGATCGCACCGACCGCGGCCAGTCGCGCCGTCCGGACCACGCCGGCCAGCGGGCGTAGCGCATCGCCGGCGCTCTCGGCGTCCGACGAGGACTGCATGGCCGCGGGCATCAGGCCCGCGCTCACGGTGATGATGGCGTCCACGTGGGCCGCATTCTCCAGAACCCGGATCGCCCGATCGGGGGCATGGTCGGGTGGGCGGTGGGCCAGCGTGGACTCCACCAACTGTCGGATCAGCCGGCGCGGATCGTCGAGTTCTATCCCGCTTCCGTCGGCGCGCAGTCGGCCGAGCGCGTCGGCGGCGGACCGGACGGCCGAGCGCAGCGCGAATTCGGCGTCGCCGAGGTCGAACTGCTCGGGGGCCGGCGTGGCCGGCAGCGAATACACCGTCCAGGACAACGCGCACGGATCGGTCGACGCCTCGAAATCCAATTCAGCGCAGTCTGTTTCGTCGTCGCCGTACTCCAGATCGGCCACCAGGCCGATGGGTGTGCCGCCGGGGGAGCCGACGACGACCGCCTCGCCGGCGGCCACCGCGTCGCGCGCGAAGGTGGTTCCGGCGGGAAGTCCGCGGACATCGCCGGGTACCGGCAGGGCGAGCGACAGGACCGGGCCCGGGATGCCGCGCGGGCCGGCGGCGGTCCGCAGGGTCTGTAGCAACGAGACCGCACCGGCGTCGTTGAGGTCGGGCCACGGCAGGCCGGTGACGTCGGCCGCTGCCGCATCGTAGGCGGTGACCGAATGTCTTGGCGCCCAAAGGGATAGCGCGTCCAGGACGTCGTCCGGGGCGGCTCGGCCGGCGAGCCACGCGTTGGCCCACACGGTCAGTGAGGCGGTCGGGCACCACATGATGCGCAGTTTAACGGCACAGTGTCGATTGAGCCGGTCACGCGGACGGATCGTCCGAGCTATCCTGGCGGCATGCCTGCGGCCCTGATCTGGCTCGTCGCCGCACTCGGTCTTGCCGGCGCCGAGGCGCTCACCGGAGACATGTTCCTGTTGATGTTGGGTGGGGGCGCCCTTGCCGCGGCCGGCACGAGTTGGCTGTTGAACTGGCCGGTGTGGTTCGACGGCCTGGTCTTCCTGGTGGTCTCGCTGCTGTTGCTGGTGCTGGTCCGGCCCGCGCTGCGCCGTCGCTTGCTGTCCGGTCCGCCGCAGGAGACGGGCATCGCCGCGCTGGAGGGCAAGCAGGCGATGGTCCTCGACCAGGTGTCGTTGCACCACGGGCAGGTCAAACTCGGTGGCGAGGTCTGGACGGCCCGTCCACTCAACGATCAAGACGTCTACGAGCCGGGAGATCGCGTGACCGTCATGCGCATCGACGGCGCCACCGCGGTGGTCTGGCGAAACGAGTAGAGGGAGGGCTTCATGGACGGTGCTGTCGCCGGCCTGGTGCTGCTGGCGGTTCTGGTGATCCTGGCGATCATCATCGTCTCGAGGTCGGTCGCGCTGATCCCGCAGGCCGAGGCCGCGGTGATCGAACGGCTCGGCCGGTACAGCCGCACCGTGAGCGGCCAGCTCACCCTGCTGGTCCCGTTCATCGACCGGATCCGGGCCCGGGTGGACCTGCGCGAGCGGGTGGTGTCGTTTCCGCCGCAGCCGGTGATCACCGAGGACAACCTGACCCTCAACATCGACACCGTGGTCTATTTCCAGGTGACCAACCCGCAGGCGGCGGTGTACGCGATCAGCAACTACATCGTCGGCGTCGAGCAGTTGACCACCACGACACTGCGCAACGTGGTCGGCGGGATGACCCTGGAGCAGACCCTGACCTCCCGCGACCAGATCAACGCCCAGCTGCGCGGTGTGCTCGACGAGGCCACCGGCAAGTGGGGCCTGCGGGTCGCCCGCGTCGAGCTGCGCAGCATCGACCCGCCGCCGTCGGTGCAGGAGTCGATGGAGAAGCAGATGAAGGCCGACCGCGAGAAGCGGGCGATGATCCTGACCGCCGAGGGCGTCCGGGAGTCCTCGATCAAACAGGCCGAAGGGCAGAAGCAGTCGCAGATCCTGGCGGCCGAGGGCGCCAAGCAGGCCGCGATCCTGACCGCCGAGGCCGACCGGCAGTCCCGCATCCTGCGCGCCCAGGGCGAACGGGCCGCGCAGTACCTGCAGGCACAGGGCCAGGCGAAGGCCATCGAGAAGACCTTCGCCGCCATCAAGGCCGGCCGGCCGACGCCGGAACTGCTGGCCTACCAGTACCTGCAGACGCTGCCGAAGATGGCCGAGGGCGAAGCCAACAAGGTGTGGCTGGTGCCCAGCGACTTCGGTTCTGCGCTGCAGGGGTTCACCAAGCTGCTCGGCGCGCCCGGCGAGGACGGCGTGTTCCGCTACACCCCGTCACCGGTCGAAGCCACCCCGGCCGCTCCCGACGACGAGGCCGAGGTCGCCGACTGGTTCGAGACCGCAACGGACCCGGCGATCGCGCAGGCGGTCGCGAAGGCCGAGGCCGATGCCCGCGACAGCTCGGCACCGGCGATCACCGGCCCGAGCCTGGACGTCTCGCACGCCGTGGTCTATCCGTCGGCCACCGAGACCCCGCCGCCGGGCGGCGCGCACCGGGCCGATTAGCGATCGGAAGGAGACCGACATGGGACTGACATCACCCAAGGTGTACGACGTGCTGGCGGTCTTTCAGGCGCTGGACGCCGCGGCCTGCGCGGCGAAGGCACCGCCGATCGAAAAGGCCCTGGACGCGGTGAACTGCCCACAACAGGTGCGTCCGGTCCTGCCCGTGGTCAAGACGGCGTCGGCGATCGGCCTGCTCTCGGCGCGCTGGTTTCCCGCGCTGGCCCGGCTGACCACCTTCATGCTCACCGTGTACTTCGCGCTCGCGGTCGCCTTCCACATCCGCGCCCGCGACTGGAGTCCCGGGTTTGGGGCGGCGACGACGTTGCTGGCCCTCTTCGGGGCGATGACCGCGAAGGGTCCGGCCGGTCAGTCGCGCTGACGTTCGGCGTCGGTTCGGTGCTTGCGCACCTCGTAGAGCAGCCCCGCCACCCCCAGTGACGCGGTGGCCAGCGACACCAGCGCCAGCGCTGGGCTGACGCTGCCGGTGATCGCGTCGCCGAGGATCACCACGGCGAGGGTTCCGGGCAGCACGCCCACCAGCGTCGCCAGCGTGTAGGGCACGACCCGCACCGCGGACGCACCGGCGGCGTAGTTGACCACC
Organism: uncultured Mycobacterium sp.; assembly: GCA_964611465.1. Lineage (GTDB taxonomy): Bacteria > Actinomycetota > Actinomycetes > Mycobacteriales > Mycobacteriaceae > Mycobacterium. The sequence continues at coordinate 3,237 of CAZTAA010000116.1, read as the reverse complement.
GCGAACGGCACCAGCGGGATCAGCCGCAGCGAGAGGACGGCCAGCCAGCCGCGCTGGCGCAACCGCGCGTCGACGGCGTCGATCGCCGGATGGCTCACGAGGTGGGACAGCTGCCAGCCACCCAGCCGGATCAACGCGAGGGCGATCACGGCGCTGGCGGTGCTGGCGGCGACCGCGATCAAGGCGCCCCACCACCAGCCGAACAACAGCCCGGCGGCCAGGGTGAACACCGTGCGCGGGAACGGAAAGACGGTGGCCGCCACGTGGGTGAGCAGGAACGCCGCCGGAAACCACGGACCGACCGAGGTCGACCAGTCGCGCAGCTGGACGGCAGTGGGCAGCGGAACGAACAGCGCGATTGCGACGAGGATCACAATGCCGACGATCAGGGTGACGATCCGGCGCCGCGACAGCTGCTGAGCGGTGGCGATCACCGTGTCCCGCACATTACGCAACGTGCGGATGATCGTGTCGGCCACGATTTTCCAGCCTACGGCCAGGCCCGCCGCCGGGCGCGCCGGCGCTCGCCGACCGGTGTCACCGAGGCTGGAGTCCATCATTTAGCCTGATGGTCAAGTGCCGGTCCGCCGGCCGCCCTGCCGCGACGACAGGAGTTGTCGGTGTCCTCAGATACCTCAGTTGCCCCAGCCGATCTGCCCAAGCTCGAACAGGGCCATGCGCGCTGGCGCACCGCGGTCGCCGGGGTGCTGTCCAAGGGCCGCGATGGTGACCTGCCCGCCGAGCCGGAGCGCCTGCTCGACACCCCGACCTACGAGGGCTTCGACATCCGCGCCCTCTACACCGCTTTGGACGCCGTGGCCGAGGCGCCGCTGCCCGGCCGGTGGCCCTTCACCCGTGGCGGCGACGGGGCCCGCGACGTGCTGACCGGCTGGCGCGTGATGGAGGGCTTCCCTGCCGCCGGCGTGGCCGCCGGCAGCGGCAATGCCGCCGTGCTCAGCGCACTGTCGGACGGCGTCAGCGGCCTGGTGCTGCGAATCGGCGCCGAAGGCATACCGGCCGCCGACGTGGACCGTCACCTCGAGGGTGTCTTCCTCGAACTGGTCCCGGTCGTGCTGGACGCGGGCGCGGACTGCGTCGCGGCCGCCGAGGCCGTCCTGGACCTGGTCGCCGCGCTGCCTGCGGACAAACGCGGCGCGTTGTCGATCGACTGCGGGGCCGACCCGCTGACCGCCGAGCTCAGCGGTTCCGCAGCGCCCGCGCTCGACGAGGTCGTGGCGCTGGCCGGCCGGCTCACGGACTTCGGGGGAGCGGTGCGGGCCATCACCGTGGACGGCCCCGCACTGCACAACCGCGGCGCCAACGCATCGCTGGAGCTGGCGGGCGCGATCGCGGCCGGAGTGGCCTATGTGCGACTGCTGACCGGTGCCGGGCTGCCGGTCGCCGACGCGTTGCGCCAGATCAGCTTCCGGTTCGCCGCCGACGACGACCAGTTCATGACGATCGCGAAAATGCGTGCGACCAGGCGACTGTGGGCACGGGTCGCCGAAGTGGCCGGAGCGCCCGAGGCCGGATCGGCCACGATTCACGCCGTCACCTCACTGCCGATGATGACGCAGCGTGACCCGTGGGTGAACATGCTGCGTTGCACGCTGGCGGCATTCGGCGCCGGCGTCGGCGGCGCCGACACCGTCCTGGTGCAGCCGTTCGACGTGGCCATCCCCGGGGGTGCCCCCGGTTCGCCCGCCGGGTTCGCCCGCCGGATCGCCCGCAACACCCAGTTGCTGCTGCTCGAGGAGTCGCATCTCGGCCGGGTGCTCGACCCGGCGGCCGGTTCCTGGTTCGTCGACGATCTGACGGGCCGGCTGGCCGAGCAGGCGTGGGCCGACTTCCAGGCGATCGAAGCCAACGGCGGCTTCGTGGCCGCCGCCGGGTACCTGACGGGGCGCATCGCCGAGGTGGCTGCCTGCCGCGCCGACGACATCGCCCACCGGAAGACATCCGTGACGGGTGTGAACGAGTTCCCGGACCTGGCGGAACCGCCTCTGGCGCAGACGGATTCACTGCCCGGCGTGGCGCGCTACGCGGCCGGTTTCGAGGCCCTGCGGGACCGCTCCGACGTCTACCTGGCCCGCAACGGGTCCCGGCCGAAAGTGCTTCTGCTGCCATTGGGTCCGCTGGCCGAATACAACATCCGGGCCACCTTCGCGGCCAACCTGCTGGCCTCCGGTGGAATCGAGGCCGTCAACCCCGGCCGACTCGAGGCCGCCGGTGTGGCCGCGGCGGTCGCCGACGCCGGCGGCCCGCGGATCGCCGTGGTGTGCGGCACGGACACCCGGTACGGCGCGGAAGCCTCCGACGTCGTGGCCGCCGCGCACGATGCGGGCGTCGAACAGGTGTATCTGGCCGGTCCGGAACGTGCCCTCGACGCCAACGCCGCGAACAAGCCCGACGGCTACCTGACCGCGAAAATCGATGCGGTCGAAGTACTTTCGACCCTGCTCACCCGATTGGGGGCATGACCGATGACGACTTCCGACGTCACCACGGCAACCTCGGAGTTGGGCAGCTTCGCCGGCGTCCCGCTCACCGGTGACGGCGCCAGCGCGGTGCCCACCGCGGCGGACGCCACCGCGGCGATCGACGCCGCCGCGGCCGCCAACGGCTACACCGCCGATCAACTGAACTGGGCCACGCCGGAGGGCATCGACGTGAAGCCGGTCTACATCGCGGCCGATCGCGACGCCGCCGCGGCGGCGGGCTACCCGGTGAACAGCTTCCCGGGCGAACCGCCGTTCATCCGCGGGCCGTACCCGACGATGTATGTCAACCAGCCCTGGACCATCCGTCAGTACGCCGGCTTCTCCACGGCCGCCGAGTCCAACGCGTTCTACCGGCGCAACCTGGCGGCCGGCCAGAAGGGCCTGTCGGTGGCCTTCGACCTGGCCACCCACCGCGGCTACGACTCCGACCACCCGCGCGTGGCCGGCGACGTCGGAATGGCCGGTGTGGCAATCGATTCCATCCTCGACATGCGCCAGCTGTTCGACGGTATCGACCTGGGCGCCGTCTCGGTGTCGATGACGATGAACGGCGCGGTGCTGCCGATCCTGGCGCTCTACGTGGTGGCCGCCGAGGAGCAGGGGGTGCCGCCGGAGAAGCTGGCCGGGACCATCCAGAACGACATCCTCAAAGAGTTCATGGTCCGCAACACCTACATCTATCCGCCGAAGCCGTCCATGCGGATCATCTCCGACATCTTCGGCTACACCAGCGCCA
>CAZTAA010000115.1:0-12406 GCA_964611465.1 uncultured Mycobacterium sp. | reverse complement strand
TCATGACTCCCCCAAACTGTTTGTGTGTGTTGCCAACATCTGTAGCAGCGCCCACCGACAGAACGGGGTCGTGCGTGAGCCCACGCGGCGAGACCTGCAGGTCGCAGGTGCGAATCCAGTTGACGGAACAGGGGTCAACGGCGTCGAATAGACGCCCGGGTTGCGTTGCCGAAGCTAATTGATGCCGGATTGCTCCGCGCCACTCGTGTCGGCCGGCGGGCCGATGAACTCAAGGCCGGCCCGAATTGCGGGGCGGTGACGCAGGATTCGGTAGTGCGCCAATCGGCCGAGTCCCCGTGTCGTCAAGAACTGTGCGCCCGGCCATGACGTGGCCACGCGTTCACTGGCGGCGTAGGGGCTGTCCGGATCGTCGGGATCGTGGATGAGCAGTAGCGGCGGGTGGTTGGCCAGTCGACCGTTCCACGTCAGGTTCGTCTCGTGCAGTTGCATACCAATCCGGGTCTCGAGGCGGCGGTGCAGGCCCGCCCGGATCCGGCGACCGAAGCCGTGGCGGGCGGCGAACAGATCTAGATAGAGCGGGAACTCGCCCATGGGCGCCAAGAAGACCAGGCGTCCCACCGGTGCGCCCTGAGCCGCCGCCAGAGCAGTCGAGTTGGCTCCGAGTGAGTGGGCGACCACCGCATGCGCTGGCCCGTGGGTCTCGATCATGGCCGCGATCGCGTCGGCGCACTCGATGGCGGTGGTGCGGCCCGGTGCCAGCGCACCCGGATCCGATTCGTTGTGGCTGGGCAGGTCGAAGGCGATGACCCGGTACCCCGCCTCCACGAGTGGCTTGACGAACACCGCCAAATGCGCGCGCTGGCCGCCCCAACCGTGCACCAGATATACCGGCGGCCCCTCGCCCCACTCCTCACCGGCGACCCGATGCCCGTCCCAGAAGGCCTCTATCGGTCTTCCCGGTGGAACACCCGGCGGCATGCGCAGACTCGACTCGAGAACCGGCGGCGTGCACCACAGCTCGACCGCCCATCGCGATCCCAGAGCAGGCGCCAACCGCTCGAGCAACCAGAAGCGTCGGCGCACCGAGGCGGCGACTGGCGGCAGTACGCCGGAGCCCTCGGTATCGAGCGGTGCCACCTCGCCGGCCGGCGCGTCTGCCGACGCTGGTCCGAATGCCCCCTCAGTCATCACCCCCGATCGTAGTGGGCGGGCGTTTTCGAGGACATCGGGAGACCCACGAAGCTGGCCACGCTACGCATGGTCCTGTGTTGAAGTCCCGTAATCCCAGGACACCGTTCTAACGGGTGTCATGCGGATATAAGCGGCGCCCGGTCGGGGTGCGGTGGGCCATTCGGACTCTGGCACGCCACGCGCCCGAGCACCCTCCCTCGAGAGCTGAAGTGCTTCGCTCGATTCGCGAACGATGCGGGCGTGACCTTGCAACATCACTCCCCGGATATCCGCCATGGTGGAGCCGTCCTCGAGCAGGATGCTCACGTTCGGGTTTCGTTCCACGTTGGCAACTTTGTGGGTCCCATCGCGCACACCCATGACGATGTCGCGGCCGAGGCGGAAGTAGCCAAGGGGCACGGTGTGCGGAAATCCATCCGCGTCGATCGTGCTCAGCATCGCCCAGCCCGGGCGGCTGTCCAGGTAGGCCTCGATTTCTCCGTCGCTGAGTTTGCGTGGCATGAGAAGAGGTTAAGCGGCCTGCGGAATCGTCAGCTTGAAGAGTCGATGGAACTGACGACGAGTTGGAACGGGCCCTCCTGCTTGTCGAGAATGTAGAGCGCGACCCGGCTGATGGTCGACGGGTCCAGCGGCGCTGCGCTCGGTACCGGGTCGAGGAACATGCCCACCGGTTCGAACCCGCCGACGGGCAGGTCGTAGGTCCGCCGAACGCCGGCATCGGTGGCGAAGCGCTGGATGTAGGACCAGGGTTGCCCCGTCTCGACCTTCAACACGTAGATCTTGCCGTCGCCGAGTGCTCGCACGCGCAGTGACGTCGCGCCGGCTGCGCGGCGCCCGATCTCGGGATCGAACGGACCTCGGGCCGAGGCGAATCCGCCGTTGTTGTCCAGCGAGATGTTGCCCGAGAACACGAGACCACCGTCACCGAAGGCGGCCGTCGAGGTCGATCGGCCGCCCATGACGGGATCGTTGACCGTCGTCCAGGCGGCCACCGCGGCGGGATCACCGAGGTCGACGAGGACGGCTTGGTCGGCCTTAGCCACCCCTCCGGTGCTTCCGCACGCCAGGATTAGTGCCGCCACGCACGCGGTCACCAGAGCTGCCCGCGGCGGCCACCGACGCTGGTAAGTCCCCATTCCTCCAATGTAGGGACGTGAGCCGCGCAGGAGAACACCCCAAGGATTACGGAATCAGAACCGAGAGCGCAGGTCCCTCCGCATCCCTGGAGGTCGCCGATCCGCACCTGCTCGGTCAGTGTGCCCCGAGGTCGACATCGAAGAGCGAGACCGGCCCGATGACAACGCCGTTCTCCTCGACATAGCTGTCCCACAGTTCAAGCAAGTCGGCCAGTTTGTCGGGCCGGGCGGCGGCCAGGTCGTGAACCTCGCCGGGATCGCGTGCGAGGTCGTAGAGCTGCCAGGTGCCCGGGCCGTAGGGCGCGGGCAGGTGAAGCGCCTTCCAGTCACCCTGCCGAATAGCACGGCGGCCGAACAACTCCCACCCGGTGCCGGTATCGGCATCGTGCACCCTGTCGGTCTGTCCGGACAGGTAGGGCACCATCGATCGGCCGCGCATCGGCTCGACCTCCCGACCCCGGTACGCGGTGCCGGGATGCGTGGCGCCGGCCAGCTCCAGCACGGTCGGGGCGATGTCCATGACGGTGCTGAACGCTGTGCCGATCTCCCCCCGCCGGGCAAAGCCCGGCCAGGTGACGAAGCCCACCACCCGGATGCCGCCCTCGGTGGTGAAAGCCTTGTGCAGCCGCGAAGGCGCGGTCGCGGCCTGCGCCCAGCGCGGGCCGTACCAAGCGTAGGAGGTGGGACCGCCGAGGTTGTCGACGCTGTTGTCGCAGTGCTTGGCGACGAACGCCTCGATTTCGAGGCCGCGCAGCGGCATGGCCTCGACGATCGTCCCCTCCGCGCCGTTGTCCGACAGGAAGATCACGACTGTGTTGTCCAGCTCGCCGGTGCCCTCGAGGTAGTCGATCACCCGGCCGATGTTGGCGTCCATGTTGTCCACCATGGCGGCATAGACCTCCATCTTGCGGGCGGAGACGGCGCGCTCCTCGTCGCTCATCTCCGCCCATTCCGGAGCACCGTCGGCGACCACCGGGTGCGGCTCCACGTCGGGTGCGCACAGGCCCAGCCGGATCAGTGCCGCCAGCCGTTCCTCGCGTAGGGCGTCGGGTCCGTCGTCGTAGCGGCCGTGGTAGGTAGCGATGGTTTCCCGCGGCGCATGCAGCGGCCAGTGCGGCGCCTGGAAGGGCAGGTAGGCGAAGAAGGGCCGGTCCGACGTGCCCTGGGAACGTTCATCGAGATACCGCAGCAACGTGTCGGTGTAGGCATCCGACGAGTAGAAGTCCTCCCCCACCGTGACGAACTGATCATCTTCGGTGAACGTCGTCGGCACGGGAGAGAGCCCGCCACCCCCGCGGGTGCCGTAGTGGCTGGCGCCGGCCGGCAGCAGCGCGAAGGAGCGGTCGAATCCCCGCGCCCACGGGGACCTGTCGATCGTGTTGCCCAGATGCCACTTGCCCGACATGAGCGTCTGGTAACCGGCGTCGCGCAGCAGTTCCGGCAGCGCCACGACCCGGTCGTTCAGATACCCCTCGTAGCCGGGGGCTCCTTGGAATTCCGGTGCGGCCATCTCCAGCATGGTGCCGATTCCGGCGACGTGGTGATCGGTTCCGGTCAGCAGCATCGCCCGTGTCGGCGAGCAGGCCGGGGCGGAGTGGAAATCGGTGAGCCTGATGCCGGTGTGGGCAAGGCGATCCAGGTTGGGAGTGTTGATTTCCCCGCCGAAGGCGCCGATGTCGGAGAACCCGAGATCGTCGGCCACGATGACCAGAAAGTTGGGACGCGTCACGGTGATGCATCCTGTCACGCCCGACAGAGAGCGGCCGGTGCTGAGCCAATTGTCTCCTACGGAGCCGCACACCAACGGACGCTGATATGAATGCCGGGGGCCGGTGCCTTGCCGTGACTCGAACGGATCTGCGTCACAGCAGGTTCCGCCGAATGAGCTGGCCGAAGACTGATGTCATGCCGGCGGGGGGGTGGTGCTGAAGATCGGCCAACAAATTTCTGTGGCGGTGAACGTTGTGGGTGCTGAGGGCGTGGCACCGATGTAGTGTTCGCGGATCGGGCCCTGGTGGCTGAGCAGATGCTCGTTCACATATCGGCCCAGAGCACCGTAGCTGCGGTCGATGTCGTCGTGTCCACCGGAGTGGGTGAGCACCGCGAACTCGGCCGCAGGCAGGACCTCGGCACGTACGCCCTCCGGGGGTTGCGCAGAATGTGGTGCCGGGACGAAGAGCGTTGCCTTGCCGCGTGATTCAAGAAACAGCGATCGGTCGTAGAGGCCACCCGGCACGACCCCCACAGGTGCGCTATCTGCCGTCGCAACTGCGTCACGCAACGTCTTCAGCGACACTCCGAACCAGTTGTCGATCTCGGAAACCTCGATGGTGGCGCCGACGGACCAGACGGCGAGCGCCGGCCTGCGCTGCACCTCCACGTAGGCGGGGGCGCCAACGGGAGCCAGCAACTCGCGCAGCGCGCCAACGGTGTCACGAGTTTGTTGCAGCTGCACCTCCATCTGCTGGAGATGGGTGGTGATGATCTCGGTGCGAGCCGCGGCGTCGTCTGTTCTCAGCAGCGCCTTGATGTCGGGAATGGACATGCCGAGCGATCGGAACCGGCGGATGATGTGTGCATGATCGACCTGGCTGGTGTCGTAGAAGCGGTAGCCGGTGTGGGCATCAATGTGAGCTGGTTCGAGAATGCCGATGTCGTGGTAGTGCCGTAGCGCCTTCCTGCTCAAGCTGGTCATCACGGCGAAGTCTCCGATCGAGACCCGTGCGCCCATGGCATGCTCCTCTGCGCTCAGCCGCGTGCTTAAGGGGTGAGGCCATCCTCCAGTCTCCCCCTAGGGAAAGGTCAACACGGCGGCGCACGTCCCAAGGTCCCGTCCCGTTCCCGTGGCCGACTCGGGGGGTTGACCTTCCCCTTAGGGGAAGCCGCACCCTGGGGCCATGACCACAGAATGGGATGCACTCCCGGACACCATCAAGACGTTCATGACCGCACTCGACGCCCACGAGGGCGATCGAGCGCTCGCCACTTTTACCGCCGATGCCATCGTGACCGACGAAGCCCGCGACTACGCGGGCCGCGAGGAAATCGGGGCCTGGCTGACCGCCGCGGCCGGCGAGTACACCTACACCTCCGAGTTCACGGGCGCGACGACGACCGACACGACCGTTGACCTTGAGCAGCACCTGGAAGGCAACTTTCCCGGCGGGGTCGCCGATCTGCACTACCGCTTCACACTGGACGGCACGTCGATCAGCCGGTTGGTGATCGAGCCATGACCAGAAGGTGGTTCATCACCGGGGGCACGCCCGGCGGCTTCGGAGTGGCCTTCACCGAGGCGGCGCTGGAGACTGGGGACCGCGTGACGCTCACCTCGCGTCGCCCGACAGAGCTGGCGACCTGGGCCGAGCATTACGGCGACCGCATTCTCGTCGTGCCACTGGAACTCACCGACTCGACCCAGATTCACCGCGCGGTGCATGCCGCGGAGGAGCGCTTCGGCGGGATCGACGTGCTCGTCAACAACGCCGGCCGCGGCTGGTACGGATCGATCGAGGGTATGGACGAGTCGTCGGTGCGAGCCATGTTCGAACTGAACCTCTTCGCAGTGCTATCAGTGACACGTGCCGTGCTGCCGGGGATGCGCGCCCGCAGGAACGGGTGGATCGTCAACGTGTCCTCGGTGGCCGGGCTTGTATCGGCGCCTGGATTCGGCTACTACAGCGCGACGAAGTTCGCCATCGAAGCCATCACCGATGCCCTGCGCGACGAGGTCGCCCCGCACGGCATCTACGTCTTGACTGTCGAACCAGGAGCGTTCCGTACGAATGCGTACGCCGGCTTCGCGAACGATCCTGTCGTGGAACCGATTCCGGACTATCACGACCTGCTGGAGCAGGTCCGCGCCGCGTTCGTCGAGATGGACGGCGTGCAGCCCGGCGATCCGCGCCGCGGCGCCCGTGCGGTGATCGCGGCGATGGCTCAAGATCCGCCGCCCCGCCGGCTGGTCCTGGGCAGTAGCGGGTACGATGCCGTGATCGACACGCTGGAACAGACCCTGGCCGACATCCGGATGAACCAAAGCCTCTCTCGCAGCGCAGACTTCCCCGCCTGATCGGCCTAGGGAGCGAGGTCGCCGGTGCCGACAAGGCGTCTCGATCGTGCCTGGCAGTGCTGCGGGGTCTAGCGTAGGCGGAATGGGTTTGTTCAGTCATGAGGAGTTTCGGGACCCGGCCGACGGCGTTGGTGGCGGCGCTGGTGGTGGGGTTGTCGAGCGCACTCGGGGTGCTGAGGTGGGCGAGTACGAGGTGGATGAACCTGTGGTGGTGGGTCCGGGGGCGCCGCCTGAGGATGGTTCGTGCGGTCAGTTCGCTGTGCAGTTTCACGTGTCTACGTCAATGCTGGTCGGGCTGAAACGTATTGCGGATATGCGTGGGGTGAGCGTGCCGGAGGTCTGCCGGCAGGTGATCGGTGTGTTTGTTGCCCAGCAGGCGGGTGAGCTGGGTGCACTACTTGCCGCCGAGGCCGAGGCGGCTGAATACCGCCCGAGTTTGGGTGAAGCGTAGTCGCGCCCGCCGCAGGGGCGCCCCCTGGACTTGCTCATTGCTCCGATGAGACCGTCTTTGTGTAGGTTCTCGGTTTCGTCTTCATCTCCAGGTCTTCTGTCCTGCATCTCTCCTCTTTGTCTCATTCCGTTTCATCTGGTGCCCGAACGGCACCGCCTGATCCCCCACATCCTCAACATCACCTCACTGCTCGGCTTCCCACTTCTCACCTGGGGGCTCATCACACTGCAGATCTGGCCAACAGCGATGGGGATCTTCCTGATCACCGGAGCGGAACTCTGGTGCCTCGATCGGATGGTCGTGCTTTACGAATACATGGCCTCGACCGATCGGCAACTGGCATACCGTGGCCCAGTCGGCGTGGCGGATCCGCAATCCGCGGGGATGGTGAATGAGCCGTCGTCCTCTGCTCCGAGAGAAGCGGCGCGATCCAGCCAGTAGAGCCAATGCCTAGAGGCTGCTCGGAGGATCGCCGCCCAATCCGGCCGTCATCACTGAATACTGTTGGCGGGCTGCAAGATTATCTGGCGTCGTTGCCTTCCGGCGGTAAGCCAAAGTGGCCGCGAACTGCGGCCAGGATCTCTTCCGACAGGGTCGGGTCGTCGACCGCACGGGCAAGTACGACTGCGCCGACCAGTGCGGCAATGGTGCTTATGGCGTCGGCACGCCGGTCGCATTCGCTTGACGCCCCTGGCGCAGGGGGCACGCGATCGATGAGCGCGTCAAGGCCGGCGGCGAAGGTGTGCCGGATCGGCGCCGCTCCGCGGGCCACTTCGGGCGCCAGGGCCGCCATCGCGCAGCCCTGCTCAGGATGGTCGCGGTGTCGCCGCGACAGGTAGCCGCCGATGAACTCAGCACGCGGATCTGCCGCGGCGCCTACTTCATCGGCCATGGTCAGCATGTCTTGGCACCCGTGTTCGAGTGCTACTGCGGCGACGGCGTCCTTTGAGCCGAAGTGCGAGTAGAAGCCGCCGTGGGTCAGACCCGCGGCCGCCATCAACTCCGCGACACTGACGCCCTCGAAGCCACGTTCGCGAAACAGCCGCGATGCGGCGGCAACGATTTGCTGGTGGCGCCGGGCAGTCTCTTCAGCCGGATATCGCACAGCACGCGCCTCCTGATGCCGACCAACCACTTGACAGACATTCATGATACTCGTCATCATTCATTCATGACGCTCATCATGAATGAATGGACGTGCGGCGTATGACGCCGGCCAAGGTTGTTCTCGTCACAGGAGCGTCGTCGGGCATCGGCCGGTTCACCGCGCGCCACCTGGCGCAGCGAGGCTGGCGGGTCTTCGGCGGTGTCCGGCGCCCTGAGGCGATCGGCGGTCTACCAGGCGTGGAGCCGTTGCGTCTCGACGTCACCGATGACGCATCGGTCAGCGCCGCAGTCGACGCAATCGTCGAGCGGACGGGGCGCATCGACGGCCTCGTCAACAACGCCGGTGGCTCAGTGCTTGGAGCGGCAGAGGAGATCTCGATCGAGCAGGCGCGCGCGCTGCTGGACCTCAACGTGCTGGGGGTCTTGCGGATGTCGCAGGCCGTGCTTCCCGTCATGCGCCGGCAGGGCTCGGGCCGCATCGTCAACATCAGCTCGGTGGTCGGGTTTCTGCCCGCCCCGTTCATGGCGATCTACGCCGCCAGCAAGCATGCGGTCGAGGGACTGTCGGAGTCGATGGATCACGAGGTGCGTCAGTTCGGGATTCGGGTCGTGCTCGTCGAGCCGGGCTTCACCCGCACCAACATCGATGCGGCAGCGCCCCGGCCGGACCACCCGCTCAGCGACTACCACGCGGCGAGGAAACGAGTAAGCACCACTATCGCCAGTCAGATCGCCGGTGCTCCCGATCCCACTGGGGTGGCACGGACAATCGAACGTGCTCTGGACGCAAGGCGTTTCGCACGGATGCCGGTCGGCGGCGAAGCCCGGGTGCTGAGCACCCTGCGCAAAGGGATGCCTGCCGCTCTGTTCGATCGTTCCCTACGCCGCACCTACCACCTCGACGGACGACCGAACAGCAGCGTAGGAGGAGCCCAGTGACGAACATCCTGCACATCTCCGTGAGCCCGCACCTCTGGGACTCCCTCAGCCGCAGAATCGGCGGCGAGCTTCTCGAACTCCTCCGGTCCGAACATCCGGATGCCGAGATCGTCGTTCGCGATCTCGCCGCCGAGCCACTGCCGCACGTTGACGGTGATCTCGCGACCGCCATCCTGACCGCGCCCGATCAGCGGACCGCAACCTTGACGACGGCTATCGAGGGCTCCGACGCAATGGTCGACGAGTTGATCGCCGCCGACATCATCGTGCTCGACCTGCCCATGTACAACTGGTCAATACCGTCGGCCCTCAAGGCTTGGATCGACCACATCGTGCGCCCCGGCCGCACATTCGTTCCCGGACCGAACCACGCGCCCCTGTTGGCTGACCGACCGGTCTACGTCGTGATGTCGGCCGGCGGCGCCTACGAGCCCGCAGGACGCGGCCACCACGACTTCCTCACGCCGTACCTGAAGCACGTCCTCGGCTGGATCGGGCTCGCCGACCTCCGCTTCATCCGGGCTGAGGGCTCGGCCGGGTCGCTCGACGAGGCGCTGCGTAACGCCCGCTCACAACTCGCGGACGCTCGGATCGCGTGAAGCCCACAGCCGACAAGTCGCCGTTCGTCTCGTCGATGTGATTCCAAGCTGGGGTCACATGCACCTCAAACAAAAGGAGAATCCCATGCCGCAGTACGTCGCCCTGAACTATTCCGCTGACGTTGATTGGTCGGCTCCGGAGCAAGCTGCTGTGATCGCCGAGTACGGAGCATTCGGCGAGGCGCACGGAGATGCCATTCGCGGTGGTGCCGTGCTTTCCCCGACTGAAACCGCGACCACGGTGCGTGTGCGCGGAGCCCGTGGCGGCGAGGTGGTGCTCGGGGAGGGCCCCTACGCTGCGACGAAGGAAGTCTTGACGGGGTTCTACATCCTCGAGGCCGCCGACCTCGACGAGGCGTTGCGTCTCGCCGCTGAGATCCCCGCGGCATGGGGTGGTGGTGCAGTAGAAGTTCGTCCAATTATCGCGCTCGGGGGATGAGCTCCGCGTTGGCGAGACGATTCGCGCTGAGGGCGCGCACATTGTGGCGACCTGGGTTCGGGCGTTCGGTGATCTCCGTCGTAGTACAGATAGACAGCCGCCGCCGTCGTTGTAGGTTCTCAAATTCCGTTGCATTTCCAGGTCTTCTGACGTGCATCTCTCCTTTTTGTCTCACTTCGTTGCATCCGGGTTTGTCTCAGTTTGCGTTGCATTTCCTAGCCGAAGGTCATGGCCATGTGCCGCGGGGCCAACGCGCGGCGCGGGACTAGGAGGGTGAACCGGCCGCAAGGCCGCGCCAGTGATCGGCCCGCCCAGGCATAGGCCAAGACGGCCCGGATAGCAGGGAAAACGGCCGCCGAAGCTCCACGAGGGCCGATCTGTATCCAGCCGCCGCCGGAGTCGTCCCCGCCGCAGTCCCCGCCTTCGCAATCCTCTTGTGATGTCGGGGCGGTCATGAAACCAGCCGGTGCGAGGAGGGCGGCGCACAAGAGCGCCAACGCGAACTCGTATGTCCTGCTTCGGATCAGCATGTCAGGTGAAAGTCGGGATGCGGTCGCCGGTGAACATAGCCGGTTGCAGGTGCGACCAGTTGGACGCGAACTGGAAGGTGTCGAGATCGGTGAAGGTCTGCCCGATGACCTGCATGCCCGAGGGCATCCGGGCCTCGGCCTGCCCGAGCGGGACATCCAGCACCGGGTAGCGGTTGAGCAGGTTCCACGGCCAAGTCAGCGCGTACTTGAATCCGACGGCTTCCCATAATTCGACCCGTGTGGCGTGGGTTTTGAACAGGTCGGCGCCGATGAGGGGCGTCGCCATGGTCGGCATCAGCAGGATGCGGTAGCCCTTGCCGAAGACACGTTCCTGGACCTGGCGGTGCCAGCGGCCGACCAGTGCTTCGACGTCGGCGGCCTGTTGCGGACCCAGCGGCCCGATCTTGTCGAGTATCTCCGCCAAGTAGGGCGAGAGCAGATCCCGGTGGGCGTTCGCGGTCTCGACCAGTGTGCCCATGGATGTCGCCATCAGCCCGTGCATATAGACGGGCAACTCGTCCTTGGAGAATCCGCAGTCGACCTCCTCCACGACGCAACCAGCGTCCCGCAACGTCGAGATGCCCTGCTGCATAGCGGCTTTCACTGGCGGAACGCAATCGGCGATGCCGGTCCCCCAGTCCACGGCGATCCGCCAGCCCGATAGGTCGGGGTATTGGGACGGATAATCCAGGCGCGGTCGGATCGCCGCCATGACCTTGTCCGACGGCCCGACGAGTGCGTTCTGGAAATGGACGAGATCCTCGAAGCCTCGGGCCAGTGGACCCGCGGTGGAGTAGGTGACTTCCCCGGATGCGACCCGGCCGAACGGCGGACGGAACCCGTACAGACCGCACTGGGAGGCGGGGATACGGATCGAACCGCCCATATCCGAGCCCATAGCCAGCGTCGCGAAACCCGCCGCCAGCGCCGCCGCCGATCCGGCCGACGACCCGCCTGGGGAATACTGCAGGTTCCACGGATTGTGGGTGGTTCCCCAGGCCCGAGTTGACGCTCCCGGGAACAGGTAGAACTCCGGCACGGTGGTCTGGAACGGCAGGACCGCGCCCGCCGCCTCCAAGGCGTCGAGGATGGCGTCGTTCTCCGTGGCCCTCGGCGAGTCTTTGAAGATCAGCGAGCCCTGGGTGACTCGCCACCCCGGCCGGGTGAATTCGTCCTTAACCGCGACGGTGATGCCTTCCAAGGGCCGGGGGTTCCCGCGCCGATAGCGCTCCTCGGACTCTTTGGCCTCGTCGAGCGCGCTATCGAAGTGTTCGTCGGTGATGCAGTTGACCTTGTCGTTGAGCGCCTCGATCCGCTTGATCTGGGCGTTCAACAGATCGACCGGCGATACCTTTCCGGCCTTGAACCAGCCGATCAGATCGTCGACCGAGGCGTAAAAGAGATCGCCAGGCTCGGCAGGGGCGGTCTTTTGACCGTGCCCGCAGGAATCGACCGCCGAGGCGATGAGCCCAGCTCCCACCACCGCGCCAGCGCCTTTGATCACGGTCCTGCGCTCCACCATGCTCCCCTCGTTTCCTAACTCGTTCGGGTGTGTGCCCGACGGGCTTCTACCCGATGGCCCAACGGCCTTCTCGTGGGCAATTTATCGCTGGGGCTGGGCCGTCCTCCCGAATTCTGGGATCCGCCATACGACGCCGACGGGTGTAGGACTTGCGTGCCTCGTCATCAGAGCAGCAACCGGTTCACAAGCGCTCCGGTTTCAGGGTGGTCGTTTACAGCACGAGGCGGCGGCCAAGGCGCTCCGGAGACCTTGCCCGTCTACGCCTGCCCGGACCTCGCTTCGACCAACCGCCGCCGCCGCCAAATGCACGCCGCGAACGCACGCCGCCCAATTCTCAGTTTCACTGCACAAGTGCAACGGAAGTGCAGCCCTCACTGAGAAAGTGCAGTCAAAATTGAGAACCTACAGTCGTCGTCCGGCTACCGCGCCATGTTCGTGAAGCGCGACAGATGCAGCTGG
>CAZTAA010000114.1:0-12824 GCA_964611465.1 uncultured Mycobacterium sp. | reverse complement strand
GACGACTCGTCGGCGATCAGGAACATCGCGGCGTTGGCGATGTCCTCCGGCCGGCCGGCCCGCCGCACCGGGGTGATCTTGGCGAAGTTCTCCAGCGAATCGGTGAATCTTCCTTCGGCGATGGCCTTTTCGAGCATCGGGGTGACGACCATGCCCGGCGGGATGGTGTTGACCGTGATGCCCTTCGGGCCCAGTTCGAGCGCCAGCGCCTTGGTGAAGCCGATGAGCCCGGCCTTGGAACTCACATACGCCGCCATGTAGGACTGCCCGCCCTGGGCGCTCGACGACGAGATGTTGACGATGCGGCCCCACTTGGCGGCGAGCATGTCCGGCAGCACTTCCTGTACGCAGATGAACGGCCCCCGCAGGTTCACCGCCATCACGCGATCCCAGAACTCGTCGGTGATGTCGGCGAACTTGCCGAACTGTTCGATGCCGGCGCTGTTCACCAGGATCAGCACCGGGCCGAACTCGTCGCGCACCCGCGCGACGGCGGCGGCGACCTGCTCGCGGCTCGACACGTCGACGACGTGACCGGACACGGTTCCGCCGGCCGCGCGCAGTCGGGTGACCTCGGCGTCGATCGCGTCGGCCTGGATGTCGAATATCGCCACCTTGGTGCCGCGGGCGGCCAGCGCCTCGGTGATGGCCAGACCGAGGCCCGACGCCCCGCCGGTCACGATGGCGGCGGTTCCTTCGAAGGGCATGAAAAGTCCTATCTGAAGCAGATGTTGAGGTTGGTCAGCCCGCGCAGGATGAACGTCGGCAGATACCGGTAGCGGCGCGCGCCCGGCGGGCCGTGCACCTCCTCGTCGATCCAGAACTCGGCGGTGCGGTCGAACAACCGGTTCAGGCTGACCAGCGTCTCCGTCCGGGCCAGCGGGGCTCCGGGGCAGCTGTGCACGCCGCGACCGAACGCCACATGGTTGCGGGCGTTGGCGCGTTCGACGTCGAAGGCGTCCGGATCGTCGAACTTGCGCGGGTCCCGGTTCATCGCGGCGTTGACGAGCATCACCGTCGTGCCGGCCGGAATCTCGACACCGCCGACGGTGACGGGCACCTTGGCCAGCCGGAAGTCGCCGCGCACCGGACTCTCGAAGCGCAGTGCCTCCTCGATGAACCGCGGCAACAGATCGCGGTCGGCGCGCAGCCGGGCCTGCAACTCTTGGTCCTCGGCGAGGATCAGCACCGACGCCGACAGCAGCCGGACGGTCGTTTCCTGGCCTGCCGCAAAGAGATTCGCCGCGACGCGCACCGCGTCGATGACCTCCGGCATGCTGCCGTCCGGGAAGGTGGCCGACGCGACACCGGTCAGCACGTCGTCGCGCGGATTGGCCCGCCGGTCGCCGATGTACTCGGTGAACTTGCCGTAGAGGTACTCCAGCGGCGAGTGCTTCAGCGCGTCGCCCTTGCTGCTCCCGATGGTGCCGGTGCGGCCACTGAGCAGCGCCGCGCGGAACTCGTCGTGGTCGGACTCGGGCACGCCGAGCAGGTCGGCGATCACCAGCATCGCGAACGGGCTGCCGTAGCCGTCGTTGTACTCGCACTTGCCGTCCGTGAGGAGCTCGTCGTACTGCCGGTCGGCCAGCTTCCAGATGAACGCCTCGTTCTCCTTGAGCCGCTTCGGGGTGATCATCTTCGACAACAGGGCCCGGTGATCGGTGTGCTTGGGCGGATCGAAGGCGGGCAGCTGGTCGTTGAACGGCAGTTCGTCGCGGTGCAGGTCGATGATCGCCGAGATGTCTTCGTTCTCATGGCCTTTCAGCGACACCGGGAAACCGGGGAACGGACCGGTGACCGACAGGCAGGACGAGAACCGCTCGGTGTCGTTGTAGATCGCCACGCCCTCGTCGTAGCCCGTCACCATCACCACATCGTGATGGGTCTCGCGGCGCAGCGGGCATTCGTCGCGCAGTCCGGCCAGGTACGCGTACGGGTCGTGCAGCAGCTTGTTGTCGGTGAAGAAGTCGACCGAATCGAGATCGGAGGTGTTGGCGGTGGTCACTCGGCGATCTCAACTCCCTGGTAGCTGGTCAGCATGTCGGTGCTCGGCAACGCCATCTGGAGGTAGACGTCGATGTGGCGGATCTTATTCGCCTCGGTGAATTCGTACACCGACATCGAGTTGACGACGGACTCGAAGTCGCCGATCCGGCTGCGTTCCTCGAGTTCGAGGAACACCACCCCGTCGATTTCGCTGACCCGCTTGAACGAACCCTCCCACTCCGAGTTGGTGGCCCAGTTCGTCAGGAAGTCGACGTATTCGGACCAGTTCATCACCTCTTTGAAGTTGCCGATCCGCTCGAACTCGTCGACCGCGACCAACTCCGCCAACGGCGCCCAGCTCTCGACGGTGAACCCCGGCCGCTTGGCGGCGTCGACGAGGCGCTTGGTGGTCTGCGCGTACTCCAGCACGGCCCGTGACCGTCCGGAGTGCTCGTCGACCACGTCGTCGATGGCACGCAACTCTCGGCTCATACGGGCGCCCCGGCGGCCCGCAGGTACGTGTCGACCACCGAGTGGAAGTGGGCGATGACGACCTCCTCCTTGACCAGGGCCATGTGCTCGAGTGCGGTGTTGCGCAGGCCGATCTGCTGGCGCGGCATCTGCTCGTAATCCTGTTGCAGCGCTTCGAAATACTTGAAGCTGCCGGGTTCGTCGACCACCACCGGCTCGGCGGCGTAGGCGGCCTTGAACTCGTCGGGCAGCCACATGTAGCTCGCGACGTGCCAGATGCAGCGGTTGGGGTCGCCGTCGGGGTGCGGCAGCGACATCACGATAGTCGCCTCGCCGGCGCGGATGGTCATGAAGAAGTTCGGGAACAGCACCCACCCGTGGTTGTCGCTCATCTGCGCGTCGGTCAGACCGCTGACGTCCAGGCCCATTCCGGTAAGCGTGTCGCGGGTGGCGCGCTGCAGCAGTGTGCGCGCGGTGACACCCTCGGGGAACGTGGGTGCGCCGCCTTCATCGTCTGACGCCTTGTACTCGTCGACGAGTTCGGTGAAGCGGGGCAGCACCGCGACGGTGGACGGGAAGGTCTCCGGCAGGTCCATGACGCCGTCGACCTGTGCCTGCGGGCTCGCGCCGACGACGTCGAACGGAGCCATTGAGACACTGTGCTTTTCGAAGAACTTGAACCGGGTGGTGGCCGGGTCGATGTTGATGACGCGCAGCAGCTGCGGGTGGATGCCGTCGATGTGATAACCCTCCTGGAAGGCGTCCATGACGACCTTCCAGTTGCAGTCGATGGCCTCGGTGACGTCCATGACGGTGGTCATCTCGTCGAGGTGGTAGGGGGCCAGCATGGTGGCGACCTCCTCGCCGATGAACTCGGCCAGGGGCGCGGCATCGGGGTCCGGATTGAGGAAGATGAACCCGCCGAAAGTGTCGACGGGAACCTCGATCAGGCCGTGGGTGTCCTTGTCGATGGGTCCGGCGAGCGCCTCGCGGAGCATCCCTTTGAGGTTGCCCGCCAGGTCGTAGGACCACAGGTGGTACTGGCACAGGAAGCCGCGCTTGGCGTTTCCGCGCGCCTCCTGGCACAGCACGTTGCCGCGGTGCCGGCAGGCGTTGACGAAACCGCGAAGCCGCGCGTCCTTGCCGCGCACGACGATGTATGACTGGTCGAACAGTCGGTACTGCTTCCAGTCGCCGGTGTTGGTCAGCTCGTCGGCGCGGCCGACCACCTGCCACACCTTCATCCAGATCGCGTCCCGTTCGAGGGCCACGAAATCCGCTGCGACATAACGCTCCGTCGGGATCTCCATCCGGTACCGGTCGCCGGGAATGTCATCCAGGGCGGTGGCGTGGTCGACCCATTCGCCGGGTCGTGCGGGTGCGGCGGTCACGGCTGTTCTCCTCGTGTCGGGCGGCGGGCCTCAGTGACTGGCATCACTAATATACATCGGTGTATATTCGATGCAACTGTGCAGGACCGCATCGTCGGAGCAACTGGGAGAATCGAGCGATGGCCGAACGCTGGACGATGCAACGCCGTCTCGAGCACACGCGCAGCCTGCTGCTCGACGCGGCCGAGGAAGTGTTCGCGCGCAAGGGTTTCGACGCGGCCGCCCTCGAGGACATCGCCGATGCCGCCGGTTACACCCGTGGTGCGATCTACTCCCACTTCGGCAGCAAGGCCGAGTTGTTTCTCGCCGTCGTCGAACGGCAGCGCCAGCGGTTCCTGGACGGTTTCGCCGACGTCGTCGAATCCATCGGCAATCTCGACGAGTTGCGCGCCGACGACATCGCCGACCGGTGGGGCGATCTGCTGGCCGCGCAGGGATCCGACCGCGCGTCGCTGGGCTACGAGTTCACCCTCTTCCTGCTGCGCAATCCGGAGGCCCGGGAACGGGTGTCGAGCCAGCGCGAGGAGACCGCCCACGCGCTCGCGGACTACATCGCCAAGGGCGTCGCGCGACTCGGCGGCCAGCTCACGATGGAGGCCGTGGACCTGGCCCGAGTGGTGCTCGCGGCCAACGACGGGGTCACCCTCAACAGCCTCGTCGACGGCCGGGACGTCTACCGGCCCTTC
Source organism: uncultured Mycobacterium sp. (assembly GCA_964611465.1). GTDB lineage: Bacteria > Actinomycetota > Actinomycetes > Mycobacteriales > Mycobacteriaceae > Mycobacterium. Next base: position 8,290 of record CAZTAA010000114.1, on the reverse strand, counting down.
CTGCGGATGGTCATCGCCAACATCGTGGCGCCGCCGTCGAAGTAGCGCGATGAATTCTCGGGGTGGCGCCGGTCAATACCGTTGACCGCAACCCACCACCGCGAGGAGCATTCGCACATGGCCGACTTTTCCGCCCCGCCGGGCGCACCGATCTGGTTCGACCTGACGAGCAGTGACCCCGACCGGGCCGTCGAGTTCTACCGGGCGATCTTCGGCTGGGAGGCCGAACCGCCGCGCGCGGAGTTCGGCGGCTACCGCAACTTCACCAGGAACGGCAGGCGCGTCGCCGGGCTGAGCCCGTACATGCCCGAGGCCGGCGGACCGACCAACGTGTGGGGGGTGTACCTGCGCACCGATGACGCCGAGGCCACCGCGCGGGCGGTGCAGGCCGCGGGCGGTTCCATCATGGTGCCGCCGATGCCGGTGGGCAGCGAGGGCACGATGCTCGTCGCGGTCGACAGCGCGGGCGCGGTGATCGGCTTCTGGCAACCCGACGAGCATCACGGCTTCAGTCAGCGCGGTGAACACGGCACGCCGTACTGGTTCGAGTCGCACAGCACGGATTACGCGAAGTCGGTCGACTTCTATACCCGGGTGCTCGGTGCCCGCATCGAGGAGGTCGGCACCGGGGGCGATCCGGATGCCGTCGGCCCCGACGTCTACGGGCAGGTGTTCACCGGCGACCTGGCCTACATGGGCATCATGGACTCCGCCAAGATCCTGCCGGCCGGCACCGGATCGTTCTGGCAGGTCTATGTCACCGTCGACGACGTCGCGGACACCGTCGCCCAGGTCGAGTCCCTCGGCGGGTCGGTGCTGATGGGCCCCGAGGTGACGCCGTACGGCACGCTGGCCACGGTGACAGATCCGCTGGGCGCGGCCTTCAGCCTCGGGCATCCGCCGGCCGGCATGTGAGCGCTCGCCTCACCAGCTGATGACGGCGGCGTCCTTGCGTTCGGTGATCGGCCGCGCCAGTTCCTGCTCGTCGCACGCCTGTTGCAGGAGCTCCAGCGTCTCGTCCAGACCCGGGCCCAGCCGGCGGCCGGGGGTGAAGGTGGCGGGCAGGTGCTGCATGCCCTGGATGACCCCGATGGTCTGGTAGTGCGCGGTGCCGGCCGGATCGCAGGCGAAGTCCGGCATCCGGTCGAGCACCGCCGTGAGCATCGACTTGAACACGGTGCGGGCGACGTTGGAACCCACGCAACGGTGGACGCCCAACCCGAAGCTGAAGTGCCGGTTGCCTTTTCGGTCGAGGACGATCTCATTGGGGTGCTCGAAGACCGACGGGTCGCGGTTCGCCATGGCCCACGAGATCCACAGCCGTTCACCCTCTTTGAGCGGTATGCCGTCGATCTCACAGTCGGCCGCGATCGTGCGGCCGTCGCCGGGCGCCGGCGTGAAGAACCGCAGGAACTCCTCGGTCGCGGAGTCCAGCAGGGTGTCGCGCTCGCGGGACAGGCGCTCACGCTGGTCCGGGTTCTGCGAAAGCCATTCCAGCGCATGGGCCGTCAGTGCGGTTGTGGTGTCGAAGCCGCCGCCGATCAACAGCATCAACATGCCCAACAGCTCGTGGTCGGGCGCGGGCTCACCGTCGACGCGCAGTCGCGCCAGCGCGTCGATCAGCCCGGGTCGGGGCGTTTCCCGGATCTCGGCGAGGTGGCCCATCATGTCCATGGCGCTGGCGATCGCAAGATCGGCGACGCGGACATAGTCGGGAGAGGTGGCGGGTGTGTACACCGACGCGTGGGCGGGCTCGCAGTAGATCGGCCACTTTCGCAGCGGGACGCCCAGCAGGGCCAAGGTCAGTACGGCGGGCACGATGTTGGCCAGATCGTCGACGAAGTCGATCCGGCCCGTCTCGATCTTCTCGTCCAGGCAGGCCCGAACGATCTCGTCGATGACGGGCACCCACCGCTGCACCGCGGCCGGGGACAGGTAGGCGTTCAGCGGGGTCCGGTAGGCCCGGTGCTCGGGGTCGTCCATCTCGAGCATTCCACCGCGAAACGGGGTGCTGGCCTCGACGAGCGGGATGTTGATGCCGCGGTAGCCGCGCCGTGCGCCGGCGATGTCGTGGTCGTTGGAGATGGCCGCGCTGCGCGCGAGTTCGAACACTTCCTTGTTGCCGGCGGCCACCCAGTGCCCGCCGTAGGTGTCCGACCACGCCATGGGGCACTGGCCGTGCAACTCGGCCGTGATCGAGTCGAACCGCTCTCGGTAGTCCGGGGTGTGCCGGTCGAAGTGGAACCGGTGTTCGGCGTGCGGATCACCCATGACCTCGAGGGTACGAGGGGTGCGCGCGTGAAAACCCGCGATTTGCGCGAGAACTCACTTCCAGTCGATGACCGCGACGTCCTTGCGCTCGGTGATCGGGCGGGCGAGTTCCTGTTCGACACAGATGCGCTGGAGGTTCTCCAGCGTCTCGTCCAAGCCCGGCCCCAACGGCTTGCCGGGGGTGAACGTGGCGGGCAGATGCCGCATGCCCTGGATGACGCCGATGGTGTCGTAGTGCACCGTGCCCTCGGGGTCGCAGACATAGTCCGGCATCCGGTCGAGCACGGCGGTCAGCATCGACTTGAACACCGTGCGCGCCACGTTGGAGCCCGCGCAGCGGTGCAGGCCGAGGCCGAAGCTGAAGTGCCGGTTGCCCTGCCGGTCCAGGATGACTTCGTTCGGGCTCTCGAACACCGACGGGTCCCGGTTGGCCATCGCCCACGAGATCCACAGGCGCTCACCCTCTTTGAAGTGATGGCCGTCGAACTCGGTGTCTTCCGAGAAGGTGCGGCCGTCACCCGGTGCGGGGGTGAAGTAGCGCAGGAACTCCTCGGTGGCGGGGTTGAGCAGGGTGTCGCGCTCGCGGGACAACAGCTCACGTTCGGCGGGATGCTCGCCCAGCCATTCCAGCGAGTGCGCCGTCAGCGCGGTGGTGGTGTCGAAGCCCCCGCCGATGATCAGGCCCAGGTTGCCCAGGATCTCCAGATCCGGTGCGGGTTCGCCGTCGATCTTCATCGACACCAGCGCATTGACCAGACCGGGCCGCGGGTTCTCCTTCACCTCGTTCATGGTGTTGACCAGGTCGATGCCCATCTCCCGGTGCATCGCCGCGACGCGCTCGGCGTCCGGCGAGTGCTCGGGGGTGTAGACCGCGGCATGGGTGGGCTCGCTGTAGACCGCCCATTTCTTGAGCGGGATGCCCATCATGGCCAGCGTCAGGACCGCCGGGACGATGTTGGCCAGATCGTCGACGAAGTCGATGCGCCCGGACTCGATCTTCTCGTCGAGGGCCGCGCGCACGATCTCGTCGATGAACGGCGCCCAGCGCTTCACCGCGGCGGGGGACAGGTAGGGGTTCAGCGCGTCGCGGTAGATCTTGTGCTCGGGGTTGTCCATCTCCAGGATGCCGCCGCGGACCATGTTGACCCGCCGGGCCGACGGGATCGCAATGCCCTTGTAGCCCTTGCGTTCCCCGTGGATGTCGTGGTCGGCGGAGACCGCCGGGCAGCGGGCGAGTTCGAAGACCTCCTTGCTGCCGGCGGCGACCCAGTGGCCCTCATAGGTGTCCGACCACGCCATCGGGCAACGGGACTGCATCTCCTCGGTGATCTTGGTGAACTGCAGCCGGTACTCCGGGGTGTGCCGGTCGAAGTGGTAGCTGTTGCGGTTCTTGTCCTCGTCGGCCGCGACGGTGTCGTCGATGCTCACGCGGTATCTCCTCGGGGCTCCATGGATCCTGGCGTCATTCGATGACGATGGCCTGCTCGGGGCAGGAGTGGGCGGCTTCGCGGACGGCGTCCTCCTGGTCCTCGGGCACGATCTCGTTGACCGCCGACGAGTGGCCGTCGACCTCGTCGAGTTCGAACGCGTCGGGGGCGATCATCGAGCACAGGGTGTGGCCCTGGCACTTGTCCTTGTCTACCCAGACCTTCATGTTTTCTCCTCTGACGGCGAACCAGGCTGTGCGGCAATGCTATCGGCCGTTGCGGCCGGGATCAGACGTGGTAGTCGTACCACTTCAGGTAGCCGCCGGCGTCGACGCGCAGTTGCATACCGGTGACGTAGCGCGACTCCTCGGAGGCCAGCCACAGCACCGCGTTGCTGATGTCCTGGGGTTCGATCCACGGCACCTTCATGGCCTGCTGGACGTAGAACACCGGCTCGGCGTCACCCTTGGTCGGGTGCTCCAGGTCGGGCCGGAACGACTGATACATCGGCTCGCTCTGCAGCATGTCGGTGTTGCAGTTGGTCGGGTGGATGACGTTGGCGCGGATGCCGCGCACCGCCAGTTCGGTGGCGAGGTAGTGCACGTACTCGGAGATGAGCCGCTTGGAGACCATGTATCCCATGCCGCCCGGGTCCCCGCCGGGGTTGGGCTTGTTGTGCGCATCCATCAGCGCCGCGGCGGAGGCGGTCGCGATGATCGACGCGCCCTCCTTCAGATGGGGGAGCGCGACCTGGATGGCGTTGATGGTGCCGACGAAGTTGGTGTTGATGCCGTCGGTCCAGGCCTGCATCGGCGGCTGGCCCTTCATGGCTGCGATGCCGGCCTGCGCGACGACGATGTCGAGTTTGCCGAACTCGGCGATCCCGCGGTCGAGGGCCTCCTTGAGTTGGCCGGCCTCCCGGACGTCGGCCTGGGCGGTGACGATCCGCTGCCCGGTCTTCTCGACGTAGTTCTTGGTCTCCTCGAGATCCTCGGGGCGGGCCATCGGGTAGCCGATGGTGTCGATGTCGGCACAGATGTCGACGGCGATGATGTCGGCGCCCTCTTCGGCCAGCCGGATGGCGTGGCTGCGGCCCTGCCCTCGGGCGGCACCGGTGATGAATGCGACCTTGCCTTCAACGCGTCCCACTGTTGTCCCTTCGGATGTGCGTATCGGAGTGTTGTGCGGTGTTCACGTGCCTCATCGCGACGGCTGGCGAGCAGCTGTCGTCTCAAGCGTCAAGAATCGCCCTTTCGATTATGAGAACCGTACTCTCGGCGACGGCTGTCACGCAAGGTTTGTGAACTAACAGTCTTGAAATGCGCGGACTCGGTGAAATCGGCCGCCCGGGTTTGGTTGACAGCGAGGCCCCGGTGCTGATTAGTTGCTACAGTTCTCCCCTGGCGAATGCAGGATTCGCGGATGATGAGAATCCAGTTATCACAAGTTCGGACTCACACGTTCTAAGACGTTCAACGAGGAGGTTCGGGTGGCATCCCCCGACACCATCGCCAACGCGACCACGGACGGCAACCAGGTTGACCGGCGCATGCTGATCGGCGGCAACCTGGTGGAAAGCGGCAGCGGCCGCCGGTTCGCGAGCCTGAATCCCGCCACCGGCGAGGTTCTGGGTCATGCTCCCGATGCGACGGTCGCCGACGCCGAGGCCGCCGTCGCCGCCGCGCGCACCGCGTTCGACGCCACCGACTGGGCCACCAACACCGAGTTGCGGGTGCGTTGCCTCCAGCAGTTGCACGCCGCCCTCGTCGAGCACCGTGGCGAGATGGGGCAGCTGACCACCGACGAGGTGGGTGCCACCCCGGCGCTGCTGGCCGGCGCCCAGTACGACCAGCCGGTCGAGATCGTCCGCTACTACGCCGAACTGCTGAAGACCTATCCGATGACGGATGATCTCGGCAACATCGAGAGCCGCGGCATGCTGCACCACCGCTGGGTGGAGAAGGAAGCCGCCGGCGTCGTCGCCGCGATCATCGCCTACAACTATCCGAACCAGCTGGCCCTGGCCAAGCTCGCGCCCGCGCTGGCCGCCGGCTGCACGGTCGTCCTCAAGGCCGCGCCCGACACGCCGCTGATCACGCTGGCGCTCGGCGAACTGATCGCCAACCACACCGACATCCCGGCCGGAGTGGTCAACGTCCTGTCCGGCGCCGACCCCGAGGTGGGCGCCGTGCTGACCACCAGTCCCGACGTCGACATGGTCACCTTCACGGGCTCCACTCCGACGGGCCGGGCGATCATGGCGGCCGCGAGCAACACCCTCAAGCGGGTGTTCCTCGAACTCGGCGGCAAGTCGGCGGCCATCGTGCTCGACGACGCGGACTTCAACATGGCGGCGCTGTTCGCGGCGTTCTCCATGGTCACCCACGCCGGCCAGGGCTGCGCGCTCACGTCGCGACTTCTGGTGCCGCGCAAGCACAAAGACGAGATCGTCGAGCTCATCAAGACCAACTTCGGCCATGTCCGCTACGGCGACCCGAACGAACCGGGCACGTACATGGGCCCGCTGATCAGTGCCAAGCAGCGCGACAAGGTCGACGGCATGGTCAAGCGCGCCGTGGCCGCGGGAGCGTCCCTGGTCACCGGCGGCGAGAAGAAGGATCCCGGCTTCTTCTACACCCCGACCCTGCTGGCCGACGTCGACCCGGACAGCGAGATCGCCCAGGACGAGGTGTTCGGCCCGGTGCTCGCGGTGATCGCCTACGAGGACGACGACGATGCCGTGCGCATCGCCAACAACTCCATCTACGGGCTGTCCGGCGCCATCTTCGGCGGCCAGGAACGCGCGCTGGCGATGGCGCGCAAGATCCGCACGGGCACCTTCTCGATCAACGGTGGCAACTACTTCAGCCCGGACGCGCCGTTCGGCGGGTACAAGCAGTCGGGCATCGGCCGCGAGATGGGTGAGGCCGGCCTCGACGAGTTCCTGGAGCGCAAGACGTTCGCGACGGTGCTCGGCCCCGTCGAAGCAGAGGCGGACAAGTCATGAGTCGTCCACTCGACGGGATCCGCGTCCTCGAGGTCGCCATGTACGGCTTCGTTCCGTCCGCCGGAGCGGTGCTCGCCGAATGGGGCGCCGACGTGATCAAGGTCGAGCACGCCGTCACCGGCGATCCGCAGCGCGGGCTGCGCCAGACCGGTCCGTTACGGGTCGAGGGTGATCCCAACCCCAACATCGAGCACGCCAACCGCGGCAAACGCAGTGTGGGCCTTGACATGTCGGTTCCGGAAGGGCGCGAGGTCCTGCTGGAACTGGCGCGCCGGTCCGATGTGTTCCTGACCAGTTTCCTGCCCGGTCACCGGCAGAAGTTCGGCATCGACGTCGACGACATCCGGGCGGTCAACCCGAAGATCATCTACGCGCGCGGTAGCGCGCTGGGCCCGCGCGGCCAGGAGGCCAACAAGGGCGGCTACGACATGACGGCGTTCTGGTGCCGGGCCGGCACCGCCGCCACCATCACCCCCGAAGGGGTCGACGGCATGGTGGCGCCGCCCGGGCCGGCGTACGGCGACACGATCTCCGGCACCAACCTCGCCGGCGGCATCGCGGCGGCGCTGGTCAAGCGCGAGCGCACCGGTGAGCCGTCGGTGGTCGACGTGTCGCTGCTCGGCAGCGGCCTGTGGGCGCTGGGCCACACGGTCGCACTGACCAATCACCTTCAGCAGCGGTTGGTGGCCCAGCCGCCGGGGGTGCACGGTTCGCCGATCAACCCACTCGTCGGCGTCTACCGGACCAAGGACGACCGGTACATCTCGTTCGTGATGATGCAACCGACGAAGTTCTGGGCCGACGTGTGCCGCCACATCGACCGCGCCGACCTGATCGACGACCCGCGGTTCGCCACCGCGGAGTCCATCGCCGAGCACACCGCCGACGCGGTGGCGATCCTGGGCGAGGCCATCGCGACCCGCACCCTGCCGGAGTGGAGCGAGCGGTTCGCCACCCTGGCCGGGCCGTGGGCCCCGGTCCAGGACACCCTGCAGGCGGCCGGCGACGCTCAGATCCGCGCCAACGAGTACATCGTGCGCGCGGGCGAGCTGGAGCTCGTCGCCAATCCCGTCCAGTTCGACGTCGAGGCGCCGCACACCGGCGGGGCTCCGGGCTTCGCGGAGCAGACCGACGACGTGCTGCTCGAGCTCGGGTTGGACTGGGATCGCATCATCGAGCTCAAGACCGCCGGAGCGTTGACGTAGCCAGGGCTACGTCACGTAATGGATACAGTAAGGTTCACCGAATGCTTTCCACGGCCACCATCGGCACCCTCCTACCCGACGGGGGCTGTGACGCGTATCGCATCACCCGCGCATGGGCGGACGGCGTCACGCCGGCGGCGGCGCACGGGGCTCCGGCCACGTCGGGTCCTACACTCCGTGGCACGGATGTAGCGGATGTTGCTGAAGTTCACGATTTCTTCACCTGGATCGGCCGCATCGGCTATGAAGATCAGGACTTTGGCGCCCGCACGACGGCTCCTGCGGTCACAGCCCACGACAGCCCGGGAGGTCCCGACTAATGGCAGAACGGTGGTCGGTCGGGGTTCCGGTGTTGCGGAATATGTCGGGGCCGATGCAGG
>CAZTAA010000113.1:0-12968 GCA_964611465.1 uncultured Mycobacterium sp. | reverse complement strand
GTATCTGGCCGGTCGTGCTCAACGACGAGACGGAGGTCGAGTCGTGTACACCGCGGGAAGAGATTGTTCTGCGGGCGAAGGCCAGGCCGTTCGGCGGCGCGCGAATAACGTTGCGGCTCCGCGATACCGACAACGGCTGCCGGATCGACATGGCCGAGGCGCCGGTCGGCGGCCCACTCAATTGGGTGCCGCGACGGCTGGCGTTGGCGGCGGTATGGCCCAGAAACCGGGAATGCCTGCACCGGCTGGCCGCTGTGGCCGAACGTCGAGATGAGCCGGACTGAGCAGCCGGTCGCGTCGCAAAACTGGCTTTGTGGTGCGCCGTCAGGGTTTCGAACCCCGGACCCGCTGATTAAGAGTCAGCTGCTCTACCAACTGAGCTAACGGCGCGGTGAACTGCGTAGGCGACAATACAGGCTCGCGGCCAGCGAGTGAAATCCGGATGTTCGCCGAACGATGTGATCCGATCGCGGTCGCCGGTGCGGCGATCGGGCCCATAGACTGGAGCTGATTCCCAGGAACTTGTCAGGTCCGATTCCCGGTTGTGAGGTCGCGTTGCGCATGTGGCACGTCGGTTCGGCGACCCGTCCGCGCCGGTTACTGATCATGGCGGTGCTGGTGACGCTGGCGGCAAGCCTCATCGGCTGCGAGGGTGGCGCCGCACCGCCCGAGGCGCGCCGCATCGCCGAGAAGGGCACGCCGTACAACGATCTGTTGCTGCCCAAGCTCACCGCGTCGGTGCAGGACGACGCGGTCGGTGTCGCCGTGGATCAGCCCGTCACCGTCAGCGCCGAGGGCGGCGTTCTGGGGTCGGTGACGATGACGAACCAGAACGGCACCGCGGTGGCGGGCCGGCTGAGTCCGGACGGTCTGACGTGGACCAGCACCGAACCGCTGGGCTACAACAAGCGCTACACCATCAACGCGCAGTCGATGGGTCTGGGCGGGCAGGTTGTGCGCCGGATCGCCTTCGAAACACATTCGCCGGCCAATCTCACGATGCCCTATCTGTTGCCCGGCGCCGGTGAGACGGTCGGCATCGGCCAGCCGGTGGCAATCCGCTTCGACGAGAACATTCCCGACCGGGTCGCCGCCGAGAAGGCGATCACGGTGACCACCAACCCACCCGTGGCGGGCGCGTTCTACTGGCTGAGCAATCGCGAAGTCCGTTGGCGCCCAAAGGATTACTGGCAGCCCGGGACGACGGTCGACGTCAAGGTGCAGACCTATGGGGTGGATCTGGGCGACGGCTTGTACGGCCAGGACAACGCCAGTTCACATTTCACCATCGGTGACGCGGTGATCGCGACCGCCGACGACGACACCAAGACGCTGACGATCCGCGTCAACGGCGAGGTGGTCAAGACGATGCCGATCTCCATGGGCAAGGACAAGACGCCCACGAACAACGGCATCTACATCGTCGGCGACCGGTTCTCGCACCTGATCATGGATTCGTCGACGTACGGGGTGCCGGCGAACTCGCCGAACGGCTACCGCACCGAGGTCGACTTCGCCACGCAGATGTCCTACAGCGGCATCTACGTGCACGCCGCGCCCTGGTCGGTCGGCAGCCAGGGCTACGACAACGTCAGCCACGGCTGCCTGAACGTCAGCACCGCCAACGCGCAGTGGTTCTTCAACAACACCAAGCGCGGCGACATCGTCGAGGTCCGGAACACCGTCGGTGGCACGCTTTCGGGGGTCGACGGACTCGGTGACTGGAACGTACCGTGGTCGACGTGGCAGGCGGGTAACGCGGCGTCCTGACGGCGGCAGACGGCAAATCCGCGTCGGTGTCGGTGTAGCGCTTTATACTTCTTTATAAAACTCCTCAAAACCAGCGGATTTATAAGGAAGCATAAAGGTGGCGAACGCCCAGCAGCGCAGCCCGTACACCCCGGGTTCCATCGCGCACCGGCTCCCCGGCCGGGACGTTCACCTGGGGCGTATCAACGTCCACCTGACCAATCTCAGCGTTTACCGTCAGCTCGACGGTCGCGTTCATGTGTTCGTCGGACCCCGCGGCGTGGGCAAGACCAGCCTCCTGCGGGCGGCGCAGCGGGACGCGCAGAATCGGACTTTCACCACGGTATGGGCGACCGGCGGGGATTCGGTGTCCTTGTCGGTGGACCTCGCCAACGAGTTCGACAAGCTGGTCACCGCAAAGTGGACAGACGCCGCGAAGGCCGCGCTGACCGAAACGCTGAAGACCGTCCGGCTCAATTTCGGCGTGGCGTCCCTTCAACTTGCCGCAGGCAAGGACAAGGACAAAGACAAGGACAAGGACAGCCCCGAGTTCGTCGGGGCCGCCCGCGCCCTCCAGCAGGCGATAACGGCGGCGGCGAACGGCGCCGTCGAGGCCGGCAGCGCGGGCCTCGTCATCTTCGTCGACGAACTCCAGGCCGCCGATCCCGTGGGTATCCGCGCCCTCGCCTACGCCTGGCAGCACATGCAAGCGGAAGCTCCCGAACTCCCCGCCGCCGTATTCGCCGCCGGCCTGAGCCATACGCAGGACACGGTGGCGAGCGCGGTCAGCTTCGGGGAGAGGTTCGAGTACCGGCACCTGTACAACTTGTCCCACGACGAGGCGGCGCTGGCGCTGACGGCTCCGGCGCAAGAGTCCGGTGTCGGGTGGCAGCCGAGTGCCCTCGACTCGGTGTTACGCGAAACCGAGGGCTACCCCTACTTCATCCAGGAGTTCGGCGACAAGATGTGGGAAGCCGCTGGATACCCCGGCCCCGGCGGGGTGTTGACGATGGAGCATTACGGTGCCGCGCTGGCCGAATTCGAGGTCGCCCGGAACACCCTGTTCCGGTCCCGCTGGGCGCAGGCGACGGCCGCCGAGCAGAAGCTGATCGCCGCGATGGCGTCACTCAGCGACGGGGACGTCAAACGCAAAGAGGTCGCGGCCGCGATGGGCGTTCCATCGACCGCGATCAGCATGGCGCGGCAGTCCCTGATGGACAAGGGGCTGATCGAGGCGACGTCACACGGGCGGATGCGGTTCACCGCCCCGGGGCTCGCCCAGTACATCCGCGACTACGTCGCCGCCGAGGACGACGAGTAGCCGGCTCAAAGAAAAAGGTCAGGGGCCGGAACCGGCCCCTGACCTAACCGGGTGGCTGACGGGACTCGAACCCGCGACAGCCAGGATCACAACCTGGTGCTCTACCAACTGAACTACAGCCACCATCGCCGCCGAAGCGGCGCTGACGATCTTAGCCGGTCGATGGCTCCGCGGCCGAATCGTTTGTCCCCGGCGGGGCGAGTTCGGCCGCCACCAGCGCGACGTCGCCGCTGGACGGCCCGGGCTGCGGCACGAACGCGGTGCGCCGGTAGTACTGCAGTTCGCGGATCGATTCGTGGATGTCGGCTAGCGCGCGGTGGGCCAGGCCCTTCGCGGGCTGGCCGAAGTAGATCTTCGGATACCAGCGCCGGCACAGCTCCTTGATGGAGCTGACGTCGATCATCCGGTAGTGCAGGAAGTCGTCGAGAGCGGGCATGTCGCGCGCAATGAAGCCGCGGTCGGTGGCGATCGAGTTACCGGCCAACGGCGCCGTCTTGGGCTGCTTGACGTGGCTGCGGATGTAGTCCAGCGCCATGGCCTCGGCGGTGGCCACGTCGACGGTGGAGGCCCTGACCTCGTCGATCAGCCCGGAGCGGGAGTGCATCCGGGCGACGACGTCGATCATGCCGGACAGTGCGTCATCGTCGGCGTGGATAACGACGTCGACCCCGTCGCCCAGGACGTTGAGGTCGCCGTCGGTCACCAGCACCGCAATCTCGATCAACTTGTCCGAGCCGAGATCCAGCCCGGTCATCTCGCAGTCGATCCACACCAGTTCGTCCCGCACAGCGCTCACAGTATGCCCACGTTAGTGGCCTGGCCTGCCGTGCACCCGCCGCACCCCAGCCGGGACCAGTAAGGTCAGGGCACGTGAGCACAGAATCACCCGGAGCAAGCCCAGCCCAGACCATCGCGGCCGGGTACGCCGTCGAGGGACAGGCACTCGAGCTCGGCACCGTGGTCGTCGACGGCACGGTCGACCCCACCGCTCAGATCCGCATCCCGCTGGCGACGGTCAACCGGCACGGCCTGGTGGCCGGCGCGACCGGTACGGGTAAGACCAAGACACTTCAGGTGATGGCCGAGCAGTTGTCGGCGGCCGGGGTGCCGGTTCTGATGGCCGACATCAAGGGCGACCTGTCGGGCCTGTCGCGCCCCGGGCCGACCAACGACAAGACGACGCAACGGGCCGCCGACACCGGCGACAGCTGGGTGCCGTCCGCGTACCCGGTCGAGTTCCTGTCACTGGGCACCGCCGGCCGCGGCGTCCCGGTGCGCGCGACGATCAGCAGCTTCGGCCCTATCCTGTTGTCAAAGGTGCTGGGACTCAACCAGACTCAGGAATCGACCCTCGGCCTGATCTTTCACTGGGCAGACCAGAAGGGGCTGCCGCTGCTGGACCTCAAAGATCTGCGGTCGGTCATCCAATTCCTGACCGGCGACGAGGGCAAGGCGGAACTCAAGAACCTCGGCGCCGTGTCGGCGACGACGGCCGGTGTCATCCTGCGCGCCCTGGTGAACCTCGAAGCCGACGGCGGCGACACCTTCTTCGGCGAACCCGAACTCAAACCCGCGGACATCATGCGCCTCGAGGGCGGCCGCGGCGTCATCACGCTGCTCGAGGTCGGTGATCAGGCGGCCCGGCCGGTGATGTTCTCGACGTTCCTGATGTGGGTGCTGGCCGATCTGTTCACGTTCCTGCCCGAGGTCGGTGACCTGGACAAACCGAAGTTGGTGTTCTTCTTCGACGAGGCGCATCTGCTGTTCGCCGACGCGTCCAAGGCGTTCCTGGAGCAGGTCGAGCAGACCGTCAAGCTGATCCGGTCCAAGGGCGTCGGGGTGTTCTTTTGCACACAGCTGCCCACCGACGTGCCCAACGACGTGCTGTCCCAGCTGGGCGCGCGCATCCAGCATGCGTTGCGCGCCTTCACGCCCGACGACCAGAAGGCCCTCAGCAAGACGGTGCGCACCTATCCGAAGACCGAGGTGTACGACCTCGAGTCGGCGTTGACGTCGCTGGGCATCGGCGAGGCGATCGTCACGGTGCTCTCCGAGCGGGGCGCCCCCACCCCGGTTTCCTGGACCCGAATGCGCGCGCCGCGCTCGTTGATGGACACCGTCGGACCGGACGCGATCGCGGCCGCCGCGAAAGCCAGTCCGCTCCAAGAGATTTACGGGCAGACGGTGGACCGCCAGTCGGCGTACGAGATGCTCGCCGCGAGCCTCGCCCCGCCGCCCGAACCGGCCGCGCCGTCGCCCGACCTGCCGCCCGCGCCGACCGGCGTCGAGGTGCCGCCGATGCCCGAACCGGCGGCCCCGCCGCCCCCGCCGCAGCCCGGCTTCTTCGACAAGATGATGGAAAGCCCGGCGTTCAAGAGCGCGATGCGCTCGGCGGGCACCGTGCTCGGCCGGGAGATCACCCGCAGCATCTTCGGCACGGGACGCCGCCGCTGAGTTCTCACCCAGCGATTTCGGTGCGTTTTCCGTCGCTGACCGACGGCAAACGCACCGAAATCGCTGGGGTCAGTCGCCGCCGAGCTTTCGGTAGACCGCGCCGACGATCGGCGCCACGACCGCCCGAGGAGCGTAGCCGCTGGCCACCGACATCGCCTTGGACGTCAGGCCGGGAACGACGCGCATCCTGTTGTGCTCCAAGGCATCCAGCGACACCCGTGCGGTGTACTCGGTGTCGATCCACAGGAACTCCGGGATCAGCTTCTCCACCAGCGAGCGCTGCGACTCGTCGGGCAACTCGGTGCGCACCGGCCCCGGCGCGAGCAGTGTCACGTGCACCCCGTCCTTCTTGACCTCGCCGCGCAGCGATTCGCTGAACGTGTTCGCGAACGCCTTGCTGGCCGCGTAGGTGGCATTGTTCGGAATCGGTGAGTTGCCCGCCGCCGAACCCGAGATGAGGATGCCGCCCGCGGCGCGGCCGATCATCCCCGGCAACACCGCCAGGGTCAGATCGTGGACCGCATTGACGTTGAGCGCCACCTGATTTCGTTCGACTTCGGGGTCCAGGGCGGCGACCGGGCCGAAGGTCGCCGTGCCCGCGTTGTTGCACAGGATCGAGATGTTTCGCTCGGCCAGCTCCTCGCCCAACCCGCGCCGGGCGGCCGAATCGGTGAGATCCACGGCACGCACCTCGACGGTCACGCCGTGCCGGCCGGAGATGCGGTCGGCCACCGTCTGCAGCACGTCGCCGCGCCGCGCCGTGATGATCAGATGATGTCCGCGGGCCGCGAGCTCGTCGGCGAGTGCCTCGCCGATCCCTTGCGAGGCGCCGGTGACGACCGCGCGCGCATCAGGGCTGGGTGGGGGTACGGGCATGCGGTCATGGTAGACAACCGGGATGAGCATGCCCGGCCGGTCCCGGATCGCGGCGTGGGCACTGTGGGACTGCGGCGCCACCGGCATGGCGGCCATCGTCACGACGTTCGTGTTCTCGGTCTATCTGACCGGTTCGGTCGGTGTGCACGTGTCCGGCCAGCCCTCACCGGCGAGCTGGCTGGGCCGGGCCCTCGCGCTCGCGGGATTCGTCGTCGCGGTGCTGGCGCCCGTCACCGGTGTCCTGGTGCAGGCGTCCCCGCGGCGCCGGGCCACGCTGACCCTGTTGACGTTGTCGGCTGCGACCCTCACGGCGGCGATGAGCCTGATCCGGCCACACCCGTCCTATCTGCTCGCCGGGTTGGCACTGCTGGCGGCGACGGCCGCCTGCCTGGACCTGGCGACGGTGCCCTACAACGCGATGCTGCGCCAACTGTCGACGCCGCGGACCTCCGGCCGGATATCCGGATTCGGCGCGGCCGCAGGATATTTCGGCAGCGTCCTGTTGCTACTGGTGGTGTACTTCGGATTCGTCGCCGGCTCGGGACCGCGCCGCGGACTGCTGGGAATCCCGGCCGACGACGGCCAGAACATCCGCGCGGCCATGCTGCTGACGGCCGCGTGGCTGGTGACCTTCGCGGCGCCACTGCTGTTCACCGCGCACCGCATCGGGACCGCCGACGCCGTGCCGATGGGGCGGATCGGCCTGCTGGGTGCCTACCGCAAGGTGTGGGGCGACCTGACCGCCGAGTGGCGCCGTGACCGCAACCTGGTCTACTACCTGATCTCCAGCGCCGTGTTCCGGGACGGCCTGACCGGTGTGTTCGCCTTCGGAGCGGTGCTCGGGGTCAGCGTGTACGGCCTGTCGCAGGCCGACGTCTTGCTGTTCGGTGTGGCGGCCTGCGTGGTGGCCGCCACCGGCGCCGTCATCGGCGGGCACGTCGACGACCGGGTCGGGTCCAAGCCGGTGATCGTCGCCTCGTTGACCGCGATGCTCGTCATCGGCCTGGTTCTGCTGGCCGTGTCGGGTCCGCGCGCGTTCTGGGTGTGCGGGTTGCTGCTGTGTCTGTTCGTCGGTCCGACCCATTCGGCGGCGCGCACGATGCTGCTGCGGATGTGCGCCCACGGCAGGGAGGGTGTCGCGTTCGGTCTCTACACGATGACCGGGCGGGCGGCGACGTTCCTGGCGCCGTGGATGTTCTTCACCTTCGTCGACGTGTTCGGCACCGACCGGGCCGGACTGGCGGGCCTGATGGTGGTGCTCGGCGCCGGTCTGTTCGCGGTGCTGTGGGTGCGTTCGCCGGCGCAGGTGGGACTAGCCGCCGATCGATGAGCAGATGGTCAGCCCGTTGCCGGATCGTTGCTCGGTCTGCGTGCCGTTCAACGTTATGCTGCAACTGATGTCGCGCCCGACGTTGATCACCGTGACGCTGGCGGCCTTGACCGTGGACGGGGACAGCGACACTTCGCGGCTCCAGGGCAGCGCGACGTTGAACTCCATCTGAAGGATCCCGCCGGTGTCGACGTAGGTGATGCTGATCGCACGGCCCTCGCCGCTGACGTTATAGACGACCGACTCGGTCGCGGCTTCCTCGGTGGTGGTCGGTCTCGACGTCGTCGGTTCCGAGGTGGAGGGTTCGGTGGTCTGCGGTTCCGTTGTCGTCGGTTCGGTTGTCGGCGTCGGCGTCGGGGTGGTCGTTCGCGTGGTCGTCGGCGGCGGCACTGTCGTGCTCGGCTCCGGCATCGGAGGCAACGGGCCGATCGCGGTGTCGTCGCGGGTGGATCCGTAAGTGACCAGGAGCGCGACCACCAGGCCGATGACGATCGCGACGGCGCCGCCGGCCACCAGCCACAACCAGCGCGGCGACTTGGGCGGCCCCGGCGGCGGCTCGTCGGGCGGCGGCGGGGGCGGCGGCGGCTGGTACTGCGTCTGCGTCCAGTAGGGCGGCAGGATCTGGGTGTCGTTGGTTTCCGGCCCGCGCGGCGGCGGGTAACCGGGATAGCCGTAGTAGCCGCCGTAGGCGGGGTCGACCGGGGGATAGGTCGGACTCATCTGTTCGGTCGGCTGCGACCATTGCGGCTGGTTCGGATACTGCTGCGGGTCTTGGTACCGGTCCCAGCCGCCGGGGCGCTGTGGATCGCTCATGCCCACCTCATGTGTTGCAGGCTACCTGCGGAACGGATCGGATCGGGTGACAGTCGGCGAACCCGCAGCTCAACGCCCTGATTGGAGCAGAGTTCGGGGTTGTCGCTACCGTCGTGACCGAGGAGGTTCGCCGATGCCCGCAGTGGCCGCGTCGCGGGCGCCGCGGGTCAGGGCGATCTACGGCGCGTCGCTTGCCCCGGACGCCACCGCCGTCGCGCACCTCGTCGACGACGGGGGCTATCCCCGTGCCGTGCAACGGTTCCTGCGTGGCCGCCGGGCCAGTTCGTGGCGCGACGTCGAGTTGCCCGTGGCGGGTCCGGTGACCCGGGTGCTGCATTCCGCCGACGGGCACTGGCTGGCCTGCGAAGTAGCGCCCGAGGGCGGATCGCGCACCCAGCTGTGGGTGGTCACCACCGACCCCGACGACCGCGCTGCCCGGCGCATCGACGCCGGCGAGGACGGGGGCGCCGACACCGGCCACCGGGCTGCCGAGCTCGTCGCGTGGGACGGCACGCGAGTGGCGGCCATCCTCACCGGCGACGACGGCGTCGGGATGTCGTGCCTGATCGATCCGGCAACCGGGCAGCGGTTGATGCTCGACCGCCGATCGGCCGGGCGACTGGTCGACGCCTGGGCGGGCTCGGCGCTGATCCGCGTCGGGCCGCGCGGCTATCGCGATCTGCTCATGCTGCGCGGCCGAACCGAGTTCGCCCTGCTCCCTTACGATCCCGGGTCCACCACCGATGCCGGAGTGATTCTCGACGACCATGGCCCGCGCCGGTTGCGCCGCGGGATCGAGGGTGATGCCACCATGCTCTACACCCCGGCGCACCTGCTCGGCGCGAACAGCTCGGAGGGCTTCGTGCGGGCGTTGATCCGCAGCGACAACGGGTCCGACCACGCGCGCCTGCTGGAGGTGACGGTTACCGGCGACGGGATCGCCTATCACGTCGTGGCCGAGCGCCCCGGGTTCGAACTGGACGAATTCGTCGTCAGCGACGACCTCTCAACCGTCGCGATGCTGTGGAACATTCACGGCTGCAGTGAACTACAGATCCTGCGGTACGCGGACAACACGCTGGAGAAGCCCATCCCGCTGCCGGGCCCGGTAGCCGGCGAGTTGTCCATCAGTGCCGGCGGTTCGATGGTGGCGCTCACCGTGCAGGGGCCCGCCCAGCCCCGCAACGTCGAACTCGTCGACACCCGCAGCCGCGAATGGGAACGGGTCGACCGTGAACCGATGCGCGGCCCGCGCGCCGGGATGCCCACGCTCGAGTTCATCACCGCGCGCGACGGGATGGTGTTGCCGGCGTGGCGGTATCCGCCGCCGCCGGGCGTGGCCGGCGTGGGAGCGGTGATCTATCTGCACGGCGGCCCCGAGGGCCAGTCGCGTCCCGGATACAGCGAGATCTTCCCTCGACTGCTCGACGCCGGGATCACCGTTCTGGCGCCGAATGTGCGCGGGTCCGGCGGCTCGGGACGCGCCTTCATGCACGCCGACGACCGCGAGAAGCGGTTCGCCGCCATCGACGACGTCGCCGACTGTGTCCGGCACCTGGTCGACAACGGTCACGCCGACGCCGGGCGGATCGCCTGTGCCGGATGGTCTTACGGCGGATACCTCACCCTGGCCGCCCTGACGTTTCACCCGCGGTTGTTCGCCGCGGGTGTGAGCATCTGCGGAATGAGCGATCTGAACACCTTCTACCGCAACACCGAAGCGTGGATCGCCGCCGCGGCTTACCCCAAGTACGGCCACCCGGTTTCGGATCACGGTCTCTTGGACGAACTGTCACCGTTGTCGCGTGTCGATGCCCTGATCGCTCCGCTGCTGTTGATCCACGGCGGTCACGACACCAACGTCCCGGTCAGCGAGTCCGAGCAGATGCTGGCCGCACTGCGCGAGCGCGGTCGCACCGTGGAATATCTGCTGTTTCCCGACGACGGGCATGAGATCGCCAAGCGCGAGAACCGGACCGCCACGGCAGCGGCGATCCGCGACTGGCTGGTCAGGGCGTTCCCGGGACAGGTCTGATCACCTCGTGATGTTTGGGAAATCAACGGCCGGGTAAATCTCTGTCCACCAGCGGTGTGGAAGGGAGGGTCGCGATGCGATTGATCGCAATCGTCGTGGTGGTGTGGCTCCTCATCGGGGCCTTTGCCACCTATCAACGCGGTTACTTCAGAAACGCCGAAACCAATTGCGCCACCAGTGGTTCCATCGCCCTGACCGTGCTGGCCGGGCCGTTGAACTACGCGGGGGTCAATCCGAAAGTGGAGGCCTGCAACATACCTCAGCCCAGTCAGTGATCACTTGCAGATCTGTTAGTCATTACGGCAGTAGCCACCCATCGGAAATGGAGTTGTCATGATCGTCCTCGGAGCCATCCTGCTCATCCTCGGATACGTCCTGCACGTCAGCATCCTGTCCACGATCGGCATCGTGCTGCTGGTCATCGGCGCGGTGTTGTGGATCCTCGGCGCCGTCGGCCGCCCGGTCGGCGGCCGCAAAGTCTGGTATTAACCTGCGGGCGTGATGGTCAGCGCGGCGATCGCCATCGACCGCAGGACCGAACGTGAGCGCAAGCCGGCCGGTGTCCCACCGGCCGGCTTCGTGCTGTACGGGGTCGAGTTGAGCAACCCGAACGCCGCATGTGCCATCAGCCGGGCGTCCGGCTCGGCCAGCCGCGGGTTGACGTCGCGCAGCACCCGCACCCAGATCTCGACGTACTGGCGCTGGCTGGTGCGCACCTGCCGCAGCGCGGCCGGCGGCAGCTGCGTCAGGTCGCGGTCCTGGATGCGGATGAGTTCGGGTTCGTTGAGCGTGAAGTCGAGATGGAAGTCGACGAGTTCGCGCAGCGCCGCGCCGGGGTCGGAGGTCTGGCCGAGCACCGCCCGCCCGCCGCTCAGCAGCCGGGTGCTGATCTCCACCAGCAGTTCGACCAGCAGGGCCTCCTTGTTGGGGAAGTGCCGGTAGATCGCGGGGCCGCTGACGTCGGCCGCCGCGCCGATGTCCTCCAGGCGCACCGCCGCGAATCCCCGCTCGGCGAACTGCCGGGCCGCGGCGGCGAGCAGCCGCGACCGTCGATCGGATTTCAGCAGACTGCGTTTGGTGGGTTCGGGTTCGGCAGTGACCACTGCGCCTCCTTGTGACCCAGGTCGCGAGCCACTTCGCATGTTCCGCGCGATTGGATGTGGACAGTTGAGTTAATGATGATTAACATACCACGAGTTAGTCGGCATTAACTGATTCGATGGGCGGCCCAGATGTCAACCGCTGAGATGTCAATCGCGGCGTCGAACCGTCACGCCCATCTGGCGCTGGTGGAACAGTTGCGTTCGAAGCTGGCCGCGGCCGCGCTCGGCGGCCCCGAGCGGGCACGCGAGCGCCACGTCGCCCGCGGCAAGCTGCTGCCGCGCGACCGGGTGGACGGTCTGCTGGATCCGGGCAGCCCGCTGCTGGAGGTCGCGCCACTGGCCGCCGACGGCATGTACGACGACGAATGCCCCGGCGCCGGAATGATCGTCGGCATCGGCCGGGTGTCCGGGCGCGAATGCATGATCGTCGCCAATGACGCGACCGTCAAAGGCGGCACCTACTATCCGGTCACGGTCAAGAAGCATCTGCGCGCGCAGGAGATCGCGCTGCAGAACCGGTTGCCCTGCATCTATCTCGTCGATTCCGGGGGAGCGTTCCTGCCCCGGCAGGACGAGGTCTTTCCCGACCGCGAACACTTCGGCCGAATCTTCTTCAACCAGGCGACCATGAGCGCTCAGGGCATTCCGCAGATCGCGGCGGTCCTGGGTTCCTGCACCGCCGGTGGCGCCTACGTGCCGGCCATGAGTGACGAGGCCGTCATCGTGCGCAACCAGGGCACCATCTTCCTCGGCGGGCCGCCGCTGGTGAAGGCCGCCA
Organism: uncultured Mycobacterium sp.; assembly: GCA_964611465.1. Taxonomy (GTDB): domain Bacteria; phylum Actinomycetota; class Actinomycetes; order Mycobacteriales; family Mycobacteriaceae; genus Mycobacterium. Next base: position 509 of record CAZTAA010000113.1, on the reverse strand, counting down.
CCGGCGAGATCGTCACCGCCGAGGACCTCGGTGGCGGCGATCTGCACTCCAAGGTGTCCGGTGTCACCGACCACCTCGCGCACGACGACCGGGACGCGCTGCGCATCGTGCGGCGCATCGTCGCCACGCTGGGGCCGGTCTCCCCGTGCCCCTGGGACGTCGCACCGGTCGTCGAGCCGATCGCCGACCAGGCCGAGCTCTACGACGTCGTCCCCGTCGACGCCCGGGTGCCCTACGACGTGCACGATGTCATCACCCGCATCGTCGACGGCGGCGAATTCTCGGAGTTCAAGGCCGAATACGGCAACACGCTGATCACCGGCTTTGCCCGGATCCACGGCCACCCGGTGGGCATCGTCGCCAACAACGGCGTCCTTTTCGGCGAATCCGCGCTCAAGGGAGCCCATTTCATCGAGCTGTGCGACAAGCGGATGGTGCCGCTGCTGTTCCTGCAGAACATCACCGGCTTCATGGTCGGCCGCGACTACGAGGCCGGCGGCATCGCCAAG
>CAZTAA010000112.1:12293-13366 GCA_964611465.1 uncultured Mycobacterium sp. | reverse complement strand
CAGCTGGAAACCTGGATGCGCGGCAACGTGACGTCGGCCCGCAGCATGCGCGCCGGCCTGCAGCCCGGATGGACCACCGCAGACAAGACCGGTGCCGGTGACTACGGCAGCACCAACGCGGTCGGGATTGTGTTCGGTCCCGCGCAGCAGCGGCTGCTGCTGTCGATCATGACGCGCTCGCAATCCGACGACCCGAAAGCGCCGACGCTGCAACCGCTGGTCGCCGAGGTGACGACACTGGTCGTGCCCTATCTGACGCAGCCGCAATAGAGTTCATCGCCCAGCCGGCGCGGCGGTCGCGCCGACTGGGCGATGGGAGACAAGTCTCGAGTTCAGGACAACAGCGGCGCCGGATCGGTGAACGGCAGATCCAGGTCATGCGCGACCTCGTGGTTGAGCAGATGGCCGTCGTGCGTCGAAAGACCCTTCGCCAGAGCGGGATCCGCGGCACAGGCCGCGCGCCAGCCCTTGTCGGCGAGCTTGAGCACGTAGGGCATCGTCGCGTTGGTCAGCGCGTACGTCGACGTGCGCGGGACTGCGCCCGGCATGTTCGCCACGCAGTAGAACAGCGCGTCGTGCACACGGAACGTCGGATCGTCGTGGGTTGTTGGCTTGGAGTCTTCGAAGCAGCCGCCCTGGTCGATCGCGATGTCGACCAGGACCGCGCCCGGCCGCATCTGCGCCACGGTGTCGTTGGTGACCAGCTTGGGAGCCTTGGCGCCCGGGACCAGCACGGCGCCGATCACCAGGTCGGCCTGCTTGACCGCGTCCTCCAGGTCCAGCTGGGAGGAGTAGCGGGTCTCGATGGCGCCGCCGTACTCGGCGTCGATCTTGCGGAGGATGTTGATGTTGAGGTCGAACACGGTGACGTGTGCGCCCATGCCCCAGGCGACTGCGGCGGCGTTGTCACCCGCCATGCCGCCGCCGATCACCACGACCTTGGCAGGTGCGACACCGGGCACGCCGCCCATCAGCACACCGCGGCCGCCGTGGGTGCGCATCAGGTGGTAGGCGCCCACCTGGGCGGAGAGACGGCCGGCGACCTCGCTCATCGGGGCCAGCAGAGGGAGCGC
>CAZTAA010000112.1:10533-12193 GCA_964611465.1 uncultured Mycobacterium sp. | reverse complement strand
GTCTGGACCGTCTCGTAGGCGATCGACGTGGTGCCCGACGCGAGCAGCGCGTCGGTGCATGGCTTGGACGCCGCCAGGTGCAGATAGGTGAAGAGCGTCTGGTCCTTGCGCATCCGCGCGTATTCGGCCTCGATGGGCTCCTTGACCTTGAGCAGCAGGTCGGCCTGCGCCCACACCTGATCGGCGGTGCCGACGATCTGCGCGCCGGCCGCTTTGAAGTCTCTGTCGTCGATCGCCGAGCCCTGGCCGGCACCGGCCTGGATCAGGACGTCGTGGCCGCGCCTGGTCAGCTCGGCCACGCCGGCCGGCGTGAGTGCCACGCGGTATTCGTTGTTCTTGATTTCGGTGGGAACTCCGATGTGCATGGACCAATTCTGAATAAACAGCGGCATGACCACAAACACAATGAAAAAGATTCACTAGACTATCCGCATGCCTGAACGATCGTCATCAACGGGAGCGCCCCCCTCGTCCGTGCCGAAGAATCTTCGGCCGACTCTCGACGACATCGATCGGCGCATCCTGACGACGCTCCACAGCGACGCACGGATCTCGAACAGCGCGCTGGCCGACATGGTGGGCATCGCGCCGTCGACATGCCACGGCCGGTTGCGCCGACTGCAGGAGATCGGGGTGATCCGAGGGTTCTACACAGATATCGATCCGGCCGCGATCGGCCTGTCTCTGCAGGCGATGATTTCGGTGAGTTTGCAGTCGAATGCGCGCGGCAAGATCCGCAATTTCATCAAGCAGATCCAGCGCAAGCCGCAGGTGATGGATGTGTACTTCCTGGCCGGTGCCGACGACTTCATCCTGCACGTCGCCGCCCGGGACACCGATGACCTGCGGGCCTTCGTCGTCGAGAACCTCAACGCCGACCATGACGTGGCGGGCACCCAGACCTCGCTGATCTTCGAGCATCTGCGGGGAGCGTCACCGCTGTGAACGCATGCGTCGGCTCAGAACGGCGGCGCGACGTTGCGCTCGGCGACCAGGGCCTCGTTGAGGGCGCGCTCGGCCCGAATTCGGGCGGCACGCGCCTTGGCGCGGGTTCGTTTTCGTCGGGGCATTTTGAGCCCTCGCGCCGGTGACGGTGGTTCGCACGTGATCGGCGGCAGCGGGGCGGTGGTGGGATTGAATCTCGGAAACAGCAGCGGGGCAAGCGGTTTGGTGGTGTAGCTGACCCCGGCTGGTGTGGTGACGGTGAGGGTGCCGTCGGGTTCCTGACGTTCGGTCCAGCCCGGCCAAAAGGTCTTGAGCAAGTGGTGTTTTCGGCATTTGCAGCTGTTGTTCGACGGATGCGTCGGCCCGGCCGGCCACGGGATGATGTGGTCGATGTCGGCCCCGACGGCGGGCCTGTCGCAGCCGGGGAAGCGGCAGGTGATGTCCCGGGCCCGCACGAACCGATCGTGTGAGGCCGGAAGTCGGTAGCCGTTGGCCACGGCATCGGCGGCGGTGAGGCTGCGAACGGTGGCGCCCCGTGCGATCAGGTCGGCCACCGAGGCGGCGGGCAGCACCCCGCCGCGAGGTAGCTCAGCGATGAGCGCGGCCGCCGGACGAACAGGGTCGGGTGGGGACGACTCGGCTGGGGGTGGGCCGGGCGGTTCGGGACAGGGCGGAAGGTCGTCGGGATCCGGACCGCCTCCGTCCGGGCCGTCCG
>CAZTAA010000112.1:0-10433 GCA_964611465.1 uncultured Mycobacterium sp. | reverse complement strand
TCGGGACAGGGCGGAAGGTCGTCGGGATCCGGACCGCCTCCGTCCGGGCCGTCCGGGCCGAGACCGTCCTCGTCGGGCTCGTCGGGCTCGTCGGGCTCGTCGGGATCGTCGCCGTGCATCGCGTCATCGGGCTGAGCGCCCAGTGCCGAGGGATCGGTGAGAACGTGTATCACGAAACGGGCAGCGACCTCGTCGTCGCCGCTGCCGGCCGGGCAGTCGGGCGAGCCGCAGCGGCAGGGCAGTCGGGTGGCGCGGGAGGCCAGGGCGCCCACCGCGTCGGCGCGGCGCTGGGCCAAGGTCCGGGGATCGTCGTCGCAGACGCTGTGGATCAGGGAGCCGATGGCCTGGTGCAGTAGTGCGGCATCCGGTGTCGACAACCGCCCCCACACGCTGGTGGTGCCGGAGTCGTCACTGGGGTCGCCGATGCTGAAGTCGCGGCCCCGCATCGACGTGCGGGCCCGCCTGACCGCCTTGGGGTCCCGGCGTTCGACGATCGCGTCGACCGCCTTCTCCAGCTTGTACTTCGACAACGGCCCGAACCGGGACGCCGCCGCCGCGATATCGGCGTCGACGGCGGCCAGCGCCACCGGGTCGGTGACCAGTGCGGTGCGGTTGCAGATGACGCCGGCCGCGTAGGCGCTGAGCTCGCCGGCCAGGTGAAGGGCACCGACCGCCGGCAGTTTGTCGCGCAGCGCGATCGCGTCGCCCATCAGTCCCGAGGCCCGCCCCGATGACACCGTCAGCACACAGGACACTTCGGCCGCGCAGGCGTCCCAATCGTCGCAAGCCCAGTCCGGATGCTCGTCGACCACCCGGCGGCGCACCAGTTCCGCGATGCCCGCGCTGGTGCGGGCTTCGGCGGCCGCCGTGATCCGGGTGCTCTCGGCGATGGCCGTCGCCAGGGCCGCATCATCGAGGCGCCGCAACTCCGCGGGATCCGGCAAGACGCATTCGAACATGCTTTCGACGGTAATCGCCGATTCAGCGCCGCGCCGCACTAGCGAGTCGAGCTGTGGATGAAACCCAGACTGGGGATAACCGGCCGGGATATCGGGCACCGCCGCCGACTACGCTGCACCTATGCGAGTCGGCGTGTTGGGAGCCAAGGGCAAAGTCGGGGCGACGATGGTGGCGGCGGTGCAGGACGCCGACGACCTCACCTTCACCGCCGGGGTCGACGCGGGGGATGACCTGAACCTGCTGACCGACAGCGGCACCGAGGCCGTCATCGACTTCACCCACCCCGACGTCGTGATGGACAATCTGAAGTTCTTGATCGACAACGGGATTCACGCGGTCGTCGGCACCACCGGCTTCACCCAGGAGCGGCTCGACCAGGTCCAGGGCTGGGTGGATCAGAAGCCGGGCGCCGCGGTGCTGATCGCGCCGAACTTCGCGATCGGTGCCGTGCTGAGCATGCACTTCGCCAAGCAGGCCGCGCCGTACTTCGAGTCGGTGGAGATCATCGAGCTGCACCACCCGCACAAGGCCGACGCCCCGTCCGGCACCGCCGCCCGTACCGCCAAACTGGTCGCCGAGGCGCGAAAAGGCATGTCGCCCAACCCCGATGCCACCAGCACCGGCTTGGACGGGGCGCGCGGCGCCGACGTCGACGGCATCCCCGTTCACTCGGTGCGACTGACCGGGCTGGTGGCTCACCAGGAGGTGCTTTTCGGCACCATGGGGGAAACGCTCACCATTCGCCACGACAGCCTGGACCGCACGTCGTTCGTACCCGGCGTGCTGCTCGCGGTCCGCAAGATCAACGAACATCCCGGTCTGACGGTGGGCATCGAACCGCTGCTGCACCTGCGATGAAGACCAAGGCGCTGATCGGCTTCCTGTGCGGCGCACTCGTCGTCTACTTCGTGCTGCTGGGCCGCACGGCCGTCGCGATGATCACCGACGGGCGCCCGGCGGCGGTCGGACTCGGCGTGGCGCTGTTGGCCTTCCCGGTCATCGGCTGCTGGGCGATGTTCGCCACCCTGCGCGCCGGTTTCGCGCATCAGCAGCTGGCCCGGCGGGCCGCCGAGCAGGGAATGGAGCTCGATGTCGGCGAACTGCCGCGACGCGCGTCGGGCCGCATCGAGCGCCAAGCCGCCGACCGGCTGTTCGACACGGTGCGCGGCGAACTCGACGACGATCCGGACAACTGGCTCCGCTGGTACCGGGTGGCCCGCGCCTACGACTACGCCGGCGACCGCGGCCGGGCCCGGGAAGCGATGAAGCGGGCCGTCCTCCTCGAGGCGGGCCGATGAGCACGCTCCTGATCGTCCATCACACGCCGTCGCCCCACTGTCAGGAGATGTTCGAGGCTGTCGTGGCCGGGGCCACCGATCCGGAGATCGAAGGGGTCGAGGTCGTACGACGTCCGGCGCTCACCGTGTCGCCGGTGGAGATGCTGGAAGCCGACGGCTACCTGCTCGGCACCCCCGCAAATCTCGGGTATCTCAGCGGGGCCCTCAAGCACGCGTTCGACCAGTCGTACTACCAACTGCTCGACTCGACGCGGGGACGACCGTTCGGCGTCTATCTCCACGGAAACGAGGGCACCGAGGGAGCCGAGCGCGCCATCGACGGCATCACGGGCGGGCTGGGCTGGACGAAGGCGGCGGAGACCGTCGTGGTGATGGGCAAGCCGACCAAGGCCGATCTCGAGGCGTGCTGGAACCTCGGCGCGACGGTGGCGGCGCGGCTGATGGGGTAGGGGGCGCGATGAAAGGGCCGAACTTCGTACTGCTGCACGGCGGCGGGCAGGGCAGTTGGGTGTGGCGCGAGCTGATCGACGCGCTCACCGCCCGGTCCGCCGAGTGCCTGGCCCTCGACGTGCCCGGCTGTGGCACCAAACGCGATCGCGAAACCACGGCGGTCGAATTTGACGATATTGCAACGGAACTCATCGCCGATATCGAAGTGGCCGGGGCACGTGACATGACCCTGGTCGGGCATTCGCAAGCCGGCCAGCTGATCCCGCGGATGGCCGAACTCGCGCCGGGTCTGTTCGACCGGCTGGTGTATGTCACGTGCTCGGCGGCGCCGCCCGGGCGATCGATTCTGCAGCTCATCGGCAACTGCCGTCGCGGAGACAGGGACGACAAGGTCGGCTTCCCGCTCGATCCGGCGACGACGCCGCTCGCCGAGCAGTTCAGGGCCATGTTCTGCAACGACATGTCGCCGGCGCACCAAGAAGCATTTCTGGCCCGATTGGGACAGGACAATTGGCCGCTGAGTTCTTACACCCACCGGGACTGGCGCTACGACCACCTTGGCTCGGCGTTCTCGACCTACGTGATATGCGAACTGGACCAGAGCCTGCCGCCGTCCTGGCAGGAGCGCTTCGCGGCGACCCTCCGAGCGACGGATACCGTGCGCATCGCGGCCGGCCACCAGGCCATGAACACCCAACCAGACACGCTTGCCGACCTGTTGCTGACGGAAGCAGGCCGCGGCAGGGTTCGATAGGGACAACACCGACACGATGGAGGAGTAGATGCCGGGAATCGCCGAAATCGCGCTCGCGGGCGCACCCCTGGCCGGTGGCGCGCTACTGGGGCTGGCCGCGGGAAATATGAAGGCGCCCGATGTGCGTGGGTTGATCAAGCAGGACATGGACCTGCTCGACCGGTTGCCGGTCGACCAGGTGGAGCGGCGGGCCAACCTGCAGCGCGTCATCGATCAACGGGTCGACGACCTGATCATCGGCGCGGACAAGGCACAGTCCCTGCGCGAGGTGGCGATGTCCTACCGCGGCAACTGGCGCGACATCGTCGTGTTCGTCTGTGCGCTGCTGTTCACCATCATCTGGTGGAACGTCAGCCACAACCGGGCGAACTGGTTGGCGATGTTCCTGGCGATGATCCTGCTCTGCGTCGTCACCGCCGCCTATGCCGGCCGCGGGATCTGGCAGTCCGTTCGGTCGATGGTCGGCGGCACAGGCAAGTAGCCGTCAGGGGAGATGCGAGCCGAAGAAGTCCCGCATCGCAGCCCAGTGCCGTTCGGCGGCCGCCTCGTCGTACGGCGCGTTGTCCGGTACCGCGAACCCGTGTGCCGCGGCGTAGAACTCGATGGTGTGTTCCACCCCGGCGTCGGTCAGCGCCCGATCCAGGATTTCGGCTTGCTCGGCGGTGAACGACGCGTCGTTCTCGGCGGCGCCGACGTAGATCGCGGCCCGCATCCGGTCGGCCAGCAGATGCGGGCTGCCCGGGTCGTCGGAAGCCAACCCGCCACCGTGGAAACTCATCGCCGCGGCCACCCGGTCCGGCACCCGGCCGGCCACCACCAGCGACGTCCGCCCACCCATGCAGTAGCCGGTGGTGCCGAAGGACTCGCCGCGGACCTCCGGCCGTCCGGCCAGGTAGTCGAAGAACACCGCCGCGTCGGCGGCCATGAGTTCCGGTGTCACCTTGGAGATCATCCCGAACAGCCGCTTGCGCTCCCCGGCGTCGCCGAACACGTTGACCATGTCGAACGGCGCCCAGCCCGGGTCGCGGTAGTACACGTCGGGCACCAGCACCGCATAGCCGAACCCAGCGAGACGCGATGCCATGTCGGTGAACACCGCGCGTGCCCCGCCGGCGTCGGGATACATGACCACGCCCGGCCACGGCCCGGACCCCTCCGGAGTCGCCAGTGTGACGGGGCAGGCCCCGTCTGGGGTGGTGATGACATCGGTGAGGGTCGGCATGGTGTCCGTTCTACCCGAGCCGATGCCACGTAAGCTGCGTATGTGCCGATTCCGACGCCATACGAGGACTTGTTGCGACTCGTGCTCGCCGAAGGCGTCCCCAAATCCGACCGCACCGGCACCGGCACCCGCAGCCTGTTCGGCCACCAGATGCGTTACGACCTGGCCGCCGGATTCCCCCTGATCACCACCAAGAAGGTGCACACCAAGTCGATCGTCTACGAGTTGCTGTGGTTTCTGCGCGGCGACTCCAACGTGCGCTGGCTGCAGGACCACGGCGTGACGATCTGGGATGAGTGGGCTTCTCCCACAGGCGAACTCGGACCGGTCTACGGCGTGCAGTGGCGGTCCTGGCCCACCCCGTCCGGTGAGCACATCGACCAGATCAGCGCGGCGGTGGACCTGCTCAGGCGTGACCCGGACTCCCGCCGCAACATCGTTTCGGCCTGGAACGTCGGGGACATCCCGCAGATGGCGCTGCCGCCGTGTCACGCGTTCTTCCAGTTCTACGTCGCCGACGGCAAGTTGAGCTGCCAGCTGTACCAGCGCAGCGCGGACCTGTTCCTCGGGGTGCCCTTCAACATCGCCAGTTACGCGCTGCTGACCCACATGATGGCCGCCCAGGCCGGTCTGGACGTCGGTGAGTTCATCTGGACCGGCGGGGACTGCCACATCTACGACAACCACGTCGAGCAGGTCACCGAACAGCTCAGCCGGGATCCGCGCCCATATCCGGAACTCGTTCTAGCGCAGCGTGATTCGATTTTCGACTACACCTACGACGACATCGAGATCCGCAACTACCAACCGCATCCTGCGATCAAGGCTCCTGTCGCGGTATGAGCCGATGAGCCTCAGTCTGGTCTGGGCGCAGTCGACCTCGGGAGTCATCGGCCGCGCCGGTGGCATCCCGTGGCACCTGCCCGAGGACCTGGCCCGGTTCAAGCAGTTGACCCTCGGGCACACCGTGATCATGGGTCGGCTCACCTGGGAGTCCCTGCCGGGCAGCGTTCGGCCGCTGCCGGGCCGCCGCAACGTCGTGCTTACGCGCGACGCGGACTTCCGCGCCGACGGCGCCGACGTGGTCGCATCGCTGGAGCAGGCGCCGCTGGAGGACGCCTGGATCATCGGCGGCGCGCAGATCTACGCGCTGGCGCTGCCGCTCGCGACGCGCTGTGAGGTCACCGAGGTGGACATAGACCTGCGCCGCGAGGACGACGACGCGCTCTGCCCGCAACTCGACGAGACCTGGGCTCACACCGCGGGGGACTGGCTGACCAGCTCGACCGGGTTGCGCTACCGGTTCCACAGCTACGCGCGATGAAGCTCTCGGTCCCGCAGGCGCGGCGGATTGCCCTGGCGGCACAGGGATTTCACGATCGCAAGCCCGCCGGTCCGGTGAGCCGGGCACACCTGAAGCGGCTCATCGCGCGAATCCAGGTGCTGCAGCTGGACTCGGTGTCGGTCGCGGTGCGGGCGCATTACGCACCGGTGTTCAGCCGGCTCGGCGGCTACGACCGCGACATGCTCGACCGGGCGGCCTGGAGCCACAGCGCCCGCTCGCCACGGCTGCTCGTCGAGTACTGGGCCCACGAGGCCGCGCTGATGGCCGTCGAAGACTGGCCGCTGTTGCGATGGCGCATGCGCGAATACCGCGACGGCCGTTGGGGCCGCGAGATCGTCCGCAAGAACCGTCGGCTCGCCGCGGACATCGTCGACGCCGTCGCCGAACTCGGCCCGGCGACCGCGGGACAGATCGAGGCGCACCTGGAGGCGGCCCCGCGGCGCAGGAAGGGTCCCTGGTGGGATCGCAGCGAAACCAAGTGGGTGGCCGAGGCGCTGTGGTCGGCGGGGGTGCTGACGACCGCCCACCGAACCGGGTTCGCCCGGCACTACGACCTGACCGAGCGGGTGCTGCCGCCCGAGGTGCTGGCCCGGGAACTCGACGACGACGCGGCACTGCGCGAGCTGACCCTCAAGGCGGCCACCGCACTGGGCGTGGGCACTGAGGCCGACATCCGCGACTACTTCCGGCTGGGTGCCGCTCAGGTGAAGCCGGCCCTATCCCAGCTCGTCGCCGCGGGAGAACTCGAACGAGTCAGCATCGACGGGACACCGGCGTATCTTCCCGCCGGACAACGAATTCCGCGCATCGACCGGGGTACCGCACTGCTGTGCCCGTTCGACCCGCTGATCTTCTTCCGGCCCCGGGTCGAGCGGCTGTTCGGATTTCATTACCGCATCGAGATATACACGCCGGCCGCCAAACGCCGGTACGGCTACTACGTCTGGCCGTTCCTGCTCGACGGCGAACTCGTCGCCCGGGTTGACCTCAAGTCGGACCGGGCCGCGGGTGCCCTGCACGTGGTGGGCGCCTTCGCCGAAGCCGGCCGGGATCGCGCACACGTCGCCCGCGCGCTCGCCGGAGAACTGACGACCATGGCCCGCTGGCTAGGACTGGGAGCCGTCAGGGTGGGAGAAACCGGCGACCTCGCTCGGCACCTGATCACCGCGCTCGGCTGATCCGCTGCGCGGCCCGGGCCCGGCGGGCAGGTAGCCGACTACGCGTGGCCGGATCCACTTCCGCTCATAGCGTTCACCTCACTCTCTGGAGGTGAAACACATGGCCCTTACCGACAATTGCGACATCTTCGCGGCTGTCAACGAGTCCGCGGTACGACGGGTCCTGACGCACGTGACGCGTCAGCGCCCGGCGCTGGTCAACTACGGCAGTCCCGGTGTGGTGCAACGTCCCGAGTTGCTGTGCAACCCGCTGGATGCGCATCCCGTGGCGGTGGCGCGCGGAAACACGTTGATCACCACGCTGCCTTTTCTGCCGGTGGTGCTGACCGACAACCCCGCCCTTCAGATGGAGTGGTGCTTCCAGTTGTCGAAGGCGGGGCTGGACGTGCACCCGGGCAATGCGATTGCGTTGCCGCCCGAACTGGCGCCTCTCGGAGAGCAACGCATCGCGGGTCAGCTGGCGTTCTGCGCCGGGCTGGGTTGCCCTGATGATCGCCTGATTGCCGTGCTGCCGGTGCCCGGACTTCCCCAGCCGAAGATCCCGGACCGCAGGCAGGACAGAGAGCCACCGCGCCGGCACCCGCCCGTCACCGTCCCGACCCGGCGACTGCGGTGCTTCTGCCTGGAAACCGACATCGTCGCGGGCGCGGACTTCTTCGGTCCGGCGGGAAACCAGCATTTCCGGGCTCTGCTGGCCGGTCTGGAGATCGTCGACCTCGCTCCGCAGAACATGGAGGACGCCATCGAGTGCTACGTCAAGATGGCGGTCAGGTTCGGGCTGCTGCCCAAACTCGCGGTGCCGGTCGTGAGATTCACGACGGAACTGTTCGGATTCGCCCAACTGGCAATCGAGCCCACCACGAATTCGGCGGCGGTCCCGAACAACCCAGCGCTGGAAGACGATTCGGTCAAGATTCTCCTCGACCTCACGACGTCGTCGATCACCGGCGGTGGCGGTGGCGGCACGGGCGGCGGCTCCGGAGGCAGCGCCCCGCCGTCCTTCCCGGGCGTCGACCGGCCGCGCAGCAGATCGGGTCCCTTCGATCTGGAGGCCGCCCTGTCCGAACGCGCCGTGCAGGAACTGTTCGACGTCGCCCGTGCCGGCGCGAAGCTCGACGTGTCGGACAGCGTGGGGCTCGGCCCGCTCACCGCGGGCTACGACATCAAGGCGCATCTGGCCAACGGCACCATCGACCTGCGGTCCGACGGCACCATCGACATCGCGGAGCTCGACGTCGAATGGGACGTCCTGCACTTCTGGGCGGGCATCGACCTCGACCCGATCTGCGTCGGCGGCTGGTGCATCGTGCCGACCCCGTTCGGCTGCGCGGTACGACTGCCGAAGGTGTGCGCATTCACCGACAACCCTGATCTGGGCATCAATCTGGACCTGTCGGGATTCCTGGTCAGTGAGTTCTCGGTCCGGATGCGGCCGGTGATGCGGTACGGCTTCAACCCCGGCCGGCAACCGTGGATGAACGACTGGGACGCACATGACTCCGCGGTGTCCAACGAGTGGCAGCTCTACTTCGACATCGCCCCGGGCGACGTCGACGTGGACATCTTCGACATCGCAGACATCGTCGGGAACCTGTTGGAGAACGCGCTGAACGATGCCGTCAACGACGCGCTGTGGTTCCTGCCGGGCTGGGCCGTGGACTTGATCCTCGCGATCCTCGGACCGGTGATCGACGTGGTGCGCGACATCCTGGACATCGGCGACGACCTCGGCGAGTGGTTGTCGCATCTGCTTGGCGTCGATCTCGACATGATCAACGTCCTGGCCGACTGGATCCTCGGATTCTTCACCTCGAGCCCGGTCGCCCGACTCGACGAACCGATGCCGCTGATGGCGGCGCAGCCGGACAAGATGGCGGTGCTGCTGCCGGTGGAGTTCATCGGTCTCGCCGTCGACGACACCGAAATGCAACTGCAGATTGACCTAGGAGACTGAGCGAATCATGCGCGCCCCTGTGAACTCGATGTTCTTCACCCAGACGAGATTCGACAGTGCGTCGCCGGTCGGATCGGCCGTCGTCGCGCACCGCTTCGAACACGAAGGGGACTACGACGTCCACCTCGGTCGGGATGAGGAACCGCCCGACCGTGTCGTGCTGACGGTGGGTCCGGCGGCGGATCGTTCGTCCGGCGCGGCCGGCGTGACGATCGACACCTCGCCGGCGAGGTCCGATGCGGCGGCGGCCGGCCGGCGCAGTCGGCTGCCGGCGGGCGGTTACGCCTCCTTCACCACGTCGAGCGCGCGGGGGACCGGCTCGGTGGTCGTCGCGCGGCGGCACGGGGCCGAGGCGGACGAATTCGACAGTCGCCGGCTCGGTCCCGGCGACGTCTACGGTCTCACCCTGGTTCGCCCGGGGGTCTACTCGGTACGCAACACGTTCGGCGACGCCGCGGGACAGATCGTCGTCGAGTACCCGATGGTCGGGTCGCGGCCTTATCGCCCGGCGGAGCCGGTACGCGTGTCCAGCACCCGGAATGGGCTCGTGCCCAATGAGATTCGGATCGGTCCGGGTCAAGGTGTCGTGTTCGACATCGAGACCGACACGCGCCTGATCATCGACCTCGTCGAACCGGACGACGGCCCGACCCCCCGCCCGCAGCGGCGCGCACGGCACCGGCGCGCCGAGTAGCGCAGCGTGATGGCGGCGCCACGTAACCGCTAGGCCGGCAGCGGATTGCGTACCATCACGGCGCCACCGAACCTGCTGAAATCACGGTCGGCCGAACACAATTCGCGGATCCCGTGCGATGCGCACAGGGCCGCGATGCGGGCGTCATGGACCATCGCGCCGGACAGCCGGCCCGATCCGAGCAGGGGTGTGAGTTCGTCCCAGTACTGCGTGCCTTCGCTGAGCAACGACACGGTCGGAGCGGCGAGCCACGCGTCGATCTGGGTGATCGCCTGGTTTCGGGTGCACGGCGGGTCGTAGATCCGGGGATGCGTCACGATCGCGAAGAACTCATGCAGGCAGGGCCATGGGATCGCCCATCCGGACCGTCCTTCGGCCAGGCCCTTCAACCGCTCGGCGGCACGATCGTGAAATTCCGAGTCGCGCCGATGGGCATAAACCAGGAGATTCGTGTCGACGGCGATCAAGGCGAGTCGTAGATCGTGTCCCGCAGCTGTTCCCAGTTCGCGTCGCGGTAGGCGGGAGCCATATCCCATTGCGGCCGGTGTACCGCGGCCCCGCGCTACGCTCACCGCGTG
>CAZTAA010000111.1:0-13418 GCA_964611465.1 uncultured Mycobacterium sp. | reverse complement strand
CCACGCCGGCATAGTTCACCAGGTCGCCGCGCGACAGTCGGGTGTGGTGCACCGGCAGTTCGTCGCCGACATTCACGTCGTCGAAGGACGGTGTTCCCGGCGTGCGGGTCGTGCCGCCCTGGGCGATCCGCACCTCGCCCTCGGGACGCACCGTCTTCACGTAGTCGGTTTCGCCCACCCCGAAGATGTCCACGTCGTGCATCATCGCGTTGTGCACGGCCGACTTGATCTCCGGATTGAGATCCTCGGCAGTGACGCCGACGACGGTGGTGTGCAGTGTGTGCACCCGCTCGCCGAGACCGTCGGTGAAGGTGTTGGTCACGGTGATCAGGTCTCGGCCGGCGATCCTGCGGACCGAGGTCAGTTCGACGTCTACGTGCAATTCGTCGCCGGCGACGATCGGCCGGTGCTGCTCGAAGACCTCTTCGGTCTGCATGTAGGTGTCGTAACCGACGACCACCTGTTCGAACATGTGGCGGTTGCAGGTCATGCCCGGGGTCGACGTGAACGTCAGCGGTGCAACCAGGTCCGAATAACCGAGGTTCGCCGCCGCCGCGACGTCCCAGTGCGCCGGGTGATAGTCCTGCACCGCGCGGGCATACTCGCGCAACTTCTCGCGGCCCACCAGGTAGGTGTGGTCCATCTGGTAGTAGTGGCCGACCCGGGATTCGAGCGCCGACGCTTCTGCTGCTTCGGTCATGAAGTTGCTCAACTCTTCTGTCGGCGGGTTCGGTGGAGCGTCCCATGCACACTAGCCAGCGCGCGCTTCGGCTCGTTTCGCGGTACGGGATTGTCGTACCATGACCGTACGGAGAAGTCGTACGAAGGGGAACCGGTATGGCGATCAGCGCCAGTGAAGCGCGCCAGCGACTGTTCCCGCTTCTGGAACAGGTCAACAACGATCACGAACCGGTGCGCATCACATCGAAGGCCGGAGATGCGGTGCTGATGTCGGCCGACGATTACGACTCTTGGCAGGAAACCGTTTACCTCCTGCGTTCGCCGGAGAATGCGCGCCGCCTCATGGAGGCCGTTGCCCGGGACAAGGCCTCCGAAACGGCGCCGCAGCGTCATGCCAAGTGGATCGAGGAGCTTCAGGAGATGGCCGGCCGAGAGTGAGAGGCATCAGCTTCGATCCGGCCGCCTGGGACGACTTTCTGTTCTGGCTGTCTTCCGATCGGAAGATGGCCCGTCGGATCACCAGATTGGTAGCCGAGATTCAGCGCGATCCCTTCGCCGGGATGGGCAAACCGGAGCCGCTCAAGGGCGAGCTGTCGGGGTATTGGTCACGGCGGATCGACGACGAACATCGACTCGTCTACCGAGCGGATGGCGACGAAGTCAAGATCATCAAAGCGCGATACCACTACTGAAACCGCGCCCGCTGTTGGCACTGGCCTGGGGGCACCACTATTTTCTGGGAGTGATCTCCTCAGCCCTGGGCGCCGTCGCGCGCTGGATCGTCCCCTGCCTGGCTCTCGGCGCCATCGCCGCCCCCGGTTTCTCCGCCGTTCCGGTGCAGTCGCCGGCGGTGCGCCTGGCCGACGAAGCGAACCCATTGGCCGGGCGGCCGTTCTACGTCGACCCGGTCTCGAAAGCCATGGTCGCGGCGCGCAACGACCCGTCGAGTCCTGAGCTGGCCTCGATCGCCAACACGCCACAGGCGTACTGGCTGGATCAAGCGTTTCCCGCCGGCACGGTGACCGGCACGGTGGCCCGCTACACGGGCGCGGCGCAGGCCGCCGGAGCGACACCGGTCCTGACCCTCTACGCCATCCCGAATCGTGACTGTGGGAGCTTCGCGGCGGGCGGGTTCGGCTCGGGCGCCGACTACCGCCAGTGGGTCGACGCGGTCGCGGCCGGCCTGGGCGGCGCGCCGGCGGCGATCATCGTCGAACCGGACGCACTGGCCATGGCCGACTGCCTGTCCGCGGATCAGCGACAGGAACGCTTCGACCTGATCCGGTACGCGGTGGATGCGCTGACCCGGGATCCGGCCGCCGCGGTGTACGTCGACGCCGGGCACTCACGCTGGGTCAGCGCCGACGAGATGGCCAACCGGCTCAACCAGGTCGGCGTCGACCGCGCCCGGGGATTCAGCCTCAACACCACGAACTACTACTCCACCGACGAGGAAATCGGTTACGGCGAAGCGATTTCGGGCATGACGAACGGCGCCCACTACGTCATCGACACGTCGCGCAACGGCGCCGGGCCCGCCCCCGACTCACCGCTGAGCTGGTGCAACCCCAGCGGCCGCGCGCTCGGCACCCCGCCGACCACGGCGACGGCAGGCGCGCATGCCGACGCCTACCTGTGGGTCAAACGTGTCGGTGAATCCGACGGAAGCTGCGACCGCGGCGAGCCGTGGGCCGGGCACTTCGTGAATCAGTTCGCCATCGACCTGGCCCGCAACGCGGGCGGGTAGCCCAATCTGGATCTGTTCAGCATGTAGCCCAATCTGGATCTGTTCAGCATCCTGTGACACAACGTGCGAGTTGGCCTCGCAGGGATGGCTGAACAGATCTCAGATCAGGTAGACGACGAAGATCGTCGCGAACAGCACCGCCAGCCACGCGTCGGTGCTGTGCCTGAGCCAGCGGGGTGCGGCGCGCACCTCCATGAAGTACCGAATGATCAAGCGGGACTTCACGATTGCGAGCAGCAGAACCAGCGCGGTGATGGGCGCGCTGGGATGCGCCGTGCCGCCGGAATGCGCAGGGGCCAGCCACCACGATCCGATGGTGATGGCGACGAGAATGAGCCACGCCCACGTGGTCGCCTGCTGGCCGGTTGTGGTGCTGGTTTTCGTCACGATCACCTCATCACGTAGAAGAGGGCGAAGATGATCACCCACAGCAGATCGACCATGTGCCAGTAGACCGCCCCGGACTCCACGACCGTCGCCCGGCGCCGTCCGGGATTGCGGAGTTCGCGGACCAGGATGCCCAGCACGATCAGGCCGATGAGCACGTGGATCAGGTGAACCCCGGTGACCACGTAGTAGAACGAGTAGAACATCTCGGCGTTGGTGTGTCCGGCACGCAACTCGGCCAGCCACTCGTAGCCCTTGAGCGCCATGAACAACACGCCGCCGAGGCCGCCGCAGTAGAGAAGCCGAATCGCCCGGTCCACCTGGCCGGCGCGGGTGGCGATGACCGCGCCCACGACGAGCCATGAACTGGTCAGCAGGATCACGGTGTTGACCACGCCGATGTTGACGTCGAGGTGTTCCTGCGCGGCCAGGAACTCCGGGGCGTGCATGCTGCGGTAGATCATGAACACGATGAAGTAGCCGGCGAAGATGACCATGTCGCCGAGGACCATCACCCACATGTCGATGTCACCGGGCAGATGGCCGCTGCGCCGATCTGTCGTCTGCTCTGTCACGGTCATGTGCTCTCCCTCAGGCCAGCGCCGGCGCATCGGCCGGCTCCTGTCGCGCGGCCCGTCGGAGCAGGACGATGAGCGCACCCAGCCAGACGGAGAACACGACGACGGCCAACCAGAACGCGATCGAGCCGTTCCACGCGAACGGACCGGACTCGAAGACGAACATCTGGGTCGCGATCACCTCGGTGATGATCTGCCAGATCGACACGTAGGCAAACCATTTCGGGAAGATGTTGTTCTTGTCGTAGAGGATGGCCACCGCCAGGACAAGGTAGGCCACCGTGAAGCAGCCCAATGAGCCGTTGTACGAGAGCATTCCGAGGTCGTAGAGCAGGCTGATCAACTTCGGATCGCGGTCGGGCCGGAAGGCGGCGGTGAGGAAGCACACGGTGACCAACAGGAAGCCGGGCAGGGCGCCGACGCTCATCCCGCCGATGTAGCCGTAGGCGAACACCGAACCCACCGACATCCGCTTCATCTGGTAGCCCACCAGGCCGTTGGTCATCGCCGCCCCGCCGAGCAGCACGAGCAGCACGGTGAACCCGATCTGGATCGTCAGGTGATGGGCGGCGAAGAAGGCCACCTTGTCCGCCGCGGTGACATCCGGCCGCGGCGGCGGGGTGACCCGGGTGAGAAGGCAGATGATGATGCCGAAGACGGCGTACCAGGCCGGGAAGAACAGCGTCATCAACCAGACGTCGGGTTTGACGCCCTCGGGCGGCCGCAGCGAGGCGACGCGCGCGTCACTCACGCGAGCACCCGATCGGCGACGGCCTGGCGATGCAGGGCCGATCGCAGCACGAAGAACATCACGATGACGAACACGGCGAACGCGCCGTTGCGCAGCCAGAAGGACAGCAGGCCGTCCCATGCCAGCGGGCCGGTGTGAAACACCGCCGCGCCCGCGGCGGGGACCATTGCGGCAGCGGTGATCAACGAGAAATGGCCCACCCACCGGGGAAAGACCGGATCGGTGCGGTCGTCGAAGTAGACCGCGAGGGCCAGCAAGACGAACTGGCTCACCACCATGCCCACCGGTGCGATCAGCACGATCCAGGCCAGGTCGTTCAGCAGCATGATGAGGTCGGGACTGCGGTCCGGCCGAAACGCCGCCACCAGAAAGAAGATGTTGGACAGCGCGAAGATCGTGGCGCCACTGACCACCGCGGTCAGGTAGCAGTAGGCGAATACGTGGCTCTGGTTCTTCATGCGCTTCATCTGGACGACGATCACCGTGAAGAACGGCAGGATCAGGATTCCGCACAGGTTGAACGTGGCCTGGCTGAAGCGGATCCACGATGTGTGGTCGGCGTAGAAGGACGCCACCTGATCGGCCGGCATCGTGGGTGACATCGGTGGCCGGAAGCCCGGGAAGGCCAGGGCCGCCACCAGGAGCACCACGCCCACCACCGGCCCGGTCCACAGACTGACCCACTGCGCCTTGATGTTTCCGGCCCGCGGTGTGTCCTGTGCTTCCTCGAGAATCTGCACGAACGCGCCCTCCTGCTGACCGGAGTCATGTCCGCCGAAGCGGCGTAACGAGCCCCCAATGGGCCGTGTTCTCGGAACACTAACTGAGTGAAGTCAGTTTGTGTAGTCTCGGGCGGGACCGCACGAAATGGACGACCGTGAGGGGTGGTTCGCGATGCCGAAGGCGGCCGCGCCGAAACCGTCGGCCACGGCGAGTCGTACCCGCAACGGCGCTCAGACCCGCGAACGGTTGCTGGGTGCCGCACTTGCCGAGTTCAAGCGGGCCGGAATGGCCGCGGCGGACACCACGGCGATCGTGTCCGCCGCCGGGGTGGCGCACGGCACCTTCTTCTTCCACTTCCCGACCAAGGAACACGTCCTGCTGGAACTGGAGAAACGCGAAGAGGACCGCATCGCCGGTGAGCTGAACCGGTTCTTCGCCGGTGCGCACAGCGTGCGCGACACGCTTGCCGAGACCGTGCGGGTTCTGGTGAAACTGGAACGACGGCTCGGCCGCCGATTGTTCAAAGACTTTCTGGCGCTGCACTTCTCAACCACGCGGCCGCCGTCGGAGGAATGGACCTTCCATCCGGTGATCGCGGCCGTGATCGAGGAACTCCAGCGCGCCCGCGAGCGCGGCGAGATTCCCGCCGAGGTCGACGTCATGCATAACGGGGTGTCGTTCCTCGCCGGCCTGTACGCGCTGCTGATCACGGTCCCGGCCGCCGAGGACATCCGCGGGCCGGTGATGGACGAGTATGTGACGACCTACATGTACGGCCTGCGAGCGGTCGGGTGAGGGTGCCCACCCGCCGATCTGTTGAGCGCTCTCTGCGAGGTCCACTCGGACTTCTCCGCAGTGGATACTCAACAGATTCGGATCGGGACGGAGCGACGGAGGGAAGTCATGAAGATCGGGATCATCGTCGGATCCATCCGGGAGGGCCGAAACGGCAAGGCGGTCGGCGACTGGGTCGCCGCTCAGGCCGCCGGGCGAACCGATGCCGAGTTCGTGCTCATCGATCTCAAGGAGTTCGAACTGCCGCTGCTGACGTCGGCCACGCTGCCGGCGATGGCCGACCGCAACTACGAATCGGCGAACGTGACCCGCTGGAGCGAGGCCGTCGACGGATGCGACGGGTTCGTGTTCGTCACGCCCGAGTACAACCACGGCGTTCCCGGCGCGCTGAAGAACGCCGTCGACAGCCTGGGCCCCGAATGGACCGGCAAGGCAATCGGTTTCGTCTCCTACGGCGCCGACGGCGGCATCCGGTCGGTGGAGCAGTGGCGCCAGATCGCCGCCAACTTCCAGATGCACGACGTCCGCGCCCAGGTGTCGATCTCGCTGTTCTCCGAGTTCGGCAAGGACGGCTTCGCGCCGACGGAACGTCGGGCCGCCCAGTTGACCGCGCTGCTCGACCAATTGGTGTCGCTGACCGCCAAGATCACGCGTTGACGGTCCCCGTCGACGGGCACGACCTGGGCAACCGTCGTTGCGTCGTCACCTGAGTTGGGTACCATCGCGCGCGTGTTCCGTCCCAGTGCACTGCTCGCCGCCGTGTTTTGCCTCGTCGTGCTGCCGGCCGCGCCCGCTTCGGCAGTCGTCGACGCGCCGGGCGCGCTCATGACCAACGGCGGGCAGCGAACCTATGTCCTGCACATCCCGCCGGGCGATCACCCGAACGGTCTCGTGATCAATCTGCACGGCGCCGGAATGACGGGTCAGGGCCAGGCCGCGGCGACGAACTACAACGCCGTGGCCGACCAGTTCGGTCTTGCGGTGGTCTATCCCGACGGCATCGACATGAGCTGGGCGGACGGACGCGGTGCCTCCACACCCGATCGCACCGGTGTCGACGATGTGGGTTTCCTTGTCGCACTTGCCGATCGGATCACCCACGACTACGGGATCCCGCCGGGACGGGTCTTCGCGACGGGTATGTCGGCGGGCGCGTTCATGGCCGAGCGGTTGGCGTGCCAGCGGGCCGACGTCGTGTCGGCGATCGCCGCCGTCGCCGGGACGCTGGGCTCGGCGGTCCCCTGCGGCCCGTCCCGCCCGGTGTCCGTCCTGCAGGTGCACGGCACGGCGGATGCGGTCGTGCCGTTCAACGGCGGGCCGATGGTGGGCCGCGGCGGGCCCAGCGACATCGTCGCCGCGCCGGTCATGGCGGACCGGTGGCGCGCGATGAACGGGTGTCCCGGCGCACTCGACGCGGGCGCTCTTTCCGCCGCCGGTGACGGCACCGGGGTGCGCCTGCTGACCGCCGCCGGATGCGGCGCCGGGACCGAGGTGCAACTCGTCGAGGTGGACGGCGGCGGCCACACCTGGCCCGGCGGTGTCGCCAGTCCGGCGGCGGGTCCGACCACCCGGGCATACGACGCTTCCTATGCCAGCGCGCAGTTCTTCGCCGGCCACGGTCGCTGACGACGGCTGATTCAGGCCAGGCCCGCCAGCGCGGTCGCCGGGTCGTAGCCGCCGAACCCGTCCAGTTGGCCGTCCCGCAGCCGGTTCACCCAGCCCGGATCGGCCAGCAGCGCGCGCCCGATCGCCACGATGTCGAATTCGCCGGCGTCGAATTGCTCGACCAGGCGGTCGACGGACGCGGGCCGGATGACCTCGCCGCGCTTCTCGCTGCGGAACTGGGTCTCCAGCCCGACGGACCCGACGGTGATGACGGGCAGTCCGGTGACTTTCCGGGTCCAGCCGGCCAGGCTCAACTCGGGGTCGTGGTCGGGGAAGGCCGGCACATAATGTCTGCGCGTCGATGGATGCAGGATGTCCACGCCGGCGGCGACCAGTGGGGTGAGCAGGTCCTGAAGCTGTGTCGGGTCGTCGGCGATCGAGGCCGTGTAGTCGAGGCCCTTCCACTGCGAGAAGCGGAAGGCGATCGGGTAGTCCGGACCGACGGCGGCCCGCACCGCCGCCACCACCTCCGCCGGGAACCGGGTCCGTTCGGCCAACGATCCGCCATACCCATCGTCACGGAGATTGGTTCTCTCCCAGAGGAACTCATCCAGCAGGTAGCCGTGGGCGCCGTGCAGTTCGATGGCATCGAAGCCGAGGTCGCGGGCGGCGGCGGCGGCCCGCGCATACTCGTCGGCCACGTGCGGGAGCTCGTCGTGACCAAGCGCGCGGCCCTTCGGCCGGCCGAGGCCGTCGAGACCCGACGGGCTGACCGGCACCACGCCGTCGGCGTCGTCGCGTTCGGCCCCCTGGTGCCACAGCTGCGCGGCTATCGTGCCGCCCGCACCGTGCACCGCGTCGACGACGCGCCGCCAACCGGTCAGCACCTCGGCGCCGGCCAGTGTCGGGATGGACGACGGGTAGCCCGCCGCGGGATCGGGCAGCCGGATGCCCTCGGTGATGATCAGCCCGACCCCGCCCGCCGCGCGCCGCCGGTAGTACTCGGCGACGTCGGGACCAGGCACACCGCCGGGTGAGGCCTGCCGGGTCATCGGTGCCATCGCGAAGCGGTTGGGCGTCGTCAGCGATCGGACGGTCAGCGGTCGGAACAGGTCCTCGAGTGCCATGAATCCATCCAACGCGCGCGTCGACGTGCCGATTCCCGCCGATTCCCGGCACCCGCGCCGCGTACGCTGCGGTGATGGCCGGGTATGGCTACTTGGAATCGGACTGGCGCCGGGAGGCGTTGCGGACCAACTTCTGGCTGACGCCGACGCTCCTGATCCTTTGCGCGCTCGCCCTTTTCGTCATCACGTTCAGTCTCGACCACGCGGTGTACACCGGTCGGCTGCATCTGCCGCCGTGGGTTCTCAGCGGCACGTCCGATGCCGCGCGGATCATCCTGGCGACCATCGCGGGCGCCATCATCACCGTCGTCGGTGTGGTCTTCTCGATCACCATCGTGGCGTTGACCTTGGCGTCGACTCAGTTCGGTCCCCGAATGCTGCGCAACTTTTTGCGGGACCTGGGCACCCAGGTGACCCTGGGCGCCTTCGTCGCGACCTTCTGCTACGCGGTGATCACGCTGGTGTCCGTCGGCGGCGGTCCACAGGGCGGGTTCGTCCCGCACCTGTCGGTCACCGCGGCGCTGGTGCTGACCCTCATCGACGTCGGTGTGCTGATCTACTTCCTCAACCACGTCGCGTCGATGATCCAGCTGCCGGTGGTCATCGCCGGCGTCGCGGCCACGCTGGCCGAGGAGATCGCCGCCCAGGACAAGGCCGCTCGCCTCGAGGTGGGCACGGAGAGCGGCCCGACGTATGACGAAGTGCTCGCCCGGTTGGAACGCGAGGGCGCCGAGATCCGGACGCCGCACAGCGGATACCTCCAGGTGCTGCGGCACGAGTCGTTGTTGAAGACGACCAGGGCGAACGACGCCGTGCTGTATCTGCCGTTTCGGCCCGGGCACTTCCTGGTCGCCGGGCAGGTGATGGCGAAGGTGTGGCCGCCCGAGGCCGCGCCGGACATCGAGCGGGATCTGGCCCGCGGCCAGGTGACGGGTCCGTACCGGACTCTCGCACAGGATATTTCGTTCGGCTTCGACCAACTGGTCGAGATCGCGTTGCGTGCCCTGTCGCCGGCGGTCAACGATCTGTTCACCGCGTTGACGTGTATCGACTGGATCGGCGAGTGCCTGTGCCGGATTTCGACCTCCTGGCGGCCCCAGCACGTTCGCCGGGATGCCCACGGCCACATCCGCGTGATCGCCGACGAACCGGATTTCGACCGCCTGGTGGGAAGAGCCTTCGAGAAGATCCGCCAGGCGGCTGAGGGCGTGCCCGCGGTGATGATCCGCCAGTTGGACGCTTTGGCCAAGATCATCGAACAGACCCCGGACGCGGAGCGCCGCGCGACATTGCGGGACCAGGCCGACCGCACCCAGCGCGCCAACCTGCGCTCGGTTCCCGAGCCGGCCGACCGGCAGGACGTGACCAGGAGGTACGAGGACGCGTTGCGGCTGCTCGGGGACGGTTCTCCGCCGGCGTAGAGCGCCCCGAACTGGTAAACCCATCGGTATACTTGCTCCGGTGATCAGTGGGGAACCGTCCGCCGAGGCCAGAGGTGGCCGCGGAGCCCGCAAGCGCATCCTCGAGGCCGCCGCCGACCTGTTCTACCGCGAAGGTATCAACGCCACCGGAGTGGAACGGCTGGCCAGCGCGGCCGCGGTGTCGAAAAGGACGCTCTACCAACACTTCCCGAGCAAGTCGGCGGTCGTCGAAGAGTACCTCCGTTCCCTTCAGCAACGCATCGGCGACCCGGTCAACCCCAGGCCGCGGGATGCCGCCCGCACGCCCCGCGACCGGCTGCTCGCGCTGTTCGATCGCCGAATGCCACCCGGCCAGATGCGCGGCTGTCCCTTTCACAATGCCGCCGTCGAGGCGGCCGACGCCCTTCCCGAAGTGCAGCACATCGTCCACGAGCAGAAGCGGCAGTACATCGACGGCATGATCGCGCTCGCCGCCGAGGCCGGTGCGGACAACCCGCGGCTGCTCGGTCATCAACTGGCCGTTCTCTACGAGGGCGCGGCGGCGCTGGCCACCTCACTCGACGACCCGGAGCCGTGGGCGTACGCCCGCAAGGCCGCCCAGGCACTCATCGACGGCGCTACGAGCTGAGCCGGTCGATCGCCGATCGTCCTGCCAGCCGGCCGTTAGGGTGGGGAACCGTGAGCCCGACCGTTTCGCGCCGCGATGCACTCAAGTACACCCTGTTGGCACCGGCCGCGGCCGGCCTGGGCAGCTGGGCCGCGACGGCCAGCGCACCGCATGCCGCCGCCGACGGCATGCGGCTGATCGACTTCGCCGAGCGCCTGGTGCAGCCCGCGCAGATCAAGGCCGCCGGTTTCGACGGCGCCTTGGTCTACGTCTCCGAACTACGTCCGGGCGCCACCTTCGACTTCAAGCCCGTCACCCGGGAATTCACCGACGGCATGCGGGCCGAGGGCCTGCACATCGTCAGCTGCTACCAGTACGGCAAACCCGGCTGGGTCAACTCGCCGTCGGACTTCACCCGCGGCTACGACGGGGGCGTGGCGGACGCCCAGACCGCGCTGCGGCTGCACGGTGCCGCCGGCGGACCGGCCGGCGCCCCGATCTTCTTTAGCGTCGACGAACCGATCAACGCCAAGACCTGGAACAGCCTGGCCGTCAACTGGTTTCGCGGGATCAACTCCGTGCTGGGCGTCGAGCGGACCGGGGTATACGGCAGCAACCTGGTGTGCGGGTGGGCCGGCGACGACGGGGTGATCGGGCACTCGACGACACCGGGGAAGCGGTGGGCCTGGCAGACCAAGGCATGGTCGGGCGGGGCACTGGAACCGACGGCGGTGCTGTATCAGACCGAGGTGGTCACCGCATCGGATCCGGGCGCGATGATCGACGGCGTGCACGTGGATGTGGACAACGTGCTCGCCGCCGACTTCGGCCAGTGGGACCTCGCCCGCTGAGCGGCGTCAAACACCCACTCGCACCAGGGATTTGATGGCGCGCCGGTCATCCATCGCGGCGTAGGCCTCGGCGATGCCGGACAGGTCGGTCTCGAAGTCGAACACCTTGCCGGGATTTATCGTGCCGTCGAGGACGTCGGTCAGCAACGTGGGCAGGTATGCGCGCACCGGCGCCGGCCCGCCGTGGATTCCGACGTTGCGGCCGAAGATGGCACCCGCCGAGATCTCGACACCGTGCGGCAGACCCACATTGCCGACCATCGCCCCGGCCCGACACACGCTCAGGGCGGTCTGCACGGATTGGTCGGTGCCCACACACTCCAGCGCCGCGTCGACGCCGACACCGCCGGTGAGTTCCCTGACGGCCGCGACGGCGTCCTCGCCGCGGTCGGCCACGATGTCGGTGGCACCGAACCGGCGCGCCAATTCCTGTCGTGCGGCGTGCCGGCTGAGCATGACGATGCGTTCTGCGCCCAGCTGTTTGGCGGCGATCACCGCGCACAGGCCCACCGCGCCGTCACCGACCACGGCGACCGTGTCCCCCTTCGTGACCTCGGCGCTGACCGCGGCGTGGTATCCGGTTCCCATCACGTCGGACAGGCTCAACAGCGACGCCAGCACACCGGGTGAGTAGTCGGCGGGCTGCCCGGGGACCGTGACGAGCGTGCCGTCGGCCAGCGGCACCCGAACCAGCTCGCCCTGACCACCGTCGCCGTTGCTGGGGAAGAATCCGCCGGCCGCGCAGGCGGTGGTCATCCCGACCCGGCAGTCGGGGCAGGTGCCGTCACTGAACGCGAACGGCGCGATGACGAAGTCGCCCGGCTTGACCGTCGTGACGTCGGGGCCGGCCGCTTCGACGACGCCGATGAATTCGTGTCCGATCGGACCGCCGACCGTGAACGGCGACTCGCCGCGGTAGTACCACAGGTCCGAGCCGCACACGCAGGCCAGCACCACGCGCACCACCGCATCGGTGGGCTGTTGGACGGTCGGATCGGGACGGTCGGCGAGGCTGATCTTGCCCACGCCGTCAAAGATCGCTGCTTTCACGGTGTTTCGCTGTTCCTTCGCTTCGTCGTCTCTAGCGGTCGATCATCGCCATTTGTTGTTCGTTGTGGTGGTCACCGGCCGGCGGAGTCAGGGCGTCGAGACCGGCGAGCTGCTCGGCGGTCAGCGTCAGTGCGTCGGCGGCGACGTTCTCCTCGACGCGGCTCACCCGCTTGGTGCCGGGGATGGGCGCGATACCGATCCCCTCCCGGGTTCCCCTTGCCAGGAGCCACGCGATGGCCACCTGCGCCGGGGTGGCGCCCGCGTCGTCGGCGATCCGTTGCACCTCGTCGGCGATCGCCAGGTTGCGTGCGAAATTCGCACCCATGAACCGGGGACTGGTCTGCCGCCAGTCGTCGGCGTCGAGATCGTCCATCGAACGGATCTGCCCGGTCAGGAACCCGTGTCCGAGTGGGGAGTACGGCACGAAGCCGATGCCCAGTTCCCGCAGCACCGGCAACACCGCCGGCTCGGGGTCGCGAGTCCACAGCGAATACTCCGACTGCAGTGCGGTGATCGGGTGGACGGCGTCGGCGCGTCGGATGTTGTCCACCCCGGCCTCCGACAAGCCGATGTGCCGTATCTTGCCGGCCCGGACCAGTTCGGCCAGCACACCGATCACGTCTTCGATCGGGGTGCCGGGATCTACCCGGTGTTGGTAGTAGAGGTCGATGTAGTCGGTGTCCAGTCGGCGCAGCGATCCCTCCACGGCGGCGCGGATGTTGGCCGGGCTGCTGTCCAGGCCGGAACGGCCGGTATGCGAGATCATCCCGAATTTTGTTGCCAGAACGACGTTCTCGCGCCGGCCCTTGAGGGCCTTCCCGACGAGTTCCTCGTTGGTGTAGGGCCCGTACACCTCGGCGGTGTCCAGGAACGTCACGCCCAGATCGAGCGCACGGTGGATGGTCCGGATCGACTCGTCGTCGTCACTGCCGGCGCCGGTGTAGCCGAACGACATTCCCATCGTGCCCAGCCCGATCCGGGAGACGTCGAGATCGCGTAGTTTCACGTGCTTCATGGTGTGCTCCGTTCTTCGAGGTACTTCCAGACAACTACGTCCACGCCCGCTGAGGGAGTGCCTGTCTATCGGGGGTCTGG
>CAZTAA010000110.1:7935-13489 GCA_964611465.1 uncultured Mycobacterium sp. | reverse complement strand
GAGTCGGCGGTGGCCGACGACAGCGACGTCAACTCCGAGTACGGGTAGTTGTCCAGCGTGGTGTAGCCGTCGACGATCCACACCATCCGCTTGTTGACGATCGCCGGGTACACGGTCGAATCGGTGGTCAGCCACGGCGCCACGGCCTTGACCCGCTCGGCCGGATCGCGGTTGAACAGGATCTTGCTGTT
Organism: uncultured Mycobacterium sp.; assembly: GCA_964611465.1. Taxonomy (GTDB): domain Bacteria; phylum Actinomycetota; class Actinomycetes; order Mycobacteriales; family Mycobacteriaceae; genus Mycobacterium. Next base: position 13,298 of record CAZTAA010000110.1, on the reverse strand, counting down.
GGGCCCGATCACGTTGGAGAACAAGAAGTTCCGCTCGCCGAACTTGGCCATGAAGACGCTGCGTGCCAGCCAGTTGCCGAGCTTGACGCCACCGGAACCGGTGTAGGTGTAGTTCTTCGTCTCGGTGTTGGTTTCGTAGTCGTACTCGCGGTCGGCGCCGTTGCTGCCGACGATCGCGTAGTCGTCGTTGGTGGCGGCGATGATCGGCCCGAAGTAGACCCGCGGCTGGTCCAGCGGCGCCGGGCCGGGCGAGACCACCGTCCCGTTGGCGCCGACGACGGACGCCTGGAACTCCGGGTAGCCGCCATTCTGGTTGGGGTCGTTGGCGATTCCGCGCACGGTGTTGGCCGGCGAGGCGATGAACCCGTTGCCGTGGGTGTACACCGTGTGCCGGTTGATCCAGTCGCGCTGGTTGTCGATCAGCCGGTCCGGGTTGAGTTCGCGTGCGGCGACGACGAAGTCGCGCAGGCTGCCGTCGGGCCCGACGTAGCGGTCGATCGACAGCTGGTCGGGGAAGCTGTAGAAGTTCTTGCCCTGCTGGAACTGGGTGAACGCCGGGGCGACGATCGTCGGGTCGAGCAACCGGATGTTGGAGATCGTCGCGCGATCCGAGGCGACCTGCTGCGCCGACGTCGGGGTGTTGCCGCCCCAGTCCCGGTAGGACACCGTCTGATCGGTCAGCCCGTAGGCCTGCCGGGTGGCCAGGATGCTGCGTTTGATGTACTCCGATTCCTTCTGCGCCGCATTGGGTTTGACGCTGAACTGCTCCACCACCATCGGCCACGCCGCACCGACGATCAGCGAGCTGAGCACCAACAGCACCAAGCCGATCACCGGGATACGAAGGTCGCGCAGCACCAGCGCCGAGAACACCGCGACCGCACAGATCAACGCGATCGCCATCAGGATCAGCTTGGCCGGCAGCACGGCGTTGATGTCGGTGTAGCCGGCGCCGGTGAACGGCTTGCCGGCCCGGGTGTGCGACAGCAGCTCGTAGCGGTCCAGCCAGTAGGCGAACACCTTAGTCAGCACCAGCAGCCCGATCAGCACCACCATCTGGATCCGCGCCGGCTTGCTCAGCGCACCCTGCCGGCCGGTGAGCCGGATCCCGCCGAAGATGTAGTGCGCCACCATGTTTGCCAGGAACGCCAGGAAGATCGCGACGAAAAGGATCGTCAGGATCAGCCGGTAGAACGGCAGATCGAAGGCGTAGAAACCGAGGTCCTTGCCGAATTGCGGGTCTGTGACGCCGAATTCACCGCCGTGCAGGAACAGCTGCACCCGCACCCAGTAGCCCTGGGCCACCAGTCCGGCAAGCGCGCCGATCACGGCGGGAACCCCGAACGCGATGAGCCCCAACCGCGCCAGCACCGCGGTGCGATACCGGGCGACCGGATCGTTGGGCCCGGTGGTCGGGACGAACACCGGCCTTGCCCGGTAGGCCACCGCCAAGCCCGCGAACACGATGGCCGCCACGACGAGCGCGACCACGATGAAGACGATCAGCCGGGTCAGCACCACGGTGGTGAACACCGAGCGGAAACCCAACTCGCCGAACCACAGCCAGTTGACGTAGGTGTCGATCAGCTTGGGGCCGAACAACAACAGCGCCACCACGGCCACCGCGATGGTGATGAGGACGCGGCTTCGCCGGGTCAGCTTGGGCATCCTGGCGGTCGGCCGCATCCCCACGGTGTCAACTCCTGCTCACTGGTCGAAGGTGACTCAACTGTACGCAAGCGTTATCTAGCAGTGCGGCGCGTCGCCGCCGGTGGACAGGGCGTGCAACGCGTCGACGGCGGTGCCGAGCGTGTCGACCTTCACCAGCCGCATGCCGTCCTGCTCCTCGGTGACGGCTTCGTCGCAGTTCTCCGCCGGCACCAGGAACACCGTCGCGCCGGCGTCGCGGGCGGCGCTCATCTTGTGGGTGATCCCACCGATCGGACCCACCGCGCCGTCGGGCGCGATCGTCCCGGTGCCGGCGACGAACTTCGAATCGTTGAGATTGCCCGTCGTGAGCTTGTCCACCACGGCCAGGCTGAACATCAGTCCCGCAGACGGGCCGCCGATGTTGGCCAGGTTGAAGTCGATGGAGAACGGCGCCCACGGCGCGTTGAGAACCGAGACGCCCAGATAGCCGTAGTCCCGGTCGGGGTGCGACCCCAGCGTCACCGTGACCGTGCCCGCCGGGGCGTTCTTGCGGCGATAGTCCAGCACCACCTGCTGGCCGGGCTTGGTGGCCTTCAGCAGCCCGGTGAACTCGTCGAGGGTGGCGGTCGGCTTGCCGTCGACCGCGTCGATCGCGTCGCCGGCCTGCAGCTTGTCCTTCGCCGGCCCCGAGTCGTTCACCTCGGCCACCGTCACTGCCGGGGCGTACTTGAGATAGCCCAGCGCGGCGTAGGCGGCGCTGTCCTCGGAGTCCTTGAACTCCGCGTCGTTGTCCTTGTCGACGTCCTCGCGCGACTTGTCCGGCGGATACACCAGGTCGCGGGGCACCAGTTGCTCGTCGCCGGAGACCCACATCGCCAGCGCCTGGCCCAGGGTCAACTCGTCGCGCTGGGACACCGTGGTCATGTTGAGGTTGCCCGACGTCGGTTTGACGTCGGTGCCCTTGATGTCGACGACCTGCTTGCCGTCGTACTCCCCCAGCGTGTTGAACGTCGGGCCGGGACCCAGCGAGACGAACGGCACCGTCACCGCGGCCAGCAGGGCGCCGAACACCAGAATCGGCACCAGGGCCACTGCCACCGTCGCGGTCCGCCTGTTCACGCCAGCAAGATTAGCCGGGCGGCTTCACTGACAGCGTGACGCGGGATCGCCCGCACCGCCGTGGCGGTGAGTACCGTTGAGGTCATGCCTGACCAGCCTTTCGGCTTCTCCGCCGGAGAAGACCCTGACCGTGACAAGCGGGGCGACGACCCCGACAAGGGCGGCGCGGCGTCTGATCCGTTCGGCTTCGGGTCCGGTGACATGGCCGACCTCGGCCAGATCTTCACGCGGCTGGGCCAGATGTTCTCCGGGGCCGGCAGCGCCATGAGCGGCGGCGCAACCGCCGGACCGGTGAACTACGACCTGGCCCGCCAGCTGGCGTCGAGTTCGATCGGGTTCACCGCGCCGATTCCGGAGAGCACTGTGTCGGCCACCGCCGACGCCGTGCACCTGGCCGAGCTGTGGCTGGACCCGGCCACCGCCCTGCCGGCGGGCACCTCCAAGGCCGTCGCCTGGACGCCCAACGACTGGATCGACAACACGCTGGGCACCTGGAAGCGGCTGTGTGACCCTGTGGCACAACAGATTTCGACGGTGTGGGCCTCGGCGCTGCCCGAGGAGGCCAAGAGCATGGCCGGTCCGCTGCTGGCGATGATCTCCCAGATGGGCGGCATGGCGTTCGGCTCGCAGCTCGGGCAGGCGCTGGGTCGGCTGTCCCGCGAGGTGCTGACGTCGACCGAGGTCGGTCTGCCGCTGGGTCCCAAGGGCATCGCCGCGCTGCTGCCGACGGCCATCGAGGAGTTCTCGGCCGGGCTCGAGCAGCCGCGCAGCGAGATCCTCACCTTCCTGGCCGCCCGCGAGGCCGCCCACCACCGGCTGTTCAGCGGCGTGCCGTGGCTGTCGGCGCAGCTGTTGGGCGCCGTCGAGGCCTACGCCCGTGGCATCTCGATCGACATGAGCGGCATCGAGGAACTCGCGCAGGGCTTCAATCCCGCGGCGATGGCCGATCCGGCCGCCATGGAGCAACTGCTCAACCAGGGCATCTTCGAACCGAAGGCGTCACCCGAGCAGGAGGCCGCGCTGGAGCGGCTCGAGACGCTGCTGGCCCTCATCGAGGGCTGGGTCGAGACGGTGGTGACCGCGGCGCTCGGCGACCGGCTGCCCGGCGCGGTCGCGCTGGCCGAGACCCTGCGCCGGCGCCGGGCCACCGGCGGGCCGGCGGAGAAGACCTTCGGCACGCTCGTCGGCCTGGAGCTGCGGCCGCGCAAGCTGCGCGAGGCCGCCCAGCTGTGGCAGCGCCTGACCGACGCCGTCGGCGTCGACAAGCGCGACGCCGTCTGGCAGCACCCCGACCTGCTGCCCGGCAGCGACGACCTCGACGAACCCGCCGGATTCATCGACCGGGTGATCGGCGGCGGCACCGGCGTCTCGGACTCCGAACTGGAAAAGGCCATCGCCGACCTGGAGCGCTCCCTGAACGAGGACCCCGGCCCCGACTCCGGGCCTGTGGATAGCTGAGCGCAGCCTTCCGGACGTTCTGCGACCGTCGTCTCCATGACCGGTCGCTACACCCTCAATCCGGCGATGCCGGTGCTGCTGCGGCCGGACGGCGCCGTGCAGGTCGGCTGGGATCCGCGACGGGCCGTGCTGGTGCAACCCCCGGTCGGGCTGACGGCCCCGGCGCTGGCCACGGTGTTGCGGACGATGCACAACGGCGCTGACGTCGACGACTTGCTCGCCGAGGCCGGCCGGCACGGGCTGACCAGGCAGCAGGAGCTGACCGAGTTGGTGCATGCGCTGGTCGACGCCGGCGTCGCCCGTGTCCTGCCCGGCCCGTCGAGCGGGCGGGCCGCGGCGATCCGCGTGCACGGGCGCGGGCCGCTGGCCGAGGAGCTCACCGAGTCGCTGCACCGCTCGGGCGCCCGGGTCACCCACACGAGTCACTCGCACGTCGTCGTCCGGCCGGCGAACACCGATCTGGCGGTGCTGACCGACCAGCTGGTGGCTGATCCGCGGGTGGTGCGCGAACTGCACGACGCGGGCGTCGCGCACCTTCCGGTGCGGATCCGCGACGGCGTCGGCCTGGTGGGACCGATGGTGCTGCCCGGCGTGACGTCCTGCCTGGCGTGCGCCGACCTGCATCGCAGCGATCACGACGAGGCGTGGCCGGCGGTGGCCGCGCAACTGCGCGACACCGTCGCGACCGCGGACCGGGCGACGGTGCTGGCGACCGCGGCCCTGGCGCTGGGCCAGATCGAGGAGGTCATCCGCGCCATCCGCGGGCAGCCGGACCGTCCGGCGCCGGCCACCCTGTCGACGACGCTGGAGTTCGACGTGGTCGCGGGATCCATCACCAGCCGATACTGGCCGCGGCATCCGCGTTGCCCGTGCTGAACGCTTTTTGACAACGCTTGTTGCCAATCCGGTGGTTCCATTCGCAGCCGCGTCGTGGATGATGGTCTGGTGGCAGAGATCAAACGCGGTGGGGTGGCCCGTAATGCGAAGCTGGCGGGACTGGCCGGCGGGATGGCCGGCCGCGCGGCGCTCGGCTTCGGCAAGCGGCTGACCGGCGCGTCTAAGGACGAGGTCAACGCCGAACTCGTCGAGAAGGCCGCCAACCAGTTGTTCACCGTGCTCGGGGAACTCAAGGGCGG
>CAZTAA010000110.1:2483-7835 GCA_964611465.1 uncultured Mycobacterium sp. | reverse complement strand
GCCGTCAAGATCCAGTACCCCGGCGCCGACGAGGCGCTGCGCGCGGACCTCAAGACCATGAAGCGGCTCGTCGGGATTTTCAAGCAGCTCTCCCCCGGCGCCGATGTGCAGGGTGTGGTCGACGAGTTGATCGACCGCACCGAGATGGAACTCGACTACCGGCTCGAAGCCGACAACCAGCGGGCGTTCGCCAAGGCGTACGACGGCCACCCGCACTTCGTGGTGCCGCATGTGGTGGCCAGCGCGCCGAAGGTGGTGGTGGCCGAGTGGATCGAGGGCGTGCACCTCTCGCACATCATCAAGCACGGCACCCAGGATCAGCGCGATCTGATGGGTTACCGGCTCTTCGAGCTGACCGACGACGCGCCGCGACGGCTGGAGATGATGCACGGCGACGCGCATCCCGGGAACTTCATGCTGATCGGCGACAAGATGGGCGTCATCGACTTCGGCGCGGTGGCCCCGCTGCCCGGCGGCATGCCGCGCGAACTGGGCCAGATCCTGCGGTATGCGGTGGACAAGAACTACGCCAAACTGCTGCCCACCATGGAGAAGATCGGCTTCATCCAGAAGGGTGAGCGGGTGTCCACCGACGACGTCGACGAAATGCTCAAGCAGTACGTCGAGCCGCTGTCGGTGCCGGTGTTCCACTACAACCGCAAGTGGTTGCAGCGGATGGCCACCATCGACATGGACAAGGCCGCGGGCCAGATCAAGACGGCGCGGCAGATGAACATCCCGCCGAAGCTGGCGATCCCGATGCGGGTGATCGCGTCCGTTGTGGCCATCTCGTGTCAGCTGGACGCGCATGTGCCGGTGCGCCAGATCGCCGACGACCTGGTGCCCGGCTTCTCCGATCCCGACGCGTAACCCGTTCTCCGGGGGTCGAGTCACGTCTGTCACTCAGGTCGCCCCGCGGGGGGCGACTGCCCATGTGTCCACCTATGCGCGACAACGCGCGACTCGATGAGACGGGCCGCCACTTGCGGCTCTAATACAATTCCGATGTCTCACCTTGTCGCTGGTTGTCGCTCATAGGTGGGCAACTCGGAAACCCGGACCGCCGGGGTGCTGATGTGGTTCACGTGGCCGCTGTGATGGATGTGACAACCGGGGCGCCGGGGCGCCGCCGCGCGGGCCGGGTGCGGCACGGCCCGTGCGCTCCGCTATGCGGCCACGACGTCCTTGCGCGGGCGGCCGCGCGGACGCTTGCGCTCCAGCACAGCGCCGCGGTCGAGGATCTCGCCGCCCCACACGCCCCACGGTTCGGCGCGGTCGAGCGCGGCGGTCAGGCACTGCGCCCGGATCGGGCATCCGGCGCACAACACCTTGGCCCGTTCAAGGTCGACGGGATCCTCGGCGAACCACAGGTCGGGATCCTCGACATGGCACGGCAGCACCGGCAGCTTCTCCTTGCGGACTGTCAGGGCTGACATGTCCAACACCTGCTTTCCTGGTCTCGTGGCGGTCTGTTCCTCGAGATCCGGGCCGGCTGGGGTGTTTCGGCGCTGAAACACTTCGGCCACGGATCCCGTTGACTCGGGTCCGTGGCCTCGGTGGTGGCTGTGTGCGTCGGGCTAGATGTTCGAGCCCCGATCCACGGACGGGTCATTGGCGGCGGTACGACGCTTCCGCTGGGCAGCGGCGGCGACCGCCTCGGCGGCATGGGCGTGGGCATGGGCGGCCGGGACGAACCCAGCGTTGTATGCGGCTACGCCTGTCGACGGCATGCTGTTCATCGCGGGTCCTCCCTTCCTGATCTCGCCGGTCACGTGAATCTGCGTTCCGAGGTTACGCGGTGCCGCATGCGGCCCACAACTTATTTATGACCTGCAGCGTCACTTGCGGGCGCGGACGAGTTCGAGCACGTCGGGCCCGAACTGCTCGAGTTTGCGCGACCCGATGCCCGGGATGGCCACCAGCGCGGCGTCGTCGGTCGGCAGCGACTCGGCGATCGCGATCAGTGTGTTGTCGCTGAACACGACATACGCCGGCACCTTGAGTTCCTTGCAGGTGCGGGACCGCCAGTCCTTGAGCTGGGCGAGCAGTTCGTCGTCCACATCGGCGGCGCAGGTCTCACACCGGCGCAGCATCACCGCGGTCGGCGAGGTCAGCCGCTCGTTGCAGATCCGGCAGCGCGCGGTGCCGGGTTTGGGCCGCCGGTTCCGCGATCCGGTCTCGACGGCGGGCGCATGCGGGTTCAGGCCGGCCAGGAACCGCGACGGCTTGCGGCCCTGCCGTCCGCCGGGTGTGCGCGCCAGCGCCCAGCTGAGCGCCAAATGCACTCTGGCCCTTGTGATTCCGACATAGAGCAGACGACGTTCTTCCTCGACCGCCTCGCTGTCGGGGCCGTGTGCCAGCGCGTGGCTGATGGGCAGGGTGCCGTCGGCCAGCCCGACGAGGAACACCGCGTCCCACTCCAAGCCCTTGGCCGCATGCAGCGACGCCAGCGTGACACCCTGCACCACCGGTGGGTGCCGGGCGTCGGCGCGCAACCGGAGTTCGGCGACCAGGCCGGCCAGATCGAGGTCGGGGCGCAGGGCGACCTCCTCGTCTACCAGTTCGGCCAGGGCGTCGAGCGCTTCCCAGCGTTCCCGGGCCCGGGTACCGGCCGGCGGCTGCGCGGTCAGGCCCAGCGGTTCGAGCAGTTCGCGCACGACGGCGGGCAGATCACCGTCCGGCGCACCTCGTTCGGCGGCGCGCTGTAATGCCAGCAGCGCCTGCCGGATCTCCTGCCGGCTGAAGAAGCCCTCGCCGCCGCGCACCTGGAACGCGATGCCGGCCTCGGTGAGCGCCTCCTCGTAGACCTCCGACTGCGCGTTGATCCGGTACAGCACCGCGATCTCGGCCGCCGGCGTCCCGGCGTCCACCAGCTTCTTGATCGAGCGGGCCACCGCCGCGGCCTCGGCGACCTCGTCGGGATGCTCGCTGAACACCGGCTCGGGACCGGGGTCACGCTGGCCGATCAGGTGCAGCCGGCTGCCCGCCACCCGGCCGCGGGCGCCCGCGATGACCCGGTTGGCCAGCGACACCACCTGCGGGGTGGACCGGTAGTCGCGCTCCAGCCGCACCACCGTGGCGTCCGGAAACCGCCGCGAGAAGTCGAGCAGGAACTGCGGGGTGGCACCGGTGAACGAGTAGATGGTCTGGTTGGCGTCGCCGACCACCGTCAGATCGTCGCGCGGGCCCAGCCACGCCGACAGCACCCGCTGCTGCAGCGGCGTCACGTCCTGGTACTCGTCGACGACGAAACAGCGGTAGCGGTCGCGGAACTCCTCGGCGACCGCGGCGTCGTTCTCGATGGCCCCGGCGGTGTGCAGCAGCAGGTCGTCAAAATCGAGCATGCGAATTTCGTTGCGCGCCTTGAGGTTTTCGTACCCGGCATAGACGGCCGCCACCTTCTCGGCCTCCAGCGGAATGTCCCGGCCGGCCTTCGCGACCTCGACCGCGTACTGCTCGGGGGTGATCAGCGACGCCTTGGCCCATTCGATCTCACCGGCGAGGTCGCGGACGTCATCGGTGGACGTCTGGATCCGCGCGCGGGCGGCGGCCTGCGCGACGACGGAGAACTTGCTGTCCAGCAGTTCCCAACTGCCGCCGATCACCCGCGGCCAGAAGTAGCGCAACTGGCGGCGCGCGGCGGCGTGGAAGGTCAGCGCCTGCACCGACCCGACACCGGCTCCGGTCTGCGCGGCGGCGTCCAGGCTGCGCAACCGGCCGCGCAACTCCCCGGCGGCCCGCTGGGTGAAGGTGACCGCGAGCACCTGACCGGCCGCGACATGCCCGGCGCCGACGAGGTGGGCGATGCGGTGGGTGATGGTGCGCGTCTTGCCCGTCCCGGCGCCGGCGAGCACGCACACCGGGCCGCGGCCGGCCAGCACGGCGGCGCGCTGCTCGTCGTCGAGTGCCCCGATCAGCGCCAGCTCAGACGGCGGCATCACGCCCAGCCCTGCTCGGCGAGAAGCGTGCGCACCGTCGATTCCAGCATGGGCAGGTCGTTTGTAACGGTGTTCCACACGACGCGGAGGTCCACAGCGAAGTACCCATGCGCCACCGCATTCCGCATCTGATAAGCGGATGCGACTGGCAACTCGGGATGCATCGCCGCGTAGTCGGAATGGCGCGACTCGATACGGTGGCTCGCCTCCCCAATGATCTCCAGATTGCGGATCACTGCGTCCTGGACGAGCGTGTTGTCAAGGAAGGACTGTGCCTCCATTCCATCGGTATATTCGCTGATCCGCTCAATGGCCTCGATTATGTGGGCCAGATAGTCACCCAACCTGGGTGAACTCATAGTGGAACCGCCTCGGCCAGAACACGGTCACGAAACTCCATCGGCAGCGCGTTCGGCGTGACGACATCGACCGGCACCCCGAGCAAGGCCAGTAATTCGTGCCGCATGGCTCCGATATCAAACAAAGTGGTCTCGGCAGTCGGATCGACGAGCAGGTCGATATCGCTGACATCAGTGTCTTCGCCGCGGACCACCGAACCGAACACCCGCGGATTAGTCGCACGATGAGCATGGACCACCAACCGCACAGCATCTCGATGCGTGGCTAACAACTGCGATGGCTTCACCTCGTCAGTGTCTCAGGAAGGTGCGACAAGCGGACACACCACACGGATCACTGCGGCATCGGATACCTTGAATTTCCCATGAGTGAATTGACGATGTACTACACGACGTGGTGCGGCTATTGCCGCCGGCTCGAGACCGCCCTCAAGGCGCAGGGCATCGGCTACACCAAGGTGGACATCGAGGACGATCCCGCGGCCGCCGAGTTCGTCGCATCGGTCAACAACGGCAACCAGACGGTGCCGACGATCAGGTTCGCCGACGGGTCGACGATGACCAACCCGAACGTCAAGCAGGTGGAGCGCAAGCTCGCCGAGTTGGGCTGAGCGCCGTCAGCCCTCCGGCCAGGCCCAGGATTCGACGATCTCCCGCGCGATCGAAACCGAGCCCGGCAGAAGCAGTTCCGAGTCCGAGGTGTCCGCCGACGTCCAGTCCCCGGCGGCCAGGGCGGCGCGCACCTGCTCGCGGGTGAACCAGCGCGCCTCGACGATCTCACCGTCGTTGAAGGAGAACTCCTGCTCCGGGTCGGCCACCGCGTGGAAGCCCACCATCAGCGAGCGCGGGAACGGCCACGGTTGACTGCCCAGGTAGCGCACGTCGCGCACGGAAAGCCCGATCTCCTCGGCGATTTCACGTGCGACGCAGGTTTCGAAGGACTCGCCCGCTTCGACGAATCCGGCCAGCAGGGAGAACATCGGCCGCGGCCACGCCTCCTGGCGGGCCAGCACCACGCGGTCGGCGCCGTCGTGCACCAGGCAGATGACGGCCGG
>CAZTAA010000110.1:0-2383 GCA_964611465.1 uncultured Mycobacterium sp. | reverse complement strand
TCGATGTCGGTGCGCAGATGGTCGGAGCGGTCGGCGCCGATCCGCGACAGCAGCGGCGTGTTTCGGAGCCGGAAGTCGGGTCCCGACGGGTCCGAGGCCGCCGCGGATGGCTTCGTCATCAGTCGCCCTCGTCGGCGCTGCGGATGTAGAGCAGCCGGTCGCCGGCTTCCATGGAGTCGACCTGCGGGTCGTCGATCCGCAGCAGTTCGCCGTCGCGGATCACGCCGAGCACCGTCATCGGCAGGTGCCGCGGCGAACCGCCGACCTGCTTGGGGTCGACCTCCTTCTCGGCGATGGCCAGTCCGGCGTCCGGGGTCAGCATGTCCTCCATCAATTCGACGACGGCGGGCGCTTTCTTGGCGATGCCGAGCAACCGGCCCGCGGTCTCCGAGGACACCACCACCGAGTCGGCGCCGGACTGCTGGAGCAGGTGTGCGTTCTCGGCCTCCCGCACCGAGGCGATGATCTTGGCGTCGGGTGCCAGCTCGCGCGCCGACAGGGTCACCATGACCGCGGTCGGGTCGCTGTTGGTGGCCACGATGATGGTTTCGGCGCGCTGCGCGCCGGCGAGCCGCAGCACATCGGAGCGGTTGGCGTCGCCGCGCACGGTCACCAGACCGGCGGCGCTGGCGTTGTCCAGGGACGCCTGCTCGGTGTCGACGACGACGATCTCGCCCGGCGGGACGCCGTCGCCCACCATGGCGGCGACGGCGGTCTTGCCCTTGGTGCCGTACCCGATGACGACGGTGTGGTTGCGCACGGAGTTCCTCCATCGCTGGATCTTGAGGGCCTGGCGCGACGCCGCGGTGAGGGTCTCGACGGTGGTGCCGATCAGCACGATCAGGAACGCCACCCGCAGCGGGGTGATCACCAGGACGTTGACCAGCCGCGCCGACGACGTGTACGGCGTGATGTCGCCGTAGCCGGTGGTCGACAGTGACACCGTGGCGTAGTAGAAGCAGTCCAGGAACGACAACTCGTTCTCCTGGACGTCGCGGTAGCCGTGCCGGTCGATGTAGACGATGAGCACCGCGGCGAACAGGGCCAGCAGCGCGTAGATCACGCGGCGGAAGATCCGGTTGAAGGGGCTGACGAACTTCTCGGGGATCCTGAGGTATTCGACGAGGGCGGCGTCGGGCTTGGCCGTCAACTCCTGGTCGAGAACCTGCATGCGGCGCCGCAGCAGCCGGGACTCAGCCACCCCGGACCTCGAAACGTCGTTCCTCGCTCACCTCTGACCGGCGCACGCCATCATGTAACCATGAAGTCGACACGAGCATGCCGATGAGTCACGCTTCCTACGGCGACGAACGAAAGCTGGCCTACGGCCTGGCGGGGATGCTGACGGCGGTGGGCATCCTGCATTTCGCCGCGCCCAAGCCGTTCGACACCATCATTCCCGCCGAACTGCCCGGCAGCCCACGCTTCTACACCCACGCTTCCGGCGTTGCCGAACTCGGCACCGCGGCGCTGCTGGCCGTCCCGCGGACCCGCCGGCTGGGCGCCACCGCGGCGATCGCGTTGTTCGTGGCGGTGTTTCCGGCCAACGTGAACATGGTGCGGCTGTGGTGGGGCAAGCCCTGGCCGATGCGACTGGGCGCCATCGCCCGGCTGCCGCTGCAGATCCCGATGATCGTCGCCGCCGACAAGGTGCGCCGCGCGTCCTGATCTCATGCGGCCGGCTCGGCCAGCAGCGCCCGTAGCGCCTCGGCGGTCGGCAGGTCGTCGGGGACCACCGTCTGGCCGCTGCGCACGTAGTGGAACGCGGTGCGCACCTGTTCGACCGGGCAGTCCTGCAGCGCCGCCCATGCCAACCGGTAGACGCCCAGCTGTACCGCGGCCTGCCGGCGGGTGTCGGCGTCGGCGGGCGGGGCGCCGGTCTTCCAGTCCACGACGGTGACCCCGCCGTCGGGATCGGCGAACACCGCGTCGATGCGGCCCCGCACGATGTGCTCGCCGAGCACCATCTCGAAGGGCACCTCGACGTCGAGGGGGGTGCGCGACGCCCACGGCGACGCCGCGAACGCCTCCTGCAGTTCGGCCAGCCGTTCGGTTTCGGTTAGGCGGACGTCGCCGTCGACGGCACCCGGCAGATCGTCGAGGTCGAACAGCCGCCCGGATCCGTAGAACCGTTGCACCCATTCGTGAAAGGCGGTGCCCAGCAAGGCGTCCGGGTCGGGTCTGGCGGGCAGCCGGCGATGCATCCGGCGTAGTGCCGAGGGCCGGTCGCGGCCGAGTTCCACCAGGCCGCTGACCGACAGCTGGGTGGGCAGCGGGGCCGCCGGCGCGGTGGCCGCCGCGGCACGTTCGGCCAGCAGCGCGTCGACGTCGGCGGCCCAGCCGTGCGGATCGGCGTCGGCGTCCGTCGCATGCCCGCCGGCCA
>CAZTAA010000109.1:0-13561 GCA_964611465.1 uncultured Mycobacterium sp. | reverse complement strand
CGCCGAGGAACAGCCCGGCCTTGAAGAAGCCGTGGGTGAGCAGGTGCATGATGGCGACCGCGTAGCCGGCCGGGCCGAGTCCGGCGGCCAAGACCATGTAGCCGATCTGCGACATCGTCGAGGCGGCCAGCGCCTTCTTGATGTCGTCCTTGGCGCAGCCGATGACGGCGCCGAACAGCAGTGTGACCGCGCCGACGATGGTGACCGCGGCCTGCGCGGCCGGGGCCAGGTCGAACACCGGACCAGACCGCACGATCAGGTACACGCCGGCCGTGACCATCGTCGCGGCATGGATGAGAGCGCTGACAGGCGTGGGGCCTTCCATGGCGTCGCCCAGCCAGGACTGCAGCGGCACCTGCGCGCTCTTGCCGCACGCGGCCAGCAGCAGCATCAGCCCGATCGCGGTCACGGTGCCGTGCGAGGCGCCCGGTGCGGCGCCGAAAACGCCGGCGTAGGAGACGGTTCCGAGGGCGGCGAACATGATCATCAACGCGATCGCCAGCCCGACGTCACCGACCCGGTTCACCACGAACGCCTTCTTGGCGGCCGTGGCCGCGGTGGGCTTGAACGACCAGAACCCGATCAGCAGATAGCTGGCCAGGCCAACACCTTCCCAGCCGACATACAGGCCGAGGTAGTTGTCGGCGAGCACCAGCAGCAGCATGGCCGCCACGAACAGGTTCAGGTAGCCGAAAAACCTTCTGCGGCCCGGATCGTGGGCCATGTAGCCGACCGAGTAGAGGTGGATCAGGAATCCGACGCCGGTGATGAGCAAGACGAAACAGACGCTGAGCGCGTCGAGTTGCAGCCCGAAGTCCACCCGCAGTTGGCCCACCGGAACCCAGGAGAACAACCGCTCACCGATCACCCGGTGTTCCGCCCCGCGGCCGAGCAGGTCGACGAAAAGCTTTACGCCCCAGGCGAATGACGCCAGTACCGTCGCGCAGCCCAGCAGGTGCCCCCAGGCGTCGGTGCGCCGGCCGCCGAGCAGCAGCACGGCCGCACCCGCCAGTGGAAGCGCGATCAGGGGCCACAACGCGACGGTCATCGGGTCGCCCCGTTGTCTCGGGCGGCGCTGAGGAACGGCGTGATGATGTCCACCGGCAGCGGGAACACCACCGTCGAGTTCTGGTCGGCGCCCAACTCGAGAAGGGTCTGCAGGTACCGCAACTGCAGCGACGCCGGGCTCTTCGACAGTGTCTCGGACGCCTGCCGCAGTTCCTCGGACGCCTGCAGTTCACCGCGCGCGTTGATCACCTTGGCCCGCCGCTCCCGTTCCGCTTCCGCCTCGCGGGCCATCGCGCGCTGCATGGACTCCGGGATCTCGACGTCCTTGATCTCGACCACCTGAACCAGCACCCCCCATTCCTCGGTCTGCTTCTCGATCACGGTCCGCAGATCGGAGTTGAGGTCCTCGCGGTGGGCCAGCAGGGTGTCCAGGTCGACCCGGCCCAGCAGCGACCGCAACGTGGTCTGGGCGATCTGGGACGTGGCGACCGCGTAATTCTCCACGGCCATAATGGCTTTCGCCGGGTCCACCACCCGGAACATCACGACCGCGTTGACCCGGGCGGGCACATTGTCGCGGGTGATCACCTCCTGCGGGGGAATGGTCAGCGTCACCACCCGAAGGTCGATGCGCTCGAGGCGGTCGAGCCCCGGCAGCAGGAACCGGATGCCCGGCTGGTACACCGGACGCAACCGGCCGGCCCGAAAAACCACGCCGCGCTCGTACTCGCGGAGCACCGCGAACCCGAACCAGGCCAGCACGGCGATCACCACGACCGCCACCGCGACCGCAAGCAGCCACGTCACCGTCGATCACGCTCCCGGCCGCCCGCACCGGTGCCCCACCGCGTCGAGTACTTGTCGATGGCGGCGGCCACCGAGTCCTCGTGTGCCGAGCGCTCGGGCAGATGCCGCGGCGCTTCGACCGGAGTGCTGACCAGATGCCGGAACAGCGGGACGCCGAGTGCCACCGTGATCAGTAGCGCCGCGCCCAGTACCAGCAGGTCGCCGGCAGTGTGCGCGAGCAGCGACTGGACGAGCAGCATGATAATCGCCAAAGCCGCTATGACACAAGAGATTCCACGATGGAACCGGCCCGCCTCGGAATGCGGCCAGGGGTCGACCTGCCGACTGACCTCGCGGCCGTGCTCCGAGGTGGTGCACTGGGTTTTCACCGGACATGCGTTGCACACCGACGGACGCGCGCGATAGCGCATCACCCGGTTGGCCGGGTCGAACGAGGTGGGCCACAACCATTCGTCCTTCGGGCACCGCCACGCGTCGTGGTCGGGATGGTAGGTGAACCCACCGGTCTGCCAGCGTGCGGCGCGCGTCGACATGCGTTTGGCCATCCGGTCGAATCCCCATGCCACTGCCAGCAGCAGCAGGGCGTACCCCGCCACCAGCCAGACCGAGACATCGGGAGAGCTCACGCCGAGCCGTCCTCGCCGGCGCCGGCCAACTCGCTGTAGAGCGGATTCGCGGGAAGTTCCTCGGTGCTGGCTCCGCTGAAGAAGTTCCGCACCGCGACGAACGCGATCCAGATGAAGGGCAGCACTCCGCCGAGGATGAAGACCAGGTCGCCGGGCATCCGCATCCACTCCAGCAGGACGTTGCCGGGCTGGGTGATGAAGCCCAGCGAGCGGGCCTCGAAGTACCCGGAGTTGACCGAGTGGTACAGCTGCAGCACACCCAGCGGCAGCAGGGTGGCGAAGACCATCCAGGCCAGGCCGATGTTCAGGCACCAGAAGCTGCACCGGGCCGCCTTCTCCGGCCACTTGTCGGCCGGGATCGCGTAGCGCAGCGCGAACATCGCCAGTCCGACGGCCAGCATGCCGTACACGCCCATCATCGCGGCATGGCCGTGGTTGGCGGTCAGGGCCGTCCCGATCTGGTAGTAGGACACGATCGGCAGGTTGATCAGGAAACCGAAGACGCCGGCGCCCAGGAAGTTCCAGAACCCGACGGCCACCAGGAACATCACCGCCCAGCGGTGCGGGAACGGTTTGGTGTCGGCGCTCTGCGACCGCGATCCCAGATGCAGGAAAGTCCATGCCTCCACCGTCAGCAACGTCAACGGGATCACCTCGGCGGCGGAGAAGAACGCGCCGAGCGCCATGTGCTCCACCGGTGTTCCGGAGAAGTACAGGTGGTGCATGGTGCCGATGATTCCGCCGGCCGAGTACAAGATGATGTCCAGGAAGATGATCCCGATCGCGATGCGCTGCCGCACCACGCCGAGCAGCACGAAGATGTAGGCGACCATGACGGTGGTGAACAGTTCGAGGAAGTCCTCCACCCACAGGTGCACCACCCAGAACCGCCAGAAGTCGGCGACCGAGAAGTGGGCGTCGCTGCCGGCCAGCAGGCCGACGGCGTAGAACGCCGGAATAGCCAGTCCGGAGAAGAAGAACAGCCACGGCATGCTGGTCTTCGCCTTGGTCTTGAGGCTGGAGCGCAGGCCCCGCCAGATGATGGCGATCCAGATGAACAACCCTGCCACCAAAAGGATCTGCCAGAGTCGGGGGAGATCCAGGTACTCCCACTGCTGGGAGAACAGCGTACCCGCGCCGATCACCCCGTACTCCGACAGGGCCTCGCTGATCAGCGAGCCGAACACCACCACCGCGACCGCGCCGAGTAGCGCGTACACCAGCAGATGCTGCTTCTTGGGCTCGCGGCGGGAGATGAACGGAGTGAGGAAGATACCGCCGGCCAGGAACGCCGCGGCGGTCCAGAACAGCGCCAGCTGCACATGCCAGGTCCGCGCCAGGTTGTACGGCAGCAACTGGGCCAGGTCGAGGCCGAAGAAGCTGGACAGGTCGGCACGGTAGTGCTCACTCAGCGCGCCCACCAGGGCCTGCGCCAGGAACAGCACCGACACGATCGCGAAGAACCAGACGGTGGCGCGCTGCGACTTCGTCAGCGTCACCTCGCCGGGCTGGTGATAGGAGATCAACGGCGCCTCGGCGGCGTGCCAGCCGATCTTCTGACTCCACCGCCCGTAGACGGCGAACATGATGCCGGTGCCGCCGAGCAGCGCGACCAGCGAAAGTGCCGACCAGACAAGGAGACTGGCGGTGGGCCCGTTGTCCACCCGCGGCTCGGAGGGCCAGTTGTTGGTGTAGGTGTAGTTGTGGCCGGGTCGTTCGGCTGCGGCGGCCCATGCGCTCCAGGCGAAAAACGCTGTCAGGTCATGGATCTGGGCCCGGTCGGTGATGAAGTCGGCGCGCAGCCCGTTCTTCTTGGCGTCCGGCCCGAAGTATTGCGCATAGTGGTCGGTGAGGTCGGCGAAGGCGCGGGCCTGGTGGTCGGTGAACACCAGCGTCTTGGTCGCCTCGTCGTAGCGGTTGGTGCGGAATTCGGCGACCACGCTGTCATGCACCTGGGCGGCGCCCGCGCTCTCCAACTGGGCGGTCACGTTGTCGGCGGCGCGACGCAGGTAGTCGGCGGTGAAGTCCGGGCCCAGATACGCGCCGTGGCCGTGAATGGAGCCGTACTGCATCAGCCCACGGGCCTGGAACAGCTCCTGGCCGCGCGTGACCTCCGCGCCGCTGAACAGTTCCTGCCCGGAGGAGGTGACCACCTTGTCCGGCAGCGGCATCGATGCGGTGTAGGTGCGGTACACCAGGATGCCCATGACGAAGAAACCGAAGATCATCACCAGGGCGACGCCCTGCAGCCAGCCCTTGCCGATGCGCGAGTCGGCGTCTTCGAAGTCGGGTGGGGTGCGGTCAGATGTGGTGAATGCCATGGCGATTGACCTCCTGGGTGTGTTGTTCGCCGGCCATGTCAGTGCCTCAACAGGTGCGCGTCGTCGACGTTGGCCGATCGACGCGTCCGGTAGATGGTCATGATGATCGCCAGTCCTACGACCACTTCGCAGGCGGCCACCACCATCGTGAAGAACGCCACCACTTGTCCGTCGAGGTGACCATGCATGCGGGAAAACGTGACGAAGGCCAGGTTGCATGCGTTGAGCATGAGTTCGACGCACATGAACATGACGATCGCGCTGCGCCGCAACAGAACCCCGGTGGCCCCGATGGTGAACAGCAGGGCCGACAGGTACAGGTAGTGGTCGGGCGTCATCGGACGTCCCCCTCGGAGGTCTCGGAGCGATCCCCGTTGGGGCTGCGGCGCACCAGGATCGCGCTGACCGACATCTCGGCGTCGGATCCGTCGGGCAGCCTCGCCGGGATGTCAACGGCGTTGTGCCGCGCGTAGACGCCCGACCCGGGCCGGGTGGACGGGTAGGCGGCGGCCGCCCCGATGTCGCGGAACCGTTCCTCGGCCAGTTCGCGTTGGGACTTGCGGCGTTCGAAGCGTTCCCGGTGCGCCAGCACCATCGCCCCCAGGGCGGCGGTGATCAGCAGCGCGCTGGTCAACTCGAAGGCCCACAGGTATTTGGTGAAGATCAGCGCGGCCAGGCCCGGCACGTTGCCGCCCTCGTTGGCCTTCGCCAATCCGGTGAACCCGGTGCTCGCCAGGGTGCCGATGCCCGCGATCAGCAGCACGCCGAAGCCAAGCCCGGCGACGATTGCGGCAATGCGTTGTCCGCGAATGGTTTCCACCAGCGACTCCGAGGAATCCACCCCGATCAGCATCAGCACGAACAGGAACAGCATCATCACCGCGCCGGTGTAGACCACCACCTGCACCACGCCGAGGAACAGCGCGTCCTGCGTCACGTAGAGAACGGCCAGGCAGATCATGGTGGCGGCCAGGAACAGCGCGGAGTACACCGCCTTGGGTGCGGCGACCACGCCGAGGGCGCCGGCCACCGAGACGACGGCCAGTATCCAGAACACGACGGCTTCGGCGCTCATTGGGTCTCTCCGGGGTTCCCCTGCACGCGGCCCAGGTAGTAGTCGTCGTCGGTGCTGCCCTCGGCCATCGCGTGCGGGGGTGCGACCATCCCCGGCTGCAACGGGGCCAGTAGTTTGTCCTTGTCGTAGATCAGGTCGGCCCGGTTGTCGTCGGCCATCTCGTAGTCGTTGGTCATCGTCAGCGCACGGGTGGGGCAGGCCTCGATGCACAACCCGCAGCCGATGCAGCGCAGGTAGTTGATCTGGTAGACCCGCCCGTAACGTTCGCCGGGGGAGAACCGTTCGGCCTCGGTGTTGTCCGCGCCCTCGACGTAGATCGCGTCGGCCGGGCAGGCCCAGGCGCACAGTTCGCAGCCGATGCACTTCTCCAGCCCATCGGGATACCGATTGAGCTGGTGCCGGCCGTGGTAGCGCGGCTGGGTGGGTTCCTTGGTGTCGGGATACTGCTCGGTCATCGGCTTCTTGAACATCGTCGAGAACGTCACGCCGAAGCCGGCCAGGCCGTCACGCAGTGTGGACATGCGCCTTCTCCTTGCTGGGTAGGGCCGGCACCGGGAAGGCCCCGTCGTCCGGTGGCGGTGTGGCCGGGATCGGACGGTTTCGGTTGCGGCGCCTGATGTTCCGGGCTACGGCAACCAGTCCCACGAGCGCCAGGAAGCCGATGTTGATCGCCGTCGTCGTCCACGGCCCGGACCCGTGCATCCGCAACCACTTGGTGACGGCCACCGTCATGATCCAGGCCAGCGACACCGGGATCAGCAGCTTCCAGCCCAGCGCCATGAACTGGTCGTAGCGCATCCGCGGCAGGCTGGCGCGCAACCAGAAGTAGAGGAACAGGAAGCCCCATACCTTGGCGACGAACCAGATCAGCGGCCACCAGCCGGTGTTCGCGCCGTCCCACAGGCTCAGCGGCCACGGGGCGTGCCAGCCGCCGAGGAACATCGTGGTGGCCAGCGCCGAAACCGTGGTCATGTTCACGTATTCGGCGAGCATGAACATCGCGAACTTCAGGCTGGAGTACTCGGTGTGGAATCCGCCGACCAGTTCGCCTTCGGCCTCGGGCAGGTCGAACGGCGCCCGGTTGGTCTCGCCGACCATGGCGGTCAGGTACACCACGAACGACGGCAGCAGCAGGAACACATACCAGGTGTGGGTCTGCGACCCGACGATCAGCGAGGTCGACATCGTGCCCGAGTACAGGAACACCGCGGCGAACGACAACGCCATCGCGATCTCGTAGGACACCACCTGCGCGCTGGAGCGCAGCCCGCCCAACAGGGGATAGGTGGATCCGGATGCCCAGCCCGCCAACACGATTCCGTAGACGCCGATCGAGGTGACGGCCAGCACATAGAGCACCGCCACCGGCAGGTCGGTCAGTTGCAGCGGGGTGTCGTGCCCGAACATCGACACCACCGGCCCCATCGGGATGACCGCGAACGCCATGAACGCCGGGATCGCCGCGATGATCGGCGCCAGCAGGTAGATCGGTTTGTCGACGCCGGCCGGGGTCAGGCCCTCCTTGAGAGCGAGTTTGACGCCGTCGGCCAGGGACTGCAGCAGGCCGAACGGCCCGACCCGGTTCGGGCCGTACCGCATCTGCATGCGGCCCAGCACCTTTCGTTCCACCAGGATGGCGACCAGCACGGTCAGCAGCAGGAAGACGAACACGCCGACCGCTTTGATCACGATCAGCCACCACGGGTCGTGGCCGAAGGCTTCCAGGCCAGGGTAGTTCATGGACGGCCTCCCGGCTCGACGGTCACCACGGCGCCGGAGGCCGCGCCCAGTTGGGTGAGCACCGCGCTGCCCGACGAGTTCATCGGCAGCCACACCACCCGGTCGGGCATGTCGGTGATCAGCAGCGGCAGCGTGATGGCTCCCCGGCCGGTGCGGACCGTCACGGCCTCGGCTCCCTCGGCGCCGATCTCCGCGGCGGTCCCGGCCGACAGCCGGGCCACCGGCGGGCGCGCGGTGCCGGCCAGGTGCGGCTCCCCGTCTTGTAACCGCCCGTCGTCCAACAGCATTCGCCAGGTGGACAGCACGGCCTGCCCGGGCCCGGCGGTCGGAGGTGCCGCCGGCACGGTCGGCGCGACGGGTGCGGGTCCGTCCCAGTTGCCCGCGTCGTCGTCGACGCCCAGGTCGATCCCGAGTTCGTCGGCCATGATCTGCAACACCCGGGCGTCGGAGGTGGCGTTGGTGGCCAGTGCGGCGCGGAACGGCCGGGCCCGACCCTCCCAGTCGAGGAACGCGCCGGACTTCTCGACGACGGGTGCCACCGGGAAGACGACGTCGGCGCGTTCGGTGACCGCGCTGTGCCGCAGTTCCAGGCTGACCACGAAAGGCGTTGCGTCCAGCGCGGACAACGCCGCCAGCGGGTCGGGCAGGTCAGCCGGGTCGACACCGCCGATCAGTAACGCGTCGAGTTCCCGGGCGGTCGCGGCGGTCAGGATGCCGGTGGTGTCGCGGCCCTCACCGGCGGGTAACTCGTCGACGCTCCAGGCTTTGGCGGCCTGTGTCCGGGCGGCGTCGTCGGTGATCGGCCGGCCGCCGGCGAACAGATTGGGCAGGCAGCCGGCCTCCAGTGCGGCGCGTTCACCGGCGCGGCGCGGAATCCAGGCGAGGCGGGCTCCGGTGGCGTCGGCGAGCGCGGCCGCCGCGGAGAACGCACCGGTGCTGGACGCCAGCCGTTCGCCGGTCAGGATGATCGATCCGGGTGGGAGTTCGTCGCGCAGCCCGGCCAGGGCCGCCGCCTCGCCGCCGGGCGCCGTCTTCACCAGCCGGGCATTGAGTTTGGTCAGTCCGCGGGTCGCGAACGGGGCAAGGGCGATCACCCGCAGTCCGCGTTTGCGGACCGCCTTGCGCAACCGCAGGAAGACGATCGGCGATTCCTCTTCGGGCTCCAGCCCCGCCAGCACCACCACCGGCGCGGCTTCCAGGTCGGCGTAGCGGACGGTCATCGTTCTGCCGGCCACCCGGGCGGCCAGGAACCGGGCCTCCTCGTCACTGTGCGGACGGGCCCGGAAGTCGATGTCGTTGGTGTTCAGCACAAGTCGGGCGAAGCGGCTGTAGGCGCGGGCGTCCTGCAGGGTGCCGCGACCGCCGACGAGCACACCGGCCCGGCCGGCGGCGGCGAGCAGACCGGTCAGCGCGACGCTGATGGCCTCCGACCACGAGGCCGGGCGCAGCTGTCCGGCCTCCCGGAGCAGCGGGGTGGTGATCCGATCGCCCTGGGTGGCGTAGGTGAAGGCCCAGCGGCCCTTGTCGCAGTTCCACTCCTCGTTGACTTCGGGATCGTCACCGGCCAAGCGGCGCAACACTTTTCCGCGCCGGTGGTCGGTGCGCTGCGCGCATCCGGAGGCGCAGTGCTCGCACACGCTCGGCGAGGACACCAGATCGAACGGCCGAGCCCGGAACCGGTAGGCAGCACCGGTGAGCGCGCCCACCGGGCAGATCTGCACGGTGTTGCCGGAGAAGTAGGAGTCGAACGCCTCCCCGGGGGCGATGCCGACCTGTTGCAGCGCACCGCGTTCGAGCAGTTCGATGAACGGGTCCCCGGCGATCTGGTTGGTGAACCGCGTGCACCGCGCGCACAGCACGCAGCGTTCGCGGTCCAGCAGCACCTGCGCCGACAGGTTGATCGGCTTGGGGAACGTGCGCTTGACGTCCTCGAAGCGGGTCTCGGCGCGGCCGTTCGACATGGCCTGGTTCTGCAGCGGACATTCGCCGCCCTTGTCGCAGACCGGGCAGTCCAGCGGGTGGTTGATCAGCAGCAGTTCCATCACGCCGTGCTGGGCCTTGTCGGCGGCCGCGCTGGTGCGCTGGGTGCGCACCACCATATCCGGGGCGACCGTCGTGGTGCACGACGCCATCGGTTTGCGTTGGCCCTCGATTTCCACCAGGCACTGCCGGCAGGCGCCGACGGGGTCGAGCAGCGGGTGGTCGCAGAACCGGGGGATCTGCACGCCGATCAGCTCGGCCGCGCGAATCACCAAGGTGCCCTTGGGAACAGAGACCGGCACGTCGTCGATGGTGAGCGCGACCATCTCGACCGGCGGAGCGTCCTTTTCGTGCTCGGCGAGCGTCATGCGCCCACCCCTTCCGGTGCGGTCAGCATCGAGGCGTACGGGTCGAACGGGCAACCGGCATCCACGTGCTGTTCGTACTCGGCGCGGAACAGTTTCAGCGAACTCATGACCGGCGTGGCCGCGCCGTCGCCCAACGCGCAGAACGACTTTCCGAAGACGGTGTCGGCGATGTCGAGCAGCTTGTCCAGGTCCGCCGGCGTGCCGCGGCCGGTCTCGAGCCGCTCGTAGATCTGGGCCAGCCAGTAGGTGCCCTCCCGGCACGGGGTGCACTTGCCGCACGACTCGTGAGCGTAGAACTGCGTCCACCGGCGCACCGCGCGCACCACGCACGTCGTCTCGTCGAAGATCTGCAGGGCCTTGGTGCCCAGCATCGAGCCGACTCCAGCCATGCCCTCGTAATCCAGTGGCACGTCGAGGTGTTCGGCCGTCAGCAACGGCGTGGACGAGCCGCCCGGAGTCCAGAACTTCAGTTCGTGGCCGGCGCGGATACCGCCGGCATACTCCAGCAGTTCGCGCAACGTGATGCCCAGCGGGGCCTCGTACTGGCCCGGGCGGGTGACATGCCCCGACAGCGAATACAGCGTGAATCCGGGCGACTTCTCGGTGCCCATCGAGGTGAACCAGTCCACACCGCCGAGCACCACCGGCGGCACCGACGCGATCGACTCGACGTTGTTGACCACGGTCGGGCACGCGTACAGCCCGGCCACCGCCGGGAACGGCGGCCGCAACCGAGGCTGGCCGCGCCGGCCCTCCAGCGAGTCCAGCAGGGCGGTCTCCTCGCCGCAGATGTAGGCGCCCGCCCCGGCATGCACGATCACGTCGAGGTCGAAGCCGGAGCCGCCGATGTCGATGCCCAGATAGCCCGCGTCGTACGCCTCGGCGACCGCGGTCTGCAGCCGGCGCAGCACCGGAACCACCTCGCCGCGCACGTAGACGAACGCATGCCGGGCGCGGATGGCGTACGCCGCGATGATGATGCCCTCGATGAGGAAGTGCGGCGTGGTCAGCAGCAGCGGAATGTCCTTGCACGTACCGGGTTCCGACTCGTCGGCGTTGACCACCAGGTAGTGCGGCTTGGCCGCGGCGCCTTCGTCGCCTTGCGGGATGAACGACCACTTGGTGCCGGTCGGGAAGCCCGCGCCGCCGCGTCCGCGCAACCCCGATTCCTTCACCAGTGCGATGACGTCGTCGGGACCCATCGACAGCGCCTTGGCCAATGCGCGGTAGCCGTCGTGCCGCCGGTAGGTTTCCAGCGTCCATGGCTCGTCGGCATCCCAGAACCTGCTCAGCACCGGTGTCAGCGGCGTCATTGCGCGGCTCCCGGGTCTGTCTCCTTGGAACCCGGCCTCGGGGGCACCGCCGTTCCGGGCGCGGGGGCGGGCTGGTCGCGGACGGACGACGCCGCGTCCGCGTCGAGTGAGGAATCCGGCAGGGTTTCACTCGCACTTTGGCTGTGTGAGTCCTCACTCGATGCCATGGCGGGTGCGGTCATGCCTTGCGCGCGCGCCACGCGCAGACCCGCCAGCGTGGCCGGTCCCGGGCCGCCGGACACACTGGGCTCGGCCACGCCCGCCAACGTGCGGGCCGTTTCGGCGAACGAGCACACCATGCCGCCGCGGGTGGCGGTCACCGGCTCACCGGCACGTAGCCGGTCCACCAGATCGCAAGTGCCAGAGGGGGTTTGGTTGTCGAAGAACTCCCAGTTGACCATCACCACCGGCGCGTAGTCGCACGCCGCGTTGCACTCGATGTGCTCCAGGGTGATCTGATCGTCGGCGGTGGTCTGGCCCGGTTGAATGCCGAGATGATTCTCCAGCGCCTCCAGGATGGCGTCGCCGCCCATGATGGCGCACAGCGTGTTGGTGCAGACGCCGACGAGGTACCGTCCGGTCGGGGTGCGCCGGTACATGGAGTAGAACGTGGCGACCGCGGTGACCTCGGCGTCGGTGAGGCCGAGTTGGCTTGCGCAGAAAGAGATTCCGGCGGCGGTGAGGTAACCGTCCCGGGACTGTACGAGGTGCAGCAGCGGCAGCAAGGCCGAGCGCGAGTGCGGGTAGCGGGCGATGATCGGCGCGGCGTCGGCGGCGAGTTCTGCCGCCACGTCGGGCTCATAGGTCAGCGGGCCGCCGATCGGTGGTCCGGGCTCGTCGGGCCGCGGTCCAAGCGTCAGGTCGATGCTCGTCATCGCTGTCCGTTCTTCGCGCACGCGCTCATCACCGGTCCACCCCTCCCATGACGGGGTCGATGCTGGCGACCGCCGAGATCACGTCCGCCACCATGCCGCCCTCGCACATCGCCGCCACCGCTTGCAGATTGGTGAACGATGGATCACGGTAGTGCACCCGGTAGGGCCGGGTGCCGCCGTCGGACACCATGTGCACACCCAGTTCGCCGCGCGGCGACTCGACGGCCACGTAGCACTGCCCGGCCGGCACCCGGATGCCCTCGGTGACGATCTTGAAGTGGTGGATCAGCCCCTCCATCGACCTGCCCATGATCTTGGCGATGTGCGCGGGGCTGTTGCCCAGCCCGTCGGGGCCGAGTTCGAGGTCGGCGGGCCAGGCCAGCTTCTTGTCCTCGATCATCACCGGTCCCGGCTCGAGCCGGTCCAGGCACTGCTCGACGATGCGCAGCGACTGGTTCATCTCCTCGACCCGGATCACGTAGCGGTCGTAGCAGTCGCTGTTCTCGCCGGTGATGACGTCGAAGTCGTACGTCTCGTAACCGCAGTACGGTTGGGCCTTGCGCAGATCGTGCGGCAGGCCGGTGGAGCGCAGTACCGGCCCGGTGATGCCCAGCGCCATGCAGCCGGTCAGGTCCAGATAGCCGATGTCGCGGGTGCGGGCCTTCCAGATCGCGTTCTCGCGCAACAGATCCTCGAGTTCGGCCAGCCGCCCGGGCAGCAGTCCGAGCAGCCGGCGCACCTGCTGCTCGCCGTCGTCGGGCAGGTCCGCGGCCAGTCCGCCGGGACGGATGTAGGCGTGGTTCATCCGCAGGCCGGTGATCGCCTCGAAGACCTTCAGGATCTCCTCGCGTTCCCGGAAACCGAAGAACATCGCGCTCATCGCGCCCAGTTCCATACCGCCGGTGGCCAGCGCCACCAGGTGGCTGGAGATGCGGTTGAGTTCCATCAACATCACCCGGATGACGCTGGCGCGCGGGGGAATCTGATCGGTGATCCCGAGCAGCTTCTCCACTCCCAGGCAGTACGCCGTCTCGTTGAAGAACGGCGACAGGTAGTCCATCCGGGTGACGAAGGTGACACCCTGGGTCCAGTTGCGGTACTCCAGGTTCTTCTCGATCCCGGTGTGCAGGTAGCCGATCCCGCACCGCGCTTCGATGACGGTTTCGCCCTCGATCTCCAGGATCAGCCGCAGCACGCCGTGGGTGGACGGGTGCTGCGGCCCCATGTTGACGACGAGCCGCTCGCTGGTGTCACCGGATTCCCTTGCCAGGGCGACGATTTCGTCCCAGTCCTGGCCGCCTAAGGTGATCGTATTCTCCGCCATCAGTGGTAGGACCTCCGCTGGTCCGGCGGTGGGATCTGCGCGCCGTGGTACTCCACCGGCACCCCGCCGAGCGGGTAGTCCTTGCGCTGCGGGTGGCCCACCCAGTCGTCGGGCATCTCGATGC
>CAZTAA010000108.1:0-13586 GCA_964611465.1 uncultured Mycobacterium sp. | reverse complement strand
TGTGGGTGGTGGAGAACGCCGCGGCCGGCAACCGCGCCTACAGCAACCTCAACGAGGGTCTGGGCAAGGTGCTGCGGTTCGGCGCCAACTCCGACGACGTGCTGGACCGGCTGCGCTGGCTGGGCGGCGAGTTCTGCACGGTGCTGCAGACCGCCGTGCGCGCCATGGCCGACCACGACCTCAAACCGCTGATGGCACAGGCGTTGCAGATGGGCGACGAGTTGCACAACCGCAACGCCGCGGCCTCGGGGCTGCTGTTCAAACGGCTCACGCTGGCGCTGCTGGACACCGACCTGCCCCGCGACGCGGTGGCCCGCGCGCTGAGTTTTGTCGCCGGCAACGACCACTTCTTCCTCAACGTGTCGATGGCGGCGTGTAAGTCGATGACCGACGCGGCGGCCGGTGTGCCGGGCAGCAGCCTGGTCACCGTGATGGCGCGCAACGGCGTCAACTTCGGCATCCGGCTGTCCGGAACGGGTGCGCAGTGGTTCCAGGCGCCCGCGAATCCCGTTGACGGACTCTACTTTCCGGGCTACTCGGTGCACGACGCGGCGGCCGACCTCGGTGACTCGGCGATCACCGAGACCAACGGGCTGGGCGGCTTCGCGATGGCGGCCTCCCCGGCGATCGTCCAGTTCGTCGGCGGCACGCCGGCGGACGCGACGGCCAACAGCCGCCGGATGCTCGACATCACGCTCGGCACCAACCCCGCGTTCACCCTGCCGCAGTTGAACTTCGGCGGAACACCGGCCGGCATCGACGCGCGGGCCGTGGTGGACTCCGGGGTGCTGCCCGTCATCAACACCGGGATCGCACACAAGCAGGCCGGCGTCGGCCAGATCGGGGCCGGCATCACCACCGCGCCGATGGAGTGCTTCGAGAAGGCCGTCGCGGCGCTGGCGGGAGGCCTTCGATGAGCCGGATCGCCGTGGTGGCCTTCGGGGGCAACGCCCTGGTCACCGACGCCGAGCACGACGGCATCCCCGACCAGTACGAGACCGTCAGCCGGACCGTCCCCCCGCTGCTCGACCTGGTCGAACAGGGCTGGGGCCTGGTGGTGTCGCACGGCAACGGGCCGCAGGTCGGATTCATCCTGCGCCGTTCGGAGATCGCGCAATCCGAGGTGGATCCGGTGCCCGTGGACTACGCGGTGGCCGACACCCAGGGCGCCATCGGGTACATGTTCGTCAAGGCGCTGCGCAACGAGATGACCCGGCGCGGCATTCGGCGTCCGGTGGTCGCCGTCGTCACCGAATCGGTGGTGGCGGGCGACGATCCGGCGTTCTCCAATCCCACCAAGCCGGTGGGATCGTTCATGTCCGAGGAGACGGCGACGACGATGGCCGCCGAGAACGGCTGGACGATCGCCGAGGATGCCGGCCGCGGGTGGCGGCGCACGGTGCCCTCCCCCGTTCCCACCGCGATCCTGGAGACGGACTCGATCCGGCAGCTGCTGTCGGCCGGCGCGATCGTCATCGCCGCCGGCGGCGGCGGCATCCCGGTGGTTGTCGAGCCCGACGGCACCGTCGCCGGACTGGAAGCGGTGGTCGACAAGGATCTGGCGTCCGGTCTGTTGGCCCACGAACTGGGTGCCGACCTGCTGCTGATCCCGACCGCGGTGCCCAGGGTCGCGATCCGGTTCGGCACGCCCGAGCAGCGGTGGCTGGACACCCTGACGGTCAGCCAGGCGCGGGCCCACCTCGACGCCGGTGAGTTCGGTGCCGGCTCGATGGAGCCGAAGGTCGCGGCGATCGCCGACTTCGTGGCGAAGACTCCGCACGCGGTCGGGGTGATCGGAGCCGCCGGCGAGATCGCGCAGATCCTGGCCGGCACGTCGGGAACCCGGATCGTCGCCGACGAGCCGGTGCCGGCGCCGAGCGCCGAATCAGCCGGAGAGACAGTGCTTCTCGCGGTCAACGGCACCCTGATGCGGGGCCTGAAACTGAACCCGAACCTGCTCGACGCGGGTGCGACGTTCATCCGGGAGGCGAACACCGAGCCGGCCTACCGGTTGTGGAGCATCGGCGACGAGCACCCGGCGATGGTCCGGGTTACCGACGGCTCCGGTGTCGCGGTGGCGGTCGAGGTCTGGTCGGTGCCGCGGGCGGGGCTGGCCGGGATCCTGCTGGCCGAGCCGGCCGGGCTGTCGGTCGGCAAGGTGGCGCTCGACGATGGCTCGGTGGTGCTCGGCGTCATCGGCGAGCCCGCCCTCGTCGAGAACCAGAGGGAGATAACGACATTCGGCGGCTGGCGGTCCTACGCCGCGACCCGCGGCTTGCCGTCCTGACCTTTCAGACCGGCCGGGACAGCTGACCGGCGATCAGCGGCGCGATGCGGTCCGCCAGCAGCGCATGGCCGGCGTCGGTCGGATGAACTCCATCGTGCCCGATGAGCCACGGCGTGCCGAAGAACCAGCCGGCGATCAACGGGTCGTAGAACGTCGCCCCCTGCGCCGCGGCCTGTGTGCGCACCGCATCCCGGATCCGCAGCACATCCGGCGGGACGTCGGCGCCGGTCCACGGCGGCCCGATCACCAGCAGCCGCGCGCCGGGAGCGGTCCGTCGCGCCAGCGCGAACGCCGCTCCGGCGTTGGCCGCCACCACCTTCGGGTCGGCGTGCTCGTCGTTGCGGGAGCCGAAGAACACCACCAGGGTGTCGTCGGGCCGGACCACACGGGGCGCCAGATCGCCGAACAGGCTGCCCCGGTTGCCGCGGACCGCGTAACCCGCGCCGCCCTCGGCGGCCACATCCGGCGCGAGCCGGTAGCCCTGGGTGGTCAGCATCTGCCAGACCCGCGGCGCCCAGCCGTTGGGGCCCTGCCCGCCCTCGGCACTGCCGGTGGTGTACGAATCCCCGATCACCGCGACATGGTCGAGTGATCGCCCGGACGCCTCCGGCGCGGCCGTGGCCGTGGGAGCGCCCAGCGCGGCGAGCAACACCGTCAGCGCCATCAGGACGGCCGCCCAACAGCGCGTCACCGCACCGGCACCCGTCGTCTGGCCGACAGCGTGCCGGCGGAGTCGTCGGTCGGGGGACGCGCGTCGAGCATCCGGCGCAGCCACTTACGGGCCGGCTCCTCGACCACGTGGTACAGCAGCGCCGAGGCGAGCAGACAGACCGCGAACAAGCCGAGCACGGTCAGCTTGCCGGGGCCGCCGGACAGGGTCAGGTCGAACTGCCGGGCGGTCCAGTTCCAGCTGGTGTGGACGAGCTCGTGAACCATGTAGAGGCAGAACGAGATCTGGCCGCCGAACACCATCACCCGGGTGGCCAGCATTCGCGGCAGTGTCCCGACGCCGATGGCCAGCGTCACCACCAGCGGCGCGAACAGCAGGTCCACCACCCCGCCGCTGTCGATCACCCCGGGCAGCGGATGGGCGTCGAACACATAGAGCAGACCGACGGCGGCGGCGACGATGACCACCGCGGTGGCACCGGCCAGTGCGCGCGTCTGGTGGGACGGCCGCAGCCGGCGCACCGCGGCGCACGCCAGCGCGCCGGCGGTGAACTGCATCAGGATCCGCGGCAGCCAGCTCCACGGGGTGTAGAAGTGCCCGCTGATCAGCAACAGCAGCACCGGCGGCAGCGACGCCGCGAAGCCGAGCAGCATCAGCCCGCGGGCGCGGGTGACCTGTGTCAGCCGGAAGATCACCAGGACCACCACACCGAACGACAGGTAGGCGAGCCACTCGGCGCTGATCGACCAGGCCGGTCCGTCCCAGCTGGAGCCGTCGAAGAAGGGCTGGAACCACAGCTGCACCATGAACAGCTGCCGGACGTAGCTGACCGCGTTGAAGCCGGTGGTGTCCTCGGTGGGCACGTGACCGACGTAGAAGGTGAACACCACCCACAGCGCGGCCAGGTGCAGCGTCACCAGATAGACCGGCCAGACCCGGGCCAGCCGCAGCCACAGGAATCGCACGGTGCCGCGCAGCGTCCACGACGGCCCCATGGTGTCCAGGTAGTTCCACGTCAGCACGAAACCGCTGAGGATGAAGAAGAGGTCGACGCCCTGCGCCCCGCTGTTGAGGATCGGTGCGACGGCCGAGGCCACAGCCGGCGCGGCGTCGTGCAGCAGGGGGCGGAAGTGGAACAGCACCACCCACAGGGCGGCGAAGATGCGAAGGCCGGTCAGTGCCTTGATCTCTCCGCTGCGCACAAACTCTTCCTGACGGCCACTTCCGACGACGGTTGTCCCCCCGCAGGGCAGCCTAACAGCGGCGCGCCCGCGGTTCCGCGACCGAAATGCTGTGGGATTTCTGACAGCTCTGCGCGACGGGTTGGCCGCTAGCCTCGAACGATGGCCGACGCCCCCCGGGTCCTCAGTGTCAACCTGGCCGTCGCGGGCGGCGCGACGGGAATCGACAAGCGACCCACGTCCGGAGCGGTGGCCGTCCGGGCGCCCGGCCCGACGGGCAGCGGACTGGCCGGCGACTCGATCGGCAACGGGGCTCTGCACGGCGGCGACGACCAGGCCGTCTACGCCTATGCGCGGGAGGACCTCGACGCGTGGCAGGCCACCCTGGGCCGAGCACTGCCCAACGGCATCTTCGGCGAGAACCTGACCACCGCCGGTCTGGACGTCAACGCGGCCCGCATCGGCGAGCAGTGGGTGCTCGGCACGGCCGGCCTGCGCCTGGAGGTGTCGCGTCCGCGAATTCCGTGCCGGACGTTCGAGCAACGGCTGACGGTGCGCGGCTGGATGAAGACGTTCACCGCGGCGGCCGTGCCCGGGGCCTATCTGAGGGTGCTCGAGGCCGGTCCGGTCCGCGCCGGCGACGAAATCCGGGTGGTCCATCGACCCGCGCACGACGTCACCGTCGCTTTTGTCTTCCGCGCGATAACCACCGAACCGCAACTGTTGCCGGCGCTGCTCGAAATCGACGCGCTGCCCGACAAGATCAGGAAACTCGCGCGCAAACGCACGTGATCGGCGAGACCGTTTGACTGGCAACGTGTTTCGGTGTTTCACGCTTGTTACCGGCGGGTATCGCCGCAACATTATTCTCACGAGAGTATTAGACGTTGCTGCCAATGACCTTAGATTTTCCCCATAGCCTTCGTGGCAGTGGTCGAGTTCTCGATCCAGCAATACCAGCGCACAGGCAACATCCAGGAAATGGAGCCGTTCATGACGCCTATGAATGCTTCGACGTTGGCCGGGTCGGTTCTCCGCTACGGCAACCCGGTGTTCGACTGCGACGGTGCCTGGATACGCGCGCTGTCACGTCAGCTGGCAAACGTCGTGACCATCGGCGGACTGGTCAGCACCGACAACCTGGACCGGGTCAGCGCCCTGGTCCGCCGGTTCGTCAACGACGAGAAGCCGTTCGTTCTCGATCTGACCGGTCTCGACGTACTGACCGCCTCCGCCGCCCGCTTGCTCGACGTGGTCTCCGAGACCTGCGAGAAGGCCGGCGTCGAGTGGGCCATGGTCGCCGGCGGCGCCGCCGCGGAGACACTGGGTGACGCCGGCGCCGTCTTCCCGTCGGTGCCCGACGCCCTCGAGGAGTTCGCCGAGGTGAATCTGAGCCGCCGCTCCATGATGATGCCGTTGCTGGGCGCCAAGCTCACCAAGCTCACCAAGACCGCCTAGAACTTGCCGGGTCCGGCCCGGTAACCGGTAAGGTCTGTCTATCGCCACTTCAGCACCATTGTCCGGTCCCCTTCCATCCGATGCGTTGCAATCGTTGTCACTCCTGCTCGTCGAGGATGACCGGGCCGACGCGCTTCTCGTCCAGGAGCTGATCGCCGACGGCGGCACACGGGCCGACGTGGTCTGGGCGCCGTCGCTCGCCGAAGCCGAGCGGCAGCTGTCGATCAGCAGACCGGACTGCGTACTGCTGGACATGGATCTGCCCGACGGCACCGGTCTGTCGGTTCTGGACCGCATCGCCCATCGCGATCCGACGTTGCCCATCGTCGTGCTGACCGGGTTCACCGACGAACACTTCGGCGTCTCCGCCGTCGGCGCCGGCGCCCAGGACTACCTGGTGAAGGGCCGGGTGGAGCCGGAAATGCTGCAGCGAGCCCTGCGATATGCCATCGAGCGGAAACGAGCCGAGCTGACCGCCCTGGACCTGGCCGCCAGCGAGATGCGGGCGCGCGAGACCGCACGGCTGGAGCGCGGTCTGCTGCCCTCTCCCCTGCTCCTGGACGATCCCGGCGTCAGCATCGTCGCCCGATACCGCCCCAGCCGGGAGAACGCCCTGCTCGGCGGCGACTTCTACGACTTCGTCCAGACGTCGGACCGAACCGTCCACGTGATGATCGGTGACGTCGCCGGCCACGGCCCCGACGAAGCGGCGCTCGGGGTGGCGCTGCGGATCGCCTGGCGCGCGCTGACGTTCGCCGGGCTGCGCGGCCCGGACCGGATGCGGGAGCTGAACCGGATTCTGCGCACCGAACGGTCCGGCAACGGTGTGTTCGCGACGGTGCTGAGCCTGGCGATTCCGCCGACGGGGTTGATGATCAACGCGGTCCGGGCCGGTCACCCCGGGATGCTGCTGCACCACAACGGCGCCGTGGAGTGGATCCAGCCACCGGGAGCGGCCGCACTGGGTCTGTACGACGGCGAATGGCCCATCGACAAGATTGCGCTGCCACCGGGCGCCGGACTGGTGCTGTTGACCGACGGCATCTTCGAGGGCCATTCGGGGCGCGGCAGCGAGCGGCTCGGCGAGGAGGGGCTGCTCGAGCTGGCCAGGTCCCTGGCCGATCTGCCCGCCGCCGCCTTCGTCGACGCGCTGATCGACGGCGCAGAGGAGAAGGCCCAGGCGCACGGCGGCCTCAGCGACGACATCGCCATCGTCCGGGTGGAACGGATGCCCTGGTGAGCCGGCTGCGGTTGACCGTTCAGGGCTGGCTGAACCTCGTGTTGTCGGTGATCGGGGTGGTGGTGCTGGCCGGTGCGGTGGCCGTGGCCGTTCTGCTGGACAACATCGACCGGAAGTCCGCGGAACTCGCCGAGGTCATCCAGCCCACCCGGGTCAACGCCCAGCAGCTGCAGAACGGGCTGCGCGACCAGGAGACGGCGGTCCGTGGCTACGTGATCGCCGCCGACCGGCAGTTCCTGGAGCCGTATGCGGCCGGCCAGCAGGCGGAGGCCGAGGCCGCGGAAAAGATCCGTCGCCGTGTCGGGGAGCGCCCGCAGCAGATGTCGGATCTGCAGGCGATCGAAACGGCGGCGGCCCGGTGGCGCGCCGACTACGCCGAACCCCTGATCGCCTCCGTCGTGCCCGGGCGCCCCGCCGCCGTCGATGCCGCCCTCACCGAGCGTGGAAAAGCCGAATTCGACCGTATCCGAAGCCTTTTCGAGGTTCAGAACGACCACCTGAGCAGCGTGCGGGAAGACGGTCTGCGGGAACTGCACCGCGCCCAAGTCTGGCGAAACGGCATCCTCCTCGCGATTCTGGCGCTGATCCTCGGCACCGGAGTCCTGTTGGCCGTCCTGATCCGCAGTGCGGTCACCAGACCGCTGGAGGCGCTGGCGGCCGCGTGTCGGCGCATCACCGGCGGCAGCTTCGAGGAGACCATCACCGCCGCGGGTCCGCGCGACATCCGCGCCATCGGGGCGGACGTCGAGGACATGCGTCAGCGCATCGTCGCCGAGCTCGACGAATCGCGTTCGGCGCGAGCGAGATTGGCCGAGCAGGCGCAGGTTCTCGACGAGCAGGCCGTCGAACTGCGGCGATCGAACGCCGAGCTGGAGCAGTTCGCCTATGTCGCCTCGCACGATCTGCAGGAGCCGCTGCGGAAGGTGGCGTCGTTCTGCCAATTGCTCGAGAAGCGGTACGGGGACCAGCTCGACGAAACCGCCACCGAGTACATCCGGTTCGCCGTCGACGGCGCCAAACGCATGCAGGTGCTCATCAACGACCTGCTGGCCTTCTCCCGCGTCGGCCGGCTCAATGTCAGCCACGCCGATGTGGCCCTGGATCAGGTGCTCGACGCGGCCATCGAGAACGTGGCCGGCGCCGTCGAGGAGTCCGGCGCCCGGATCATCCGGCCGGACCGGCCGCTGCCGCACGTGCTCGGCGATCCGACGCTGCTGACGATGTTGTGGCAGAACCTGATCGGAAACGCGGTCAAGTTCCGCCGGCCCGGCGTAGCACCCCGCATCGTCATCGAGTCCGGACCGTCCGATGTCCCCGGCGCCGAAAGCCAGTGTCTGGTCAGTGTTTCCGACAACGGAATCGGCATCGCCGACGAGTTCGCGGACAAAGTTTTCGTCATCTTCCAGCGGTTGCACGGCCGCGACGCATACTCCGGCACCGGCATCGGGCTGGCACTGTGCAAGAAGATCGTCGAAAACCATGGTGGCACCATCTGGTTGGACACGTCCTACACCGGGGGAACCCGGTTCAGTTTCACGCTGCCCGTCTATGCGGTCATCGAGGAAGGATCACGCGTATGACCCCCGAGGCTCGGCCGATCGACGTCCTGCTGGTCGAGGATGACCCGGGTGATGAGCTGATCACGCGGGAGGCGTTCGAACACAACAAGATCAACAACACCTTGCACGTCGCCCGCGACGGCGAGGAGGGGCTCGACTTCCTGTACCGGCGGGGAGCGCATCGGGACGCCCCGCGTCCGGAGCTGATCCTGCTCGACCTGAACCTGCCGAAGTACGACGGCCGCCAGCTGCTGGAGAAGATCAAGTCCGATCCGGACCTGTGCCACATCCCGGTGGTCGTGCTCACCACGTCGTCGGCCGAAGAGGACATCCTGCGCAGCTACAAGCTGCACGCCAACGCGTACGTCACCAAACCGGTGGACCTCGATCAGTTCATGAGCGCCGTCCGCCAGATCGACGAGTTCTTCGTTCAGGTCGTCCGGCTGCCGACGTCGTGACCGTGGCGGAGCTGCCACGCCCGGACGCCGCCCTGCCGCACCTGGCCGACGTGACGCCCGCGCTGCTGACGGCCTTGGGGGCGCCGGGTTTCGAGGACCGGATCGGCCTGCCGGGTCCCCTGCACGGCGCGGCCGTCCTGTTGATCGACGGCATGGGCGCCGAACTGCTGGACGAGTTCGCCGCCGACGCTCCGGTGCTCGCCGGGCTGCGCGGCCGCACACTGCAGGCCGGATTCCCGGCGACCACCGTCGCGGGTCTGGCGGCGGTGGGCACCGGTTGTCGCTCCGGCCAGCACGGCATGGTGGGGTTGACGTTCCGGCTGCCCGGCAGCGGGGTGCTGAACGCGCTGCGGTGGCGGCCCGGCGACGAGCCGATCCCCGAGCGCGTGCAGCCACTGCCGACCGCTTTCGAACGCGCCGACGCCGCCGGCGTTTCGGTCCGGGTGGTCTCCGCGGCGCAATTCGCCGGCTCGGGTCTGACCCGCGCCGTGCTGCGCGGCGGGCGCTACGTCGGGGTGCTGGGCATCGGCGACCTGGCCGCCCAGGTGCGCGCCGCGATCGTCGAGGGCGGCC
This sequence comes from uncultured Mycobacterium sp., assembly GCA_964611465.1. Taxonomy (GTDB): domain Bacteria; phylum Actinomycetota; class Actinomycetes; order Mycobacteriales; family Mycobacteriaceae; genus Mycobacterium. Next base: position 4,160 of record CAZTAA010000108.1, on the reverse strand, counting down.
TGTGCTATGGCTATCACGCGGACCTGGACCTGTTGGGACACGTCTACGGTCCCGGTTCGGACCCGTGGCGGCTGCAGTTGCGGCAGGTCGATCGGCTGGTGGAGTCCATTGTCGAAGAGTTGCCACCGGGCGGAGCCTTGGCTGTCGTGGCCGACCACGGCATGGTAGCGACGGGACCCGCGGACGCCGTCGACATCGAGGCGAATCCTGTTCTAGCTGAAGGGGTTTCGATGATCGCCGGTGAGGCGCGGGCGCGGCACGTCTATACGGGAGCACCCGACGCTGTTGCCGACACCTGGCGCGAGGTGCTCGGCGAACGCGCCTGGGTGGCCACCCGCGAGCAGGCCATCGCCGCGGGCTGGTTCGGCGACACCGTCACCGAGGCGATCCGGCCGCGGATCGGCGATGTGGTCGTGGCGGCGCGCGGCACCGTCGCGCTGGTCCGGCCCGGCGCCGAACCGATGGAGTCGGCGCTCGCCGGACAGCACGGTTCGCTCACCAACGCCGAGCAGCGCGTTCCGCTCCTGCTGGCCTACGGCTGACGACGCTCCGGCAGCGCCGTTCAACCGTCGCCTCCGGCCCTGTCCGGGCATCGATGGACGCCTGCGCGCCCACTACCCGGCCGTCGAGGATCGGTGGCGGTGAGCGCCCTAGAGCACTCCGGCAAACATCGACGATGCGGCCAAGACGCTGTCCGTATCGCCTCGGCGGAGGACGGCGAACGGGCGGACATGCTTTAATTCAACCGGGAGGAGATGCTCGATCCGTTGTGGGGGAGTTATGCAACACGACGTCGCAGTGCACTGCGAAGAACTCGAACGGCCGGACCGGCCATGGGTCGGCCGCTGTACGTGTGGCTGGCGCACGCCGCCATGCGACAGCCCCTCAGTCGCGCAGTGGGCCAACGACAAGCACATCGAGGCGGTCAACGCGCGCCGACCTGTCGAAAGCCGCGACATGCCGCACGAGATGACGGAAGCCGCCACTTCGGCGTCCACGAAAGACGATGCGGCACAACGCCGCTGACGGATGACGCGGTTCCTGAACCGGACCATCGAGGCCGTGCGCCGCGCGTGCGCTGAAATCCCTTGTACGCCAACCATATTGCGATGATTCGGTGCCCGGTATTCGCCGTCGCCCGGGGTGGGAGCCGGTCAGGTGTGCGGGCGGGGCCGCCGCCGGTGGCCGTCCGTGGTCAGGATCCCGCCTTCGCTGGCCCGTCGGGCGGCCTGTCGGCGGTCGACGGAACCGTCGAGTGGACGTCACCGCAACGGTGTGACCTGCAGCAACCATCCGGCACTCGATGTCATTCGCCGACTGGTCCCATGAGAGTTCAGATGTGTAACGCGCCAGCGACGACGACAGGAACCTCTGTTCAACCGTCGTGTCCGGCCCTGTCCGGGCGTAGAATTATTGCCTGCGATCGGAGCAGGTCATGACCAGAAAATCGACTTTGGAACTGGTGTCGGTGCTGGTGTTGAGCATCGGGGTGCTGCTGTCCGCCTCCCCCGCCAACGCGATCCCGCGGTGCGTCAATACGTCGGCGTATACCACCCAGTGCGAAACCAACGGCAGCGCGCAGATCTCGACGCAGCCCGGCCCCTGGGCCTACAACAACGGCTGGCCCGGATGGGGCTGGGGTGGCTGGGGCTGGCCCGGGTTCGTAATCAGCATCGGCTGACACGTCGTGCTGTCGGGCCGGCGCGACCGGCCCGCGAATTTCGTGTGCCCGGCCCAGCCCGACGGCAGCACACCGCTACGGTCTGATGCGTGATCGTGCTGCTGCCCCCGTCGGAGACCAAACGGGCCGGAGGCGACGGGCCGGCATTGCGGCTGGACGAGTTGAGCTTTCCCGATCTCACCGAACTGCGCCGGACACTGGCCGGCGAACTGGTCGCGCTGGCCGCCGATCGGCCGGCCTGCCGTCGGGCACTGGGCATCTCCGAGAAGCAGGACGCCGAAGTCGACCGCAACACGGCGCTGTGGACGTCGCCGACAATGCCCGCCATCGACCGCTACACCGGCGTGCTGTACGACGCGCTGGACATCCGGTCGCTCACCGGCGCCGCCGCACAGCGGGCCCGGGCGCGGTTGGCGGTCGGGTCGGCGCTGTTCGGACTCTTGCGCGCCGACGACCCGATCCCCGCCTACCGGCTCTCGGCCGGTTCGAAGCTGCCCGGTGGTCAGACGCTGGCCGCGCGCTGGAAGCCGGTGCTGGAACCGGTGCTGGCCAAGATCGCCGCGGCGGAACTGGTCGTCGACCTGCGCTCGGGCTCCTACGCGGCGCTGGGCCGGGTGCACGGAGCGGACGTGGTGAACGTCGACGTGCTCGCCGAGCACCCCGACGGCCGGCGCACCGTGGTGAGCCACTTCAACAAGGCGCACAAGGGCCGGCTGGCGCGAGCACTGGCCACCAGCCGCAGCGAACCCGGCGACGCGGCCGCGGTCGCGGCGGTTGCCCGGCGGGCCGGGCTGAGGGTGGAACGCGACGGCACCGATCTGACCGTGGTGGTCGGCGCGCCGCGGTGAGCGGCGTCGGTTGTCGTGATCGGGAAATGTGTCGTTTTCCGCATGGCACACTCGACACATGGGTTTTGGTATCGACCGTCCGAAGCTGGAAGGGAACATCAGCGTCGACAGCGACCGGCGCCTCGGTTTCGCAGAGTTCGGCGCGCCGCAGGGACGCCCGATGTTCTGGCTGCACGGCACGCCGGGAGCACGCCGCCAGATTCCGGCCGAGGCGCGGTTGTTCGCCGAGCAGAATGACATCCGGCTGGTCGGGGTGGATCGGCCCGGCATCGGATCGTCCACGCCGTTCCAATACGACACCGTCTCGGATTTCGCGCACGACCTGGAGGTCATCGCCGACACCCTGGGCGTCGGGCGATTCGCCGTCATCGGGCTGTCCGGCGGCGGGCCCTATGCCCTGGCGTGTGCGGCCGCCATGCCCGAGCGGGTGGTGACGGCCGCGGTGCTCGGCGGGGTGGCACCGACGCGGGGCCGCGACGCCATCAGCGGTGGCGCGATGACGCTGGGGAACATCGTCGCCCCACTGCTGGAGGTTGCCGGACTGCCGATGCGCCTGGCCGCGGTCACCCTGGTCAACATGATCCGCCCGGTCGCCTCTCCCGCGCTGTACGCGTATGCGGCCATCTCGCCGGAAGGCGACCGTCGGCTGCTGGTTCGGCCCGAGTTCAAGGCGATGTTCCTCGACGACCTGCTCAACGGCAGCCGCAAGCAGTTGTCCGCGCCGTTCGCCGACATCGTGGCGTTCGCGCGGCCGTGGGGATTCAACCTCGACGAGGTGAAGGTGCCGGTGCACTGGTGGCACGGTGACTGTGACCACATCATCCCGCACGCCCACGGTGAGCACTGCGTGGCCGCGCTGCCCGACGCGACCCTCTACACCATTCCCGGCGAAAGTCATCTGGCCGGACTGGGCCGGGCCGAGGAGATCCTGCGGACCGTCATGGGGGTCTGGGACCGGGAAGAGGGCAGGTGAGCGACGTGAGTCATCCCAACGACGTGCCCGGCTTCCCGATGCTCATGCCGCCCTGGCTGGAGCGGGCGCAGATCAAGTACCTGAATCCGGTGGCGTCGCCGGTGCTGCGGCACCTGCCGACGTTCGGAGTGATCAAGCACGTCGGCCGCACGTCGGGCAAGCGCTACGAGACGGTGGTCTCCCCCATGCGCAGCGGCGACGTGGTCGCGATCGGGTTGGTGCACGGCAAGACGAACTGGGCTAAGAACGTGCTGGCCGCCGGTGAGGCCGACCTCCATCTGGGTCGCCGCGACGTGCATCTGGTCAATCCCCGTCTGGTGCCGGCCGGTGGGGACACCGCCGGTCTGCCCCGGATGGCCCGAAGGATCGGCCGGCGGGCCGGGGTGTTCGTCGCCGATATCGCGTAAGGGCCCGAAACCGGGTCTGGATTTTGTCGGCGGTTCGAACTAGTGTTCGATTATGGCTTCGTCGTCGTTGGCTGACCGGGACAGCGTGCTGGGTGCGCTGGCGGCGATCGAGGCCGGCTTCGACGTGTTGGCGTCGGCGTCGTTGGACGGATTCACCCCGCGCGAGTTGGTGGATCTGCTGGCGCGCCGGGAGATCATCGCCCGGCGTGCCCCGGTGGCCGATCACCGGATCATTCACCAGTTGCAGACCC
>CAZTAA010000107.1:0-13722 GCA_964611465.1 uncultured Mycobacterium sp. | reverse complement strand
GCCGTCGACGAACAGCAGTCCGTCGTCGTCGAAGTGGCCCATGTCGCCGCTGGACATGTAGCCGTCGATGATCTGCTTGGTGCGCCCGTCGGTGTAGCCCGCGAACGGTGCGCCGTTCCGGACGAAAATCCGGCCCCGTTTGTTGCGGCCCTTGATCCGCTGATCGTTGTCGTCGTAGAGGACCACCTCGCAGGTGACCGGGGCCCGGCCGGCGGTTCCCGGCGCCTTGCGCAGCTCGGAAGGGGTGGCGATGGTGGCGATGGCGCACTCGGTGGAGCCGTACATGTTGTAGAGCACGTCGCCGAAGACGTCCTGCGTCCTGTTGGACAGCTCGGGGCTGAGCGCCGATCCGGCGACCAGGATGACCTTCAGCGAAGACGTGTCGTACTTGCCGTGGACCTCGGGGCCCAGTTCGACCATGCGGTGCAGCATGGTCGGGACGGCGACCAGCATGTCGGCCTTGTGCTCGGCGATCATCTTCAGGGTGTTCTCGGCGTTGAACCGCCGGCCGGTGACCACCTTGTTGCCCAGTGCGGCGCCGGCCAGGTAGGTGGCCCAGCCCGTGCTGTGGAAGATGGGCGAGACGATGACCATCGTTCCCTTACGCGGGAACGGAACCCGGTCGGCCAGCTGAGCCGAGGCGAATGGCGACACGGTGTCGCGCGGGGCGCCCTTCGGCAGGCCGGTTGTGCCGCTGGTCAAGATGACCGACCCGCCGGGCTTGCTCGGCGTCGAAATCGGCTCGGTCGAGTTGGCCGCGACCATGTCGTCGAGGGTCTGCGCGCCGGCGGGCAGTTCGGCGCCCTCGTCCACCCACGTGATGATGCGGGGCAGCTCGGGCGGCAGGGCGTCGAGCAGGCCGAGGAACTCACTGTCGTGCATCACCACCTTGACGCCCTCGCGCTTGCAGACCTCCGCGAACTGCGGCTTGGCGAATCCGGTGTTCATCAGCACCAGGCGGGCGCCGAGTTTGCCGCAGCCGGCCATGGCGACGACGAGGCCGCGGTGGTCCCGGCACAGCAGTCCGACGACGGACCCCTCCTGGACACCCAGGCGCTGCAGCCCGTGGGCCAGCGCCCACGACTGGTCGTCGACCTGCTTGTACGTCAACGTGCCGCGCTCGTCGACGATCGCCGGCAGGTCGGCGAACCGCTTGCCACCCTGGATGGCCATGGTGGCCTGCGGGCCGTAGGTGGCGGCCAGCTTGGCGGTCTGCACGGTGGCGCCGAGGTCCAGCGGATCGATGAAGCCCCGGGCGAGCAGGCGGGTGACCGCATGACCGTTCTCGACAACCTGGGTCAGCTTCTGCCGGATGCCGCCTATTACGTCCACGATCCTGTCCCCTCGCTCGATCTCAATGCAGTCTGCACAGTCCGCCCCCGCGCCGCCGAACAATAGCGCGATCAGTCGACGGAGTCCGGCGTACGCATGACGCACGCGGCACCGGAGGCCCTCGCCAGCCGGCGGTCGAGAGTTACCAGGGGTACGCCGATCGCTTCTGCCAGAGCGACATAGGCCGCGTCGTAACTGGTGAGATTCCGTCGCAGCTCCCAGATGCGTGCGGCTAGGGCGTCATAGGGCCACAATTCGACCGGCAGGTCCGCCAGGTCCCTATACGCCTGGTCCGCCTGGTCCGTTCCGATCAGCCCGGCCGCCTCATGGCGCCGCAGGATGTTGCCGCACTCGAAAGGCAGCAGTGCCGGCGCATGCAGTGTGCTGTGGGCGAGCGTGTCGGCGACCCAGCTGCCGTCAGGTCCGGAGTCGACAAGAAACGAGATGATTGCCGAGGAGTCGCAGCACAGTCCGCTCAACGACGCTCCGCGTCCCGCGCGGCAATCGTCGCCGCGGTGTCGACGCGCACCCCAGTGGCCGTCACCCGCGCGCGTGCACGTGCGATGACATCGTCTAGCGCGGGTTTCTCCGCGGCCGCCATGAGCAGCCCGCGCAGGAACTCCTGGAGAGACTTTCCTCCGCGCGCGGCACGCGCCGCAAGTTCATCGCGAACGGATTCGGGGACATCCCGTATGGTCACGGCCACCATGCTGCGACTATAGCAGCATTGACTGCAATTTAGCTGCGATAGCATCCGCGCTCACTGCGGCAAGATAGCTCGACCAGTGGCCCGCAGCCCGTCTCGGATGGCGGCCTGGGCCGCGACATCGGACTCGTTGTACAGCAGACACCATCGGCGTGCGTCCTCCGCCTCGGGACCGGCGCCACGCGCTTGGGCGATCTTCAGTTGGGAGACGCGGCCGCCGGCGTCGTCGACATCCCACTGGAATCCGAACAGCGGGGCGACGTTCTTGATCGACGCCGTCTGCCGGGCGAAGAAGTTGGCGTTGAACCAGGCGAGCAGGTCGCAGGTGATCCCGTCGAGCGCCGCAGCTACGGCGTCGAACTTACGGGTCAGACTGACCTCCACGTGGTGCCAGTGGAATACCCGAATGCTCTTGTTCTCTTGTCGCGCCGCGTCTTTCAACGCGTTGAGGCGAGCGGCGAAGACGTCGGCCAGCGCCTCTTCGGCCCGCTCGTCGAGCACGTCGAACGACACGACGGGTTCGTACCGCGCGGTGGTGTCGTCCTGCCCTTCTCGGATGCGCAACCCCCACTGATAAATGCGGCCGTCGGTGTCCCATTCGATGTCGAAGTCGACTTCGATGTCGGCGCAAGGGACTTCGGGCCATGTTGCCCCGTGCGGCTGGAAGTCGATGCCCGCCAACGTCATCCGCGCCCGCCGGATGGCGTCCTCCAGTCGCTTGTGCGGGTTGGCGGTTCCGACCGATTGCTCGCGGAACCCGTCGATGACGGTGGCGGCGTCGGTGCGGGCAAGGTCGTCGACGGTGAATCGCTCGCTGCCCCCGTAGAGGTACAGCCACTCCCGGACGTTGAGGTGCCCGGCCGCGAGTGCGAAGGACGCGTCGTCGGGGCCCACGACGTCGGCGCAATACTCGAACCATTCGCAGCTATCGCAGTCGTTGGTGCGAAACGGGCGGACCAGTTCGCCGCCGTCGCGGGCCGCCTCGGCGACGGCGAGCCGGAAGGCGAACTCGTGGTCGTAGCGCTCCAGCGGGGACCGACGTTTGCGGTGCCCGGGTTCCGTGGCGGAGAAAGTGGATTCGGCGGGTAAGGCCAGGTCATACCAGACGATCCCGAGTTCGTCGCCGGTCAGCGCGCTGAGGTCCGAGGTGCCGATGATGCCGCCGATGAGCGCCGGATCCGATACCGGGTGCAGGCCGAGTTCCTGCAGCATCCGGGTGTAGTGCGCGAGTTGCATGGCGTCGTGCCGCCAGTGGCCGGCGGTATTGCTGTAGCCGCGGTGGGTGTGCCGGTCGTCGGGGGTGTTCAGCGCTGAGACGTCGACGACGGAACGGGCACGCGGGCTTTCCGGGTTGGCCGACGGGTTGAGCGTCCGGTGGTTCTTGATGTCGACGGGCAGGTAGCCGTCGGCATGCCGGATGAGGACGTCGGGTGCGCCCACCCGGCCGTTGACGTCGGGCAATCGGCCGCCGACGACGATCGGCACGCCGGCCCGCAGGGCGTCGAGGGTGAGACGCTTCGTGGCCTCCCAGTCGGCGTCCTCGTCGAGGACGAGCAGATCCCCGGAACCGGCGAAGCGGGAGACGAACTCATCGACGACCGCGGTCTCGAAGACCCGGCCCTCGTCGAACAGGGCCTGCAGTTCCGGCGGGGTCGGCGCGGGGGGCGGGGCCGTCGGCGAGTACTTGTTGTGGGTGATGCGGGCACACTGCTTCGCCGGGTAACCACCCAGCAGAATCGCCGACACCGCGTCCACCCCCTTTCCCTGGTCCCGCACCTTACGCCGCGCCACCGACACCAGACGCGATCCCGAACCGAGCGGTGTTGTCGGTGGGGTGCCCTAGACTCGGAACCGCTTCACGAGACACCGTCGCCAAGCTCCGACTGGACGGTGCGCCAACCCCACGCTCGTGGGTGGCTCGGATGACGAAGCGGCCTGCACCGACCGGTGCGGGCAAGAGCGCTCCCGCGGCCGGGAGCCTGACAAATGGGGTATTGCCATGGCGCACAACCGATTCTGCTGCTCGTACTTCCCAGGACACAACATGCACTGGATACAGGCCAAGAAGTCGCACGAGCCCGATCAGCCGGTGATCAGCGTGAAGGTCACCGACGTCCGCGATGACGGGCACATCGAGATCGAAGGCACCGATCTGAAGCTCGAGCTATGGCACCACCGGAGCCTCCGATCACGTCTGGCCGTCGGTACCCGCGTCCAATGGAAGCCCAGGTTCCACGTGCTGTACGTGCCGGGGTACGGCCACTTCAACGTCGCCACCCCGGACCGCGTGCAACCGTGCGTCACGCCCGGTCCGGAGACGCTCTCGACGCAGCGGACAGCGCGCCATACGGTGAAGAAATGACAGATCAGTCCCCCGCCATCACGATCTCGCACCCGCCCGTCGCGCTCTTGCGCGTCGTCAACCCGCTGTTGGCGTTGCTGCTCCGCACTCCGGTTGCCGGACCGGCGCGCGAGCAGATGATGGTCGTCAAGGTCACCGGCCGCAAAACCGGGCGGCAGTACACGATTCCGTTGAGCGCCCACCAAATCGACGGCGCACTCTATGCACTGACCAGCGCGCCCTGGAAGAACAATTTCCGTGACGGCGCGACCGCCCAGGTGCTGCACAACGGAAAGACCACGTCGATGCGCGGCGAACTCATCACCGACCCGAACGTGGTCGCCGACCTGTCGTTTCGGTTAGCGCAGTCCTACGGCGTCAAGCGCGCGCAGACCACGATGGGGCTGAAGTTCCGCGACCAGCGCGTCCCCAGCCTGCAGGAGTTCACCGAGGCCGCCGCGCGGGAGCACATCGTCGCCATCCGGTTCACCAACTCGACGTAGCCCGCCCGGCGTAGCGTTCCACCCGTGTACGTCGATGTGATGACCGTCCCGCAACCTCTGGCGAAGATCGGCGACCTGGCGCGGCAGGTGCAAACCGCCGGTTTCTCCGGTCTGTTGTTCACCGAGACCGGCCGCACCGCCTACCTCAACGCCGCCGTGGCCTCGCAGGCCGCACCCGGACTGGACCTGTCGACCGGTGTCGCGGTCGCCTTTCCCCGCAGTCCGTTCGTCACCGCGGCCTGCGCCTGGGAACTGCAGGAGGCCACCGGCGGACGGTTCCGTCTCGGTCTCGGCACGCAGGTGCGCACCCATGTGGTACGCCGCTACGGCGCGGCCTTCGAGCATCCGGGCCCACGCCTGCGGGATTACGTGCGGGCGGTCAAGGCCTGCTTCGCGGCGTTCCGGTCCGGATCGCTGGATTACCACGGCGAGTTCTATGACCTCGACTTCATCACGCCGCAGTGGAGCGCCGGGCCGATCGACGAACCGGACCCGAAAGTCGATGTCGCCGCGGTCAATCCGTGGATGCTGCGGATGGCCGGCGAAGTCGCCGACGGCGTGCACGTTCACCCGCTCGGCGAGCCCGGCTACATCGCCCGCCACGTCATTCCGAATGTGGCTGCGGGAGCACAGAAGTCGGGCCGCTCACCGTCGGACATCGCGCTGATCGTCCCGGTCATGACGATCGTCGGCGACAGTGACGAGGAACGCCACCGCGAACGCGAACTGGTACGGGCCAGCATGAGTTTCTACGGCAGCACGCCCAACTATGCGTTCATCTGGGATGAGGCCGGCTTCGAGGGAACCACGGCGAGGATCCGGGAGAAGCAGAAGGCCGGTGACTTCGCGGGCATGGCCGCTCAGATCACCGACGAGCACATCGACACCTTCGCCACCGAATCGACCTGGGACGGGTTGGCCGACGCTCTCACCGTGAAGTACGGCGGAATCGCCACCCGCATCGCCCTGTACAACGCCCTCGGCGATCCGGACCGTGTCGAACGCTACGGCGCCGTCGCACGGTCCCTCGGCTGATTCCACCCGCCATCGGCGCGGTGCCCGGACGCATCACCTCCGGCGGGCTACCGTCGGACGATCGGATGCGAATAACCCGACGGGACTCTCATGAGCACGTTCACCGCGACGATGTACGCCAACGCCCAGGCGAGCGAGAAGGGCATGGTGACCGGTGAACCCGACACCCCGGTGCGGCACACCTGGGCCCAGGTCCATCGGCGGGCCCGGAACATCGCCGGCGGTCTGGCGGAGGCGGGGGTGGCACGCGGCGACGCCGTCGCGGTACTGGCGGGGGCGCCGGTCGAAATCGCTCCGACCGCGCAGGCCGTCTGGATGCGCGGCGCCAGTCTGACCATGCTGCATCAGCCCACGCCCCGTACCGACCTGGAGCGGTGGGCGCAGGAAACGATCTCGGTCGTCACGATGATCGACGCCGGGGTGGTCGTGGTCTCGGATCCGTTCATGCCGGCCGCACCGGTGCTTCAGCAACTGGGATTGCGGGTCGTGACCGTCGACCAGCTACTCGGCGCCGCCCCGGCGGACCCGGTCGACACCGACGACGAAGATGTGGCATTCCTGCAGTTGACCTCCGGATCGACCGGTCCGCCCAAGGCGGTCCGCATCTCCCACGCGAACATCGTCGCCAACGCCGAGGCGATGTTCGCCGGCGCCGGCGTCGACGTCGACACCGATGTGATCGTGAGCTGGCTGCCCTGCTTCCACGACATGGGGATGACCGGCTACCTGACGGTGCCGATGTATTTCGGCGCCGAACTGGTCAAGGTCACGCCGATGGACTTTCTGCAGGATACGTTGTTGTGGCCCAAGCTGATCGACAAGTATCGGGGCACGATGACAGCCGCCCCGAACTTCGCCTACAACCTTCTGGCCAAGCGGTTGCGCAGACAGGCCGTACCCGGTCAGTTCGACCTGTCATCGCTGCGCTGGGCCCTCTCGGGCGCCGAACAGGTCGATCCCGCGGTGGTGGAGGATTTCTGTGACGCCGCCGCCCCGTTCGGCCTGCGACCGCAAGCCATCGTGCCCGCCTACGGGATGGCCGAGACGACGGTGGCCGTGTCGTTCACCGAATGCGGGGCCGGCATGGTCGTCGACGAGGTGGACGCCGATCTGCTGGCCGTCCTGCACCGCGCGGTGCCGGCGACGCGGGGGCGCACCCGACGGCTGGTGTGCCTCGGCCGACCGTTGCCGGGAATCCAGGTGCGCATCGTCGATGAGCACGGCGGCATCCTGGCAGCGCGCGGCGTCGGGATCATCGAGGTGCGCGGCGAACCGGTGACCGACGGCTACGTCACGGTGGCCGGGTTCCTTCCGGCCCAGGACGACCAGGGCTGGTACGACACCGGCGATTTGGGTTATCTCACGGACACCGGCGACATCGTGGTGTGCGGCCGGGTCAAGGACGTCATCATCATGGCCGGGCGCAACATCTACCCGACCGACATCGAACTCGCCGCGGTGCGCGTCGAGGGTGTCCGGCCGGGCTGTGCGGTCGCGGTGCGCCTCGACGTCGGACAGTCCCGGGAGACGTTCGCGGTCGCGGTCGAATCCACGTCGTGGCAGGAGGCCGGCGAGGTTCGGCGGATCCAGCGACAGGTGGCTCATGAGGTGTTCGCCGAGGTGGACGTCCGGCCGCGCAATGTGGTGGTACTCGCGCCGGGGATGATCCCGAAAACACCGTCGGGCAAGCTGCGGCGGGCGCACGCACAGACCCTGGTGCACTGAACGGCCGTTGCGCCGGATCACTTCAACCGGTGTGCCGGAACAGCACGACCACCGAATGCGGCTCCGCGGTGTACTTCTGGACCGGCACCACCGGCGCCGACGTCCACTCCGTGATGTCCTCGGGCGTCTGCAGGGCAGTGTCGATCCAGCGCCGCCATGGCCCATCCGGCGTCGGCGGCAACTCGAACGTCAGCGGCTCCGAATACATGTTGGCCATCCCGTGCAGCAGCAGGTCGGCCCGCAGACTCTGCAGTGAGACCGCCAGCGAGTGCGAATGGTGGCCCCAGTCCGGATGCGCCAGGCGCACACCGTGCCATTCGATCATCGAGTTGTCGAGCACTTCGTTCAGTGTCAGCGGAACCCCCTCGGCAAGACGGCGGGCGCGGTACGGGACGAGGTGCGCGGCGAACCGGTGGACGTCGGCGTGGCGTTCGAGCAAAGTCCAATCGAGCCAACTGATTTCGTCGTCGTGGCAGTAGGCGTTGTTGTTACCGCACTGCGTGCGGCGCATCTCGTCCCCCATCGCGATCATCGGTAGACCGGCGGCGAACAGATTCAGCACCAGAAAATTCTTGATCTGCCGGGTCCGCAGTGCCTCGATCTCCGGATCGGCGGTCGGGCCTTCGATCCCGCAGTTCCAGCTGAAGTTGTCGTTCGTACCGTCGCGGTTGTGCTCGGCGTTGGCCTCGTTGTGCTTCTCGTTGTAGGAGACCAGGTCGTTGAGGGTGAACCCGTCGTGCGACGTCACGAAGTTGACACTCTGCTCGGCCTCCCGGTGCTGATGGCCGTAGAGGTCCGGACTGCCCAACAGCCGGGTGGCCACTCCGCGTACGGCGCCGCGGTCGCCCCGGACGAACCGGCGCACATCGTCGCGGAACTTGCCGTTCCATTCCAGCCATGCGTCGCCGACGAAACTCCCGACCTGGTACAGCCCACCCACGTCCCAGGCCTCTGCGATCAGTTTGGTGCCCGCCAGCGTGGGGTCGGTCTCGACGTCCAGCAACACCGGCGGGTTGGATCGGGGATGGCCGCTCTCGTCGCGGGCCAGGATCGAGGCGAGGTCGAAACGGAACCCGTCGACGTGCATCTGCCCCACCCAGTAGCGCAGGCTGTCCAGTATCAGCCGCCGCACGATCGCCTGGTTGCCGTTCAGCGTGTTGCCGCAGCCCGTGTAGTCGGAATAGCGCGACTTGTCTTGCCGCAGAATGTAATAGAAGTCGTTGGCCAGGCCGCGGTAGCACAGCGTGGGACCGTCCGCCGGCCCCTCGGCGGTGTGATTGAACACCACGTCGAGCAGGACTTCGATGCCGGCGCGGTGCAGCGCCTTGACCATGTCGCGGAATTCGTCGAGCGCCGCCAGCGCACCCTTCCCTGATGCGTAGGCCTGATGCGGGGCGAAGAACGAAACGGGTTGGTAGCCCCAGTAATTGACCAACCCGTCCGGGGCGTCATACGGATCGAACTGGAACACCGGCAGCAGCTCCACCGCGGTGATGCCCAGCTCCCGCAGGTAGGGAATCTTTTCGATGAGGCCGGCGAACGTCCCGCGTTTGTCCGCGGCAACCCCGGAGCTGGGATGCCGGGTGAACCCGCGCACGTGCATCTCATAGATCACGGTTTCCGACGCCGCCCGGCGCAGTGGCGCGTCGCCCTCCCAGTCATAGGCAGCCGGATCGGCCACCACACTCCTCATCGCCGTCGCGACGTTGTCTCCGGGCCGTGCCGCGGCGTCACGGTCGTAGTCGTCGGGCACGGCGACGGCCAGGCCGTACGGGTCGAGCAGGACCTTGTGGTGGTCGAAGCGCAGGCCCCGTTCAGGCGCGAAGGGCCCATGTGCCCGATAGGCATAGACCTGACCCGGCCCGACTCCCGGCACGAAGACGTGCCAGTAGTGATACGTCCGGTGCCGGTGCGGATCGAGTCTGATCACCCGGTCCGGCTCGGTGGCCTGCTCGTCGGGGAACAACAGCAGATCGATCCGCGTCGCATCCTTGGAGAAGACACTGAAGTTCACCCCGCCGTCGCGCACCGTCGCGCCCAGCGGCGCGCCTTCGCCACGGGCGACCCGGCTTTTCACCGGCTCAGCGTAAGTGTCCGCGTGCGCCCCCGGTGCGCGAATCCGCTGGCCAGTCGGCCACGCGCGCCTCCGCTGATAGACACCGCGGTCTTGTTTTAATCGGCAACATGACCGAGCCCGGTTTGCGTGCCCGCAAGAAGCAGGAGACCCGCGCGGCGCTGCGCCGGGCCGCTCTCGACCTGGCCCTGCGCGACGGCTACGACACCGTCACCGTCGATGCCATCGCCGAGGCCGCGCACGTCTCGCCGCGGACGTTCCGCAACTACTTCTCCAGCAAGGAAGATGCGGTGCTGTCCCTGCTGGCCGACGTCGAACGGCACCACGCCGACACCTTCCTGGACCGCCCCGCCGACGAACCCGTCCTGGACTCGCTGGAGGCCGCCGCGATCGATCTAGTCGAGTCCGGACCCGAACTCGACGAGGTCATGGCCGCCACCCGGATGGTCACCGGACACCCGGCGCTGACCGCGCACGCCGCGGCCGTGCACCGCCGCGCGTCCCGACAGGTGCTCGACGAGATCGCCCGCCGGCTGGGACGCGACCCCGACACCGACCTGCTCCCCCGACTCGTCTTCCATGCCGGCCGGGCCGTGACGGCATCGGCCGTCGAGTTGCTGGCGCACGGCGCCGAAAGTCCCGAAACCGCCAGAGACCTGATCCGCGAAGGCTTTTCGCAACTGCGCGGCGGACTTCACCCCACCGGCGAACGGCTCCTGGCCTCCGGCTTCTGACCGTCTGCGTCCACGGTCGCCGCAGCACTGATCCGGTGCCACGCGGGCGCTGACCGGCGCGCCGCAGATCACATCTGCTTTGTCCGCCATTTCGTTGCCAGACACGGCAATTTTGCGCATCATTGAAACAGGGCGCGTCGGCCGTTCCGGCTGCCGCGGGGTGGTCAGGAGCAGGTCATGAGGAAATTGTTGACCGCAGTATTGACGGCGGGGATGTTCGCACTCATGGGGGCCGGCGCCCTCACGGCGGCACCCCAAGCGTCGGCAGAATGCGGAGAGTTCTACATGTGGGGCAACGGCGGAGGCAATTGTGACGGGCCGGTCGGCCCGGACGGCAGCTTCCAGCGCTGCACGACGGTGTACGTCATGGGGATAGGCGGGACGAACTGCTTCATCGTCCCGGGCCCGCCCCCGGCGCCGGTGGCCGCTCCGGTCGGGCCGCCGCCGCCACCGCAGCTGGCCTGACCACAGGGTTCCCCCACTACAGGCGCGACGTCACGCCGAGCAGAGCGATGATGCCGAGCCCGGCGATCATGGCGGCGACGATCGACGCGATCGAGTAGCGCATCGGCCCGAACTCCGCCCGCAGCGCCCGCAGTTCCTGGCGATGTTGCACCCAACCCAGGATGAGCGCGCCCAACCCGACCACGATCATCGCCACGCCGAATACCTGCGGACTGACGTAGGGGTCGCGAAGCCGATCGTTCTCCGACAGGTACCGGAAGATCTGGTAAATGGTGAAACCGAACGCGATCAGTGACGTACTCGTCCGCGTCCACGCCATCAGCGTCCGCTCGAGTGCGAGACGGTTGCGTTCGGCGGCCAGGCGGGTGTTGGCGTCCATGTCCACCGCAGCATGACACACCGCTCAACCGGGATAGGCAATTGGCGGGCCCGAGCGGCCGGGCGTGACATCCTCTTACCGGCGGTCGTCCCGCCGCACCCGAACCACGTTAGGAAGCGACCGTGACCGAACCGTTCAAAGGCGTGATCAAGCTCGACGTCCGTGACTCCGTTCCGGACTGGGGCCCCTACGCCTTGAAGCGGGCACCCGAAGGCGCCCCGAACGTCCTCGTCATCCTCTACGACGACACCGGGCTGGCCTCCTGGTCGCCGTACGGCGGGCGAATCAACATGCCGACGCTGGACAAACTGGCCGACAACGGGCTGACCTACACGCAGTGGCACACCACGGCGCTGTGCTCGCCGACCCGGTCCACCTTCCTCACCGGGCGCAACCACCACGTGAACCGCTGCGCGTCGATCACCGAGGGATCGCTGGGGTTCCCCGGCGCCGCCGCGCGACTGCCCGCGCAGTGCGCGACCATCGGCCAGGTGCTGCAGGACAACGGGTACAGCACCTACTGGCTGGGCAAGAACCACAACGTTCCGGTGGAGGACATCTCGGCCTGCGGCAGCCGCTCGGAATGGCCGCTGTCCAAGGGATTCGACCGGTTCTACGGGTTCCTCGGCGGCGAGACCAACCAGTGGTATCCGGATCTGGTCAACGACAACCACTTCATCGAGCCGCCCTACACGCCCGAAGAGGGCTACCACCTGTCGAAAGACCTTGCCGACCAAGCGATCCGGATGTTGCGCGACCAGCGCTCGGCGGCGCCGTCCAAGCCGTGGTTCATGTGGTTCTGCCCGGGCGCCAACCATGCCCCGCACCACGCGCCACAGGAGTACATCGACAAGTACAAGGGCAAGTTCGACGA
This sequence comes from uncultured Mycobacterium sp., assembly GCA_964611465.1. Classification (GTDB taxonomy): domain Bacteria; phylum Actinomycetota; class Actinomycetes; order Mycobacteriales; family Mycobacteriaceae; genus Mycobacterium. The sequence goes on along the minus strand of CAZTAA010000107.1, from coordinate 1,554 downwards.
CGGCTACGAGGCGTACCGCGAATGGGTGCTTGCCCGCATGATCGAACGCGGCGTGCTGCCGGCCGACACCGAACTGACGCCACTGAACCCGATGGCCGACGACGTCGCAAACCCGGCCGACCATGTGCGGCCGTGGGCGGAACTCAACGACGACGAGAAGAAGCTGTTCGCCCGAATGGCCGAGGTGTTCGCCGGTTTCTCCGAGTACACCGACGTGCAGATCGGCCGGATCGTCGAATTCCTCGAGCGCACAGGGCAACTCGACAACACACTGATCTTCTACTGTGCCGACAACGGCGCCTCCGGTGAGGGCACGCCCGACGGTTCGGTGAACGAGAACAAGTTCTTCAACGGCTATCCCGACAGCCTCGAGGAGAACATGTCCTACCTCGACGCGCTCGGCGGTCCCGATGCCTACAACCACTACCCGACCGGCTGGGCGGTGGCGTTCTCCACCCCGTTCCAGATGTTCAAGCGGTACTCGCAATACGCCGGGGGCACCTGCGACCCGCTGATCATCCACTGGCCCAACGGAATCAAGGCCAAGGGCGAGATGCGGCACCAGTACCACCACAGCACCGACATCGTGCCGACGATCCTGGAGGCCGTCGGCCTGGAGATGCCGGCGGTGTACCGGGGTATCGAGCAGTACCCGCTCAACGGTGTGTCGATGCGCTACAGCTTCGACGATGCGCACACGCCGACCGCCAAGAAGCGCCAGTACTTCTCGATGCTGGGCACCCGCGGTATCTGGCAGGACGGCTGGAAGGCCGCCGCGGTGCACGCCCCGATCAGCGGCAAGGGGCACTTCGACCAGGATGCCTGGGAGCTGTACCACGTCGACGAGGACCGCGCCGAGGCGCGCAACCTCGCGGATCAGCATCCGGAGAAGCTGCAGGAGCTGATCGCGGCCTGGTTCGAAGAAGCCGACGCGAATTTCGTTCTCCCGCTGGATGATCGGCCGGCCGTCGAGGTGATCAACGATGAGCGGCCGCAGGGCGAACCGCCGCGCTCGCGCTACGTCTACTTCCCGGAGACGTCGCCCGTGCCGGAGTCGAACGCGGTGAACATCCGTGGCCGCTCCTACAAGATCCTCGCCGATGTCGAGGTGACACCGGATTCGCAGGGCGTGATCTTCGCGCAGGGGTCGCGGTTCGGCGGGCACACGTTGTTCATCAGGGACCGCAAGCTGCACTACGTCTACAACTTCCTGGGCATCAAGCCCGAGCAGACCTTCGTCTCACCGGAGCTGCAGCCCGGGCAGCTGACCGTGGGCGTGGAGTTCACCCGCGAAGGAGCCGGCGAGCACGGCGAGTCGCTGGGGACCACCAAGCTGTACCTCGGCGACCAGGTGGTGGCCGAGGGGCCGATGCGCGCCCAGATCGGTGCGTTCACCCTGTGCGGCGACGGCCTGTGCGTCGGCTACGACAGCGCCGACCCGGTCAGCCGCAGCTACCCGCCAGGATTCCCGTTCACCGGCGGGACGATCCTGGGCGTGGCCGTCGACGTCGGCGCGGATCAGTACCTGGACCTGGAGAAGGAGGCCGCGGCGGC
>CAZTAA010000106.1:8274-13838 GCA_964611465.1 uncultured Mycobacterium sp. | reverse complement strand
TGACCGTCGCGCAGCGGCGGAAATCGCACCGAAATCCCTCAGTCGGCGACCGTCAACCAGTCCTTGAAACCGGACGGATCGTGGCGGCCCAGCGCGCCGTGTTCGAACAGGCCCCAGCCTTCGTGCTCGCCGGAGCCGTCGTGGCAGACCGCGCGGCCGACGTGGTCGATGACGCCGAAGCCGGCGCGGCCGACGATCGCCGGGTCGGTCATGTCGTAGGTCAGCCGCTCGGTGAACTTCTCGCCCTTCCACATGCCGTGGATCCAGTCGCTGTCGCCGCCGTAGCCGCCGCCGACGTGGATGGGGCAGGGCAGCTTGGATTCCACGTCGAAACGCACGGGAGAGCCGTCGCCCGCGGTGGCCTCGATGGTGGCGCCGGTGGGGATCCGGGTGCCCGGTGTGTAGTGGACCTTGACCCGCGGCCAGCCGAGCTGTTCGATGCGGCCGTCTTTCCAGATCCGCGTGCAGTCGTTGAGCGAGCGGAAGCCGTCGGGCTCCTCCTGGATGATGATGACGATCGAGAACTTCTCGAAGGCGATCGGCACGTACAGCCACCACATGCCTTCGAACGGCGGGTCGGCCGGGCGTCCGGCGGGTTCGGCCTCACCGATGGGCCGGATGCCCCAGGAGCGGTCCCGGCTGCCGATCCACACCGTCGGGTCGACGGTGATCATCTCGCCGTCGATCTCCAAATGACCACTCCAGGAACCCAATTGGGCGAACCGCTGGGCGTCCAGGGTGATCCGGGTGCCGGTGCGCAGGATGTGCCGCTGTTCCTGCACGACGTCGAACAGGCCGTTCCAGGTGAGGTCGGCCGCGATGCCCTCGGTCTTGTCGAGGATGATGCGCACCGTGCGCAACGGCTCGCTGACCTCGACGCGGTAGTTGCCGACGTGCTGGTTCAGCCGGTCCTGGTCGATCGCGTCCGACAGATGCACCGCGGTCTGGGTATCGCCGCGGCGGACCAGCAGGAAGGCGTCCTTCACACCGAGATTCGGGTAGTAACCGAGGCCGGTGATGACGAAGATGTCGCCGGTGCGGTCGTGGGCGTTGAAGTAGGAGCGGTCGTAGAAGTTGCGGTCGGAGGAGCCGGGCCACGCGATCGGTTGGGGCAGTTGGTGTACCGGGAATTCGTCCATCGGGCCGAGCATCAGTTGGTTCCTTCCAGGAGCCGTTCCAGCAGGGATTTGTGGTAGAACAGCGACTCCACGTCGTCGGGCTGCTCGAGTTCGCCGAAGCGCACGCGGCGGTAGCCGGTCCGCATGAACACGCAGCACCACACCACACCGGAGTAGATGTAGAACCAGCGCAGGTCGCCGACTTCGACGCCGGTGAGCTTGGCGTACGTCGAGCGCACATCCTCCTCGCGCAGCACATCGGGCAGGCCGGGCATCCCGGCCAGTCCGCACAGCTCCTGGAAGACGTTGTGCGCGAAGATGATCCATGCGACGTCGAATTCGCGCGGCCCGACGGTGGCCATCTCCCAGTCCAGCACCGCAACCGGGCGGAAGTCCTGGTAGAGCACGTTGCCGATCCGCGAGTCACCCCAGACCAGAACCGAATCCGATGCCGCGACGTCGTCGGGGAAGTTGTCCTCGAGCCATTGCAGCGCCCGTTCGACCAACGGGGATCGGCCGATGCCGGGCACGCAGAACTCGTACCATTCCTTGAGCCAGCCGAAGTGCCGGCGCAGCGCGCTGTCACCGGGTGGGTCGGCCTCGGCCAGGAAGTCGAATGTCTTCTCCGCGTTGGGAATCGAGTGCAGTTTGGCGATCACCTCGACGGTGCTGTCCTGCAGTTCGCGCTGTTGCTCGGCGGTGGCGTCGGCGAACCAGTTGTTGCCGAACGTGTAGGGCATCACATCGGGAGGAACCGCGCCCTCGACGTAGTCCATCAGGAAGAACGGCGCGCCGAGCACATCGCCGGTGTTCTCCAGCCAGCGGACTTTCGGAACCGGCACGTCGGTGAACTCGCCCGCCAGCCGCATCACGTCGAACTGGTGGTCCAGTCGGTAGGCCGAGAAGACGGGGACGTCCTGCTCGGTCGGCGCGACCCGGGCCACCCACTTCTGCTCGACCGGCCGGCCGTCCTCAATCCAGCGCCCGGTCAGGATGATGGTCTCCGAACTCATCCCGTTGGAGTCGATGCCACTCTCCACGGTGATCTCCGGTTTGACGCCGCCGGGCAGCACGGTCGACAGCCATTCCGACAGCACGGACGGGACGGTGCTGACGTCGCGGCTGGAGCGTTGGAGGTGTTCGACTTCCGAAATGACGGGGTCGACGGCGGGTTCGTTCGGCACTGAACTGGTTCCTTCGCGGCGTAATTACGATACGGTGAGTAGCGTTATGAAAGCAGAGTCGACATCCGTTGACAAGGCTCCGACCGGACGGCCGCGCGACCCACGGATCGACGCTGCCATACTCGCCGCCACCGCGGACCTGCTTGTCGAAATCGGCTACGCGAACCTGACCATGGCCGCGATCGCCGAGCGGGCCGGCACCACCAAGACGGCGCTGTACCGCCGCTGGCCGGGCAAGGCCGAACTGGTGCACGAGGCGGCCTTCCCGACGGCGCCCACCGCGCTGACCGGCCCCTCCGGCGACATCGCCGCCGACGTCCACGCCATGCTGGGCGCGGCCCGCGATGTGTTCACCAGCCCCGTCGTCCGTGCGGCACTGCCGGGACTGATCGCCGACATGGCCGACGACGCCGACCTCAACGCCCGCGTCATGGGCCGGTTCGCCGAACTCTTCGGGACGGTGCGGGCCCGCATCGTCGGCGCGGTGAACACCGGCGAGGTGCACGCCGACGTCGACCCCGACCGGCTCGTCGAGCTGATCGGAGGCGTCACCCTGCTGCGCCTGCTGCTGGCCCCGGCCGACGGGCTGGACGACGACTGGGTGGACCAGACGTCGGCGATCATCGTGCACGGAGTAAGAAGATCGGCATGACGCAGCGACTGGCGGGACGAACCGCGATCGTGACCGGCGCGAGTCGCGGCCTGGGCCGGGCCATCGCCCTGGCGCTGGCCGCCGAGGGCGCCGCGGTGGCGGTGGCCGCCCGCACCGAGCAGGCGTGGAACGACAAACTGCCCGGCACCATCGGCGAGACGGTCGCCGAGATCGAGGCCGCCGGCGGTCGCGCCGTGGCGATCCGCGCCGACCTGACCAATCGCGACGACCTGCCCCGGCTGGTGGAAGAGACCCGCGCGGCGCTGGGCCCGGTCACGGTGCTGGTGAACAACGCGGCCTTCACCGCGCCGGGCCGGCCGCCGACCCCCGGTGCCGCGCCGTCACCGAAGAAGCCCGCCAAAGCCCAAGCGCCGCAAGCGGACTGGCCGCCCTTCGTCGGCACACCGGTGCACGCGTTCCGGCGGCACTTCGAGATCGCGGTGTTCGCGGCCTACGAGCTGATGCAACTCGTCGTCCCGGACATGCTGGACGCCGGGGGAGGGGCGATCGTCAACATCAGCTCGATCGCCTCGCGCATCCCGGGCACCGGACCGTATTCCGACTTCAGCGGCGGCATCCTGCCCGGTTACGGCGGATCGAAGGCGGCGCTGGAACACCTCACCGAATCGGCGGCCTACGAGCTGCAGCGGCGCAACATCTCGGTCAACGCGCTGTCCCCGTCGCAGGCCATGATGACGCCCGGACTGTCCTACTACCGCACCGACTTCGACGACATCGGTTCGGAAACCGACTTCGCCGAGGCCGTCGTGCGCCTGGCGCTGGTCGACCCGAACACCGTCACCGGCCGCACCATCGGGCACCGCGAAGTCCTCGACGGCACGTACACGCCGTTCTCCGCGTCGTAAACCGTTCGCGCCCGCTGATGGGCGTCAATTCCCCGCGCCGGTGGCGTTTCAACCGCCGGGTGCCGGGTATGCGCGCCGCACCTCAGAAACAGAAGGGCGAAACAATATGGACGCTTTGACTTTTCTCCGCCAAGACCACACGAGCGTGCTGGGCATGCTGGATGCGCTCGACGGCGCGCCCACCGGTTCGGGCGCCGACTTCAGCGGCCTGCAAACCATGGTGACCAACCTGGTGATCGCCGAGTCGCAACACGAGGCCATCGAGCAGCAACTGTTCTGGCCGGCCGTGCGGGAAGCGCTCGATGACGGCGACGAACTCGCCGACCACGCCATCGAGGAAGAGCAGGAGGGCAAGAAACTGCTGCAGCGCCTGGAAGACGGCAAGCCCGGCGATGCCGACTATCACGAAGCGCTGCAGGAGTTCGTCAAGGCGGGCCGCCACCACATCGCCTACGAGCAGGATGTGGTCTGGCCGCGCTTCGAAACCGCCGCGGGTCGTGAGCGCCTCGAGACGCTCGGCCGGAAGCTCGAACAGGCCAAGAAGATGGCGCCCACCCGTCCGCATCCCGACACCCCGCCCAACCCGGCGGTGCTCAAGACCATGGGCGTCGGAGCGGCATTGGCCGACAAGATCCGGGACGAGCTCACCGGCCGTGCCGAGAAGAACCCGCCGGATCCGCACACGCACTGACCCGTCGCACGAAACCGGCGCCCCAGCCACGTTCGCGGAGCGCCGGTTTCGTTCATCGCTCAGCTCGTCGGTATGCGGTGTTCGTGGGTGAACGGCTTGTCACTCTGCACGGCCGGCTGTCCCTCCGGACTCAGTTCGGCACCCTTGTTCTGCCGCTTCGCGCCACCGAGCCACTGTTCCGCGGGGTTGTCGACGTACTCCCATTCCATGCCCTGCGGCCACGGCCCCTGGCCCTGGTTCCACGGGCCCCGCGCGTCGCCGCCGCCGTCGGACATGTTGAAGGCGACGTTCTGGAAACGCTCGTCGCCGGGCAGCTGTCCGGGTGGGAAGTTCACCGGCAGCTCGTTGAGGGCAGCGGTGAACTGCTGATAGTGGGTGACTTCGCGCGTCATCAGGAACGTCAACGTGTCCTGCACGCCGGGGTCGTCGGTGAACTGCTTGAGATATTCGTAGACGATCTTGGCCCGCGACTCGGCAGCCAGATTGCTGCGCAGGTCGACGGTCGGGTCGCCGTTGGCGTTGACGAAGGTGCCCTGCCACGGCACGCCGGCGGAGTCCTTGACGTCGGGGCCGCCGCCGGTGAGCGCGAAGTAGAGGGGGTTGACCGCCACCTGGTGGATGATGTCGTCGCGGCCGCCGCGGCTGGCCACCGCGGGCATCCAGTCGCAGCGCTCGGTGGCCTGCTTGAGGTCGTCGTTGAGGCCGTCGAGCAGCATGGTGATCATGGATCCCACCATCTCGAGGTGGCTGAACTCCTCGGTGGCGATATCCATGAACAGGTCGTACATCTTCGGGTTCTTCTGGCGCAGTACGAACGCCTGCGTGAAGTACTGCATCGCGGCCTTCAGTTCGCCGTTGGCGCCACCGAACTGCTCCTGCAGCAGCGTGGCGAAGCGGGGATCGGGCCGGTCCACTCTCACCTCGAACTGCAGGTCCTTGTTGTGAATAAACATGTCTCCTCCGGGCTGTGTAGTTGGCAAGTCGCGGCGGCATACCCCGGCACGGGCGCGTCAAACGGTTGGGCGGACACCATCGCGGCTTTTTTCAGCGCTC
>CAZTAA010000106.1:0-8174 GCA_964611465.1 uncultured Mycobacterium sp. | reverse complement strand
GGTTGCACCGCGCACTGGCTGCGACTGACGGAACTGGAAGAGAATCCCAACGCGCCGGCGCTGTTCGACTACACCTGGAACGGCGACCGCTGGGAATCCTCCGGCGACTATCCGTTCCACTGCAACGACGGCAGCGCGGTGACGGCGTTCCGCTCGGACTTCTTGCGGCCCAACGGCGATGGCAGCTTCGCCGGCGAGCGCACCTTCACCGTGGCCGAGCCCGGATGCCCGGGCGACGGGCCGGGAACCTACTGGTTGCCGTTCAGGCTAACCCCGTCCCCGTGAAGTGCCGGTTGGCCGCCGACGTCGTGACGCCGGCGCCGATCGGTCCGCGTTCGTCGTAGACAGCCGCTGTGCCCGTGGCGATCCCGGCCGCACTGGTGTGCGTCAGGGCGGCCAGGCCGATGTACTCGCCCTCCGGCAGGCGGCACAGCGTCAGGGTGTAGTCGGCGTTGATGAAACCCAGCCCACCGGTGGTGAAGTTGGTCATCGACGCGCTGACGTCGACGGCCATCGCGGCGCGCACGAACGGGGAGATCGCCTCGCCGTCGACCAGGTCGCGGATCTCACGCACCCAGGCGTAGCGCGGGCCGTCGTACTGCCAGACGAACCCGTAGCCGTCCTGATCGGCCGGACGACCGTAGGGCGTGATGAACATCGGGACCGACTCGTCGAATTCGTCGGGCTCGGGCGGGATCGGCGGCATCGTCACCGGTGTGGTCCACGGCGTTTCGGGCGGCTGCTCGCTGCGGCGCAGATACAACGTCGAGGCCCGCGCGACGATTTCGTCGTCCTGCGTCATGATCGCGTCGATGGCCTGCATGCGCCGGCCCACCCGCACCACGTCGGCGTGCACCCGAACCGGCGCCGTGGCTACGCGGCGCAGGATGTCGACGGTCAGCCGGGCCGGCACCAACTCGTTCTCGGACACCTTCTGCTCGACCGCGCGGGCCAGCAGACCGCCGACCACCTGGCCGCCGAGGGTGGGGCCCCAGCCGCCCTGGGCGATCTCGTTGGGGACGAAGGTGTCCTTGTCGGGCACGAAGAACGGCGTCGGCACGCTACCTCCCGGACAGTTACGGAAATACTTACTGGAACTGACTCTTGTTCCGGGCGGTGACCTCGGCCTTGCGGGCGGCCAGGGTGTCGGTGTCGGGTCGGTGCGCGCGGGCGATCTCATGTTCGACGGCCAGCGCGGCGTCCGTCACGCCCGCGATGCCGCGGACGTACATCTGCTTGAGCCCGGCCATGGTGTCGGCCGGAACCTCGGCGATCTGGGCGGCCAGTTCCACTGCGCGGCCGAGCAACCGCTCGTGCGGCACCACCTCGGTCACCAGGCCGATCCGCTCGGCGCGTGCCGCGTCGACCACCTCACCGGTCATCGACAGCCGGCGCGCCATCGCCGCGCCCACGCGCTGCGGCAGCCGGGCCGTCATACCGCCCCCGGGCAGGATGCCGACCCGCGCGTGGGTGTCGCCGAACACCGCGCGCTCCGAGGCGATCATGAAGTCACACGCCAGCGCCATCTCCAGGCCGCCGGTGAACGTCGGCCCGTTGACGGCCGCGATGATCGGCGTGGTCAACTCGGCGGGTTTGGTGATGCAGTCGTGCGTCTGGAAGCGCTCGAAATACGCCATGCCGAGCTGCTGGGCCTCCTTCAGGTCGACGCCCGCACAGAACGCCGGATCGACACCGGTCAGCACGATCGCCCGCACTCCCGCATCGGCGTCGGCGTCGACCAGCGCGGTGAACAACGTCTCGATCAGCTGGCGGCTCAACGCGTTTCGCGCCTCGGGCCGATTCATGGTGAGCACCCGGACTCCGGCGGCGGGCTCGGTGGCGTAGACGGTGGTCATGTCCGCACGCTACCCGAGACCGGGTGTCACGGGTTCACGGTGACGGCAAACGATTTCGTCGCGGTGTTCGCCTCGCTGTCGGTCGCGGTGAGGGTGACTGTGTAAGGACCGGCCGCCGGCCAGCTGTGGGTGACCGTCGACCCGATCCCAGTGGGCGACCCGTCGCCGAAATCCCAACTCACCTGACCGATCGCGGACCAGGTGTCGGCAACCCGGCTGCGTAGTTGCACGACCTGCCCGACGGTCGCCGTCGACGGGACGACGGCCTCGACGATGTCGGGTGCGGTGGCATCGAACGCGGTGGCGTAGCAACGAGCGGTGGTGCCCTCCCGTACGGTTTCGAGTACCACGACACCGCCGACGTTGTCACCGCACACCTGCTCGAGGCTGTGGTGCGGTCCCTGCGGCGCGATATCGACCGGTGGCTGGGGGACCGAAAGGTAGGCCGGCCAGTGGCTGGCCTGGAAGAGGCCGAGGCCGGGGTCGCCACCGCCGTAGCCGACCGCGGCGGTGTACACCAGCACCGCGTCCTCGCTGTCGTAAGGGCCCCTGCGGACGGCGATGTGCCCGTCGAAAGACATCGCGTTGAAAACCGAAACCTGTTTCGGGTTGGTCCAGAAGCCGTAGCTGCCACGACGGGCGGCCATGATCGTGTCATTGCCGGAGTTTGACGGTCCCTGCCGCCACATCAGCGCGTACCCCATGCCGCTGAAGGTCATCGCGACCGCGAGGCAGTGGCTACTGGATGCAGTGGTCGACGTGAACAGCGCCGTCAACGGCTGCCATGCCGCGGATTGGTTGTCCCGGTACGTCACGTTGGCCTGCGATCCGAGCTGTATGCCGATCACCGCTGCGCCGGAATAGTTGACATCGAGAACGACGCCGAAGGCATCGGTGCCGTTTTCGGGCGTCAGCGCCACCGACGGCTGGACACCGGCGGCGGTCGCGGTGGCGACCCGCACCGAGGAGCGCTCCGGCGAATTCTGGTAACGGTGCCGCCAGGCGACGGTCGCGTTGCCGAAGGCGTCGATGCCGAGTTGCGCGCTGCCGTTGAGCCCGTCGACCGGGTTCAGTTTCTGGGGTGTGGTCCAGGCACCGCCGGGAGCGTGGAAGGTGATCACCACCGAACCGGCCTGCCCCGTCGCCGGACCGTCGAACCGGTCGGCGATGACCGCGGCGATTCCGTTGTCGGACACCGCAACTCGACACTGCCTGACGTATTCCGACGCCGCGGTTTCTGGCACGATCTCCGTCGGGTTCTCCCATGTCCGGGTGGTTGCGGGCGCATAGGTGACGAAGTGGCGGAATTTGAAGGTCGCGGGATCGGCGCTGGTGACCGCGGTGTAACAGGCGGCCGCGGTGCCGTCGGCGCCCACGCCGACGGTGATCCCGATCGGGATGACATCGCCCTGCGACTGCTTCTCCCACACATCGACCCACGCCCCGTTCTGGCGTTCCGCGATGGCTACCCGGGTCGACACCGGGTTGTACGACAGCACCTGCCCGTACCCGACCAGCACTCCGCCCGCGGAGTCGAATCCCGCAATGGGAATCTGCCAGTGCGACGGGAGTGGTTGAGTGACAGACCAATCGGGCATAGATCCACGCTATCGGCCAGGTCGCGGCCCGGTACGAGTAATCGAGTACCCGAGTTGCCGGCGCGTGCAGTGAGGCGAGTTGGTCACCAAATACAGCAGCGGCCGCCGGCCGCGGCGGTCACATTCGGCTGACGGCCTGCCGGATCTCCTCGGGGCTCACCTCGCGCACCGGCTGACCCAGCGACCATTGGTGGCCGAACGGGTCGCGCACCATGCCGTAGCGGTCGCCCCAGAACTGGTCTTCGAGCGGCATCACCACCGTGGCGCCGGCGTCGACCGCCTGCTGGAAGCGGCTCTCGACGTCTGTCACGGTGAGGTGGATGGTCACCGGCGTTCCACCGAGAGCCTTTGGAGTCATGGATTTGCCATCGTTCATCTCCGGGAAGTCATCGGCGAGCATGACCGTGGCCCCGTCGATCTGCACCCCGCCGTGGATCAGCTTGCCTCCCGGGCCCGGGATGCGGCTGACTTCGACGGCGCCGAATGCCTTGACGTAGAAATCGATGGCCGCGTTCGCGTCGTCGACGACGAGGTGCGGGGACAGTGCGGGTTGGACAGCGTTCGCCATGATGGCCTCCTCGGGTTGTAGTGGCCCGCTGTGGGCACTACCCGTATAGACGTTCCCAGAGGAGACAAATCATCGGGCCGGCCACGCTACCGCCGAAACGTACGTTTCGGCGTTTGCTACCGGGTGAAGTGGGCCGAGTTGTTCACCAGGTCCAGCAACGGCTGCGGCACCGCGCCCAGCAGCAGGGTGATGCCCGCCGTCACCGCGACGGTCGCCTTCGACGTCCAGGTCGGTGTGATCACCGCGGGCGCACCGGCGGGCGGGTCGGTGAAGAACATCAGCACGATCACCCGCACGTAGAAGTACGCGGCGACGGCGCTGGCGATCACACCGATGACCACCAACGGCGCCGCACCGCCCTCGGCGGCCCCCTTGAACACCGCGAACTTCGACACGAACCCGCTCGTCAGCGGAATGCCGGCGAATGCCAGCAGGAACAGTGAGAACACCGCGCACACAACGGGATGGCTGCGGCCCAGCCCGGCCCAGGCGGCCAGCGCGGTCGACTCCTCGCCGGTGTGGTCGCGCACCAGGCTGACGACGGCGAACGCGCCCAGTGTCGAGAAGCCATAGGCGACCAGGTAGAACAGCGTGCCTGACAGGCCGCTGTCGTTCAGCGCGATCACACCGGTCAGGATGAATCCGGCATGGGCGACAGCCGAATACGCCAGCATCCGCTTGACGTCGTTCTGCGTGACGGCGGTGATGGTGCCCACCACCATGGTCGCCACCGCGATCACCGACAGCATCGGTCGCCAGTCGGCCCGCAGTTCGGGCACCGCGACGTAGAAGATGCGCAGCATCGCGCCGAACGCGGCGATCTTGGTGGCCGCCGCCATGAAGGCGGTGACGGGGGTGGGCGCACCCTGGTAGACGTCGGGCACCCACGAATGGAACGGCACCGCACCGACTTTGAACAGCACGCCGACCGAGACAAGCCCAACCCCGACGAGGGCCATCCGGTTGTTGGCGGAGTGGGCGTGCACGGCGTCGCTGATGCCGCTCAACGAGAAGGTGCCGGCGTAGCCGTAGAGCAGCGCCACACCGTAGAGGAAGAACGCCGACGAAAACGCGCCCAGCAGAAAGTACTTCAGCGCGGCTTCCTGAGACAGCAACCGGCGCCGCCGCGCCAGCCCGCACAGCAGGTACAGCGGCAGCGACAGCACCTCGAGCGCGATGAACATCGTCAACAGGTCGTCGGCGGCGGGGAACAGCAGCATGCCGCCGATGCCGAACATCGTCAGCGGGAACACCTCGGTCTGCACTATGCCGGCCCGGGTGGCGACCATCTCGGCGACACTGCCGGGCACCGCGGCGGCTTGCGGTGTGAATGCGTCCAAACCTCTTGCCGCCGTGGCCGGTTCTGAGGGGGAGGCGGGGCCCGCCGGGCTGCGCTCGGCGATCAGCAGGATGCCGACGATGCCGATCAGCAGCAGCGTGCCCTGCAGCAGCAGCGCCGGCCGGTCGACGGCGACGGCCCCCATCGCGGCGATCCGGCCGTCGCCGGGCACCCCGCGGGCCACGCACACCACGGCCGCGAACGCGGCGATCAGTCCGCCGAGGGCGAGGGCCAGTTGGGTGCCGAACCGGTGGGCGCGTGGGATGAACGCCTCAACCAGCACCCCGGCGACGGCGACGCCGAACACGATCAACATCGGGGACAACAGCCCGTATTCGACGGTGGGCGCGGGAATCATTTGACCGGACCTTCCGCCACCCGGGGCGCGGGATCGGCCTGGCCGATGGTGTCCAGCGTGTGGGTGACCGCGGGATTGATGACGTCCAGTGCGGGCTTGGGATACACGCCGAGCACCAGCAGCAGCGCGATGAGTGGGACGACGACGGTCAACTCCCGTGGCACGAGGTCGCGCAGACCGCGGTCGCCGAAGCGCGCCGGGCCGGTCATCATCCGCTGGTAGAGCCACAGCACGTAGATCGCCGAGAGCACCAGGGCCGAGGAGGCGATCACGGCGAGAGCCGGATATCGGGTGAACGTGCCGATCAGCACCAGGAACTCACTGATGAACGGCGCCAGACCGGGCAGCGACAGCGTGGCCAGCCCGGCGATCAGGAACGTGCCGGCCAGCACGGGGGCGACCTGCTGGATGCCGCCGTAGTCGGCTATGAAGCGGGTTCCCTTGCGCGACACCAGGAATCCGGCGATCAGGAACAGCGCCGCGGTGGAGATGCCGTGGTTGACCATGTACAGGGTCGCCCCGGACTGGCCCTGGCTGGTCATCACGAAGATTCCCAGGATGATGAACCCGAAGTGGCTGATCGAGGTGTAGGCGATCAGCCGCATCACATCGCGCTGACCGATCGCGACGACGGCGCCGTAGACGATCCCGACGACGGCCAGGCCGATGATCAGCGGCCGGAACAGGTTCGCCGAATCGGGGAACAGTTGCAGGCAGTACCGCAGCATGCCGAACGTGCCGACCTTGTCGACCACGGCCATCATCAGCACCGCGGTCGCGGGCGTGGCTTCCACGGCGGCGTCGGGCAGCCAGCGGTGCAACGGCCACAGCGGGGCCTTGACTGCGAACGCGAACATGAAGCCGGCGAACAGCGCGTGCAGCACCGTCGGGTTCGTTCCGAGTTGTCCGGTGGTGGCGGCTTCGACGACGGCCCGGAAATCGAAGGTGCCCGAGTCGAATACCGTGCTGCGCGCCGTCACCACGTACAGGCCGACCACCGCGGCCAGCATGATCAGGCCGCCGAACAGGTTGTACAGCAGGAACTTCACCGCCGCCGCGGATCGTCCCGCACCGCCGAACCCGCCGATCAGGAAGTACATCGGGATCAGCATCGCCTCGAAGAACACGTAGAACAGCAGCACGTCCAGGGCGACCAGGGAGATCAACACCATGCCCTCGACGGCCAGCACCAGTGCGACGTAGGCGTGCGGGCCACGTCCGGCGAGCCGGCCGTCGGGTGGAGCGTCGTGCCAGCCCGCGATCAGCAGCAGCGGCACCAGGACCGCGGTGAGCACCACCAGCGTCAGCGCGATGCCGTCGACTCCGAGGATGTAGCCGGTGCCGAACGACGGAATCCAGTCGTGGTCCTCCACGAACTGGTAGGCCGCCCCGCCCGGCTCGAAGCGGACGGCCAGCGTGACGGCGATGGCGAGCACCGCCACGGACACCGCGACGCCGACGTACTTCGCGAATTCCCTTGCCCCGGCGGGCAACAGGATGACGAGCACCGCGCCCAGCATCGGCACCGCCCACAGCAGCGACAGGATCGGAACATTCACCACAGGTTCACCGCCACGATCATGGCGACCACCAGGGCGGCGCCGGCCAGCATCGACAGGGCGTAGGACCGGGCGAAACCGGTCTGCACCCGGCGCAGCACCGACGACGTGCCGGCCACCAGGCTCGCCAGTCCGCCGCCCACCCCGTCGACCGCGACATCGTCGACAAGCACAAGTTCCTCTGTGACGGCCCGGCCGGGGCGCATCAACACGGCCTCGTTGAGCGCGTCGCCGTAGAGGTCGCGGCGCGCGGCGACCGTAAACGCCGAGACGTCGACGGGGGCCGTGCCGGGAACCGCCCGGGTGGCGTACATCCGGTAGGCGATCAGCACCCCGACCGCGACGACGCCCAGCGTGACCGCCGTCAACAGCCACACCGGCGCCGCGTGACCCTCCTCGTGCGTGCCCACGGGGTTTGTCAGAGGCCCCAGCCAATCAGCCAATCGGCCGCCCAGGGCCAGCAGCGCACCCGCGCCGACCGATCCGATCGCCAGCACCACCATCGGCAGAGTCATGACCGCCGGCGACTCGTGCGGATGAGTCCCGGGCGCCCAACGCTTTTCGCCGAAGAAGGTCAACAGCATCACCCGCGTCATGTAGAACGCGGTGATGCCGGCGCCCAGCAGGGCCGCGCCGCCCAGCAGCCAGCCGCGCAGACCGCCTGCGGCAAAAGCGGTTTCGATGATGGCGTCCTTGGAGAAGAAACCCGCGAACGGCGGGATGCCGATGATGGCCAGGTAGCCGAGCCCGAACGTGACGAATGTGACCGGCATCAGGGTGCGCAGTCCGCCGTAGCGGCGCATGTCGGTCTGGTCGTCCATGCCGTGCATCACCGAACCCGCGCCGAGGAACAGCCCGGCCTTGAAGAAGCCGTGGGTGAGCAGGTGCATGATGGC
>CAZTAA010000105.1:0-14177 GCA_964611465.1 uncultured Mycobacterium sp. | reverse complement strand
CCGATGATGATCATCTTGAGCTGTTTGACTGCGATGCGGCGGATTTCGTCGATCGAGGCGTCGTCGGTGGCGTCGTCGAGGGCTTCGGCGATCGAGATCATCGCGTTGACGATCAGAGTGGCCAGTGTGTTGAGATCCTCACCGCTCCAGGAGCGCAGTCCCGGGAAGCGGGCCAGGTCGATGGCCAATTCCGAGGTGATCAGCCGGATCTCGGTCCGGATCGCGTAGCGCAGCACGGTCACGCCGCTGTTGCGCTCGCGGGCGACGAACCGCCAGTGCTCGCGTCGCTCGTTCACCCCGGTGATCAGGATGTCCACCGAGGAGTCGATGACGCGGGTGGGGTCGAGCTTGCCCGCGCGCGCACCGCGCAGCATGTCGCGCAGGGTGCGGAACGACTCGTCGATCAGAACGAGGCCGAGGGCCTCCATCGAGTCGAAGTGCCGGTAGAACGCGGTGGGCGAGATGCCGGCCTCGCGGGTGACCTCGCGCAGGCTCAGCGCGGCGAAGCTGTCCTTCTCCAACAGGGTGAGGGCGGCGTCGACGATCGCCCGCCTGGTCGCTTCCTTGCGTTCGACCCGCGACAGGCTCTCGGCGTCCCGGCGGGAATCGCGCGAACGCGACCGGCTCGGGCGGTGTGGCCGGCTGTTCGGTGTACGACTGTTCACTGAGTGTGAAATCTACCACATTCTCGCGAGAATCCGTTGACGGCTGACCGCCGGCGGGTAATGGTGTACACATGTTCACTCAAACTTCTTCCCGCGGACTGGCTCGCCGCCTCCTGCGGTCGCCGCTGGTGAGCGTACTGACCGGACCGCACGGGATCGACACTTATACCGAGCTTGTGGACCGTGCCTGGACCGATCGCGAGGCCCGCGCCACCGTCGTCCGGGTGCGCCGCACCACCCCGCGCAGCGTCACCCTGACCCTGCAGCCCAACGACACCTGTGCACGCTTGTGCTCCGAATTCCGGGCCGGTGGACACGTCAACGTCAGCGTCGAGATCGACGGTCGCCGGCATACCCGGACCTATTCGCCGGCCAACGCGGAGGGATCGGCAACGATCGAGCTGACCGTCGGCCGCCACGACGGCGGCCGGGTCTCGACGTTCCTGAACGACTTCGCCCATCCCGGTATGGTGCTCGGCATCAGCGCCCCGGGCGCCACCTTCAGCCTGAACCGTGACGCCCGGCGGATGCTGTTCGTCTCCGGCGGCAGCGGCATCACCCCGATGATGTCGATGGTGCGCACCCTGCACGCCGAGGGCGTCCGCGGTGACATCGCGTTCGTGCATTACTCGCGGACCCCCGAGGAAGCGGCATACGTCGGCGAGTTGGCGGCGATGCCCGGGGTGCGGGTGCTGCACGGATACACCCGGGAAGGCCGGGGTGACCTCGACGGGCACGTCAGCGCCGAGCATCTGGCCTCGGCGCAGCCCGATCCCGACGCCGTCTACGTCTGCGGGCCGCCGGCCTTGGCCGACGCGGTGCTGGCCTGCCATCCGGGCGCCCAGACCGAGAGCTTCGTGCCGCCGGACCTGTCCGGCAATCAATCCTCCGGTGGCCGAGTGCTTTTCGCGCAATCCGGAGTGGCGGCCGATGACGACGGAAGGCCCCTGCTGGAGCAGGCCGAAGCCGCCGGGTTGAACCCGCAGAGCGGATGCCGGATGGGCATCTGCCACACCTGCACCTGCCGCAAGACCCGCGGTGCGGTCAGGAACCTGATCACCGGAGCGGTCTCGACCGCCGACGACGAGGACGTGCAGATCTGCGTGACCGCGCCGCTCGGCGACGTCGAGCTGGCTCTCTAGAGAACGAAAGGAGTTCACTCATGACTGTTTTGATTGACGAACGGATCGAACGGCCCGGGGTCGAGAAGAAGGTGGGCGACCGCACCGTGCGGATGACCGCCGAGCAGCTCGATGCCTTCGGCGCCGAACTCGACGCCATCCGCGAGCGCGTCATCGCCGACCTCGGTGAGCGCGACGCCGACTACATCCGCGGCATGGTCAAAGCCCAGCGCGGCCTCGAGATCGGCGGCCGGGCAATGCTTTTCCTGCCACCACTGTGGCCGATCGGCACCGCGCTGCTCGGTTTGAGCAAGATCATCGACAACATGGAGATCGGGCACAACGTCATGCACGGCCAGTACGACTGGATGGGCGACCCGACGCTGAAGGGCCAGGTGTTCGAATGGGACACCGCCTGCCCGGCCAACCAGTGGCGGCACACGCACAACTACATGCACCACACCTACACCAACATCGTCGACATGGACCGCGACATCGGCTACGGCATCCTGCGGATGAGCAAGGACCAGAAGTGGAAGCCCTATTACCTGGGCAACCCCGTCTACGCCTTCCTGCTGATGGTGCTGTTCCAGTACGGCGTGGCCCTGCACGAGCTCGAATCCGAGAAGATCGCGTCCGGAGACATCAGTATTCGCGACAAGAAGGACGTGCT
Source organism: uncultured Mycobacterium sp. (assembly GCA_964611465.1). GTDB lineage: Bacteria > Actinomycetota > Actinomycetes > Mycobacteriales > Mycobacteriaceae > Mycobacterium. Next base: position 11,718 of record CAZTAA010000105.1, on the reverse strand, counting down.
GCGCGAGATCTGGGCCAAGACCAAGAAGCAGACCATGAAGGACTACGTGGCCTTTCCGCTGCTGGCCGGGCCGTTCGCGCCGCTGGTGTTCGCCGGCAACATGACGGCCAACCTGGCGCGCAACGTGTGGTCGTACATGATCATCTTCTGCGGCCACTTCCCCGAGGGCACCCAGGAATTCACCGTCGAGGAGACCAAGGCCGAGACCCGCGGGCAGTGGTACTTCCGGCAGATCCTCGGCTCGGCGAACCTGACCGGCGGCAAGTGGTTCCACATTCTCAGTGGCAACCTGAGCTTCCAGATCGAGCACCACCTGTTCCCGGACATCCCCGCGCACCGGTACGCCGAGATCTCCACGGAGGTCAAGGAGATCTGCGAGCGCTACGGCATCCCGTACAACACGGGCCCGCTGCCCAAGCAGTTCGCCAGCGTGGTGCGCAAGGTCTTCCGCCTCGCACTGCCCTGAGATACGCCCAAACGTCCGTCTCGGCGCCGACACGCCGTGTCGGCGCCGAGACGGACGTTTGGGCGTGGTTGGGTGTCGGTCAGACGCCGCTCAGCACCGCCGCCTTCTGGTGGCGGTGCTGGCGTTCGACGGTGGCGAAATAGAACGCGTAGGCGAACGCGCAACTGGTGAAGAGGCTCGAGACGAAGAACAGCCACGGCCGGCGGATGCCGCGCCGCATGCCGTCGACGATCGTGAAGAGCGGCAACAGGATCACGTTGATGATCGTGTAGTCCTGGCTGGCCGAGGCCGCGGCGGGGTTGGTGTAGCCCAACTGGATGAACTGTTGCCAGCTGCCCGGTCCCCAGAACATGTTGCCGCCGGGCACCGCGTACTGCGCGACGAACTGGTGGTTGAAGTAGTAGCCCAGCACGATCGACGCGACACCGATCACGTAGAAGACCACTTCCAGCCCGGACAACCTCGGCCCAGCCGGCACCCGCGAGAAGATCTGCGGGTTGGACCGGATCAGCCAGAACACGGTGGCGACCCCGAGGACGAGGTGGACGATCAGCGAGACCATGCGGTCAGTATGACCCCGACGACGCCCCAGTTTTGTCATTTTTGACATTAGCGCGATGTCTTCGATTGCCAAGAACTTGTCTCCAAGTGTCAAGAATTTCCCCCCCTCCTGCCCGCACCGTAGAGGCAGCGCTCGGCAACGGAATGGACGGAGTGGGAGCAGTGGGAAATATCGTCGCAATCACCGGTGGAGCCCGCGGGATCGGGCGGGCCACCGCACATGCGTGCCTGCGATCGGGAATGCGGGTCGCCATCGGCGACATCGACGCCGACGAGGTCGCCCGCACCGCCGCCGAACTCGGTGACGGAGTGCTGGGCATCCCGTTCGACGTACGCGACCCCGACGCGTTCGCCGCCTTCCTGGACCGGGCGGAGGACCAACTGGGACGCCTCGACGTCCTGATCAACAATGCCGGCGTCGCACCCATCGGCCTGTTCGTCGACGAGGATCCCGCCGACACCCAGCGCCTGCTCGACATCAACCTCGGTGCGGTGCTCACGGGCACTCGCCTTGCGCTGCAACGGTTCCTGCCCAGGGGCAACGGTCACATCGTCAACGTGGCGTCCTCGGCCGGGCAGATCGCGACCGCCGGTGGTGCGACGTATGCGGCCACCAAGCACGGCGTGGTCGGATTCACCCGCGCCATCCGCGCCGAGACCCGCGGCACCGGGGTCCGCACCACGATCGTCATGCCCGGGCTGATCCGGACCGACATGATCAAGGGGTTCGCCAAGGGTCGCGGGGTGCGCATCGTCGGTCCCGACGCCGTCGGCGACGCCATTGTCGGGGCCGTACGGACGGGCCGCGAGGAGGTATTCGTACCGCGTGAGATGGGCCCCGTGGCGCGCTTGATCGCCGGCAGCCCGCCGGCGCTCGGCGACCGCCTCAAGCGGCTGATCAACGCCGACTCCATCATGGCCGCGGCCGATATGTCGGCCCGGGTCGACTACCGGCGCCGGATGGCCGACAGCGTCGGGAACCCACCGCGATGACCGGGCTGCACACTCGCACCGTCGACGTCGCGGGCGTCCGGGGACAGGTGCTCACCGGTGGCTCGGGTCCAGCGTCGGACGCGGTGCTGTTCGTCCACGGCAATCCCGGCGCCGGGGCCGATTGGATGCCACTGCTGGAACCCGTTGCCGAGTTCGCGACCGTGCTGGCGCCCGATATGCCGGGCTTCGGCGCCACCGACAAACGCCCGGAGCAGGGTTTCGCCGTGCCGGACCACGCCGCCTTCCTGGACGGGGTGGTCAAGGAATTCGGGGCGCAGCGTGTGCATCTGGTGGCCCACGACTTCGGCGGACCGTTTGCGCTGGCCTGGGCGGCCGATCATCTGGACCAGGTTGCCAGCATCACGCTGATCAACACGGGCGTGTTGCTCGATTACCGCTGGCACCGGCTGGCCCGGGTGTGGCGGACGCCGGGGGTGGGTGAGCTCGCCATGCGGATGAGCAGCCCGAGTTCCGTCAAATGGCTTCTGCACCATGATAATCCGGGGCTGTCGGACGCGGATGTGGGCGCCATCGCCGGTCATCTGGCGCCCGCCGAAACCCGCAACGCCGTGTTGCGGTTGTATCGCTCGGCCAAGGTGTCGCGGGATATGCCGGCCCTGGCGCAGGCGTTGCGCCGATTCGGCGGAGACACGCTGGTGGTATGGGGCACCGCCGATGTCTACCTGTCGGCGGACCTGGCGCACCGCCAGCTCGACGTCTTCCCCAACGCGCGCATCGAATTGCTTCCGGGAGTTGGGCATTGGGCCTGGCTCGAACAGCCCGAGCGCGTGGCTGAACTGGTGGTGCCGTTCCTGGCCCGCCAGGTTGTTGGAAATACCGAGATCTCCGAAACGGAGCCGAGGAGGAACGCATGACGATCAAAACCACCGAGGACCAGGTCGCAGCCCTGATGTCGTTGCCGCAGGATGAACCTGTGGTGATGGTCAATCTGCTCAAGTTCAAGGAGGGCGACGGCGCGGCCAGCTACCAGCGTTACGCCGAGGAAGCCGTCCCGCACCTGGCACGCGTCGGGGCCAGCGTCGTCTACGGCGGGGCCACTCCGGCGGTCATCCTCGGGGACGGGGCGAAGCCGTGGTGGGACGCCATCCTGCTGGTCCGGTACCCCACCCCCGGCGCCTTCCTCGAGATGGTGGCAGATCCGGCGTACCACGAGGTGCACGAGCATCGGGCGGCCGCGCTCGACCGTGGCGACCTCATCGCCACGGCGGCCTGGGCGTTGGCCGCGGCGATCAACTGAGTCAGCGGCACGAGTTCCGGTATTCGGCTGGGCCACAACCGAACCAGCGTTTGCAGGACCGGGTCAGCACACTCTGCTCGGCATAGCCGAGTTCGCGCGCCAGGTGTGAGAGCGTGATTGCGGTGCCCGACAGCAGCCGGCGGGCACGTTCGCGCCGGATCGTGTCCACGATCTCGCCGAACGTGGCGCCCTCGTCGGCGAGCCTGCGCTGCAACGTCTTCGGGTGCATGCTGAGGTGCTCGGCGATCGACGGCAGGGTGACCGTCCCCGTCGGGAGCAACTGATTCACCAGGACCTCCACGGAGTGGCGCGCGGTGTCGTTGCGATCGGTGATCGAATTGAGGTAGGAGACGACGGCCTCGTGGGCCAGCCGGTCCTGGCGCAGCGGCTGAGCGAGATGGGACTTGGCCAGGGTGAACCCCGGCGCCGCGGCCAGGAAGACCGGTGTGCGGCCGTAGCTGTGCCGGTAGTCCGCGATCGGCGTCAGCGGTTCGTGTGGCAGGTGGACGGCGGCGGGATGAAACCCGGCGCCGATCAGTAGCCGCAGGATCCGCAGGGTGACGGCCAGGGCCAACTCCACCGACTGCGGGATGGTTGCGGCGTCGATGTCGACGAACTCCAACCCGAAGAACACCAGCTCGGGATCCTCGGTGTCGAACAGTCGCACGGCCAGCCCCGGGGTGTATGCCGCCAGGAAGTTCTCCAACACCTTCAGCGCCTCGGCCACCGTCGGCGCGGTCCGGGCCGCGACTCCCACGGGTCCGAGGATGTCGATGCCCTGGCGTTCGGCCAGCCGGCGGCCGAGGTCGGGCACCGCGGTCACCGCGGCGGCCAGCTCGACCGCCGTCGTCGCCCGCTGCAGCGGGACGAACGCATCATGGCGTCCGACGTCGGCGGCGTCGATCCCGGCGGATCTGAACAATGCTGCCGGGTCCCCGCCGAGTTCGCGGACCAGTTCGGGCAACCCCGACAAGGCGGTGCCCCGTACCAATGACATGTCCGAAAATGTCAAAGAAATGTCACCAGATGTCAAGCCCCCGTCGGCGTGGGCGCGGCATCATGGACCGGGGCCGACGAAGGGACAGCAGTGGTAACGGAGCAGCATCGGGTACTCGTGGCCGCTTATCCGCAGCTGAGCGCCGCGCGAAGCGATTTCGACGCTCTGGTCGCCCAGGTGGCGGACAAGAAGCTGCAGATCGACGGTGCGATCCTGGTCGCCAAGGACGACCAGGGCCAGCCGGTGGTCGCCGACACCGGCAGCCATCTCGGCCGTCGCGGCGCGGGCTGGGGTGCCGGCGTGGGGGTGGCGGTGGGCCTCTTCGCCCCCGCGCTGCTGGCGTCGGTCGCCGTCGGTGCGGCCGCGGGTGCGCTGACGGGCCGGTTCGCCGAGCAGCGTGTCAAGAGCGGGCTCGGGGACAGCATCGGCCAGGCGCTGGCGGCCGGCACTGGTGTGGTCATCGTGGTGCTGCCGGCCGAGGGTCAGCTGGCCGCCGAACGGGCGCTGGCCGGATCGGCCGCAAAGTCGGTGGTCGATCTCGAGGGGCGCACGCTGCGCGGCCTGCGCGACGCGCTCGGCGAGGCCATGCACAAGTTCGATCCGGATCGTTCCCGGTTGCCGATCCCCGACCGCACGTTCGGCGGAGTGGCCGGGCGGACGCTGCGCGAGTCGGTCGGCGACTGGTCGATGCTGGCCGGCGTCAAGGCCCCCGACGACGCCCCCAACGTGTTGATCGTGTTGATCGACGACGCGGGGTTCGGCGGCCCGGACACCTTCGGCGGTGCGATCTCGACGCCGACGATGACCCGGCTCGCCGATAATGGGCTGACCTACAACCGTTTTCACGTCACCGCCGTGTGCTCGCCGACGCGGGCGGCCCTGCTGACCGGACGCAACCACCATCGGTGCGGGTTCGGTTCGATCGCCGAGTATCCCGGACCGTACCCCGGCTACTCCGCGACACTGCCGCGCAGCATCGCCCCGCTGCCGAGGGTCCTGCGGGACAACGGTTATGTCACAGGGGGATTCGGCAAGTGGCATCTGACGCCGGACAACGTTCAGGGTGCGGCCGGTCCGTTCGATCGTTGGCCGCAGGGCTGGGGATTCGATCACTGGTGGGGATTCCTGTCCGGCGCGGCCGGTCAGTACGACCCGATCATCACGCAGGACAACGGGGTGATCGGGGTTCCCGCTCACGGGGCGGACAAGCCGTACTACTTCCCGGATGACCTGACCGACAAGGCGGTCGAGTGGTTGCACGACGTACGTGCCCAGGATCAGACCAAGCCGTGGATGATGTACTACTCGACCGGCGCCACCCATGCCCCGCACCATGTCTTCTCCGAATGGGCCGACAAGTACAAGGGCAAGTTCGACGACGGGTGGGACGTCTACCGCGAGCAGACGCTCGAACGTCAGAAGCGGCTCGGCATCGTGCCGCTCGACACCGAATTGACTGCTCGCCCAGACCTTTTCCCGTCGTGGGACAGCCTGACCGACGATCAGCGCAAGCTCTACGCCCGGCAGATGGAGGTGTTCGCCGGGTTCTCGGAGAACGCCGACTGGAATGTCGGGCGCCTGGTCGAGGCCATCGACGCATTGGGCGAGCTCGACAACACCCTGATCTTCTACATCTGGGGTGACAACGGGGCGTCGATGGAGGGCACCATCACCGGCTCCTTCAACGAGATGACGTTCCTCAACGGCGTCGTACTCGAGGCCGATCAGCAGCTCGCCCTCATCGAGCAGTACGGCGGCATCGAGGCGCTCGGCGGTGAGCACACCGCGCCGCACTTCGCCGCCGCGTGGGCGCACGCCAACAACACTCCGTTCCAGTGGGGCAAGCAGATGGCCAGCCATCTGGGTGGCACCCGAGATCCGATGATCGTGCACTGGCCGGCCAAGGTCAGTGCCGACAAGACGCCGCGCACCCAGTTCACCCACTGCATCGACATCGCCCCGACCGTGCTGGACGTCGTGGGTCTGCCCGCGCCGGTGAGTGTCGACGGCATCGACCAGGAACCGATGGACGGCACCAGCTTTGCCGCCAGTCTGACCGACGGAGGTGCGGCCGAGAGCCGGACCGTGCAGTACTTCGAGATGTTCGGCAGCCGGGCGATCTACGCCGACGGGTGGTGGGCGTGCACCCGACTGGACAAGGCGCCGTGGGACTTCAGCCCGGAGACCATCAGTCGGTTCGGTCCCGACGGCGACTACGACCCCGACCACGCCGAATGGGAGCTGTACAGGCTCGACGACGACTTCTCCCAGGCTCGCGATCTGGCGGCCGAGCACCCCGAGAAGCTGGCCGAACTCCAGGAGCTGTGGTGGCGCGAGGCCGAGCGCAACCGGGTGTTGCCGCTGCTGGGCGGCCTGTCGGTGCTCCTGGGGGATCTGCCGCCGCTGCCCACCGCGACGCGGTTCAGCTTCGAGGGCGGGGTGCAGAACATCCAACGGGGGATGGCCCCGCGTGTCACGGGACGGTCCTACTCGATCACCGCGGAGGTCAACGTCCCGGCCGACGGCGCCGAGGGCGTCCTGGTCGCCAATGCGGACTTCATCGGCGGCTACGCGTTGTGGGTCGACGAGGCCGGACTCCTGCACCACACCTATTCGATGCTCGGGGTGGAGACCTACCGGCAGGTGTCGACCACGCCGATCCCGACCGGGGATGTGTCGCTCACGATGTTGTTCGAGATCTCCGCGCCGACGCCCGGCGCGGGTGGGCACGTCACGCTGCTTGCCGACGGCGAGGTCATCGGCCAGGGCGACATGCCCAAGACGGTGCCGGTTGCGTTCACGTCCTATGCGGGGATGGACATCGGTCGCGATAATGGCCTGGTGGTCGACCGTGCCTATGAGGACAAAGCACCCTTCGCCTTCACAGGTACGGTCAAACGGGTCGTGTTCGACCTGCAACCGGTGCACCATGAAGCCGCGATGGCGCTCCATCGGCACGCGGCCGTCCAGGCCGTCGCCGACGGTGCGGCGGGCTGAGATCGGAGGATGTACATGTCCAGAACGACGGGGCGGGCCGCCCTGTGTGCCGCGGCGCTGCTGCTGAGCAGTGCTGCCGCGGTGATCAGTGCACCGGTCAGCGGTGCGGTGTGCGGGTCGATCGGCGGACCGCGCATCGACGTCAGCGGGTGTGCCGATCCGCTCTACGAGATGAACTATCTGCCGCCGCCGCCACCACCGCCGCCACCGGGATACATCCCGCCGCCGCCCCCGCCGCCGGTCTACGTGCCGCCGCCACCGCCGTTGCCGAACGTCAACGTGTGTGCGAACGTCGGCCGCCGGATCAGCGTCAGCGGCTGCATTTAGCGCTGACACGACGGACACCAGTAGGTGACCCGCGGTCCGGTGTCGTCGGTCCGGATGGGTGTGCCGCACCGCCGGCACGGCTGGCCGGCGCGTCCGTAGACCCACAGTTCGCGGCCGCGCCGGGTGTCACCGGTTGTGGTCCGGCTGACGCGTAACCGGTTGGCCCACAACATCTGTTGGGCCCGGGTGACGACGCGCAGCGGGTCGGCCAATGTCGAGACGGCCGCGGTGGGCAGCCGGCCGAACACGAAGCACAACTCGTTGGCGTAGACGTTGCCGACTCCGGCCATCACCCGTTGATCCAGCAACGCCTCGGCCAGCGGCCGGTCCGGGTCGGCGACCAGGTTCGCGGCGGCGGTCGGCGCCGACCAGTCGGGGCCCAGCAGGTCGGGCCCGAGATGCGCGACGGCCTCGAGATCGTCGGCCCGCGGCAGGATCTCGAGCACGCCAAGGTCGACACCGTAGGCGGTGCTCCCGTCGACGCCGAGCACGATGCGGATCTTGTGGTCGGCCGCGCGAACCCGGCCGATCTGCCAGCTACCGTCCATCTTCAGGTGCGAGTGGATGCTGACCGGGCCGACCCGGATGAACAGGTGCTTGCCGCGGGACAGGACCTCGTCGACGGTGTGCCCGGTCAGGTCGACGGTGGCGTGCTGCGGAACCCGGACGTCGCAGCGGGTCAGCACTCGGCCCTCCAGGGCGTCCCGCAGCGCTGCCGCGGTGCGAAAGACGGTGTCGCCCTCCGGCATCAGCGCAACCGTAGACCGCGTGGGGTCCGGCTGAAGCCGGCCGACATCAACGCCTCCGCCGCGGCCGAAGTGGGGCCCAGCACCGGCTCACCGTCGATGCGTTCGACCAGCAGGCCGTCGACCCGGCGGGCACCCACCAGGTCGGCCAGCGCACCCGCGGCGGCCTGATGCGCATCCGGATCCGAGGTGAAGGTCAGCACCGAGCGGCCGCCACGTTCGACGAACCACACCAGCTGCCCGCCGACCAGGGCCACCAGTGCGCCGGCCTTGCGGCCCGGCCGGTGCCCGGCATCCCCGGCCGGCCACGGCAGCGCCGCGCCGTACGGGTTGGCCGGATCGCTCGCGGCCAGCACGACGGCCGGGGCCTCCACGGCCTCTGGGGTCGTCGTGCCGTCGATGCCGCCGGCGAAGCTGCGCAGGGTGTCGACCGTGCTGGCCATCGAGAACTGCGCGCCGCCAAGGGATTCCACGAAGTAGCCGCGCTGGCAGCGACCCGCCTCCTCGAGGGCGGTCAGCACCTTGTAGAGCATCGCGAAGCCGCCCGGCACCTCCTCGGCGGCCACCGAACCCCGGGTGAGCACGCCGTATCGGGCCAGCAGTTGATCGGCTTGGAAGTGGGCGCGCAGCGTCGAATCCGGTTCGGGCACCGGCAGTGCCGACCACCGCCCGGCCACCGTGGGGTCGGCGCTGCGGGCCTGCGGCCGCGCCACGCTGTAGCGGCTGAGCCGCGGTGCGCGGCGTTGCCGGTGCGGCGGTGTGCCGGACCGGCGCGGGCCCGTCAGCTGCGCCCGCACCGGGGCGAAGGTGTCACCGGTGGCATACCCGGCCCGGATCAGTTGCCACAGCGCCTCTTTGAGCTCGGTGTCGCCGACGCCGGGGACCGCGAGCTGCCGAAAGAAGTAGGCGCCGCCGGTGTCCAGGGCGGCCAGCACCGCGCGGTGCAGATCGGTCAGGTCGAGTTCCAGCGGCGGCGTCAGGGTCAGCGGCGCGGAGTCGGCCAGGTGGAAGGCCACCCAGTCGTCGCGCCCGGACCAGATGACCTCGCCGGAAGCCAGCAGTTCGTCGAGCATCGCCGGGCTGTAGTCGGCCACCCGCTGCCCGAACACCAGCGGCTCCACCGCGCTGGCCGGCAGCGGCACCCCGGCGAGCTGTTCGATGACGCCCGCCAGCCCGTCGATACCCGCGGTGGCCGCGGCGCCGACCTGTTGCCAGGCGGGCAGGAACCGGCCGTAAGCCGCGGTGTCGACGGGTTCGACCTGCGCGCGCAGCGCGGCCAGCGAGCGGCGCCGCAGGATCCGCAAAACCTCGCTGTCACACCACTGTTCGTTGCCGGGAGTGTCGACGGCGGCGTCGACGAACTCGCCCGGGGTCAACTTACGATCGGCGGCCAGCCGGCCCAGCACGTCGGCGGCCACCCGCAGCCCGAGCCCGAACCGGCCCGCGACGGCGGCGGTGGTGAACGGGCCGTGCGTGCGGGCGTACCGGCCGATCAGCTCGCCCAGCGGGTCGGCGGCGGCCTGGGTGAACGCCGCGGGCACGCCGACCGGGACCGCGACGCCGACCCCGTCGCGCAGCCGGCCGATGTCCTCGACCGCCACCCACCAGCTCTGCCCGGCGTAGGACACCGTCAGCACGCGGCGCGCCTCGGCCAGTCCCGCCAACCAGGCGCCGACGTCGGAAGCGGTGCTGCGGGCGGCGATCTCGTCGGAGGTCAGCGGGCCCAGCACCCGCAGCAGGTCGGCGACGGCCTCGGCGTCGCGGGCCGCCCGCTCGGGATTCAGGTGCTGCAGTTGCTTCTCGGTGCCGGACACCACGTCGGCATCCAGCAGCTCGCGCAGCTCGACCCGGCCCATCAGCTCGGCCAGCAGTGCGGTGTCCAGGGACAGTGCGGCGGCGCGTCTTTCGGCCAGCGGGCTGTCGCCCTCGTACATGAACGCGCCGACGTAGCCGAACAGCAGCGAGGCCGCGAACGGCGACGGCAGCGCGGTCTGCACTTCTTGCACCCGCACCCGGCGCGAGGCGATGCGGGACATCAGGTCGGTCAGGGCGGGCACGTCGTACACGTCCTGCAGGCATTCCCGCACGGTCTCGAGGACGATGGGGAAGTCGGGATGGCGGCGGGCGACGTCGAGCAGTTGCGCGGCGCGCTGGCGCTGGTGCCACAGCGGCGAGCGTTTGCCGGGGTGCCGGCGCGGCAGCAGCAGCGCCCGGGCCGCGCATTCGCGGAACCGGGAGGCGAACAGCGCCGAGCCGCCGACCTCCGCGGTCACCAGCGCGGCGACCTCGTCGGCGTCGAACACGAAAATGTCTGCGCCGGGCGGATTCTCGTCCGTATCGGGCAGTCGCACGATGATGCCGTCGTCGGAGGCCGTCGGCTTCTCGTCGATGCCGTAGCGGTCGTAAAGCCGCTTGCCGATCATCAGCGCCCACGCGCCGTGCACCCGCAGGCCGTAGGGCGAGTGCAGGATCACCCGCCAGTCGCCGAGTTCGTCGCGGAACCGCTCGACCAGCAGCGTGGTGTCCGAGGGCACCGTCCCGGTGGAGGTGCGCTGATCATCGAGGAGTCGCCACAGGTTCTCGGTGGCGTAGTCGTCGAATCCGATTGCGCGGCAACGCGCGTCGAACTCCGGCCGGTCCAGCCGGGCCACCGCACCGGTGAACGCGCCGACGGCGGCGCCCAGTTCGGCGGGCCGTCCCACGCCGTCGCCACGCCAGAACGGCAGCCGCGCCGGTTCGCCGGGGGCGGGAATCACCAGCACCCGGTCGTGGGTGATCTCGGTGATACGCCAGCTGGTGGCACCCAGCGAGATGACGTCGCCGGGCCGCGACTCGTACACCATCTCCTCGTCGAGTTCGCCCACTCGGGAGGACTTCCCGTCGCTGGTGGCCAGGTAGACGGTGAACAGGCCGCGGTCGGGGATGGCCCCGCCGGAGGTGACGGCCAGCCGCTGCGCGCCGGGCCGGGCGGTCAGGGTGCCGGTGTCGCGGTCATAGACCAGCCGGGGGCGCAGCTCGGCGAAATCGGTGGACGGGTACTTGCCGCTCAGCAGGTCCAGGGTGGCCTCGAAAGCACTGCGCGGCAACGTCGCAAACGGCGCGGACCGGCGCACGGTGTCGAACCAGGCGTCGGCGCTGATCGGTTCCAGCGCGCAGGCCGCCACGGTGTGCTGGGCCAGCACGTCCAGCGGGTTGGCCGGCACCTTCATGGCCTCGATCTGGCCCCCGAGCATGCGCTGCACGCTGACCGCACAACTGATCAGGTCGGTGCGGTGTTTGGGGAACAGCACGCCGCGGGAGATCTCGCCCACCTGATGCCCGGCGCGGCCGATGCGCTGCAGCCCGCTGGCCACCGACGGCGGCGCCTCCACCT
>CAZTAA010000104.1:0-14207 GCA_964611465.1 uncultured Mycobacterium sp. | reverse complement strand
CGCCGGGTGGCCACCAGCATCGTGCTGCGCGGGATCGCCGGCTTCGGTCCGCACCGCGTCGTGCGGACCGACGAATCGCTGAGCCTCTCGGAGGATCTGCCCGTGGCGATCGTCGCGACCGACACCGCGGAGGTGATCGGTCCGGTGGTGGATGAGGCGGTGGTCCTGATGCGCCACGGCCTGGTCACCGTCGAGCGGGCCGAGTCGGCCGTCACCCGGCTCACGGACGGCGACGTCCGGCTCGGCGTGTACCTGGGCCGTCGGCAGCGCAGCCGTGGCGCACCGGCATACCTGGCCGTCACCGACCTGATGCACCGGCTGGGCTTCGCCGGCGTGATCGTCTACCTCGGGGTGGACGGCACCACCGGGCAGCAGCGCCGCCGCGCAAAATTCTTCAGCCGCAACACCGATGTCCCGGTCCTGGTGCTGGCCGTAGGGACCGCCGGGCAGGCCGGGGCGGCCGCCGCGGAGCTGGCCCGCCTCGAACCCGGGCCGCAGCTGACCGTCGAGCGGATCCGGATCTGCAAGCGGGCCGGCCGGCTGCTGAGCCCGCCGCCGTCGCTGCCCGCCACCGATGCGGCCGGACTGGGCCTGTTCCAGAAACTCACGGTGTTCACCGACGAGGACGACCGCCACGACGGCCAGCCCATCCACCGGGCGCTGGTGCGCCGGTTACGCGGGGACGGACATGCGGGCGGCGCGACGGTGCTGCGCGGCCTGTGGGGGTTCACCGGTGCGGGCGAACCGCACGGTGACCGCATGTTCGCGCTCGGCCGCCGCGTCCCGGTGGCCACGGTGATCATCGACACTCCGGCGGGCATCGCCCGCAGCTTCGAGATCGTCGACGAGCTCACCACCGGGCACGGTCTGGTGACGTGCGAGACGGTGCCGGCGATGCTGACATTGGACGGCGACCAGCGCTTCGGCGGCACGACGCTCGCCCGGCTCCCGTTCAATCAGTAACGGCGGCAACAGGTTTCAGCCGGCGAACAGCAGAATGCCGAGAGCGGCCAGGGCGACCACCTTGACCAGTTCCAGCGCCACGTAGACCAGGTGCGAGCGGGACCGGTGTTCGCCCGCGCCGGGCGCTCCGGCGAGCACCGCATCCGAGCGTCGGGTCAACGACGGCCGCACCCCGACCACCTGGATGGCCAGGGCAGCGGCGGCCACCGCGAACGCCGCCACCACACCGGCCGACGGTCCCCAGGTGAACAGTCCGACCGCGACGACCACCGCCAGCACGGCCTCACAGCTGTTGAGCGCCCGGAAGACCAGACGGCCGATACCCAGTCCCAGCGCCAACGTCACCCCCGGCGCCCGGAACTTCAGGGGCGCCTCCAGAAAGGAGATCGCCAGAACCATGCCGAGCCAAATGAAGACTCCCGCTACCGCCACCGACCACGATGCATTCACCGGACCACCCCATCACCGGCCGGACCCGCCGGACAAGGGACTTCGGTCCCTTGTCCGGTCAGGCGCAGAATGGACCACATGGACGATCCGGTGGCCGTGCTGCGACGCTGGGAGGATGCCGGCGGCATGTGGCGCGTGCTGACCAGCCGGGCGGGCGACATCACCGTCGGATTGTTCCGGTGCGACGGCGGCGAACAGGTCGACGAAGTACGTTCGGCCGCGCCAGCTTTCGCCGCGTTCCTGGCCGGGCGCACCTCCAACCTCGACTGAACGCGCAGGCTGCCGGGAAACCCCACGCCGAGCACGTCGGCGTGGATAACATCACCGGGTCGGAAACGGTCGATCAAGGGAGATAGTCCGGTGTCCTCGAACACAGCTGCCGAGATCGTCAAGAGCGTTGGCGGAGCGGCCAATATCGAAAGCCTCAGTTACTGCGCGACGCGACTGCGATTCCAACTGCACGACGCCTCGGGGGTGCAGCAGTCCGCGGTCGAAGCGGTCGACGGAGTGATGGGCGCGGTTCCGCAGGCCGGAAACCGCTACCAGGTGGTGATCGGCGGCGGCGTGCAGAACGTCTACAACGACATCATGAAACTGCCCGGTTTGGCCGGCGGCGGCAATCCCGACGACGCGGCCGCCGTCAAGGCCGCCGCGCGCGCCAAGGGTCCACGCGGCCGATTCGCCTGGCTGGACACGTTCTTCGAGTTCCTGTCCGACTCGTTCCGCCCGATTCTGCCCGCGCTGCTCGGCGCGTCGCTGTTCATCACGTTCATGGCGCTGATGAGCACGCTGAAGGTCATCCCGAACTGGGCCGACCCGCGCACCGAACTCTCGCCGTCGTGGCAGTTCGTGAACCTGATGTGGCAGTGCGTGTTCGTCTTCCTGCCGCTGATGGTGGCCTACAACGCGTCGAAGAAACTGGACGCCGACCCCTGGGTCGGGTTCGCCATCATGGCCGTGGTGATGCTGCCCGGCTTCAACGCGCTCAAGGAGGTCGCAGACAAGGTCACGGTGTTCGGCTCCGAGGTCGACATCGTGCACATCTTCGGCTTGCCCCTGACGGTGTTCAACTACAGCTCCCAGGTGTTCCCGCCGCTGCTGATGGCCGCCGTACTGGGACCGCTGTACAAGTTGTTGAAGCGCATCATCCCCGAGAACATCCAGCTGATCTTCGTGCCGTTCTTCGCGATGCTGATCATGATCCCGCTGACCGCGTTCCTGATCGGCCCGATCGGCGTGTACGCCGGCGCCGGGCTGGGCAATCTGCTCAAGACGATCAACGACTTCTCCCCGCTGATCTTCGCCATCATCATCCCGCTGGCGTATCCCTTCATGGTGCCGCTGGGCCTGCACTGGCCGATCAACGCGATCATGCTGATCAACATCCAGACGCTGGGTTACGACTTCATCCAGGGCCCGATGGGCGCGTGGAACTTCGCCTGCTTCGGCGCCACCGCCGGTGTGCTGTTCATCGCCTGGCGCGAACGCGACGCGCAGATGAAGCAGACGGCGACGGGCGCACTGGCCGCGGGTCTGCTGGGCGGCATCTCCGAACCGTCCCTCTACGGTATTCACTTGCGGTTCAAGCGAATATACCCACGAATGCTCGTCGGCTGTCTGGTCGGCGGCCTGATCATCGGCATCGGCGGCGGTGTGAAAACCAGCGCGTTCGTGTTCACGTCACTGCTGACCATCCCGGCGTTCAACAGCATCGTGCTCTACGGCATCGCGGTGCTGGCGGCGTTCTTCACGGCGATGATCCTGGTGATCATCTCCGGCTACCAGACCCCCGAGCAGAAGGCCGAGGTGGAGGCCGCTCGGGCGGTGGCCGATCTGGAGCGGGCCCCCGCGGGCGCCGGTGCTGGTGCGGTCGCCGCGTCCACCGCCACCGAGGCCACCGGTGACGCCGACGACGCCGGCACCGTCGCCGAGATCGCCTCACCGCTCGACGGCACGCTGGTGCCGTTGGCCGACGTCCCCGACCCGGTGTTCAGCAAGGGCACCATGGGCCCCGGCGTCGGGGTGGAGCCCTCCGGGGACACCGCCTACTCGCCGGGCAACGGCATCGTCGTCGCCGCGCAGCCGACCGGCCACGCGTTCGGTCTGGTGCTCGACGGCGGCATCGAGGTGCTGATCCACGTCGGCATCGACACCGTCCAGCTCAAGGGCGAAGGGTTCACCGTCCACGTCAACAAGGGCGACAAGGTGACGACGGGTACGCCGTTGGTGACCTTCGACCGCAAGGTCATCGAGGACGCCGGGTACTCGCTGGTCACGCCGGTGATCGTGATGAACGGCAAGAAGTTCGCCGCCGTCGACCCGGGCGCGCCCGGCCCGGTGGCCGTCGGAGATCCGATCCTCACTGTGCAGACGAAGGCCGCCCCCGCGACTGTCTGAGGTTGCTCAGCCGGCCGGGGTCGGCTCGGGCTCCGGCTCGATACCCATGTTGGCCAGCCGGTGCTCCGACCCGCGCGAGCGGATCACCTGCGGCCACCAGAACCACCTGCCCATCAGCGCCGCGATGGCCGGCGTCATGAACGACCGGATCACCAGGGTGTCGAACAGCAGCCCGATCGCGATCGTCGTGCCGACCTGCGCCATGACCTTCAGGTCGCTGAACGCGAAGGAGGCCATGGTGGCCGCGAACACCAGGCCGGCCGAGGTGACGACGGACCCGGTTCCCGCCATCGCGCGGATGATGCCGGTCTTCAGGCCGCCGGGCAGTTCGTCCTTGAAGCGCGAGACCAGCAGCAGGTTGTAGTCCGAACCCACCGCGAGCAGCAGGATGACCGACATCGGCAACACCATCCAGTGCAGCTCGAGGCCGATGATGTGCTGCCACAACAACATTGACAAACCGAACGACGTTCCCAGTGACAGCAGCACGGTGCCCACGATCACTGCGGCGGCCACCAGCGCACGGGTGATGAGCAACATGATGATGAAGATCAGCGACACCGCGGCGATCGCGGCGATCAGGAGGTCGTACTGGGCGCCGTCGTGCATGTCCTTGTAGGTGGCGGCGGTTCCGGCGAGGTAGATCTTGGCACCCTCCAGCGGGGTGCCCTTCAACGCCTCGACGGCGGCCACCTTGACCGGTTCGACCACCGAAATGCCTTCCGGCGTAGCCGGATCGGTCTCATGGCTGATGATCAGGCGCACCGACTTGCCGTCCGGCGAGATGAAGCTCTTCATGCCGCGCTTGAAGTCCGCGTTCTCGAAGGCTTCCGGCGGCAGGTAGAACGTGTCGTCGTTCTTGGCGGTGTCGAACGCCTCGCCCATGGCGGTCGAGTTCTTCGACATCGCCGCCATCTGGTCCTGCTGGCCCTTCTGCGTCTGGTACATCGTCAGCATGTAGGTCTTCATGCTTTGCATCTGCTCGATCATCGACGGCATGAGAACGACCATCTGCGGCATCAGGGTGTCCAGGCGCTCGAGGTCGGGCATCAGGTTCTGGATGTCGTCGGTCATGGTGTCCATGCCGTCGAGGGTGTCGAACACCGACCGGATCGCCCAGCAGCCCGGAATGTCGAAGCAGTGCGGTTCCCAGTAGAAGTAGTTGCGAATGGGTCGCAGGAAATCGTCGAAATCGGCTATGTTGTCACGCAATTCGACGACGTCGAGCGTCATGTCCTTCATCTTGGTCACCATGCTGTGCGTGGTGGCCGCCATCTGCTCGGTGATGCTCTGCATCTGTGACATGTTGTCGATGGTGTTCTGCATCTCGTCGGCCTGGACGAGCATGTCGGCCATCCGGTCCTGCTGATAGCCCTCGTTCATGATGTTGGTGGTGCTCTGCGCTCCGACCATGAACGGAATGGTGGTGTGCCGGATCGGGGTGCCCTCGGGCCGGGTGATCGTCTGCACCCGGGAGATCCCGGACACTGCCTTGATCGCCTTGGCCAGCTTGTCGATCACCAGGAAATAAGCCGAGTTTCGCAGGTCGTGATCGGCTTCGATCATCAGCAGGTCCGGGTTCATCCGGGCGGCGCTGAAATGGCGTTCCGCAGCGGCGTATCCCACGTTGGCGTTCAGGTCGGGCGGCAGGTAACGGCGGGAGTCGTAGTTGGTCTTGTAGCCGGGCAGGGTGAGCAGGCCGACGAGGGCCAGCGCGATGGTGGCGACGAGAATCGGCGCCGGCCAGCGCACCACCGCCACACCGACGCGGCGCCAGCCACGGGACCGGATGGCCCGCTTGGGTTCGAACCGGCCGAACCGGCTGCCGATCGTGATGATGGCGGGACCGAGCGTGAGGGCGGCGATGACGGCGACGAACGTGCCGACCGCGCACGGCACCCCCATCGTCTGGAAGTACGGCAGCCGGGTGAAGCTCAGGCACAGCATGGCGCCGGCGATGGTCAGGCCGGACCCCAGCACCACGTGCGCGGTGCCGGCGAACATGCTGTAGTACGCCTGTTCGCGGTCCTCGTCGTCGCCGCGCGCCTCCTGGTATCGGCCGATGGCGAAGATCGCGTAGTCGGTTCCCGCCGCGATCACCATCAGGGTCAACAGGTTCACCGCGAACGTCGACAGCCCGATGATGCCGGCGTTGGCCAGGAACGCGACGGCGCCGCGCGCGGCTCCCAGTTCCATGAACACCACGACGAGCACCAGGAACATGGTGACCAGTGAGCGGTAGACGAGCAGCAGCATCAGCGCGATCACCCCGATGGTGATCGCGGTGACCCGGGCGATGCTCTTGTCACCGGCGTGGTGCTGATCGGCCACCAGCGGGGCGCCGCCGGTGACGTACACGTTCAGACCGGGCGGCGGCGGCGACTGCGCCACGACGTCGCGGACGGCGGCGACGGACTCGTTGGCCAGCGTCTCGCCCTGATTGCCCTGGAGGTACACCTGGACGTAAGCGGCCCTGCCGTCGTTGCTCTGCGAGCCGGCGGCCGTCAGCGGGTCGCTCCAGAAGTCGGCGACGTGCTGTACGTGCGCCGTGTCGGCGATCAGCTTCGCGACCAGGCCGTCGTAGTAGTGGTGCGCTTCGGCGCCGAGCGGCTGATCCCCTTCGAGCACCACCATGGCGGTGCTGTCGGAGTCGAACTCCTTGAAGTTGGCGCCGATGCGTTTCATGGCGATCATCGCCGGGCCGTCCTTGGGGACCAGTCCGACGGTGTTGGCCTCGCCGACCTTCTCCAGCGGGGGCACGAACACGTTGGTGACGACGTTCAGTGCGATCCAGCCGAGCACGATGGGCACCGAGAGGATCCGGATGAGGTGCGCGATCTTCGACCGTGACTGCCCATCACCGGTCGAACTCACAGCAGGCACCCTCCATCAGGCTCGGACATCGTCTTGAATATACGTAGCCTGTCAAACTGTCGCCGGGTGAGGGCTCGCTACTCCTGCACGATGACCGGGTCGCCGACCTCGACGGTGTTGAAGTACCACTCCGCGGCCGCCGGGATCAGGCTGATGCAGCCGTGGCTGACGTTCTCGATGCCCATCGCGGGCACCGCCCACGGGGCCGCGTGCACGAACAGGCCGCGCCTGGTGATGCGCACGGCGTAGTCGACGTCGAGCAGGTATCCGTCCGGGGCGTCCACCGGGATGCCCACGCTGCTGGAGTCCATCTTCACCGTGCGGTCCTTCGACAGGACGGTGTAGTGGCCGACGGGTGTCTCGTACTCGGGCCGGCCCATTGAGGCCAGCAGAACCCCGTCTTCGCCGAAGTGGGGCAGGTGGTGCGGCGACGGGAGGGGAATCGGCGATCCTTCACCGACGCCGTCGATGGTGACGGTGAAGGTGTGGTCCGAGATGTCCGCGACGCCGACCACTGCCGGGCCCGTCTTGAATTCGGCCAGTCGGCCGCCCACCGACAGCATCACCGTGCTGTGCGCCGGCCAGTAGTGGTCCGGAACCCATTGCACGACATTGCTTTCGAGCCACTCGTAGTGGCCGGTCATCGCCGGGGTGGACACGATCGGGATGCTGCGTTCGGCGGCGGCGCGGTTGGCGGAGGCGACGGGGCTGTTGAACGTCACGACGATCGGATGCGCCACCCCGACCCGCGACCCCTGGGCCGGCAGGATCGACTTGACCCCGGATTTCAACGGGGCTGTGGCGACCGAGTATTCGACCATGGGCGGTTTTCCGATGACCAGCGCCGCGAACACGAATACAGCTAGAACAACGTGGAGAACCGTCCGCATCGACCCGACCTTTTGTGTGAACGACACCTGGTGACAACTTCATGGTACGGACCGCGATGATCCGAATTAGCAAGGGCGCGTTAGGAATTCATCACGTATTGGCTACAAGACGACGTGTGCGGTGCGTCGACTTCCGCACCATGGTCGTGCTGATGCCATTCACACGACCCTGGTGCAGAAGTCACGACGCGGACTAGACCGTGCCGGCGGAATCAGCCTTGCGGGCCGGGCGAAATGGCCACACCGGGCTTGATGCCGTCGTCGGGCACCGGGCCGATCGGCACGCCCTTGCCCGACCCCGCCATCGGCACGATCGGTGCGGCAACCGGCACCGGACCGGCCATCGGCACCACCGGAGCCACCACCGGAACCGGAGCGCCCACGGGCGCCACCACGGGAACCGGAGCGCCCACCGGGATCGGGGCACCCACCGGCGCCACCACCGGAACGGGAGCACCGACGGGAACCGGAGCACCCACCGGAACCGGCGCGACCACCGGCGCACCTACCGGAACCGGAGCCACCACGGGGGCCACCACCGGCCCCGGAGCCACCACGGGCAGCGGCGCGGCTGCGGGGACGACGATGCCGGCAACGGTGCAGGTCTCGGTGGAGGCCGCGCTGCCGGCCATCGGTGTGACCGGGGCGCTGCCGGCGGGCCCGCCCGCTCCCGGGACACCGCCGACTCCTCCGGAACCGGCGGCCCCTCCGGCCCCACCGGCACCGGCCGGCCCGAGTCCGGCTGCGGCTCCAGCGCCACCGGCTGCCCCGGGCACGGCCCCGGCCATCGGCGCGATCACAGCGCCGTCGGCGGCCCCGGCCATTGGCGCAACACAATCGCCACCGTGGGTGCCGCCCGTCACGAACGGGACGGCGGCGGCCTGCGGACCCAGCACGAGGGCGGCTGCGCACGTTCCGACGCCGGCCACAACTTTGATGGCGACTCGATCACCCTTAGTCGTCACGGTCGGCTCCTAAAGTTCTGGGGTTGGAATTACAGCAACGAGATTCTGGATTGGACCGTACGGCAGCCGCCGAAACGGTGTCCATACGAATTTGGGGTGGTTGCAAGACCGAAGCGAAAAAGCGGCCAGCCGTGTGAAAACCGTTGCCGAACAGTGACCTTGCGCGTAAACGGGCTAGTTCGCCGGCGCGACGCACGGGGCGGCACGGCCGACGAAGTCGACACCGGCATCAATTGCCGGGCGGTGCCGCAGAATTCGGTAGTGCGCCAGGCGGCCCAGCCCGCGCGTCGTCAGCAGTGTCGAACCCGGCCAGACCCCGACGAGCTCCTCACTCATGCCATAGGGACTGTCCGGGTCGTCCGGATCGTGGATCACCAGCAGAGGCGGCGCCGCGTCGAGGGTCGCGGCGACCCGGACGATGTCGGTGTCGAACAACGGCATCTTCAGACGCCGATCGAGGCGGCGCCGCACGCCCCCGAGGGTACGCGGCCCGAAACCATGACGATCGGCGAAAATGTCCAGGTACCAAGAGAAGTCACCCATCGGCGCCAGGAAGACGAGCCGTTCGATGTCGGCCCCGCGCGCGACGGCCAGCGCGGCGGCCTTGGCGCCGAGCGAGTGCGCGACGATCGCTCGTGCCGGCCCGTGTTCGCCCACGAATGCGCGCACCGCTTCGGCGCACTCGACGATCGTGGTGCGGCCCGGCGCGAGCTCACCGGGGTCCGAGTCGTTGTGGCTCGGCAGATCGAATGCGATGACCCGGTGTCCGGCCGCGACGAGCGGCTTCACGAAGACTCCGAGGTGCGCGCGGCACCCGCCCCAGCCGTGCACGAGGTACACCGCTGGCCCATCGCCCCACGCCTCACCCGCGATCCGATGTCCGGACCAGTGCGCTTCGACCGGCTCACTCGGCGGGACACCGGGCGGCATGCGCAGGCTGGCGTCGACCGCGGGCGGTGTGCACCACAGTTCGGTGGCCCATCTCGCGCCGATCGCGGGGGCGAACCGGTCGAGCAGCCCCAGCGCTCGACGCACCCGCGGCTCGACCGGCGGTTCGATGCCGGATCCGGCCTGTTCGGCCATCAGCGCTCCTTTTCGACGGGCCTGATCGTACTTCGGCTTACGACTGCTCACAGCTGACCGAGTACTACTCGGCCTTGTGGGCAAAATGTGGGCAAAAAGGGTGCAGGCCAGACCAAAAATATGGTCTGACCTGCATCTTTAGTTGTGGAGCTGCCGGGAATCGAACCCGGGTCCAACGGCATTCCCTCAAGACTTCTCCGTGCGCAGTTCGCTGTGTCTCTACTCGGATCTCTCGGTCACGCGAACCAGCCAAGATGACGATCCCAGTCGCTGTGATTGTCCCGATGCGCCCCGCGACCGAACGCATCGGTGGATCCCTCTAGCTGATGCCAGGGTCCGGTCCGAGGGCGTTACCGGCCTGACAGACTTGCCGTCGCTTAGGCAGCGAGGGCGAAGTCGCGCTGATGAGAATCGGCGCTTAATTGGTTGCAACGACGCTTACGGTGGTCTCTTGCCTGCACCGGCACGCTTCCCTTGATTCGATGCGCGATGTCGAAACCGTTCAGCCCCTTGATCGTGCATCCCCGCTGACTTTCAGCAGGACAATTCATCATACCGGGGGTTACAACACGGTCCAGCGAATAAATAGTCCCGCCGAGTGTGCGGGTCGCTGCGATTCTTGGGCCCGCAGAGCCCGAAAACCCCCACAGTGGGCGCCGGAATGGGTCAGATAACGCGTCGGGCTGCGTTCTAGATCACATAGTTGAGCTTCTCGACGATGCGGCGCCCCACCTCGTCGTCGCCCTCGTACTCCACCGGCGCCGACGGGATCCGCCCGCCGCACAGCCGGACGAAGTCCAGGGCGTCCAGCCGGATCACGGTGGTCGGCTCCGCCCCGCCGAAGTCGTCGACCACCGCCGCCTTGCCGTTCACCGCCACCCGGATGGTGCGCGCCAGCGGGCCGGTCAGCTCCAGCGCCACCCGGGAACCGGCCGGTGCGCCACCGAGCTTGCCGACCACGAACCCCATCGAACCGGCCATCTCGTCGAGCGCCATCCGCGCGGCCGGCCCGGCCAGCTCGCTGTCCGAGGCGGGCAGGTCCAGCGCCTGGCGGATGTCCTGCTCGTGCAGCCAGCAGTCGAAGACCCGGATGCGCATGAAGCGGCCGTAACTGTCCGGCCCGGCCGGAGTGAATCCGACCGCGACCCATTCGTCGTCGGCCATGGCGGTCAGGGCGGCGCGCCGCTTTGCGGTGACGGTCCGGAACAGTTGCAGCAGACCGGCCCCGGATTCGCCGGAGAGGTGTTGCACCCACGCCTCGTTCATCGCGCCGATGTCGTTGCGGACGTGCTGGCGTTCGGACAGGTCGACACCCACCTCGGGAGTCGGCTTGCCCAGCAGCATGGACTCCGTCCCGACGATGTGGGCGACCAGACTGTGCACCGTCCAGCCCTGCAGGGCCGACGGGACACGCCACTGCTCCTCGGTCAGGGCGGCCGTCAACCGGTCGATGTCGTCCCACGAGGAGAACAGCGCGCTGAGCACTTCGCGTTTGGGCAGGACGGTGACGGGCCGGGCTGGGCTACTCATCGGGCGAACGTACCCCAGCTAACCGAGCGCGATCATCGCAACGGCCACCAAAGCCAGCACCATGCCGAGCACCTGCCAGCGCGTCACCCGTTCCTTGAGCACGACGATCGCCAGCAGCACCGTGCCGGCCGGGTAGAGCGAGATCAGCACACCGGCCAGCGACAGCAGCGACGTGTGCAACGCATACAGCGTCGCCACCCCGGCGAGGCTGTCGAGCACGGCGGCCAGCAAGGCCAACCGCCGCGGTTCCCCGGTCGGCATGCGCAGGCTGCCGGTGGCCGCCGCGATGAGCAGGATCAAAACGCTCGCCGAGATCCGGCCGAACACCAGCGGCCACAGCTGGGCCGCCACCGGAACCTGGTCGAGCAGGACGAAATTCAGTCCGAACGCCACACCCGAACCGACGGTCAGCCATGCCACGGTGCGGGTGAACCGGTGCGGAGTGGTGTCCTCGTCGCTGGCGTCGCGGCTGACCAGGAACACCGCCGCGAGCGCGACCCCGATACCGGACAGCGCGGTCGGGCTGGGCCGCTCCCCGTACGCCATGCCGAACGCGACCGGCACGCCGGCCACCAGGATCGCCGTCAGCGGGGACACCACCGAGATGGGTCCGTGCGCCAGCGCCGCGTAGAACCACCACACGCCGAACGCCTGGGCCACGCCGCACAACAGACCCCAGTACACCGCCGGCGCGGTGATCTCGCCGCCGATGAGCACGGCCGGCACCGTCAGCAGCAGCAGCGCCACCGGATAGGACAGCGCGACGACACGCAGCGCGGCCACCCGTCGCGATGCGATGCCGCCGACGAAGTCGCTGACGCCGTAGCCGACCGCGGCCAGCAGTGCCAGCGCGACAGGTATCAGGACATGCCTTTGGCGCGCCGGCCGAGTTCGCGGGTGACTTCCCGCTGCGCGTCACGCTTGGCCATGTCCTGGCGCTTGTCGTGCGCCTGCTTGCCGCGCGCCAGCGCCAGTTCGACCTTGACCTTGCCGTCGGCGAAGTACAGCGACAGCGGCACCAGCGTCAGGTTCCCGTCACGAATCTTGCCGACGAGCGCGTCGATCTGCTTGCGGTGCAACAACAGTTTGCGGTTGCGCCGCGGGGCATGGTTGGTCCAGGTGCCGTGGTGGTACTCCGGGATGTGCAGGTTGCGCAACCAGATCTCGCCGTCGTCGACGGTTGCGAAGGCATCGGCCAGGGAGGCCTGGCCGTCGCGCAGGCTCTTCACCTCGGTGCCCTGCAGAACGACCCCGGCTTCGTAGGTGTCCAGAATCGAATAGTTGTGCCGCGCTTTGCGATTGGTCGCGACGACCCGACGGCCGCCCGCTCCGTTGGCAGCCTTCTTCGCCTCGGCGGCTGACTTCTTGGACACGGCTACCGACGCACGTACCAGCGCAGCGTGACGTATGCGGTGGCGGCGGCCATCAGGACACCGACCCCGAACAGGATCGGTGAGATGTAGAGAATGTCGGCGTAGTCGATCTTGGCGATCAGGTTGGCCTCGTAGAACTGGTTGAGCGCCTTGTCCAGGAACATCGCCCGCACCACGATCAGGCCGATGATCGCCAGGATGACGCCGATGGTGGCGGCCAGCACCGCTTCGAGCAGGAACGGCAGCTGCGTGTACCAGCGACTGGCCCCGACCAGTCGCATGATGCCGATCTCGGTTCGCCTGGTGTACGCCGCGACCTGAACCATGTTGGCGATCAACAGGATTGCGCCGATCGCCTGCACCAGCGAGACGGCGAACGCGGCGTTCGACAACCCGTCCAGGATCGCGAACAGCCGGTCGATCAGCTCCTTCTCGTTGAGCACTTTGACCACACCCGGCTGATTCCCCATCGCCTGGTCGAAGTCGGTGTGCTGCTCGGGATTCTTGAGCTTGACGATGAACGACGCCGGGAACGAGTCCTTGCTGGCCACGTCCTTGAACTCGGGGAACTTCGCGGTCGCGTCGTTGTAGGCGTCGTCGCGGTTGACGAACCGGACCGACAACACGTCGCCCCGGCCCTCGATCTGCGCGCGCAACGCCTTGCACGGGTCGGAGTCGCAGCTGAGGTCGTTGGCCGAGATGTCGTTGGTCAGGAAGACCTGGGACTCGACCCGGTCGAGGTAGATCTTCTTGGAGTGGTCGGCCAGTCGCAGCACGAGCAGGCCGCCGCCCAGCAGGCCGAGCGAGATCGCGGTGGTCAGGATCATCGCGACCGTCATGGTGACGTTGCGGCGAAGTCCGGTCAGGACCTCGTTTACCAGGAAGCCAAATCGCACTTATCGATCCATTCCGTAGACGCCGCGCTGCTCGTCGCGCACCAGTCGGCCCAGTGACAGTTCCACCACGCGCTGGCGCATCGAATCGACGATGTGGTGGTCGTGGGTGGCCATCAGGACGGTTGTCCCGGTGCGGTTGATCCGCTCCAGCAGATCCATGATGTCCTTGCTGGTCTCGGGGTCCAGGTTGCCGGTGGGCTCGTCGGCCAGCAGCACCAGCGGCCGGTTGACGAAGGCACGGGCGATCGCCACCCGCTGCTGCTCGCCGCCGGACAGTTCGGCCGGCAGGCGGTTGGCCTTACCCGAAAGCCCGACCATCTCCAGCACATCGGGAACGACGCGGTTGATGGTGTCGGGCCGCTTGCCGATCACCTCGAGGGCGAAGGCGACGTTCTCGAACACCGTCTTCTGCTGCAGCAGCCGGAAGTCCTGGAAGACGCAGCCGATGACCTGCCGCAGGCTCGGGATGTGCCGGTTCGGCAGCTTGTCGACCCGGAACTTCGACACCTGGATTTCACCGGAGGTGGGGTGCTCCTCGGCGAGCAGCAGTCGCATGAAGGTGGACTTGCCGGAGCCGGAGGGGCCGATCAGGAAGACGAACTCACCCTTGTCGATCTTGACGCTGACGTTGTCGAGCGCTGGCCGCGCCGACTGTTTGTACTGCTTGGTGACATGGTCGAGGGTGATCATCACGGCACGCCAGTGTAGCCGGGTCGGTTCCGGGAACCGTTATCCCGGACCGCGAGCCGTCGTCGGCACTGTCGCGGGTCCCGGCGCGGGAGTGGC
>CAZTAA010000103.1:0-14693 GCA_964611465.1 uncultured Mycobacterium sp. | reverse complement strand
GCGGGTTCGTCGACTCAACTGAAAGCGGCGGTCACGGTGGCCATGTCGAAGTAGTCCCGCCAGGCGGCGATCTTGCCGTCGCGGATCTCGAAGACACCGGTGACGGGCAGTTCGACCCGGTTGCCGTTCTTGAGCCGCATCACGTCGGTGCGCTCGTTGAAAACCAGATCGCCATCGGCGACCTGCCGGTGCACGACGAAATCGATGCCGTCGCACATCGCGGTGAAGCCCGCGATGAACTCCTGAATCGCGGTCGGGCCCTGCGTTGGCGGCATCGGCATGTTGTGATAGATCCCGTCGTCGGTGAAATACGACGCCAGCTGCGCCGGGTCGGGATCGGCCCACAGTGCGCAGAATTCGGTCACGAGCTCGTCGGCTGAATCGGCCATGCCAGTTGTATACCGCGCCGCACCCGGCACAGTGGGGAACATGCGGATACTCCTCGTCGGCAGATTCGAACCGGTTCTCGTCTCGGCCCTACAAGGCCATGACGACCTGGTGGAGTTGCCCGACGGCACACAGCGCGCGGCGTTTCTGGCCGAGCACGGCGCCGGCATCGGCGCCATCGTGCGATCCGGTAAGGGCAGGATCGACGCGGCGCTGCTGGCCGAACTGCCCAACCTCGAGGTGATCGTCAACAACAGCGCCGGCGTCGATGCGGTCGACCTGAAAGAGGCGCAGCGGCGCGGCATCGCGGTCAGCAACACGCCCGACGTGCTGACCGACTCGACCGCCGACACCGCCCTCGGCCTGATCCTGATGACGTTGCGCCGTTTCGGTGCGGCCGAACGCTACCTGCGGGCCGGGCGCTGGGAGCGCGACGGCGACTTTCCCTACGGCCGCGACGTCACCGGGCTGCGGGTCGGCATCCTCGGGCTGGGCCGCATCGGCTCGGCGATCGCCGCCCGACTGAGCGGATTCGACTGCGCCATCGCGTATCACAACCGACACGAGATCCCGGGCTCGCCGTACCGCTACGCGGCGTCACCCCACGCGTTGGCCGAATCCGTCGACCTGTTGATCGTGTCGACTGCCGGCGGCAGTGGCACCGACAAACTGGTCGACCGTGAAGTGCTGAAAGCCCTTGGGCCGCAGGGGTATCTGGTCAACATCGCCCGCGGCAGCGTCGTCGACCAGGACGCGCTCGTCGAACTGCTGGCCCACGGTGACCTTGCGGGAGCGGGGCTGGACGTCTACGCCGACGAACCGCACGTGCCGTCCGAACTGTGCGAGCTCGACAACGTCGTGCTGCTTCCGCACGTCGGCAGCGCCACCTGGCGCACCCGCGAGGCGATGGCCCGACTGGCGGTTCGCAACCTCGACAGCTACCTGACGACAGGCCGGTTGCTGACGCCCGTGCCGGCTAACGCGTGACGAAGTCGACGACGACCTCGCTGAAGGCGTCGTTGTCGTCACCGGCGGCGGTGTGGCCCGCCTCCGACAGTTCCACGAACTCGGCGCGCGGCACCTTCGCCAGGAAGTCGTTGACACCCTCGGTGCTCACCACGTCGGAGAGCTTGCCCCGGATCAGCAGAATCGGGATCTGCAGCCGCATCGCGGCGTTCTCCATCTTGTCGACCCGCTCGAACGGATCGTCGCGCGGCTTGGTCAGGAAAGCCGGGTCCCAGTGCCAGTGCCACCGGCCGTCGCGGTGCCGCAGATTCTTCTTGAGGCCTTCGGGGCTACGGGGTTTCGCGCGGTGCGGCAGGTATTCGGCCACCGCCGCGGCGGCCTCCTCCAGCGAGTCGAAGCCGTGCACGTGACTGAACATGAAGTCGCGGATGCGGGCCGAGCCCGACTTCTCGAACCGGGGCACGACGTCGACGAGGACCAGTTTGGTCACCTTCTCCGGTCCGGCCGCGTCGGCGACCATGATTCCGGTCAGCCCGCCCATCGAGGCCCCGATGAGCACCACCGGTGTGCCGATGTCGTCGATGACGTGCAGCACGTCGCCGGTCAGCGACTCCAGGGCGTAGTCGGCTTCGGGCGCCCGGTCACTGTCGCCGTGCCCGCGGGTGTCCACCGCCACGACCCGGAAACCGCGGTCGGCCAGAATCTGGCCGGTGTTCTTCCAGGAGTGCCGGTTCTGGCCGCCGCCGTGCAGCATTAGGATGGTCGGCCGCGAATCCGATTCGGCACCAACATGATTCCACTCGTCGCCGACCAGGGTGATGCCGTCGACACCGGTGTACTGAACGGGGCGTGGTGTGCTCACGGGCGCCTTCTTTCCCATCACGAGGTCCCGCTGACGTTACCTAACCGGTGAGCCGGTTGATCAACGCGATGGCGGCCTCGATGACGGGTTCGGCTTCGGCCGGCGTCTCGCACGTCATCAGCATCACCGCCGAGTCGGTGAGCAGCGTGATGACGGTCCGGCTGAGGAGTCGGCCGGCGGCCGACGAGTCAATGTCGAGCACCGACAGCCATTCCCGGAACCACATCCGGATGCCGTCCCGGTAGACGCGTTCGAATCCCGGCGGCACGTCATCCGAACTGAGCACGACGGCGGTGTCCCGGTAGTCCCACACCGTCTGCAGGTAGGCCCGGACCTGGGCGTCGAATGAGTGTTCCGCGTCGGCGATCCGGGCCTCGATGACCGCGGCCATGTGGTCGTGGATCGCCAGGAACAGTTCGTTCTTTCCGCCGAAGTGGTGGTAGATGCTGCCGATGCTGGCGCCCGACGCGGTGACGACCTCGCCCATCGTGGCGGCGCTGTAGCCGCGTTCGCGGAACACCGTCGTCGCGGAGTTCAGAATGCGCTGCTGGGTGGCGTCCGTCTTGGCCCAGCGCCGCCGGC
Organism: uncultured Mycobacterium sp.; assembly: GCA_964611465.1. GTDB lineage: Bacteria > Actinomycetota > Actinomycetes > Mycobacteriales > Mycobacteriaceae > Mycobacterium. The sequence goes on along the minus strand of CAZTAA010000103.1, from coordinate 11,896 downwards.
GATCCGGCATCAGCGGCCGGGCCTCGCGGCGTCCCCGGCGCTCACCGGCTTCGTCATGCATAGACAGTAACGGCACGGACCGAACACCGCCGGACCACGCCATAAGCGTCTTGACCTGCCCTGTTCCGGCCCACGCATTTGCTATCGGCCCGACGCGCCGACGGAACTGTTCGATCGCGTACCACCGTGGCGCGGATGTGCGAAGATCACGGCACTGTGGATGCCGTAACACGCATCCACAGCGCCTGTAACGAGGCGCGCGGAAGTGTTGCTCGGCCGGAAAACGGTGGTGTAGGTTCTGCGCAGTCTGGTGGCAGGCGTCACAGCTGTCTCACAGGTAAACGAACGGGTGCGGGGTACGGAGGTAAGCAGCGGATGATGTCGCCGGGAACGGTCCCGCATACCCGCTGGCCGGATACCGGGCACGACAGGGTGCGTCATGGTCACCGCTGATTCGTTCGCGAAACCCATCCGCTCGGTCGGCGGGTTCTTCGCCATGTCGCTGGACACCTTCGTCCTCATGTTCAAGCCGCCGTTCGCCTGGCGTGAGTTCATCCTGCAGAGCTGGTTCGTGGCGCGGGTGTCCATCGTTCCGACGCTGATGCTGTCGATCCCGTTCACCGTGCTGCTGGTGTTCACCTTCAACGTGTTGCTGGTCGAGTTCGGCGCCCAGGACTTCTCCGGGACCGGCGCCGCGATCGGCACGGTGACCCAGATCGGGCCGATCGTCACCGTTCTGGTCGTCGCCGGCGCCGGCGCGACCGCGATGTGCGCGGATCTCGGTGCGCGCACCATCCGCGACGAACTCGACGCGCTGCGGGTCATGGGCATCAACCCGATTCAGTCGCTGGTGGTTCCGCGGGTGCTGGCGGCCACCCTGGTCGCGTTGATGCTCGCCGCGTCGGTGGTGGTCGTGGGTATCACCGGCGGCTTCTTCTTCTCGGTCTTCGTCCAGCACGTCACCCCGGGTGCGTTCGTGTCAGGCATGACCTTGATCACCGGCCCCGTCGACGTCGTCATCGCGCTGGTCAAGGCGACCCTGTTCGGTCTGTCGGCCGGTCTGATCGCCTGCTACAAGGGCATTTCGGTCGGCGGCGGCCCCGCGGGCGTCGGCAACGCCGTGAACGAGACCGTCGTGTTCACCTTCATCGCGCTCAACGTCATCAACCTCCTCGTGACCGCCGTCGGTGTCCAGGTGACGACATGACCGCCGAACGCGGTGTGGCCGCGGTACAGCTGCGGCGCACGCTCAGCGGTTGGGCCGCGGGATGGAACCGGATCGGCCGCCAGACCAAGTTCTACGGCCGCACCCTCAAAGGCGTCGCGGACGCCGTCGTCTACTACCAGGGCGAGGTGATCCGGCTCATCGCGTCCATGGGACTCGGGGCCGGCGCGCTGGCCGTCATCGGCGGCACCATCGCGATCGTCGGCTTCCTGACGCTCACCACGGGTGCGTTGGTCGCCGTTCAGGGCTACAACCAGTTTTCGACCATCGGCGTGGAGGCCCTGACCGGCTTCGCGTCGGCGTTCTTCAACGTCCGGCTGATCGCCCCGCTCACCGCGGGGGTGGGGATGGCCGCCACCATCGGCGCCGGCGCCACCGCTCAGCTCGGCGCGATGCGGATCAACGAGGAGATCGACGCGCTGGAGGTGATGGGCATTCGCACCATCGCCTACCTGGCCTCGTCGCGGGTGATCGCCGGTGTCATCGTGGTGGTCCCGCTGTACTGCGTCGCCGTGTTGATGTCGTTCCTGGCCGCGCGGTTGGGCACCACGGCCATCTACGGCCAGGCGACCGGCGTCTACGACCACTACTTCCGGACGTTCCTCAATCCCACCGACTTGATCTGGTCGTTCGTGCAAGCTCTCGCGATGGCGCTGGTCATCATGCTGGTGCACACCTATTACGGTTTCACCGCGTCGGGCGGTCCCGCCGGGGTCGGCGAGGCGGTGGGCCGGGCGGTGCGCACCTCGCTGATCGTCGCCGCGTTCGTCACAGTCGCGATCTCACTGGCCGTCTACGGCCAGTCCGGCAACTTCAACCTCTCCGGATAGTCGGGGGAACAGACGTGTTGGACGACGACGACAACGGCCTGCACCCGGCGTGGTGGACGGCGATCCTGGTCGCCGTGCTGGCCGTGGCGGTGTGGGGCACCGCGGCGTTGTTCACCGGGGCGCTGAAGAAGACCGTGGACGTGACGGTGACGTCCGACCGGTCCGGCCTGGTGCTGGAGTCGGGCGCCAAGGTCAAGATGCGCGGAGTGCAGGTCGGCCGGGTCAGCACCGTCGAGGGTGGCCAGAACCCGGTCAGCATCACCCTGCAGATCGAGCCCGGCCAGGCCAAGTTCATCCCGGCCAACGTCGGTGCCCAGATTCGTGCGACGACGGTGTTCGGCGCCAAGTTCGTCGACCTCACCTATCCGAAAGTCCCTGTCTCCCAACGGCTTCACGACGGTCAGGTGCTGAAGTCCAGCAACGTCGCCGTCGAGGTCAACACGGTGCTGGAAAACCTGATGGGGCTGCTGAACCAGGTCGACGCCGGCAAGCTGAACGCGGTGCTGTCGGCGGTCGCCGAGGGCGTGCGCGGTCAGGGCGAGCGCATCGGCGAGGCCACCACCGATGCCAATCAGGTCCTGCTGGCGCTCAATCCGCGCAGCGAGACGATCCGCGCCGACTGGCGGTCGTTGAAGGGATTCAACGACGCATACAGCGCCGCCGCGACGAACATCGTCAACACCCTCGACGCGCTGAGCACCACGAGCACCACGATCACGAACAACGCCAAGCCGCTGGATGCCTTGCTGCTCAACGTCATCGGCCTGTCCAACAGCGGCATCGCGCTGCTGGCGCCGAATCAGCAGAACCTGATCAAGGGCATCAACGTCCTGGAGCCGACCACCAACCTGCTCTACAAGTACAGCCCCGAGTACACCTGCATGCTGGTCGGCGCGAAGTGGCTGCTGGACAACGGCGCCTACGAGGCCACCGGCGGCAACGGAAAGTCGTTCATCGTCGACGGCGGCGTGCTGGCCGGTGACGACCAGTACCGCTATCCGGACAACCTGCCGATCACCGGCGCCAAGGGCGGACCGGGCGGAAAGCCGGGCTGCGGGTCGTTGCCGATCGTCGACGACAACTGGCCGGTGCGGCAATTGGTCACCAACACCGGTTGGGGCACCGGCGTCGACATCCGGCCCAACCCGGGCATCGGCTTCCCCGGCTACGCCAACTACCTGCCGACCACCCGCGGGATCCCCGAGCCGCCCAGCATCCGCAATCTGTTCGGCGGACCCGCGCCGGGACCGAACGTCGGCAACCCGCCGCCGGTCTGGCCGGGCCCGGGCGACTATCCCTACGGCGCACCGATGTACGCACCCGACGGCACGCCGCTCTGGAACAACCTGCCGCCCGCACCACCGCCCGGCGCGCCCAAGGATCCCGGCCCGCGGCCCGGCACCGAACCGTTCGTGGTGCCGTTCCCCGGCCAGCAGCCGACTCCGCTGCCGCCCGCACCGCTACCCGTACCGGCGGCCCCATCGCCCTGACCAACGAATCGCAGTCCGACAGAACAACTTCGAACACCGAGAGGTAACCCGCAGTGAGAGACAACCTGGGAGGCGCCGCCTGGCGGTTGGCCGTCTTTCTGACGGTCTGCCTCCTGGGCATGTTCGCGCTCTTCGCGGTGTTCGGGCAGCTGCGGTTCGAGAAGTCCCAGCTGTACCGGGCGCACTTCGCCAACGTCACGGGGCTGGAGCGCAACGACTTCGTGCGGATCGCCGGCGTGGAGGTCGGCAAGGTCAAGGAGATCGGCGTCGACGACGACGGCACCGTGACCGTCGGCTTCAGCGCCGACGAGTCGGTGGTGCTGACGGAGGGCACCCGCGCGGTCATCCGCTACGACGACCTGATCGGTGGCCGCTACCTGTCGTTGATGGAGGGCGCCGGCGGCACCAAGAAGCTCAACCCGGGCGACACCATTCCGATGGCCCAGACCCAGTCGGCGCTGGACCTCGACGCGCTGATCGGTGGCTTCCGGCCGTTGTTCCAAGCGCTGAATCCCGACGAGGTCAACCAGTTGTCCGGCCAGCTGATCAGCGCCCTGCAGGGGCAGGGGGCGACGATCTCGTCGTTCCTGTCGCAGACCGCGTCGTTGACCAACACGCTGGCCGACCGGGACCAGCTGATCGGTGAGGTGATCGACAACCTCAACACGGTGCTGGGTTCGCTTGCGGGACAAAGCGATCAGCTCGGCAAGGGCGTCGACGCGGTGTCGGAACTGGTCACCGCCCTGTCTGAGCGCAGGACCGATATCACCAACAGCCTGGCGTACACGAATGCGGCCGCCGGCAGCATCGCCGATCTGCTGACCCAGGCGCGGCCGCCGTTGCAGACGGTGGTCAAGGAAGCCGACCGCACGGCCGGCATCGTGGTGGCCGACCACGACTACTTCGACAATCTGATCAACACCCTGCCGGAGGCCTATCAGGTGCTCAACCGCCAAGGCCTGTACGGCGACTTCTTCAGCTTCTACCTCTGCGACGTGGTGCTCAAGCTCAACGGCAAGGGTGGGCAACCGGTGTATGTGAAGGTCGCGGGCCAGGACACCGGGAGGTGCACACCGCGATGAAATCCTTTGGGGAGCGCAACCTCTTCGTCATCGGCCTGGTCGGCATCATCGGACTGACCGCGCTCATCGTCACGGCGATGAACTACCAGAAGCTGCCGATGTTCTCACCCGGCCGGGAGTACACCGCGTACTTCGACGAGGCCGGCGGCCTGGCCGACAGCGCGGAGGTACAGGTGTCGGGGTTCGCCAGCGGACAGGTGACCGGCATCAGCCTGGAGGGCCAGAAGGTACTGGTCAAGTTCAAGGTGGACAAGAAGATCCGGCTCGGTGACCGCACCGAGGCGGCGATCAAGGCGAAGAGCCTGCTGGGCACGAAGTACCTCGAGGTCACCCCGCGCGGCAACGGGAACCTGGATCGGACCATTCCCCTGGACCGGACCACCTCGCCCTACCAACTGCCCGACGCCCTGGGTGACCTGACCATGACGATCAGCGGTCTGAACACCGACCAGTTGTCGGACTCGCTGCGGGTGCTCGCCGACACGTTCGCCGACACACCCCCCGATCTGAAGGTGGCCGTCGAAGGCGTGGCCCGGTTCTCCCAGACGCTCAACGAGAAGGACGCGCAGCTGCGGGAACTGCTCGGCAACGCCAGCAAGGCCACCGGTGTGCTTTCCGAGCGCAGTGACCAGATCGTCAAGCTGGTCAACAACACCAACTCGCTGATGGCCGAATTGCAGAGCCAGAGTGCGGCTTTGGATCAGATCTCGGGCAACATCTCGACGCTCAGCCAGCAGTTGCAGGGCTTCATCGCCGAGAACCGAACCACCATGAAGCCGGCACTGGAGAAGGTCAACGGGGTGCTGACCATCCTCGACAACCGCAAGGAACGGCTGCAGAAGTCGATCAACATGCTCGGCACCTATGTGATGGCGCTGGGCGAATCGGTGGGTGCGGGACCGTTCTTCAAGTCCTACATCGCCAACCTGCTCCCAGGCCAGTTCGTGCAGCCGTTCATCGACGCCGCGTTCTCCGACCTGGGCCTGGATCCCAACGTGCTCAAGCCGTCCGAACTCGTCGACCCGCAGATCGGCCAGCCCGGCACCCCGGCGCTGCCGGTGCCTTTCCCGCGCACCGGTCAGGGCGGCGAACCGCACCTCAACCTGCCGGACGCGATCACCGGCACCCCCGAGGGCCGGCAGTGTGGCCCGCTGGCCCTGTCCGGGCCGGGGTGTTATCCCTATCGCGAGCCGCTCCCCGCGCCGCCCCCCGGCGGACCCCCGCCGGGACCGCCCGCCGCCGCGCCGCCGGGTGTCGCATCCACGCCGGCCCCGTCGGTGGCGCCGGTCGAGCTGCCGGCCCCGGGCCAGTTGCCCGACGTGACCCAGACGCTGGGTCCGCCGCCCGGCCCGGTGGCTGACGGGCAGCCCGCGGAGGCCGGCCGATGAACGTGTCCCGCAACACCAAACTGGGTGTCGCCATCATCCTGGTGCTCACTCTGCTGGCCGGCGCCGCCGTGCTGTGGCGCTCGGGTGGCCAGGCGAACCGGGTGACCGTCACCGCCTACTTCGACAACAGCAACCAGGTGTTCGTCGGGGACAACGTGCGCATCCTGGGCGTCCCGGTGGGCCGCGTCGCGGCCATCGAACCGGAGGCCAAGCGCGCCAAGATCACCTTCTGGTACGAGGACAAGTACAAGGTGCCCGCGGACGCCAAGGCCGCGATCCTGTCCCCGGCGCTGGTGACCGGCCGGTCGATCCAGCTCACTCCCGTCTACTCCAGCGGACCGGTGATGAAAGACGGCGACGTCATCCCGCAGGAGCGCACCGCGGTCCCGGTCGAGTGGCCCGAATTCCGCAAACAGTTCGAGCGGCTCGCCCAGAACCTGCAGCCCACCGAACCCGGCGGGGTCAGCACGCTGGGCTCGCTGGTCAACACCACCGCCGACAACCTGCGGGGTCAGGGCGCCAACATCCGCGAGACGCTGATCAAGGTGTCGCAGGCGTTCTCGGCGCTGGGTGACCACAGCACCGACGTCTTCAGCACCGTGAAGAACCTGTCGATCCTCGTCTCGGCGCTGCAGGACAGCACCACGGTGCTGCGTCAGCTCAACCAGAACCTCGCCAACGTCACCGGCCTGCTCGCCGACGACCCGGGCGAGGTGTCCGCCGCGGTCCGGGACCTCAACGACGCGGTCGGCGAGGTGCAGACCTTCGTCGCGGATAACCGGGAGACGCTCGGCACCACATCGGACAAGCTGGCCGGCGTCTCGCAGGCCCTCAACGACAGCCTCGACGACGTCAAACAGGTGCTGCACGTCGCCCCGAACACGCTGCAGAACTACGTGAACATCTACCAGCCGGCGCAGGGCGCGGCCACCAGCGTGCTGGCGATCTCGAACTTCCAGAACCCGGTGTCGTTCATCTGCGGTGCGGTTCAGGCCGCCTCCCGGCTGGGCGCCGAGCAGTCGGCGAAGCTGTGCACCCAGTACCTCGCGCCGATCGTCAAGAACCGGCAGTACAACTTCCTGCCGCTTGGGCAGAACCTGTTCATCGGCGCCCAAGCCCGGCCGAACGAAATCACCTACAGCGAGGACTGGCTGCGGCCCGACTACATCCCTCCCGCCGGCGCCAACCCGCTGGCCGCTCCGGTGGCACCCGCGCCGCAAGCACCGCCGGGTCCGCCGTTGCCCGCCGAGGCGCCGGCGCCGGTGCCCGGTCCGCCGCCGGCCGCGGTGGTGGCCCAAGCCACCAATCCGGCCGACGGTCTGCAGGGCATGATGGTGCCGACGGGAGGCGGGTCATGAGCACTCGTTGGACGCGCGCCGCCGTGGGCGGCCTGGTCGCACTGTCAATCGCGGCGTTGCCGGCGTGCAGCGAGTGGCGCGGGCTCAACTCCCTGAACCTGCCGGGCACCCAGGGTCACGGACCGGGTGCGTTCACGATTCAGGCGCAGTTTCCCGACGTCGACAACCTCGACCGCAACTCGCGGGTGCGCGTCAACGACGTGAACATCGGCACCGTCACGAAGATCGAACGCCAGGGCTGGAACGCGCTGGTGACCATGCGGCTCAACGGCGACGTCAAGCTGCCGGCCAACGCCAGGGCGACGGTCGGCCAGACCGGCCTGTTCGGTTCGCTGCATGTCGAACTGGCGCCGCCGATCGGGGTGGCGCCCGAGGGCCAACTGCACGAGGGCTCGCTGATCCCGCTGTCGCGGGGCAGTATCTACCCCACCACCGAGGACACCTTGGCGGCGCTGTCATTGCTGCTCAACGGCGGCGGGGTCGGTCAGATCCAGGACATCACCAAGGCCCTGGCGACGGCGTTCAACGGGCGCGAACAGGATCTGCGCAGCCTGATCGAACAGCTCGACAAGTTCATCACCTACTCCAACGACCAAAAAGACGACATCATCGGGGCCACCGAGAGTCTGAACAATCTGGTCGGCCAGTTCGCCGCGCAGAAGCCGGTGCTGGACAAGGCGCTCAAGACGGTCCCGGACGCGCTGGCCGTGCTCAGGGACCAACGCAACCAACTGGCCGACGCGCTCGTTCAGCTCGGCAGGTTCAGCGCGTTGGCCGCGGACTCGGTCAACCAGACGAAAACCGCTCTGGTCCAAGAACTTCGGGATCTCGGGCCGACGCTGAAGGCGCTGGCCGACGCCGGTCCGTCGCTGACCCGCGCGCTGAGTCTGTACCCGACGTTCCCGTGGCCCAAGGAAACCCTCGACAACTGGATGCGTGGCGACTACGGCAACCTGAGCCTGATCTTCGACCTGACGCTGAGCCGCATCGACAGCGGCCTGTTCACCGGCACCCGGTGGGAAGGCGATCTGACCGAGCTGGAACTGCAGTGGGGCCGCACCATCGGCCAGCTGCCCAGCCCGTACACGCACACCAACCCGCTGGTGGTGCCGTACCACTGGGATCAGGGGCGCTGATGAGGCATCTACATCTGAAACGCAAGACCATCATCCAGATGATCATCCTGTCGGTGGTCACGGTTGTCGCCGGGGCCGTGATGATCTTCACTTTCATGGGCCTGCCGGGCATGCTGTTCGGCACCGGCCAGTACCGCGTCACGCTGCAGCTGCCGGAGGCCGGCGGGCTGTACCCGCGGGCCAATGTCACCTGGCGGGGGACCGAGGTGGGCCGCGTCCACAGCGTCAACCTCACCGAGTCGGGGATCGTGGAGGCCGACCTCGCGCTGAACAAGCGATTCAAGATTCCCGCCGATCTCGACGCCCAGGTGCTCAGTGTGTCGGCGGTGGGTGAGCAGTACGTCGCGCTGCTGCCGCGCAACGACAACCAGCCGTACCTCAAGGCGGGCGACGTCATCCCGGTGAACCGGGCCTACATCCCGCCCGACGTGAACTCGGTGCTGGAGTCGACGAACCGTGGCCTGCAATCGATTCCGCACGGCAACCTCAAGACCGTCATCGACGAGGCGTACACCGCCGTCGGCGGTCTCGGGCCGGACCTGGCGCGGCTCGTCAAGGGCTCGACCGCGCTGGCGATCGACGCCCGCAAGAACCTCGACTCGCTGACCGGACTGATCGACCAGTCCAAGCCGGTGCTCGATTCGCAGGCCGACACCTCCGGAGCGATCCAGCAGTGGGCGGCCCACCTGGACAACATCACCGGCCAACTCAAGCAGCAGGACCAGGCGCTGGCCGGCGTCCTGACCAAGGGCGCCCCGGCGGCCGACGAGGTACGGGCGCTGTTCGATCGCCTGCAGCCGACGCTGCCGATCGTGCTGGCGAACCTGGTCAGCATCGGCGAGGTCGCGGTCACCTACCAACCCAACCTCGAGCAGCTGCTGGTGCTGTTGCCGCAGGGCGCGGCCGTCACCTCGGCCACCGGTGTGGCCAACCGGCACACCCGCCAGGACTACCGCGGCGCGTACCTGAGCTTCAACCTCAACCTGAACCTGCCGCCGCCATGCGTGACCGGCTTCCTGCCCGCGCAGCAGAAGCGGGTGCCCTCCGATGTCGACGCTCCCGACCGGGCGCCCGGCGACATCTACTGCCGCATTCCGCAGGACTCGGCGTTCAACGTGCGCGGCGCCCGCAACATCCCCTGCGAGACCGTGGCCGGCAAACGCGCCCCGACGGTCAAGCAGTGCGAGAGCAACGAGTTCTACCAGCCGCTCAACGACGGCTTCAACTGGAAGGGCGACCCCAACGCCACCTTGTCGGGGCAGGGCGTTCCGGATCTCGGTCCGGGCTCTGGACCTGCGCAGGCGGCTCCGGGGCCCGCGCCGCCACCGACGGCGATAGCCGCCGCTGAATACGATCCCAGGACCGGCACGTACGTTGGACCCGATGGTCAGGTGTACACCCAGGCCAATCTGGCGACGCGTGCTGAAGGAGAGCAAACATGGCAGACGATGCTGCTGCCCCCGAAGGTGAACTGACCGAGACGTCCGACGACGCGCTCGAGACCGTCCCCGACGAGGCAACGGAATCGCCCGATCCAGATAGCGACACCGAGGAGCCGGCCGCTGAGGTCTCCGACGCCACCGACGTTGTTGTCGAGCCGAAGCGGCGCCGGCCCATGTCACTGGTCAAGCTGGCGACCATCCTGGGGCTGGTGACGGTACTGGCCCTGGGCGGACTGGTGGGCTGGGTCGGCTGGCGCGCCTATCAGTCGCATCAGGCCGAGCAGCAGCGCGCGCTCTTCCTCCAGGTCGGCAAGCAGGCGGCGCTCAATCTGACCACCATCGACTTCGAGCACGCCGACGCCGACGTCAAGCGCATTCTGGATTCGGCCACCGATTCGTTCTACGACGACTTCTCCCAGCGCTCGCAGCCGTTCGTCGATGTGGTCAAGCAGGCGAAGTCGAAATCGGCCGGTGAGATCGCTGCCGCGGGTCTGGAGTCCGAGAACGGCGACAGCGCCCAGGTGCTGGTCGCGGTGACGGTCAAGACGTCCAACGCCGGTGCGCCCGAGCAGGCGCCGCGGGCGTGGCGGATGCGGATCTCGGTCCGCAAGGTCGGCGAGGAGGCCAAGGTGTCGAACGTGGAGTTCGTCCCGTGAGCGCCCGGAAGATCAACCTGAAGAAGGCCGCCGGCGAGAAGGCGGCCGAGAACGCCGAGGAGACAACGGCAGTGACCACCGAGACCACCGAGAGCGGCGGCCACGAAGTCACGGACACGGTCGGCGCCGCCGATCCCGACACCGACACCGCCGCGGCCACCGACGACGACGAACTCGCCGATATCGCCGACATCGCGGAATCCGACGTCGACGAGGATGCCGACGCGCTGGCCGAGACCGCTGCCGACGAGACCGCCGCCGACGAGACCGCACCGGCACCCGCGGCCCGGCGGCGGGGCATCGACTGGCCGCGGGCCTTCGCGTTCGGCGTCCTGCCGGTGCTGGCGCTGTTGCTGGCCGCCGCGGCGGCCTACCTGAAGTGGGAGGACGCCAAGGTTGTCGAATCCAAGGCGGCCGCCGACGCGTCCATGGAGGTCGCCAAGGAGTCGACCATTCGGCTGCTGTCCTATCAGCCGGACACCGTCGAAAAGGAACTCACCTCGGCACGCGACCTGTTGACCGGGAACTTCCGCGACTCCTACACCCAGCTGACCAACGACGTGGTGATCCCGGGCGCCAAGGAGAAGAAGATCGCGGCGCTGGCCAATGTGCCCGCCGTGGCCTCGATCTCGGCGACGCCGACCCATGCGGTGGCCCTGGTGTTCGTCAACCAGACCGTCACGGTCGGCAACGACGCGCCGACGTCGACGAACTCGAGCGTCAAGGTGACGCTCGACAAGGTGGGTGACCGGTGGCTGATCTCGGAGTTCGACCCGGTCTGACCGCCGCGGTGAGCCGGGTGGCCGCCGTCGACGCGCAGACGTTCTGGATGTCGGCGAAGGTCCCGAACGACCAGTTCCTGCTGTACGCCTTCGCCGGAGACCCCGGCGAGTTGACGGCCGCGCTGGATGACGTGCGCCGGCGCGCCGAGGCGTGTCCGGACCTGCGGCTGCGGATCGCCGACGACTGCCCCGCGCGGTATCCGCGCTGGGTCCCCGGCGCCGTCGACGACGCTCAGTTCGTCGTCCACCCGGCCGGCGCGGACTGGCCGGGCTGCCTGGACGCGGTGGCCGGCCTGGCCGGCGATCAGCTGGACCCGGTGCGCGCGGCGTGGCGGCTGCACGTCTTCCCGGAGGTGTCCGGGGTGCCGGCTGCCGGCGCCGCGGTCGTCGTCGTCCTGCAGATCGCGCACGCCCTGGCCGACGGCACCCGCACCGCCGAGATCGCCGGATGGCTGTTCGGCCGGAACCGGCCGGTGCCCAATGTCGCCGCCGGGCGGCGCGGCAACC
>CAZTAA010000102.1:0-14746 GCA_964611465.1 uncultured Mycobacterium sp. | reverse complement strand
CGGCCGAGGCCGACTTCGGCTGGTGGCTGGCCACCCGCCGCCAGATGCTGGAAGTCCAAGGGCTGCAGGCGGATCCCGAACTGCCCGGCTTCGACACCCGCGAGCGGGTCATCCGGCGCTACGAGGAGATGATCGGCCGTCCGCTCCACGACCTCGACTGGTACGAGATGTTCTCGATGGTGCGGATGGGCTGCTGCATCCAGCGCATGCAGGTGCTGCTGCGCCGCCTCGGACAGACCGACCACGGGTTCATGCACGCTCCCCTGCTGCCGGCCTGGGTCGTCGACGCGATTTCGGTGCAATAACCGTCGGTCAGCGACGGGAGATGCACCGAAATCACAAGTGGTCGGCCAGCAGCTGGGCCAGGTGCCGGCCGCGGCGCTCGGTGAGATCGGCCAACTGAGTGCGGCAGGAGAACCCGTCGGCGAGGATCTCGGTGTCGTCCGCCGCGGCGGCCACGGCCGGGCGCAGCTGTTGATCGGCGACGGCCACCGACACCTCGTAGTGGCCCTTCTCGACGCCGAAGTTGCCGGCCAGGCCGCAGCAGCCGCCCAGCCGCTGCACGACTGCGCCCGCTTCGGTGAGCAGCCGCTCGTCGGCGTCCCAGCCCAGCACCGCGTGGTGGTGGCAATGCGGCTGTGCGACAACGGTTTCCCCGGCCAGCGACGGCGGCCGCCAGCCGCGCTCGGTGAGCAGCTCGGCCAGTGTCCGGGTGCGGCCCGCAACCTCGGCGGCCGCCGGTGACGACAACAACTCCGCGGCATCGCTGCGCAGCACCGCCGTGCAGGACGGCTCCATGCCGACGATGGGAACGGAACCCGCCAGCGCCGACACGGTGCGGCCGAGGATTCGGCGGGCCGCGTCCAGCTGACCGGTCGAGATCCAGGTCAGCGCGCAGCACTGTTGCCGGTCGGTCAGCCCGGGCGAGTATCCGGCGGCCTCCAGCACCCGCACCGTGGCGATCCCGACCTCGGGGCTGAAGTAGTTGGTGAAGGTGTCGACGAACAGCAGGACGGGATCGCCGAGGCCCGCTGGCCGGTGGCGGAACCAGGACCGGAATGTCTTGCGCGCGAACGGCGGAATGCTGCGCCGCGGGTCCACCCCCGCCATCGAGAGTCCCGCGGTGCCGACGCCGGGCAGGCCGGCGCCGAAGTTGACCAGCCGCGGCGCCCGCGACGCCAGCGCCGCCCACCGGGGCAACCGCCCCAGCGAGTAGTGCGAGGCGGGCCGCAGCCGGCCCCGGTAGCTCTGGTGCAGCACCTCGGCCTTGTAGGCGGCCATGTCGATTCCCGTCGGGCAGTCCGACAGACAACCCTTGCAGGACAGACACAGTTCGAGTGCCTCGTGCACCTCCGTGGCGCGCCAACCGCCCGTCACCGCGGTGCCGTTGATCATCTCCTGCAGCACCCGGGCCCGGCCGCGGGTGGAGTCCTTCTCGTCACGGGTCGCGTGGAAAGACGGGCACATCACCCCGCCGGTGGCGGTGTTGTCGGCCCGGCACTTGCCAACGCCGGTGCAGCGGTGCACCGCCTGGGTGAAGTCCCCGGCATCGCCGTGGTAGGCGAAGGCCAGGTCGCGGCGCCACACCGGGGCGGGCTCACGCAGGTCCGCGTCGAGCGGGCGGGGGTCCACGATGACGCCCGGGTTGAGGATGTTGTCCGGATCGAAGATGTTCTTGACGGCCGCGAACAGCCCGAGCGCCGCCGACGAGTACATCAGCGGAAGCAGTTCGCCCCGGGCCCGGCCGTCGCCGTGCTCCCCCGACAGCGAGCCGCCGTAGCCGCTCACCAGGCCCGCCGCGGCCACCAGGAACTCGCGGAAAACCGCAGTCCCACCGGCTTTTTGGAAGGGAAAGTCGATCCGGATGTGCAGACAGCCATCGCCGAAGTGGCCGTAGGGCAAGCCGGTGAGGCCGTACTCGGTCATCAGGGCGTCGAAGTCGCGCAGGTATGCGCCCATCCGCTCCGGCGGTACCGCGGCGTCTTCCCAGCCCGCATGGGCGGGCCTGCCGGCCGGGCTACGGCCGGACAGCCCGGCGCCGTCGGCCCGGATCCGCCACAGAGCAGCGGCCCGGCCGGTGTCGGTGACGACCATGGATTCCATTGCCCCACAGCCATTCCCGAGTTCACCGGCGCGCAAGAACAATTCACCCGGGTCGGCGCCGGTCAACTCGACGAACAGCCAGGCCGCCCCGCGCGGCAGCGGTGGAACGGCCCGCGGACCGCGGCGCTCCCGCACCACGTCGACGATGCGGGAGTCGATGCCCTCGCAGGCGACCGGTCCGTAGCCCAGGACGAGCGGCGTCGCGTCACCGGCGGCGGCGATGTCGGGATAGCCGAGCACCACCAGCACCCGGTGGGCGGGCTCGGACACCAGCCGCACGGTCGCCTCGGTGATCACCGCCAGGGTGCCCTCGCTGCCGGCCAACAGGCGCTGCACACCGAAACCCCTCTCCGGCAACAGGTTTTCCAGCGCATAGCCGGACACCTGGCGGCTGAACCGGCCGAACTCGGTGCGGATGGTGGCCAGCCCGGCGCGGGCCACACCGCGCAGCCCCTCCTGGATCGGGGCGGCGTCCCAGGACTGGCCCGACCCGGTGATCGCGCGCAGTCCCGCCAGGTTGTCACTGGTGCGGCCGTAGCCCAGCGCGCGGGTGCCGCAGGCGTTGTTGCCGATCATCCCGCCGATCGTGCAGCGCGACGACGACGACGGGTCGGGCCCGAACCGCAGGCCGTATGGGGCCGCGGCGCGCTGCAGATCCTCCTGCACCACGCCGGGCTGCACGGTGGCCGTCGCGGCGTCCGGGTCCACCGCGAGAACCCGGCCCATGTGGCGGCTGAAGTCCAGCACCACCCCGGGCCCCACCGCATTGCCGGCGATCGATGTTCCGGCGCCGCGGGCGGTGACGGGCACCCCTTCGGCCCGGCACACCTCCAAAACGGCCGCGACCTCGTCGGCGTGGCGCGGGGCGGCCATCAGCAGCGGAGGCACCCGGTACAGCGAGGCGTCCGACGAGTACAGCGCCCGGGTGGTGCTGTCGGTGCGGACGTCCGTCAGTCCGGCCGCCGTCAGCCGACGGGACAACGACTCGGCGTCGATCATTCGTAGCATGCTACAGTTCGCCGGTGGCGCAGGGCCTGCCCGACCTCGAACCGCTCGATCCGAGCGGCGGCCGGCGCGTCGAGCAGGCGGTCGCCGCCGTCCGGGCGGCCATCGGCGACGGCCGGATGAAGCCCGGCGTGCGCTACTCGGTGTACCAGCTCGCCGCCTCGCTCGGCGTGTCGCGCACCCCGGTCCGCGAAGCGCTGCTGCGTCTCGAAGAAGTCGGGCTGATCACCTTCGAGGCCCGCCAGGGCTTCCGCATCCGGCTGCCCCGCTCGTCGGACATCGCCGACATCTTCGCCGTCCGACTGGCCCTCGAACTTCCCGCCGTGCGCCGCGCCGCCGCCACTCCCGACCCGGTCCGGGCCGCGGCCCTGCGGGCGGAACGCGAGCTGATGCGCGACGCCGCGAAGCAGGGCGCCGAGGACACCTTCATGCGGCACGACCTGCGACTACACGACCTGATCATGGAATGGGCCGGCAACGAGCGCGCCCGGGCCATCGTCCGGGGCCTGCGCGAGACGACCCGCCTGCTCGGCGCCTCCACCGCGGAACGCACCCGGTCCATCGGCGACATCGACCGCGAGCACACGCCCGTCGTCGACGCCGTGCTGGCCGGCCGGTCCGACGCGGCCGCCGCGGCGATGCGCAGCCACCTGGTCAACACGGGACGGCTGCTGGTCGGTCAGGCCCTGCGCGACGAGCTGCGGCCCGCCGAGCCCGACCCCGCGGACGTCGACCGGATCTGGTCCGCGGCGGTCGGTTGACCGACAGAATCCATCGTCCCGACGAATTTCCGTGACGGAATCGGTTGCAGCAAGCCCACAGATAGGTGATGGTTGTTCGACGGGGGAACGAACAGAGAGGGACAGGTCCTGACCGAGATCGGCGCCCAGGCCACCGACAGCCATCCGGGACGGCAGCAACGTCGCGCAGCGCCCGCCGGGGGCGCTCCGGTGATCGAGATCGATCACGTCACGAAGCGGTTCGACGACTACGTCGCGGTGTCCGACGCCGATTTCTCGATCGGTTCCGGCGAGTTCTTCTCCATGCTCGGCCCCTCCGGCTGCGGCAAGACCACCACGCTGCGGATGATCGCGGGCTTCGACACCCCGACCGAGGGTGCGATCCGGCTCGAAGGCAACGATGTCTCCCGGGTACCGCCGCACAAGCGCAACGTCAACACCGTCTTCCAGCACTACGCCCTGTTTCCGCACATGACGGTCTGGGACAACGTCGCCTACGGACCGCGCAGCCTCAAGAAGCAGAAGGACGAGGTCTTCCGGAGCGTCAACGAGCTGCTCGACGTGGTGCGCCTGACCGACTTCGCGCAGCGCAAGCCGGCGCAACTGTCCGGCGGCCAGCAGCAGCGCGTCGCGCTGGCCCGGGCGCTCGTCAACTACCCCAGCGCCCTGCTGCTCGACGAGCCGCTCGGCGCGCTCGACCTCAAGCTGCGCCACGCCATGCAGTTCGAGCTCAAGCGCATCCAGCGCGAGGTCGGCATCACCTTCGTCTACGTCACCCACGACCAGGAGGAGGCGTTGACGATGAGTGACCGCATCGCGGTCATGAACGCCGGCAACGTCGAACAGATCGGCACCCCCACCGAGATCTACGACCGCCCCTCGACGGTGTTCGTCGCGAGCTTCATCGGCCAGGCGAACCTGTGGCACGGCCGCCAGACCGGCCGGGCCAACCGCGATCTGGTCGAGGTCGAGGTGCTGGGCACCAAACTGCCCGCCGCACCCGGGGCCACCACCATCGAGCCCGGCGGTCAGGCCACCCTGATGGTCCGGCCCGAGCGGGTCCGGGTCAGCATGACCGCCCCGACGGGCGATCTGGCCGTCGTGCCCGCCACCGTGACGGATCTGACCTTCCAGGGCCCGGTCGTGCGCCTGGGCCTGGCCGGCGCCGACGAGTCGCCGATCGTCGCCCACGTCGGGCCCGACGACGATCTGCCGATGCTGCGCCCGGGCGATCAGGTCTACGTCAGCTGGGCGCCCGCCTCGTCGCTGGTGCTGCCGGCCGCGGACATCCCGACCACCGAGGACCTCGAGGAGATGCTCGACGACTCCTGACGCCGACCCACCTCGACCCGACCCCTTCCCCGGACGAAAGGCACAGCCCGCCATGGCCAAGAACCGCAACAACCCAGACGTCGACCCGGGGCTGCTGGCCCGCCTCGCCGCCAACCCCACCACGCGGCGCCGGTTCCTCGGCGGTGGCGGCGCGGCGGCGGCCGGACTGATCCTCGGCCCGTCGTTCCTGGCCGCCTGCGGATCGAAAGACAGCGGGTCGAGCGGCGGCCCGGCCACCGCCACCTCCGACGACGGCTCGCCGGCCACCGGCAGCCTGCGGATCTCGAACTGGCCGCTGTACATGGCCGACGGCTTCGTCGCCGCGTTCCAGACGGCGTCCGGCCTGCAGGTCGACTACAAGGAGGACTACAACGACAACGAGGAGTGGTTCGCCAAGAACAAGGAACCGTTGTCGCGCAAGCAAGACATCGGCGCCGACCTGGTGGTGCCCACCCAGTTCATGGCCCTGCGTCTCAAGCGGCAGGGCTGGCTCAACGAGATCAGTGAGACCCGGGTGGGCAACCGCAAGAACCTGCGGCCCGACCTGCTCAACGACACCTCCGACCCGGGCCGCAAGTACACCGCGCCATACATGACCGGCATGGTGGGCCTGGCCTACAACAAGGCCGCCACCGGCCGGCCGATCACCAAGATCGACGACCTGTGGGACCCGGCGTTCAAGGGCAAGGTCAGCCTGCTGTCGGACACCCAGGACGGCCTGGGCATGATCATGTCCGCGCAGGGCAACTCCCCCGAACGTCCCACCATGGAGACGGTCCAGAAGGCCGTCGACCTGGTCAAGGAGCAGAAGGACAAGGGCCAGATCCGCCGGTTCACCGGCAATGACTACGCCGACGACCTGGCTGCCGGCAACATCGTTGTGGCCCAAGCCTATTCGGGCGACATCGTGCAGCTGCAGAAGGACAATCCCGACCTGCAGTTCGTCATCCCGGAGTCCGGCGGCGACTGGTTCATCGACACCCAGGTGATCCCGTACACCACGCAGAACCAGCACGCCGCGGAGGCCTGGATCGACTACGTCTACGACCGCGCCAACTACGCCAAACTGGTCGCGTTCACCCAGTACGTCCCGGTGCTGTCGGACATGGAGGACGAACTGAACAAGATCGACCCGAAGCTGGCCGCCAACCCGCTGATCAACCCTCCGCAGGACGTCAAGGACAAGCTGAAGACCTGGCCGGATCTGTCGGACGAGGACACCCAGGCGTTCAACTCCGCGTACGCGGCCGTCACCGGCAGCTAGGCGCCGATGGCCGGGGTCGCGAGCAGCAGTCGCCAACGCAGCAGGATCGCGCCGTACCTGATGATCCTGCCCGGGCTGGCGTATCTCGGGATTTTCTTTGTGGTGCCGTTCTTTTCGCTGTTCCGGACGTCGCTGTCGACCATGGGCGGTTCGGTGTACCTGCCCAAACTCACCTTCGCCTGGGACTGGAGCAATTACACGCAGGCGTTTTCGCTGTATCACGACCAGATCACCCGGTCGCTGCTCTACGCGCTGACCGCAACAGTGGTGTCGCTGCTGCTGTCCTATCCCCTGGCCTACGTGATCGCATTCAAGTCCGGCCGGTACAAGAACCTGCTCCTGGGCCTGGTGGTCCTGCCGTTCTTCGTGACGTTCCTGGTGCGCACCCTGGCGTGGAAGACGATCTTCGCCGACGGCGGGTTCCTGGTGCGTCTGCTCGACACGCTGGGACTCGTCGACGGCCGGCTGCTGTCCACGCCGTGGGCGGTCATCGGCGGCCTGGTGTACAACTCGATGACGTTCATGATCCTGCCGCTGTACGTCAGCCTGGAGAAGATCGACCCGCGGCTGGTCGAGGCGTCCAAGGATCTGTACAGCTCGGCGTTCCGGGCGTTCCGCAAGGTGATCCTGCCGCTGTCACTGCCCGGTGTGATCGCCGGCAGCATGCTGGTGTTCATCCCCGCCGTCGGTGACTTCATCAACGCCGACTACCTGGGCAGCACCCAGACCACGATGATCGGCAACGTGATCCAGAAGCAGTTCCTGGTGGTCAAGGACTACCCGGCCGCCGCCGCGCTGAGCTTCGTGCTGATGGCGATGATCCTGGTGGGCGTCCTGTCCTATGCCCGCGCGCTGGGCACCGAGGACCTGGTATGACGGCGCCGGCCGCGGTGGCGGAATCGCTGGAGGACGCCCGCAACAGCCGAAAGAGGTTGCGCGGCTTCGGGTCCGGCGGACGTTTCGGCGACCTGGCGCTGCGCGTCGTCGCCGGACTGGTGATGCTCTACATCTTCCTGCCGATCTTCGTCATCGTGCTGTTCTCGTTCAACAAGCCGGCCGGCAAGTTCAACTACACCTGGCAGGGCTTCACGCTGGAGAACTGGCTGCACCCGTTCAAGTACCCGGCGCTGACCAAGGCACTGCAGATGAGCCTGACGGTGGCCGCCGTCTCCACGGCGATCGCCCTAGTGCTCGGCACGCTGCTGGCAATCGCCCTTGTGCGGCAACGGTTCCGGGGCAGCAAGACCGTCGAGACGTTCCTGGTGCTGCCACTGACGGCACCCGAAGTGGTGATGGGCGCCTCGCTGCTGACCCTGTTCCTCGACCTGGGCTGGGCCACCGGCTTCACCACGATCGTCATCGCGCACATCGCGTTCCAGATCAGCTTCATCGCGATGACGGTGCGGGCGCGGGTTCGCGGGTTCGACTGGACGCTCGAGGACGCGTCGATGGACCTCGGCGCCAGTCCCACCCGGACATTCTTCAAAGTGACTCTGCCGCTGATCGTTCCGGGCATCGTGGCCGCCGCGATGCTGTCCTTCGCGCTGTCCCTGGACGACTTCATCATCACCTATTTCGTCAGCGGGTCGACCGTGACCTATCCGCTCTACGTCAACGCCGCGGTGAAGGCCGCCGTACCGCCGCAGATCGACGTGCTGGCCACCGCGATCCTGGTGACCAGCCTGATCCTGCTGGCCGTCGGGACGCTCTACCGCCGCAAGCGCGAAATCTGAACCGGCCGTCCCAATCTGTTGAGCGGTGGCTGCGAACCTCACTCGAACAATGTGTCCGTGAGTGCTGAACAGATTCGTGGCGGCGGCGGCGTCAGCCGAAGAACCGCAGCCCGCTGATCCTCGGGGTTCCCGCGTCGTCGGCGAAGTCGATGATCAACAGCCCGCGCGGTTCGGATCGGCCGGCGGTCAATGACACCGTGATCGACCGGCCGGCCGCCAGGATCTTGCTAGCGTGCGCGCCGCGCAGTCGCTCACCCAAGACCGCGGGGTCGGTGCCCAGCTTCGCGCCGGGGCCGAGGATCCGTCGCGTCGACAACTCGTCGCCCGCCGTCAGCGCGGCGATCAGGTCTGCGACCACGGCCCGCGCCGCGCGGCCCGGCCGGCGGAACCCGCGCGCGAACCCGAGCGCGCCCTGCACGCCCTGATTGGCCAGCAACGCCCGGGACAGCGACAGACCGGCCGGCAACGCGGCCGGGCCCTTCCGGCCGAACTGGGCCATCATGGGCGCAAGCTCCCAATAGGCTTGCAGCGACCTGATTTTCAGGCCCCCTTCGCCGTCGTCGAGCTGGTAGACCAGCACCGCGGGGATCTGCAGCGCCACCACCGCCGACATCCGCACGTTCAGGGTCAGATCCCGGACGACGGTGGCGCCCTCGACGAAGTCCGCGCGCGATTCGAAGGTGATCTCGCGGGGGCCGATGAAGGTGTCGTAGAACCGGCCGATCTGGGCACGCCCGACGTGCGGCGTGGATCCCACCGGATCCTCGACGCGACCGTCGTGGGCGAACAGCGAAAGCCACCCGGCGCGGTCGCGGCGGCCGGCCGCCTCCAGCGAAAGCTGAGCGGCGGCAAGGACTTCGGCGGTGGTACTCAGCGCTCGTCCCCCGCCACGATCCGGACACCCGTGTCGCGCAGCGCCGTCAGGGCGTCGGCGGTGGAGTCGGCCGCCACCCCGGCGGTCAGGTCCAGCAGCACGCGGGTGTCGAAGCCGTTGGCGGCCGCGTCGGCCGCGGTCGCCCGCACGCAGTAGTCGGTGGCGATGCCCACCACGTCGACGGCGTCGACCCCCCGGTCCCGCAGCCACGAGGCCAGCGGCGTGGCGGTGTCGTCGGCGCCCTCGAATCCGCTGTAGGCCGCGGCGTGGGCGCCCTTGCGGAACACCGCCTCGACCGCGCGGGTGTCCAGGTCCGGGTGGAACTGCGCGCCGGCCGTGTCGGCCACACAGTGCGGCGGCCACGACGACGCGAAGTCGGGATGGTCGGAGAAGTGCGCGCCGGGGTCGATGTGGAAGTCCTTGGTGGCGACCACATGGTCATAGCCGTGGTCACCGGCGAGCCGGTCGCTGATCGCCCGCGCCACGGCCGCCCCGCCCGGCACGGGCAGCGAGCCGCCCTCACAGAAGTCGTTCTGGACGTCGACGATGATCAGCGCGCGCATCCCCCCACCGTATCCGCCGCGAAAGGGCGGCCACGTCACCATAACTTCTTAAGATGAGCACCGATGACGCTGTTCGACTTCTTCCAGGCCGGTGAACTGCCCGCGCCGACGGTGTCGGCGGGCGACGCGGCGGCCATCGCGCGGGACCACTTCGGCCTGGCCGTCAGCGCCGCACCGCTGGGCAGCCAGCAGGACGCGAACTTCCTGTTGCGCGGTCAGGACGGTGAGCCGGCCGGGGTTCTCAAGGTGGCCAATGCCGCGTTCAGCCGGGTCGAGATCGACGCCCAGGACGCCGCGGCGGGCTTCCTCGCCGACGCCGGACTGCGGGCGGCGTGCAACATCGCGCCGCCGGGACACGCGCCGATCGCCGAGGTTCCCGACGGTTCGGGTGGCACGTTGTTCGCGCGGATCATCGCCTTCCTGGCCGGCGGCACGATGAGCGGCGACCGCTATGTCGCGCCGCACCGCTGGGCCGCGCTGGGGACGCTCGTCGGTCGCGTCAGTTGCACGCTGGCCGATTTCGACCACGTCGGCGTGCACCGGGTGCTGCAGTGGGATCTGCGGCACGCCGATCGCACCATCGGGCTGCTCGGCCAGTACGTGACCAACCCCGGCCGCCGGCACCTGGTGCAGGCCGCGGCAGAACAGACTTGGCGCACCGTGACCGACCTCGCGGCCGGGCTGCCGACCCAGGTGATCCACGGCGACATCACCGACGACAACGTGGTGTGCGCCGAAGCGGACCAGACGCCCGACGGGGTGATCGACTTCGGCGACCTCACCCGATCGTGGGCGGTCGGCGAGTTGGCCGTGACGGTCTCGTCGGTGCTGCGCCACGCCGGCGGCGAGCCCGTCGCGGCGCTGCCGTTGATCGCCGCGTTCGACGCGGAGCGCCGGCTGCACGACGCCGAGATCGCCGCGCTGTGGCCGCTGGTCGTGTTGCGCGCGGCCACGCTGGTGGTCAGCGGCAATCAGCAGGCCGCCATCGATGCCCAAAACGACTACGCCAGCAGCGCTCTCGAGTTCGAGTGGCAGATCTTCGAGCGCGCGATATCCGTTCCGTCGGACGTCATGACGGGGCTGATCGCCGACACCCTGGGCCGGCCGGCCGCTCACCCGCCCGCCCAGCTGACCCCGATCCTGACGGGAGTCCAGCCGAGTGACGTTGTGGCACTGGACTTCTCGGCGCAGTCCGACGTCGTGGACGGCGGCGCCTGGCTGGATCCGGCCTGCGAGGAGTCCGCCGCGGCCCGGGCGCTGGCCGCCGGCGCGCCGGCGGCCGTGACCCGCTACGCCGAGCCGCGCCTGACGAGATCGGTTGCGCTGCAGGCTGACTCACCGGCGACCGTTCCCACCGGAATCGACCTGTGGTTGGCCGGACCGGTGCCGGTAACCGCCCCGCAGGCCGGGGTGGTCCAGACCGCCCGGAGCGGACAGGTCGGCGAGGTCGTGCTGGCCGGAATCGACGGCACGGTGGTTCTGCGCGGCCGGTCCGTGCGGCCCACGGCTCCGGCCGGCCACGCGGTCGGCACCGGAGCGGCCCTGGCGACCGCGGGCCCGGGCCGGGTGTGGCTGCAGGTCCGGACCGGCCGGGACGATCTGCCGGTGCCGGCCTTCGTCCGCCTGGACTACGCGCCCGGCTGGCTGGCCCTGACCCGTGACCCGGCGCCGCTGCTGGGCGTCGAGCCCGCGTCCGCGCCCGAGCCACCCGAGACCCTGGTGCGGCGCCGCGGCCGGGCCCTGGCCGGTGTGCAGGAGCAGTACTACCGGCGCCCGCCGCGGATCGAACGGGGCTGGCGGGAGTTCCTGCTCTCCGTCGACGGCCGCAGCTACCTGGACATGGTCAACAACGTCGCCGCCATCGGGCACGGCCACCCGGAACTGGCCGAGGCCGTCGCGCGGCAGTGGCGGCGGCTGAACACCAACTCCCGGTTCAACTACGGCGCGATCGCCGACTTTTCCGAACGGCTGGCGGCCACCCTGCCCGATCCGCTCGACACGGTGTTCCTGGTCAACTCGGGTTCCGAAGCGGTGGACCTGGCCCTGCGGTTGGCGATGGCCACCACCGGGCGCCGCGACGTCGTCGCCGTCGCCGAGGCCTATCACGGCTGGACGTATGCCACCGACGCCATCTCGACGTCGGTTGCCGACAACCCCAACGCGCTGACCACCCGGCCGGAGTGGGTGCACACCGTGCCGAGCCCGAACAGCTACCGGGGTGAGCACCGCGGCGCGGCCGCCGACCGGTACGCGCCCGAGGCGGTGGCCGTCATCGAGGATCTGGCCCGCCGCGGCCACTCACCGGCGGCGTTCATCTGCGAACCGTTCTACGGGAACGCCGGCGGCATCGCGCTGCCCGACGGCTACCTGCCCGCCGTGTACGCGGCGGTCCGCGCGGCCGGTGGGCTGGCGATCGCCGACGAGGTCCAGGTCGGCTACGGCCGGCTCGGCGCCTGGTTCTGGGGATTCCAGGGCCAGCAGGTGGTCCCCGACATCGTCACGGTGGCCAAGTCGATGGGCAACGGCCAGCCGCTCGGCGCCGTCATCACCACCAGGGCGATCGCCGACGCTTATCGCAGCCAGGGCTACTTCTTCTCCTCGGCCGGCGGCAGCCCGGTGTCGTGCGTGGTCGGGCTGACCGTGCTCGACGTCATCGAGCGCGACGGCCTGCAGCACAACGCGCTGGTGGTCGGCGAGCATCTGCGCTCGCGGCTGACCGAACTCGCCGCACGTCATCCACTGATCGGCGCCGTCCACGGCAAGGGCCTCTACATGGGGGTCGAACTGGTCCGCGACCCGGTTACGCTGGAGCCGGCCGTGGCCGAGACGTCGGCGATCTGCGAACGGATGCGTGAACTCGGCGTCATCGTCCAGCCCACCGGGGACCGGATGAACGTGCTCAAGATGAAGCCGCCGATGTGTTTGTCGACGACGTCTGCCGACTTCTTCGTCGACATGCTCGATCGGGTCCTCGGCACCGGTTGGTGACCGGGCCCCCGGAGCTGGCCGCGTTGCGCCAGTTAGCTCAGCGAACTAAGGTCCAGACACATGTCCAGGTATTGCCAAGGGGCGGCGTGAACAAGCCGTTGCGGATCGCGTTGCTGTCCTACCGCAGCAAGACCCACTGCGGCGGGCAGGGCGTCTACGTGCGCCACCTCAGCCGGGGCCTGGTCGAACTGGGCCACCATGTCGAGGTCTTCTCCGGCCCGCCGTACCCGGGTGGTCTCGACCCGCGCGTGACGCTGCGCGAGGTGCCCAGCCTGGATCTCTACCGCGAGCCCGACCCGTTCCGTGTGCCGCGGCCCAGCGAGATCCGCGACCGCATCGACCTGCTCGAGCTGCTCACCATGTGGACGGCCGGGTTTCCCGAGCCCCGCACCTTCGGGTTGCGCACCGCGCGCATCCTGGCCGAGCGGCAGCGCGACCCCGCCGGCCGGTTCGACATCGTGCACGACAACCAGAGCCTGGGCACCGGGCTGCTGAAGGTGGCGGCCGCGGGCACTCCCGTCGTGGCGACCGTGCACCATCCCATCACCCGCGACCGCGTCCTCGATCTGGCCGCCGCGAAGTGGTGGCGCAAACCGCTGGTGCACCGCTGGTACGGGTTCGCCGAGATGCAGAAGGCGGTCGCGCGGCAGATTCCCGACCTGCTGACCGTGTCGGGCACGTCGGCCACCGACATCGCCGACGACTTCGGGGTGCACCCCGACCAACTGCACGTGGTTCCGCTCGGCGTCGACACCGAACTGTTCAAGCCGACGCTGCAACCCCGGGTGCCGGGCCGCATCATCGCCATCGCCAGCGCCGACGTGCCGCTCAAGGGCGTCGCCAACCTGCTGCAGGCGGTGGCCAAGCTGCGCACCGAACGCGACGTCGAACTGCAACTGGTGGCCCGGCTGGAAAGCAACGGCCCCACCGAGAAACTGATCGCCGAACTGGGCATCTCCGACATCGTGCACGTCAGCAGCGGCCTGTCCGACGCCGAACTGGCCGGTCTGCTGGCCTCGGCGGAGATCTCGTGTATCCCCTCGCTCTACGAAGGCTTCTCGCTGCCGGCCGTCGAGGCGATGGCCAGCGGCACACCGATCGTGGCCAGCCGCGCCGGGGCGCTGCCCGAGGTGCTCGGGTCCGAGGGACTGTGCGCCGAACTCGTCAAGCCCGGTGACGCGGAGGAACTGACCACGGTGCTGCGGAATCTGCTCGACTCCCCCGAACGCCGCTACCAGCTGGGCATCGCCGGCCGGCAGCGCGCGGTGGACGTGTATTCGTGGGAATCCGTTGCCGCGCAGACGGTCAACGTCTACCGCCGCGCGATCGAGCGGACCGGCCCGTGCTGACCGTCGACTTCGACCGCCTCGGAATCGGGCCCGGCACCACCGTGATCGACGTCGGCGCCGGTGCCGGCCGGCACAGCTTCGAGGCCTACCGGCGCGGCGCGGACGTCATCGCGTTCGACATGGACTCGGCCGAATTGGCCGATGTGGCAACGATGTTCGAGGCGATGGCGGACGCGGGCGAGGTGCCCGCCGGCGCCCGGGCCGAGGCCGTCGTCGGCGACGCGCTGGCCCTGCCGTACGAGGACGGCGCCTTCGACGTGGTGATCGCCTCGGAGATCCTCGAACACGTCCCCGCCGACGACGCCGCCATCGCCGAACTCGTCCGCGTGCTGCGGCCCGGTGGCACGCTGGCGGTCAGCGTGCCACGCTGGCTGCCCGAACGCGTCTGCTGGCTGCTCTCCGACGAGTACCACGCCAACGAGGGCGGCCATGTGCGGATCTACAAGGCGACCGACTTGCGCGACAAGATCGCGTCGCGCGGCCTGCGGTTCACCCACTCGCACCACGCCCACGGCCTGCACTCGCCGTTCTGGTGGCTGAAATGCGCTGTGGGAGTTGAGCAGAACACGCATCCCGCGGTGGCGGCGTACCACAAGCTGCTGGTCTGGGACATGATGAGGCGGCCGCTGCTGACCCGCGCCGCCGAAGCGGCGCTGGATCCGGTGATCGGCAAGAGCGTGGCTTTGTACTTCGAAAAACCAGCGGACTTCCAGAAGCCGGTCCGCAGTGGGGTTGCCGGTGAGCAGGCCGTTGGCTGACGTTCCCGAGGTCGACGGCGTACTGTCCGCACAGCAG
>CAZTAA010000101.1:0-15022 GCA_964611465.1 uncultured Mycobacterium sp. | reverse complement strand
TCACGGAGTAGGGTCACGCTGTGACTTCGAACGGCGACATTCACGGCGGCCCGTATTTCGACGAGTTGTCGGTCGGCCAGGTGTTCGACGCCGCCCCGTCGATGACGCTGACGTCCGGTGCGGCCGCGTTGCACCAGTCGATCCTGGGCGACCGGATGCGGCTGCCGCTGGACGGCACCCTGTCGCACGCGGTGACGGGCGCGCCCGGGGCACTCGCCCATCCCGCCCTGGTGTGCGACGTCGCGATCGGGCAGTCCACTCTGGCGACTCAGCGGGTGAAGGCGAACCTGTTCTACCGCGGCCTGACGTTCCACCACTTCCCGGTCATCGGTGACACGCTGTACACCCGCACCGAAGTGGTTGGACTCAAGCAGAATTCGGCCAAACCCGGCCGTGCCCGGACCGGACTGGCGGCGCTGCGGATGATCACCATCGACGAGGTCGACCGGCTGGTGCTGGACTTCTACCGCTGCGCGATGCTGCCGCTGAGTCCGGACGCACCGGATACCGGCCACGACGACGACCTGTCGTCCGTCGGCGCTGACCTGCCGCCCGCCCCGGACCCCACCGCACACTGGGACGCCGAGGTTTTCCGGCACCGCGTGCCCGGCCCGCACTTCGACCCCGGCCTGGCGGGCACGGTCCTGCGCAGCACCGCCGACGTCGTCAGCAGCGCCCCCGAGTTGGCCCGGCTGACTCTCAATATCGCTGCGACGCATCACGATTCGCGGGTCGGTGGGCAGCGCCTGGTGTACGGCGGGCACACCATCGGCCTGGCGCTGGCCCAGGCCAGCCGGCTGCTGCCCAACCTGGTGACGGTGCTCGGCTGGGAGTCGTGCGACCACACCGGCCCGGTGCACGAGGGCGACACCCTCTACA
Source organism: uncultured Mycobacterium sp. (assembly GCA_964611465.1). Lineage (GTDB taxonomy): Bacteria > Actinomycetota > Actinomycetes > Mycobacteriales > Mycobacteriaceae > Mycobacterium. Next base: position 14,143 of record CAZTAA010000101.1, on the reverse strand, counting down.
GCGAACTGCGGATCGAGTCCGCCGCGGACAACCGCCTGGGCCTGCGCTCGCTGGTGTACGCGGTAGGGGATCCCGACCGCCAGGTCCTGGACTGGCGCTTCACGGCCCTGGTGTTCTGAGGCGAGAATGGCCGAGTGGGCGCGTTAGGCATCTCCGGCGGTGTGCTGCGGCGCGCCGCCGCGCTCGCCGAGCCGTTCGGTGCCGACGCGAGTGAACTGCTCACCGGCCGAGCCGCTCTGCTCGGGCTGCACCCGCCGGGCCGAGTCTCCGCGGGTGGCGCCACCCGACTGCTGAAGGCCATCGACGGATGGTGCGCGCTGACATTGTCACGCGCCGACGACGTCGCCGCAGTGCCCGCGCTGCTCGAGGCCGACGACGTCGCGGACACCTGGTCCGACATCGCGCGGTGGGCCGCCACCCGGAGCGCGGCGGCGGTGGTGCAACGCGCGGTTCTGCTGGGCCTGCCGGCCGCTCGGCTGGGGGAGGCACCGGCCGCGCCGCCCCGGGTCACGTCCTGTGGGCCGACGGTGCCACCGCGCACCGTGTCCGGCTTGCTGGTGGTCGACCTGACGTCGATGTGGGCGGGCCCGCTGTGCGGTCAGCTGCTCGCGCGGGCCGGGGCGGTGGTGGTGAAGGTGGAGAGCCCGACGCGGCCCGACGGCACCCGGGCGGGCGATCGGCGCTTCTTCGACTGGATGAATCATGGAAAGCTGAGTGACACGGTCGATTTCGGCCGCGACCGGCAGCATCTGGCCGCGCTGCTGGCGGTCGCCGACGTGGTGCTGGAGGCGGCCCGGCCCACGGCCCTGACCCGTCGCGGCCTGGGCCCGCAGCAGGCCCCGGCCCGCGCCGGCCGGGTGTGGGTGCGGATCACCGGATACGGCCCGGACGAAGCCGAACGGGTCGCGTTCGGCGACGACGCCGCGGTGGCCGGCGGTCTGGTGGGCCAGGACGCCGACGGGCCCGTGTTCATCGGTGACGCCATCGCCGACCCGCTGAGCGGCTTGGAAGCCGCTGCCGCGGTGCGCGATTCGCTCGGCCGCGGCGGCGGCGAACTGATCGACATCGCCATGTCCCAGGTGGCCGCGACCTACGCCACGCTGCCGCCGAGCGAGGACATCACCGGCGAACCGGTGCCGCCCGACATCGACGGACCGGCCTCCGCTCTCGGCGCCGACACGGACGCCGTGGGCCGCCTGCTGGCCGAAAGAAGCGCGGCCGCATGCTGATAACACGCGCGCAGTTGCTCGACGGCACGCCGGTGGACGTCCGGGTCGGCGCAACCATCGCCGAGGTCGGCAGTCTGAAAGCCCGGCCCGGCGAGGACGTGCTCGACGCCGCGGGCGGCACGGTGATCCCCGGTCTACATGATCACCATGTGCATCTGTGGTCGGCCGCCGCCGCACTGGCATCGGTCGACGTCGGCCCGCCGGCGGTGCGCACCGCCGAGCAGATGCGAGTCGCGCTGCACGCCGCCGCGTCCGGACGGGACGGCTGGATCCGTGCCGTGGGTTACCACGACAGCGTCGCCGGGCCGTTGGATCGTGTTGTCCTGGATGAGCTCTCACCCCGCTGGCCGGTGCGGGTACAGCATCGCAGCGGGGCGCTGTGGACATTGAACACCGAAGCCCTGATCCGCATCGGCGCGCCCGACCATCCCGACGGCCGGCTGTTCCGGGCGGACGCCGGGTTGCCCCGCACCGAACGGCCGCCGATCGGCGAATTGAGCCGCCGACTGGCAGCGCGCGGTGTCACCGGGATCACCGACGCCACCCCCGGCTACGCCCAGCCGGATGTCGAAAGGTTTGAGCGGGCAAGGCAATCCGGAGAACTCAGGCAACGCCTGCACTGCATGGCGGTGGCGGGAACGACGCCGACGGCACTGGTCAGCATCGGTCCGGCCAAGATGATCCTCGACGACACCACCCTCGACCTCGATGCCCTGACCAGCTGGGTCGCAGACAATCATGCCACCGGCCACCCCGTCGCCGTGCATGCCGTCACCGACAGTCAACTTGTGGTCAGCATCGCCGCCCTGCGGGATGCCGGTGTGCTGCCCGGCGACCGCATCGAACATGCCGCCGTCGTGCCGGACGACTGCATCGGCGACCTCGCCGATCTCGGAATCACAGTGGTGACTCAGCCGAACTTCGTCGCCGAGCGTGGGGACGAGTACCGCGCCGAAGTGCCTGCGGTGCAACACCGTGACCTGTGGCGGGTTGCCTCGCTGATCGACGCGGGTGTGCCCGTGGCGTTGTCGACGGACGCACCGTTCGGCGACGCGGACCCGTGGGCGTCGATGCGTGCCGCCGTGCGCCGCCGAACCCTTAGCGGCGCGATACTGGGTGCGGCCGAACAGATCCCACCTGAGGCTGCGCTGCGGGGGTTCCTGGGTAGGCCCGAACGGCCGGCCGAGCCCCGACGCGTCGCCCCCGGGGAACCGGGCGACCTGTGCGTGCTCTCCGGTTCGCCGGAACAGGTGCTGGCCGAACTCGACGCCGGCCTGGTGTCCGCGACAGTGATCGGCGGCGAGGTCGTCTGAGTCAGTGCGGCAGATCCCGGAACGGCGTGTCGCGATAGGGATCCGGTTCCTTCGGCAGGCCAAGCACCCGCTCGCCGACGATGTTGCGCTGAATCTGGTCCGTGCCGCCGCCGATCGACGTGAAGTAGGCGTTGAGCGCCCGGAACGTGACGGCGTCGCCATCGGGATGATCCGGACCGGCCAGCATGGCCTCGGCCCCGATGATGTCGGTCTGGACCCGCGCGGTCTCGTGCAGGATCCGTGACATGGACAGCTTGCCGAAGGAGAGGAGGGTGGCGGCATCGGCCCGGGCGGATACCTTGGCGCGCTGGGTGTTCCACTTGTTCACCGCGGTGAGCTCGTGGATCCGGGCGATCTGCTGACGGGTGTGCGCGTCGGCCAGCTTGCCGTAGACGCGGGCCAGCGCGATCAGCGGGTCCTCTTCCTCCTGCGGCTTTCGGGCCGCGCGCGAGGTGCGTGCCAGGTCGCCCATCAGCCGTCGCTCGTACCCCAGTGCCGTCTGCAACACGCGCCAGCCGTCCCCCGGTGCGCCGACCATGTTGTCCGCGGGAACCACCGCGTCGGTGAGGAACACCTCGTTGAACTCCGACTCACCGGTGATCTGGTGGATGGGCCGGACCTCGACGCCGGGCTGGCGCATCGGCAGCATGAAGAAGCTGATCCCTTGGTGCTTGGGAACACTCCAGTCGGTGCGCGCGATCAGCAACCCGTAGTCGGCCACCGCCGCGAACGACGTCCACACCTTCTGGCCGTTGACGATGTACCGGTCGCCGTCGCGGTCGGCGCGGGTGCGCAGGCCCGCCAGGTCGGACCCGGCGCCCGGTTCGCTGTAGAGCAGGCACCACTTGGACTCCCCGCGCAGCGACGGCGGGATCAGCCGGCGCTTCTGCTCGTCGGTGCCCTCGTCATGCAGGGTGCAGGCGAACAGGTTGGCGCGGTCGTGGCCGGTTCCGGGCGCTCCGACGGCGTTGAATTCCGCTGCTACGACCCGCGATTGCGCATCGGAGAGCCCACGCCCCCACCACTGCGGCTCCCACGACGGCGCCGACCACCCCGCGTCGAGCACCAGGTCCGCCCACCGGTCGCGGTCCATGCCGGGAGTCCAGTTGGCGGCCAGCCACTGCCGCACCTCGGCGCGGACGTCCCCGGCCGGATCGGACATGTCAGACTCCCTTCAACCGCAGGTAGCGTTCCCGGTGGTGGGCGGGGTCGCCGAGCAACTGCGCGTCGGTGCGGGCCCGGCGCAGGTACAGGTGGGCCGGGTGCTCCCAGGTGAATCCGATGCCGCCGTGCACCTGGATGTTCGTGGCGGCGACGAACACGAACGCGTCGGAGCAGAACGCTTGTGCCAGAGCAAGATCGGCCGCACGGTCGGGCGCCCCGGCGTCGAAGCCGGCCGCGACGTGCCGCGCCGCCGAGACGGCCGACTCGGCCTCGGCGAGCATGTCGGCGCACCTGTGTTTGACGGCCTGGAAGCTGCCGATGGCGCGGGCGAACTGAAACCGGGTGGCGGCGTAGGCCGCGGCCATCCGAACCGCGCGCTGCGCGCCACCCGCCTGCTCACTGACGAGCGCCACACCGGCTGTCTCCAGGGCGGCGGCGAAAGCCGTTGTGCCACAGCCGGGTTCGCCCACCAGCCGGGCCGGGGTGTCCGCCAGCCCCACTGTGCATAGCTTGCGGGTCGGATCGACGGTGTTCAGCGTCGTCGGCGTCAGGCCGTCGGCGTCGCGGCTCACCGCGAACACGGCGGGCCCGTCGTCGGTGGCCGCCAGCACGTAGATCAGATCGGCGGCCGCACCGTCGAGCACGAAGTTCTTGACCCCGGTCAATGCCCAACCGGCATCCGTGCGACGGGCGTGGGTCCCGACCCGCTCCGGGATCAGCGCGGAGGAGCCCTCGGCGTAGGCCAGGGTGACGATCGCCGACCCGGCCGCGATCCGCGGCAGCACCTGCGCCTGCTCGGTGGTGTCGCCGATGGCCGTCAGCAACGCCGGCGCCAGAACCGCCGTCGACAGGAAGGGCGCGCACAGCAGGACGCGGCCCATCTCCTCCATGACGACACCCATCTCGGTGTGGCCCGCGCCCATCCCGCCGAACTCGGCCGGAATGGCAAGGCCGAGTAGGCCCATCTCGGCCATGTCGCGCCAGCCCGCTTCGTCGTGGCCGGTGTCGGTGGCCATCAATTCCCGCACCCGGGTCTCCGGCCACCGTTTGTCGAGCAGGGCGGCGGCGGCCTCCCGCAGCGCCTGAAGTTCGGTCGTCACCGTCGGGCCGCCAGGATCGGCCGGAGCATGTCGCATTGACTGTCGAGGAAGTCGCGGGCCACCCGCGTTTTCGGCGCCAGGGAGTCGAACCCGTGGAAAGCGCCCGGCACGATGTGGGTTTCGCACGGAACCCCGGCCGCACGTAAGTGCTCGGCGTAGGCGAGGTCCTCGTCGTGGAACAGATCCAGCGACCCGACCCCGATCCAGGCGGGCGGCAGACCGGCCAGGTCGGTGCGCCGGGCCGGCACCGCGACCTGTGGGTCGGCGTCGCCCAGGAAGGAGCGCCACGCCCAGACGTTGCTGCGGCGATCCCACATCCGGAAACCGTGATCGAGGCGGCGGGCCCGATCGCTGCTGCGGTCGTCGAGCATCGGGTAGATCAGGACCTGCGCGGCGACGTCGACCTCGGCGCGGTCGCGCGCCGTGAAGGCCAGCGCGGCGGCCAGGCCCCCGCCGGCGCTGCCGCCGGCGATCGCGACCCGGCGGCGGTCCACGGCGGGCAATCCGGCCAGCCACGTCAGCGCGGTGTAGCAGTCCTCGACCGGCGCGGGGTAGGGATGCTCGGGCGCCAGTCGGTAGTTCACCGCCGCCACCGTCGCGTCCAGTCGGGCGGCATACCGCTTGCACAACAGGTCATCCTGCGCGGCGGTGCCCATCACGTAGCCGCCGCCGTGGATCCACAGCAACGCGGGTCCCGGTGCGGTCGCACCCTCCGGGCGGAACAGCCGCACGCCCACGCCGTCGGCGATCGTCAGCACCTCGACGCCGCGGGCCGGCAACCGCAACTGCAGGCGGGACAGCGCCCGGATGACGGGCAGCGTCAGCGGGCGGATGGCCGACTTCGGGAGCAGCCGCGCCCTGGACCGCAACTCGGGGTGGAACTCGGTGAGGCTCACCCGCCTGACCTTACGGACGCCGGCGAGGCCCGGTACGACGGCATCGCGGGTGTTGTGGACACTTTTGACTATTTGTCAACGAATGCGGGTTACCCGTGGGTAGCGGCGGGTACGCTGCGCCGCGTGACGGTACCTCTCGACCGCATCCAGTGGATGCTCCGGGCCAGACCCGCCGACTACCTGCTCGCCATGGCCACCGCGTCGGCGTCGTTGCCGGTCGTAGGCAAGCACCTCGAACCGGTGGGCAGTTTGGCCGCCATGGGGATCTGGGGCTCCCGGCATGCGCCGGACCTGATCGCCGCGGGGCTGAAATCCTGCCTGCGGCCCGGTGCCGGCGGAGTGCGGCGCGAGCAGCGGGAACAGACGCATCACGTGTCGCGGGCCGGGCTGCGCGGTGTCGTGCCCGACGCGGACCTGGCGATCGACTGGCCGGCGCCGGAACGCACCGCGCCGTTCTTCAAGGCGCTGCAGCACCGCAGACACGTGCACCGGACCTCGGTGCGCTACGGGGATCACCCGTCCCAACTGCTCGACGTCTGGCGCCGTGACGACCTGCCGGCGCACTCGGCGCCGGTGCTGATCTTCGTGCCGGGCGGCGCCTGGGTACACGGCAGCCGGATCCTTCAGGGCTACGCGCTGATGTCCCATCTCGCGGCCAGCGGCTGGGTGTGCCTGTCGGTGAACTACCGGGTGTCACCGAACAACCCGTGGCCCCGGCATCTCGACGACGTCAAGACCGCGATCGGCTGGGCGCGGGCCAACGTGGACCGCTTCGGCGGGGACCGCGAGTTCGTGACGATCGCGGGCTGTTCGGCGGGCGGGCACCTGGCCGCGTTGGCCGGACTGACCGCCAACGACCCGGAACTCGACGCGCATCTGCCCGCGGGATCCGACACCTCGGTCGACGCCGTCGTCGGTATCTACGGCCGCTACGACTGGGAGGACCGGTCCACGGCCGAGCGGCAGCGCTTCGTCGAGTTTCTGGAGCGCGTCGTCGTCAAACGCCGCATCGACGACGCCCCCGCGGTGTTCCGCGACGCCTCGCCGATCGCCCGGATACACCCCGACGCGCCGCCGTTCCTGGTGATCCACGGCAGTGGTGACACGATCATCCCGGTCGAGCAGGCCCGAAGCTTCGTCGAGCGGCTGCGCGCGGTGTCCCGCTCGCCGGTCGGCTACGTCGAACTGCCCGGCGCCGGACACGGTTTCGATATGGTCGACGGTGCCCGGACCGGGCCGATGGCGACCGCGATCGGGTTGTTCCTCAACCAGATCCACCGGATCCGTCCGCCGATGGACGCCAAACAGGTCGTCTGAACCGCCATCGATCGGTACCGTCCCGGGTCTAAGGGGAGGTGTGAGGTGGTGATGCGGGCACTATGAAGCGCCTGACCGGATGGGACGCGTTTCTGCTGTACAGCGAAGCGCCCAATGTGCACATGCACACCCTGAAGATCGCCATCATCGAGCTGGTCGACATGGGTGGCCGGACCTTCGGGATCGACGACTTCCGCCACGTGATCAACGCTCGCCTGCACAAGCTGTACCCGCTGCGCTATGAACTGGTCGACATCCCGTTCAAGTTCCATCACCCGATGTGGCGGGAGAACGTCTACGTCGATCTCGACTACCACGTCCGGCCGCTGACGCTGCCCGCCCCGGGCGGCCGCCGGGAACTCGACGACGCCATCGGTGAGATCGCGAGCACGCCGCTGGACCGCAGCCGCCCGCTGTGGAAGATGTACTTCGTCGACGGGTTGGCCGACGGCCGCATCGCCGTCGTCAACAAGGTGCACCACGCCCTGGCCGACGGGGTGGCGGCGGCGAACCTGCTCGCCCTCGGGATGGACCTGCAGCCGGGCTTCGAGGACAGCGAGGACGACGAGAAGAGCTACGAAACAGATCCCGCCCCAACGACATTCGAGTTGGTGCGGTCGGCGTGGCGGGACCACTTCCGGCACCTGGCCGAGGTGCCGTCGACGGTCGCCTACACGGTGGCCGGCGTCAACCGGGTCCGGCGCAGCTCACGGAAACTGGGCCCGAACCTGACGATGCCCTTCACCCCGCCGCCGAGTTTCATGAACCATGTGCTGACGCCGGAGCGCCGGTTCGCGACCGCCTCACTGGCGCTGGCGGACATCAAGGAGACCAAGAACGCACTGGGCGTGTCGATCAACGACCTGGTGCTCGCGTTGTCCGCCGGGGCGTTGCGCAAGGCGTCGCTGCGCTACGACGGGCATGCCGACCATCCGCTGTTGGCCTCGGTGCCGGTGAGCTTCGACTTCTCGTCAGAACGCATCTCCGGCAACCGGTTCACCGGGGTGATGATGCCGGTGCCAATCGATCTGGCCGATCCGCTGGAGCGGGTGCGCAAGGCGCACGAGGACGCGATTCTGGCCAAGGAGACCAATCTGCTGATCGGTCCGGAGCTGGTCAGCCGCTGGTCCAACTACATGCCGCCGGCGGGCGTCGAGGCCCTGTTCAAGCGCTTGTCCCTGAAAGACGGTCAGAACAAGGTGCTCAACCTGAACATCTCCAACGTCCCGGGGCCGCGGGAATACGGCCGGGTCGGGGGAGCGCTGGTCACCGAGATCTACTCCGTCGGACCGCTGACCGCCGGCAGCGGCATCAACATCACCGTGTGGAGCTACGTCGACCAGCTCAACATCTCGGTGATCACCGACCTGGAATCGGTGCACGACGCCCATGAGATCACCAGTGCGATGGTCGACGAACTGGTCGAAATCCGAAGGGCCGCAGGCCTTTCCGAGAAGCTGACCGTCGTCGAGAAGGCGATGGCCCCGGCCGGCTAGCCGATCACCGGCAGCCGCCGCTCGGCGGCCAGTTCGTCCAGGGCGGCCTGCATGACCTTGCGCACGTGCGCGTCGACCTCGTCCACGTCGGGATCCGCACCGAACTGCGCGACGATGTCGATCGGCTCGAGCACCTGCTGCACGATCTTGGTCGGCAGCGGCACGTTGACCGGCAGCACCGCCGACAGACCGAACGGGAAGCCGAACGACAGCGGCATGATCTTGGCGCGGAACAGCTTGTCCAGCCGCATGAGTTTGGCCAACTCGCCGCCGCGCGTCAGGTACAGCTGGCTCTCCTGGCCGCCGATGCCGACCAGGGGCACGATCGGCACCCCCGCGTTCAGGGCTGCCCGCACATATCCGGTGCGGCCGTCGAAGTCGATCGTGTTCCGCGCGGTGCTGGGCCGGTAGGCGTCATAGTCGCCGCCCGGGAACACCACCACGACGCCGCCGGAACGCAGTGCCTCGTCGGCGTTCTCGTGGTTGGCCTTGATGAAGCCGGTCTTGCGGAAGAAGGCGCCGGTCGGGCCGGACAGCACCAGGTCGAAGGTGAGCGTGAAGATCGGCCGGTCGAAACCGAACCGCTCGTAGAACCCGGTGGCGAACACCGGGACGTCCATCGCGAACATGCCGCCGGAGTGGTTGGACACCACCAGCGCGCCGCCGGCCGGGAAGACGTCGAGGCCGCGCACCTCGGAGCGGTGCCAGAGCTTGGTCAGCGGCCGGATCGCGCCCATCACGCGCTCCGTCAGCTTCGGATCCCACTTGGCGACCTCGCCGCCGGAGAGGTCGGCGGCGTCACCTTCGCCGTCGGTCTTCTTGGTGCTCATCCAACCCCCTCGAGGAAAAACTGGAACGTGTTCTAGTTTGATGGTACCCACCTGCGCCCCCGGCCGTAACCGGGTCCACCTCCCGTCGGCATTACCGTGCGCTTTACCATGGCGGCGTGAGCGACGAAACCACCGAACCCGCCGTCCTGGTCGAACAGCGCGACCGGATCCTCATTGTCACCATCAACCGCCCCAAGGCGAAGAACGCGGTCAACCTGGCGGTCAGCCAGGGTCTGGCCGACGCGATGGACCGCCTGGACGCCGAGCCCGGCCTGTCGGTCGGCATCGTCACCGGAGCGGGCGGATCGTTCTGCGCCGGCATGGACCTCAAGGCGTTCGCCCGCGGCGAGCGGTGCGACATCGACGGACGCGGGCTGGGCTTCACCCAGAAACCGCCGGCCAAGCCGTTGATCGCCGCGGTCGAGGGTTACGCCCTGGCCGGCGGCACCGAGGTGGCGTTGTCCTGCGACCTGATCGTCGCGTCGCGCGACTCGGCGTTCGGCATTCCGGAGGTCAAGCGTGGCCTGGTCGCCGGCGGCGGCGGGCTGCTGCGGCTGCCGCAGCGCATCCCGTATGCCATCGCGATGGAGCTCGCGCTCACCGGTGACAACCTGTCCGCGGAGCGGGCCCACGAACTCGGCCTGGTCAGCGCATTGGCCGAACCCGGCGGCGCGCTGGACGCCGCGATCGCGCTGGCGGAGAAGATCACCGCCAACGGGCCGCTGGCCGTCGCGGCGACCAAGAAGATCGTCGTGCAGTCCCGCTACTGGGGCGACGAGGAGCAGTGGACCGAGCAGATGAAGATCCTCGGTCCGGTGTTCATGTCCAAGGACGCCCAGGAGGGTGCCGTCGCGTTCGCCGAGAAGCGCGCGCCGCACTGGACCGGCACGTAACTATTCGAGCAGGTCGACCACCGTCGACAGGGCCGGGCCGGTCAGCGCGTCCTTCTCGGTGCGCTCCAGGTGAGCAAGCCAGAAGTCGACGGCCCCGTCGGCGTCGCCGGCCTTGATCAGTTCCACCACCTGGGCGTGTGCCTTCATCGACCGTTTCCACGCCTGTTCGGCTCGGCTGCCGGTGGGCCGCATCGACCGGGTGGCCCGGGCGATCAGGTGGTAGAGCATCTCGTTGACCATCTGCAGGGTCTTGTTCCCACACAGTTCGGCGATGGCGATGTGGAATTCGGCCAGCGCGACCCGCGACTGCTCGTCGGAGATGTCGGCGTCGGCGGGGGTCAGTGCGGCTTCCAGCGCGGCGACGGTTTCGGGCCGGGGATCGGTGGCCAGCCTTCTGATCATGTCGGCTTCGAGCGCGGCGCGGGCGTCGTAGACATCCTTTAGCGTGACGCCCTCGAACTCGAGGATGAGGCCGGCGTAGCGCGCGAGGGTCTGCTTGGTCGGGCTGGTGACCCGGGCGCCGCCGCGGACCCCGCGCTGCACCTCGATCAGCGATTCGGACTCGAGCACCCGGAACGCTTCGCGCAGGGTCGGCCGGGACACGCCAAACTGCTCCATCAACTCCGACTCCGGCGGCAGCATGGTGCCGACCGCGATGTCGCCGCGGATGAACATCTTGCGCAGCACGGTGGCCACGCGATCGGCCATCTTGGGCTCGCGAAGGCTGGTGACCTTCATAAACGATCCTCAGCGTCCTTCCGAAATGACTAACTGCCGTTGCCCTACTGGTCGCCCGGAAAGAGCTAACTATATAGTGTTTTCACGCATACGCTTCCCGTCTACCGTTGGTGTGAGATGAGTATTTCGCTACTGCTCGAGATGGCCGTCTCCGGCGACCCGGACCGGCTCGCGGTCGTCTCCGGCGACGTCCGGCTGACCACCCAGGAGCTGTCCGACCTCGCCGACGGCGGCGCCGGCGTCATCGAGGCGTCCGGTTGTGAGCACGTCGCCTACGTGGGTGCCGGCGGGGCGATGCTCCCGCTGCTGCTGTTCGCCTCGGCCCGCTCCGGCCGCACCTTCACCCCGGTCAACTACCGGCTGTCCGCCGACGGCATCGAGGCGCTGATCGAACGACTGCCCTCGCCGCTGGTGATCGTCGACGCCCGCTACCGCGACATGATCGGTTCGGCCGGTAAGGCGGTGATGGACTCCGATGAGTTCCTGGCCGCGGCCCGCACCGCCGAACCGGCCGCGGAGTTTCCCGATCCCGACGCGGTGGGCGTGGTGCTGTTCACCTCGGGCACCACCTCGGCGCCGAAAGCCGTCGAACTGACGCACAACAACCTGACCAGTTACATCACCGGCACGGTGGAGTTCGGCTCCGCCGAGCCGACCGACGCGGCGTTGATCTGCGTCCCCCCGTATCACATCGCCGGCGTCAGCGCGGCACTGTCGAACCTCTACGCGGGCCGAAAGATGGTGTACCTCCCCAACTTTGACGCCCACGAGTGGATCCGGCTGGTCAACGACGAGGCCGTCACCACCGCGACGGTGGTGCCGACCATGCTGGACCGCATCGTCAAGGTGCTCGAGGCGGAAGGGCACACCCTGCCGTCGCTGCGGAACCTGGCCTACGGCGGATCGAAGGTCGGCCTGCCGCTGGTGCGCAAGGCGCTGGGACTGCTGCCGGACGTCGGCTTCGTCAACGCCTACGGGCTCACCGAGACCAGTTCGACCATCGCGGTGCTCACCCCGGACGACCATCGGGACGCGCACGGCCATTCCGACGAGGCCGTCGCCCGGCGGCTCGGATCGGTCGGTCAGCCCGTCGCCGGGATCGAGGTGCAGATCCGCGACGAAGCAGGCACCGTGCTGGGCCCCGGGGAGACCGGCGAGTTGTTCGTGCGCGGCGAGCAGGTGTCCGGCCGGTACACGGGCATCGGATCGGTGCTCGACGAGAACGGCTGGTTCCCGACGCGCGACATCGCGATGCTGGACAACGACGGCTACCTGTTCCTCGGCGGCCGGTCCGACGACACCATCATCCGCGGCGGCGAGAACATCGCCCCGGCGGAGATCGAGGACGTCCTCGTCGAGCATGCGCACGTGCACGAGGTCGCGGTCGTCGGCGCCGAACATCCCGAGTGGGGTCAGGAGATCGTGGCCGTCGTGGTTCCGGTGGCCGGCATCGACCCCGACCCCGCCGAACTGCGCGAACACGTGCGCAGCGCACTGCGGGGGTCGCGCACACCGGACCGGGTAGTGTTCCGTGACGAGTTGCCCACCAACGCCACCGGCAAGGTGCTGCGGCGGGAGATCCAGGACATGCTTGCGAGTCTCGACGCCGCAGACGACGACAGTCAGTGAGGACACAGCAATGGTGAAGAACGGCACCCGCCTGCAGAGCCAGGTCGACGACACCCAGGTGATCGTCGTGAAGTCGGCCGACTCACTCGGCGATCTGCGCTGCGGCGGCACCCCGATGATCCCGTTGGACGCCGACAAGAGCCCGGCCGACATCGACCCGAAGTTCGCCGACGGCACCGTGATGGGCAAGCGTTACGTCGACGACGGCGGCGCCGAGCTGCTGGTCACCAAGGCCGGGCAGGGCACGCTGACGGTCGGCGAGACGCCGTTGTCGCTCAAGGAAGCCAAGCCGCTTCCCGCCTCCGACTGACCCGGCTCGGAGGTCGCGTTACACGACCTCGATCACCATCGCGGCGCCCATGCCGCCGCCGGCGCACATCGACAGCACGCCGATACCGCCGCCGCGGCGGCGCAGTTCGTGGATGGCCGAGGTGACCATGCGCGCACCGGTGGCCGCGATCGGGTGGCCCAGGCTGATGCCGGAGCCGTAGACGTTGACGATCTCCTCGTCCAGACCGAGCTGGCGGGTGCAGGCGACGGCCTGCGCCGCGAACGCCTCGTTGATCTCGAACAGCGCGACGTCGGAGATCTTCAGGCCGGCCAGATCGAGCGCCTTCGGGATGGCGTAGATCGGGCCGCTGCCGGTGCGCTTGGGCGGCAAGCCGACCTGGGACCAGGACAGGATGTTGGCCAGGACCGGCTGCTGGGTGCCGGGTGAGGCCAGCGCGACGACGGCCGCCGCGTCGTTGGTGCCCGACGAGTTGCCCGCGGTCACCGAGAAGCCCTCGATCTCGGGATGCAGCACCTTCAGCCCGGCCAGCGTCTCCATCGAGGTTTCGCGCCGCGGGTGCTCGTCCTCGGCGAAGGTGATGGTGGAGCCGTCCTGCTGCGGCACCGCGATCGGCACGATCTCGTTGACGAACGATCCGGCGTCGATCGCCTTGACCGCGCGCTGATGGCTGCGCAGCGCCCAGGCGTCCTGATCCTCGCGGGTGAGGCCGTACTCGGTGGCGCAGTTGTGCGCGACGGTGATCGACATGTCGAACGGCGGGGCGTCCGGGGTGTCGATCGGGTTGGACATCGGCGCCCACCGGCCAAAGTCGTCGGCTTCCTTACCGCTGGTGAACGGCTTGCGCTTGAGGAACTGCGGCATGTTCGACAGCGACTCCATGCCGCCGGCCAGGATGTGCCGGCTCATGCCGGACGCGATCTGTCCGGCGCCGAACGCGATGGCGGCCAGGCTGGACGCGCACTGCCGGTTGACCGCGGCGCCCGGGATGCTCTCGAAGCCGAGGTCGACGGCGATGTAGCGGGCGCTGTCGCCGCCGCCCTGCAGGCTCTCGGCCAGGATCAGGTCCTCGAACTCGGTGGGGTCCAGGCCGGAGCGCTCGACGGCCGCGGCCACGATCGGCTTGGCCACCTCGACGGGTTCCATGTTGGCCAGGGTGCCCTTGCGGGCGGTGCCGATCGCGCTGCGGGCTGCGGCGACGATCGCGGCCTTGCTCGTGGTGGCCATGTTGTTCTCCCAGGGTTCGATT
>CAZTAA010000100.1:11560-15235 GCA_964611465.1 uncultured Mycobacterium sp. | reverse complement strand
TGCGCCAGTTGCCCGAGCTGCTCGCCGAGAAGACAAAGGCGCCCAGTGTGGCCGCGGGCCCGACGGATCTGGTGATCGACCCGACCAACCTGTGGCTGACGATCCACGAATCCATTGGGCACGCAACCGAATACGACCGCGCGATCGGTTACGAGGCGGCCTACGCGGGTACGTCCTTCGCCACCCCGGACAAACTCGGCTCGATGCGCTACGGCTCACCGCTGATGAACGTGACCGCCGACCGAACCGTCGAACACGGCTTGGCGACAATAGGTTTCGACGACGAGGGCGTGGCAGCGCAGAGCTGGGACCTGGTGCGCGACGGAATCTTCGTCGGCTATCAGCTGGACCGGGTGTTCGCGCCGCGATTGGGTCAGTCCCGGTCGAACGGCTGTTCCTACGCCGACTCGCCACACCACGTGCCGATCCAGCGGATGGCCAACGTGTCGCTGCAACCCTCGCCCGAGGAGATCTCGACGGCCGATCTGATCGCCCGAGTCGAGGACGGCATCTACATCGTCGGCGACAAGTCGTGGTCGATCGACATGCAGCGGTACAACTTCCAGTTCACCGGGCAGCGGTTCTTCCGGATCCGTGACGGCAGGCTGGACGGCCAGTTGCGCGATGTCGCCTACCAGGCCACCACGACGGACTTCTGGAACTCGATGGAGGCCGTGGGCGGGGCGTCGACGTGGCGGCTCGGCGGTGCGTTCAACTGCGGCAAGGCGCAGCCCGGCCAGGTCGCCGCCGTCAGCCACGGGTGCCCGTCGGCCTTGTTCCGAAAGGTGAATGTGCTCAACACGCGTGCCGAGGCCGGCCGATGATCCCCGCACAGCAGGTCGTCGACCTCGTGCTCGACGCGGCGGCCGGCGCCGAAACCATTGTGCTGGTGCGTGATCACGCCGAGGCCTCGTTGCGGTGGGCGGGCAGTTCGATGACCACCAACGGGGTGGCCGTCCGCCGCACGACCACGGTGATCTCCATCGTGCGCGACGGCGATGGCGCGCATGTCGGTTCGTTGGAGACCAGTGACGTCGATCCGGCGGTGCTACCCGAACTGGTGGCGGCCGCGCGGGCGGCAGCGAGTTCGGCGCCACCGGCCCGGGACGCCTTCGAGTTGCTGACCGGCACCGGCGGGCCCGACGACTGGGATGCCCCGGTCGCCGGCACGGGCGCCGAGGTATTCGGTTCGCTGGCAACCCAATTGGCCCGCGGATTCGCCGGTCCCGACGCGCTCTACGGGTTCGCGCACCACACCGTGGAGACGACGTTCCTGGCGACGTCGACGGGTGTGCGGCGACGCTGGGAACAGCCGACCGGTTCGGTGGAGATCAACGCCAAGCGCGACGGCGCCAGCGCCTGGGCCGGGGTCAGCACCCCGTGGTTCGCCGAGGTCGATGCCGAGGCGCTGCTGGCGGATCTGTCGACGCGGCTGGGCTGGGCGACCAACACCGTGGAACTGCCGGCTGGGCGCTACGAGACGATCATGCCGCCCTCGACGGTGTCGGACATGATGATCTACCTGATGTGGACCATGGACGGCCGCGGCGCGCAGGAAGGCCGCACCGCGCTGTCGGCGCCCGGCGGCGGCACCCGGGTCGGGGAGAAACTGACCGACCTCGGCCTGACGCTGTACTCCGACCCGGCCGCGCCCGGCCTGGCGTGCGAACCCTTTGTCGCCGTGGGCAGTTCGACCGAGACGGTGTCGGTGTTCGACAACGGCCTGGACGTCAAACGGGTCGACTGGATCCGCGACGGAGTGATCAACGCACTGGCCTACCCGCGGGCCGCGGCGCGCGAGTTCGACGTGCCGGTCGCGGTGCCGTGCTCGAACCTGCTGATGACGGGCGGGCAGGCGTCGACCGCCGACATGGTCGCCGCAACCGAACGCGGTCTGCTGCTGACCACCCTGTGGTACATCCGCGAGGTCGACCCGACCACCCTGCTGCTGACCGGTCTGACCCGTGACGGGGTATACCTGGTCGAGGACGGCCGGGTGGTGGGAGCGGTGAACAACTTCCGGTTCAACGAATCGCCACTGGATCTGCTGCGCCGGGCCACCGAGGCCGGGGTGTCGGAGACGACGTTGCCGCGCGAGTGGGGCGACTGGTTCAACCGCGCGTTGATGCCGACGCTGCGGATCCCGGATTTCCACATGTCCTCGGTCAGCCAGGCGCAATAATCGGGCCATGATCGCCGAACTGGACCGCCTGGTGGCACTGTCACCGCCGGACCTCGGCGCGCTGAACGCCGCGGTGCGCGAGGCCTGTCCGGCCACCGTCGGTCTCGCGCCGTTGCCGGCGGAAGGCCCGGGCGGGGTGGTGGACCCGATGGTGATCGAGTTCGCCGAACAGTTCAGCGCCGACGTCACGGGCATCACCGGCCAGCAACGCGCCATGTTCGCGGATGTGTTGGGGCCCAAGGTGTTCGGTGCCACCGTGCTGATCTTCATCGCCGACTTCGTGCCGCGGATGCGCGCCGGCTTCACCGCGCTGGGCCACGACTGGCGTGTCGAACCGGTCTGGGATCACGACACCGACCCCGCCGGCGAGTTGCTGGACGGCTTCGTGCCGGCGGTCGGCCGGATGCGTGCGCTGGACCCGCTGACCTCGGAAATCGTTCGGCTACGTGGGGCGCGCCAGCACAACTGCCGGTTGTGCAAGTCGCTGCGCGAGGGAGCCGCGCTGGACGCCGGGGGCACCGAGGGGCTCTACGACGCGATCGACGACTACGAGAACTCCGAACTCTCCGAACGGCACAAGGCCGCGCTGCGTTACGTCGATGCGCTGATCTGGACACCGGCGCGGGTCGACGGCTCCCAGCTGCTCGCGCACTTCAGCCCCGATGAGGCGGTTGAGCTCACCCTGGACGTCATGCGCAACGCCGCCAACAAGGTGGCCGTGGCACTCGGCGCCGACGCCGCGCGGGTCAGCGAGGGCACCGAACGTTACGCGCTGGGCGCCGACGGGCATCCGGTCTACAGCTGAAACCGGGCCAGGACGTCGTCGACCTCGTCGACGGTGGTGGACCACGAGCACACGAACCGCACCGTCGGTGCCAGCGGATCGGGTTTGTGCACCGAATAGTGTTGGGACAGCTCGTCATACGCCTTCGCGGAGAGGTTGACGAACACCTCGTTGGCGTCGGTCGGCACGGCCAGTTGCACCCCGCGGGCCACCAGTCCGGCCGACAGGCGGGCCGCCATCGCGTTGGCGTGTTCGGCCAGGCGCAGCCACAGCCCGCCGTCGAGCAGCGCGGCGAACTGAGCCGACACGAAGCGGTGCTTGCTGGCCAGCTGACCGATCTGCTTGTGTACGAACCGGATTCCGTCGAACTCCGCGGGCCGGCGGACGAGCACCGCGTCGCCGAACATGGCGCCGTTCTTGGTGCCGCCCACCGTGATGATGTCGGCGTCGCCGGTGGCGGCCAGCGGCGAGACGCCCAGCGCGGCGGCGGCGTTGGCGACCCTGGCTCCGTCGACGTGCACCAGTAGCCCGAGTTCGTGGGCGTGCGCGACGAACTCGCCGATCGCCTGCGGGTTCCACGCCCGCCCGTTCTCGGTCGACTGGGTCAGGCTGACGATGCGCGGTTGCGAATGGTGCACGACGCCACGGGCGGTGATCACCCGGTCGAGTTCGCCCGGGTCGATGATGCCGTCGCGGCTGGGCAGCGCCG
>CAZTAA010000100.1:0-11460 GCA_964611465.1 uncultured Mycobacterium sp. | reverse complement strand
GCCCACGATGGCATCGATGACCTGCGGATGTACGGGAGCGGCGTTGTCCGAGGCGAACGCTGACGAAGGGGCGGTCATCGGGTTCAGCCAACCAGATTCTCTGGTCATTTGCTGTGAAAGATGAGACTATTGGGACTTCCATTCGGTGGGGGCCGTTGTTACGAGGTTCGACATGAATGCAGCATCGATTTCCGCCCGGATCGGCACGTTGGCACTCGCCCTGGCCGTGGGCGTCGTCGTCACCGGCGGCGTGGCATCGGCCACCGAGGGAACCGGCGACACCGGTCCGTCGTCGCCGGGGAGTTCATCTCAGTCGTCGCAAGACGCGGGCACCAAGAGCTCCGAGACGAACGCCGGGACCAATTCCGAGACCGACTCCGGCACCAAGGAGTCGACGAAGTCCGAGCCCGACACCGAGGTCGCCAAGGACGAGCCGGACGACACGGCGGCCGCCACCAAGGAGCCGGAAGCCGAACCGGAGGCCCCCGCGCCCTCCGAGGAACCGACCGTAGAGACCGAGGCGCCGGAACCGACCACCGAAAGTTCGGCGGTCCCAACCACTCCCGAGCCCACACCGACCGAGACGGCCGTCGAGACCGAACCGGCGGCGGAGACGCCGTCGTCGCAGGCACCGCAAGCGACCGCCGAGAGCGCGCCCACCAAGACCTCCGCGGCGCCCGCGCCGGCGGACGTGGTGACACCCACGACGTCGACGCGCGCCACGGCCGCGAAGACGCCCGAGCCCAAGACGAAGGAACCGACGCCGACGGCGTCCGCGCGGACCCTCGAGGCCGTCGCCGAGGACACCGAGACGCCGGCGCGGACCACCGCCGAGCCGTCGACAAAGGCCGTCGCGCTGAGCGTCGCGGACACCGCCGTCACACCGGTGACGCAGCACAAGTCGCTGCTGGCCGGCGTCGTCGAGGCGGTGGGCGCCATCGTCAACAGCGTGGTCACCGGCGTGCTCGGACTGTTCGGCATCACCCCGACCGCGTCGGGCTTGGTGGCGAACAATCCGCTGGCCGCCGCGGTCATCTCGCTGCTGGGCTGGGGGGCCCGCCGCGAGACGATCGACGGCGAGACCAGTGTGGCCAGCTCGCAGGTGGCCACCGCGCTGGCGGTCAGCACGGCCGCCGCGGTGGCCGCGCCGACCACCATCCAGGTGGCGTGGCTGACCGGGTCGACCAGCATCAACAACACCATGGCCCGGTTCGGGATCTTCGGCACCGACCTCGGGATCATGTGGGACAACGGGGTGACCGGCGACGATCCGACCACCCCGATCGTCGAACAGCATCAGGTCCTGATCGCGTTCGGTGACACGTTCACCAACGCGGCCATGACGACGGGCTGGCGCAGCAACGTCCTGCTGCGCAGCGCCGACAACGTGCTGTCCGACGGCATCAAGGTGCCCAACGGCATCGTCGACCCGGGCAATGTCCCCGTCGGGGCCTACAGCGGTGCGCCGATGAGCACCACGACCCCGAACTATGCGCGGGAGATCATCGGCAAATACCCGTACACGTGGTGGACGCAGGTGACCACCATCCCGACCGGAGCCATCTCGATTCCGGGCGCGGGCGTCAACGGGGCGACGCGGCAGTACATCGCCTACATGTCGGTGAATCAGTGGGGCTGGCCGGGATCGTGGACCACGAACTACTCGGCGATCGCCTATTCCGATGACAACGGGCAGAACTGGCGAAATGTGCCGCAGTCGTCGGTGCGCTCGGGCGGGTGGCTCAACTCGACGGTGCCGTACGTGTCGGGCAACGAACACTTCCAGATGGTCAGCTTCGTCAAGCCGCCGGAGGATTCGGCGGACGCCGCCGCCGGCTACGTCTACGCCTACGGCACCCCGTCCGGGCGGTCCGGGACGGTCTACCTCTCGCGGGTGCAGTCCACGCAGATCCTGGACGTGAGCAAGTATCAGTACTGGACCGGCAGCACCTGGGTCAACAACTCGCCGTCGTCGGCCAAGCCGGTGCTGCCGGGAACCACGTCGAGCTTCCTCGGCCTGTTCAAGTGGACGACCTACCCGAGTGCGGGCGAGTTGTCGGTGCAGTACAACGACTACCTGAAGAAGTACGTGATGCTCTACACGGACAGCGCCAACAACGTGCAGCTGCGGACCTCGGACGCGCCGAACGGCACCTGGTCGGCGCCGACGACGCTGGTGACTTCGGCGAAGTATCCGGGGCTGTATGCGCCGATGATCCACCCGTGGTCGGGCACGAGCCAGCTGCGCAAGTCGGATGGTTCCGCGGAGGATCCGCAGTACCTGTACTGGAACATGTCGCTGTGGGGCAACTACAACGTCACGTTGATGCGCACCGACCTCAGCTCGCTGCTGACCGTCGTGTAGCGGGTCGCGGCTTCCTGGCGATAGGACGGGTATGACGATGCGGCGCCGGAGCGCGATGTTCGGGTCGTCCACCTCTGCGCGACAGCGAGCGACACGGTGGGCACCCGCGGTGGTCGTCGGAGTCGTTTGTGGCGTGATGCCGGTGGCTTCGGCCGCGCCCGTCTCGGCGCCGGAATGTTCGGACCGGCTGGCCTCGGCGATGACGGCGCTGCCGGACGAGTCGTTCGCGGTGTGCGACGACGGGTCGTGGCGGCCGGTGGTCCCTCCGTTCATTCCGCCGGATCGCTGGGTCAGCTACGGCGACGGGGTGCTGCTGCACGGCCAGGGCCGGCGCAACCCGGAGATCATGGGCGGGCAGTGGACCGGGACGCCGCTGGATTCGTCGACGGTGTGCGGCGCCGAGCAGGCGTCGGTGACCAATGCCGGGGTCGGTGCGCCGGAGGCCGTCGTCGGAAAGGCGGGGGAGACGCTGCCGGTCGAGGTGGGGCCGGTCGTCTTCACGATCACGCTGACCGGGGACTGCCTGTGGGAGCGGACTGATTCCTCGTCGTCGTGACGAGGAGCCCATTCGACCCGGCGTCGAGAAGCTGCTTATTGAACGCGTTCGGGCGTCAGACGGTCAAAAGGTGGATCATCGGCACTGCCTTCGGTCGATGCGACGGCCACATGGGAACATGGGTGCCGCGTTGACGCGCCGGGGGCGGTAGCTCAGTTGGTTAGAGCCGTGGACTCATAATCCATTGGTCGCGGGTTCGAGCCCCGCCCGCCCCACAGCAACTCTGTATTACTCCGGTTGATGCTGGTCGTTTCGGCTTCGGCTGATGGTTGACAGTTACTCCGGTTGATCCTTGACATTCATTCGCGGGGGAACCCGGCGAGCAGCGCACCGCTCAGGTAGGCGTGCCGCCAGATCTGCACCTCGAACTTGACCTCGTGGCGCCCGTCCCGGACCGTCCAGATGCGCGGGGCCGGATCGTGGGGGATCGTCTGGGCTTCCCACATTTCGCGGAACGCGTCATTGGTGAGGTTCTTCGCCAACGAGTCCGCGAGTGCAGCGTTGTCGGGTTCTGCGGCGCACCGCATCCGCCCGGTGGCAACCCACCAGTCCGCGATCTCAGCCAGTTGACGATGACGACTCGTGCCATCGGGTGCTCGAAATGCCAGTGCGCCATGTCCCGCATCTCGTCACAGCCGGGGAAGAGGCGGCGGAACTCCGAGTTGAAGTAGTTGCCGCTCGCCGAGACCCATGCGCGTGGTTCCGGTAGGCGTTCCAGGTATTCGGCGATGTCGGGTTCGCCTGCGTACCGGGTGCTCGGGCTTCCCGCCAACAGATACAGGTATCGCTTTTCCCACGGCGTGAGCCGGCAGGCGGCGGCTATTGCGTCGAGGTCCGACAGATCGGGTTGGCACCGGCCACCCGTTTCCAGGCGATAGATCCATTTCGGTCCGCGGTTGATTCTCAGGGCCAGTTGCTCGGCGCTGAGTCCGCTCCGCCGGCGCACGGCGCGAACGAAATCACCTAGCTCACTCACCACAATTCCCCCCGAACGTCACGACTGGACCAAATTGGTCCACCCGATGCACTGGCGCATCGCCATGCCATGCGCCACGATTCTGAACAATTCATCTGAATAATAAGTTGAGAATCCGAGCCGTAGGGGGAAGGTCCGGGGGGCTGGGGGCGTGCAGCGAAAAAGAACTTGACCATGTGCAGCGCGGCTTCTGCGATGGGTGGGCTTCTTGGCTTCGGCGTCTCCCACTGTGGCCGCAACAACGTTCTCGAGGTGGTCGAGGGGTCCACCTCGGGCGGGTTCGCTGACTCGGTCCTTGGGCGGATTCAGCCGCGTCTCGGTGCGTAGCAAATTCGTGCACCTTCGCGCCTATCATTACGGTCCGTTCCGATCACCGGTCGGCGTAGTGTTCATGACCGCTGTATGTCCTGTCGAGGCAAGGAGCGGGGTATGGGGTACGACAGGTGCGTCGGCGCGTTGGCCATCGTGCTCGGAGTGGGCGCAGCTCTGGTCACGGCGTCGCCGGTGGCACTGGCGCAACCTTCGGACACCGAGTCGACGTCGAACTCCACATCTCCTGACGGGTCCGGTTCGCCGGCTTCAACCTCCGCCGACGACGCCGGTGCGTCGAGCCCGACGTCGGCGCCGAGATCACCGAGCGGCTCGAATTCTGCTGCGTCGGAAGAAGTTTCAACGGCACCGACGGGTGGCTCGTCAGCGGAGGATCCGTCAGCACCGGCCGATCCCGGCGCGGGTGCCGGGCAAAGCGCCGATGTCGCGTACACAGCTCCCGCTGGATCCGACACCGGCCAGGATCCGGAATCGGAACCCACGCCGGAACCAACAGGCGCCGAATCCGGTTCGCAGGCAGCCACCACGGCCGCCGACCGGGTCGACACACCGGAAACGGTTACGGCACCGAAGTCCTCGGCGGAGCCACAACCGGATGTCGTCGCCACGTCAACGGGACGACGCCTCTCGTCATATGATTCGACGCCTCCGACACCGCAGGCAAAGCCGAGCGCCACCTCGATCGCGGGGCCCGCATCCGTCGAGCCGGCGGCCTTGTCGTCAGCGGCGGACCTTCGCACCGCCTCCCTTGCCGCGACGGCCCCCGAATCGTCACCAACCGAACCGGTCACCACCGCGTCGGCGACCATCCGAACCGAGACGCTCACCTCGGTCAGCCAACCGTCCGCGCCGCGCGGCACCATCGCCGATGTCGTTTCCACCCTGCTCAGTTGGGTAGGTCTGGCCCCATCGATGAGCGGCGATCCGGCCCCACCGATTCAGATCCCGGTGTTGTGGGGGGTGGTGGCGTGGGTGCGCCGCGAGATAAACCAGATGCTCTCCAGCCTCGCGCAGATCCCCGCGCAGCACCTCAACTCACTCGAGGTCGAACCTCTGGGCCCGAACCTGTTGGTCAACCCCGGCGCCGAAGTGGGTGACGCGTCGCTATCCGGATACAGCTCGGTGACCGTGCCGGGCTGGTCGGTGACCGGTACGCCGACGGTGATCCAATACGGCACGCTGCGCCGCCTGCCGTGGCCCCTTGGGTTCCCCGGGCCGACCCTGCCGGAGTTCCTCGGGTTTCCGCAGGCGGCCTGCGCACCGCCCGACAGTGGCGGGCAGTTCTTCGGCGGCGGCAACGTAGCCACCTCCAGCCTCACCCAGACCGTCGACCTCAGCGCCGCAGAGGACCAGATCGATTCTGGTGCAGTGCCTTACACGCTGAGCGGCTGGCTCGGTGGCTACCTTCTGGATCCCTCCGCGGCCTCGGTCACCGTGAACTTCTTCGACGCCGACCAGCGGAGCCTGGGGACCGGCCGGCTCCGGCCGGTCACCGTGCTGGATCGCTGGTTCCGGACCGGACTGCTTGCACGCGAGACCTCCGGCACGATTCCGATGGGCACCCGCAGCGCGCAGGTCGTGGTCACCTTCACCGACTGCAATCCGGTGCCCGGCCACTACAACAACGCCTATGCCGACAACCTGTCATTCACCGTCGGCGCCGATCTGCCCGCCCCGCCGCCGCCCATGCCGCCGGATTCGAGGGTCCGCGAACTGGATCACGTGTTCATGGTCTACCTGGAGAACAAGGGCTTCAAAGACATCGTCGGCAGCCCGAACGCGCCGTACATCAACAGCCTCATCAACGCTTACGGAGTGGGAACCAACTACTACGCGCTGACCCACCCGAGCTCCCCGAACTACTATCCGATTCTCGGCGGATCCGATTTCGGCCTTAACTACAACTGCCCGTCGAATTGCTTCGACAAGCCGAACCTGGCCGACTCCATCGAGGCGGCGGGCAAGACGTGGGCCGGCTACCTGCAGGGTGGCGGCGGTTACGACGCGGTTGCCGACCTGCCCTTCCTCGCCTTCAGCGACATCTACAACAACCCGGCCCGTGTCGCGGCGCACCTGTTCGATCTGGCCAAGCTGGCCCAGGATCTCGCGGTACCCGCGGACGCCCCGAACTTCATGTGGCTCGGCGCCGACGACGCCACCAACATGGAGGGCCCGACCGACACCCTGACCGGCATCATCCAATGGGCGATCAGCGAACTCACCGATCACCAGTACAACGTCGCGGCGGGCGACAAGTGGCTGCAGGACACGCTGGGCGTCGTCTTGAACTCGCCGACCTGGAAAGACACCACGCAGAAGAGCGCCGTCGTCGTCACGTTCGACGAGGACAACAACAACCTGTCGTTGGGCATCGGCAATCAGGGCAACCACATCACCACCGTCGTCATCCCGTCGCAGGGCGCGGTGAACGGCGGGATGCGCGACGGCCACTTCGTCGTCGACGCCTACAACAACCACTACAGCCTGTTGCGCACCATCGAAGACGCCCTGGGCCTTGGCCCGCTCACCAACAACGACAAATACGCCGAGCCGATGAACGATTACTGGAAGGTGCCCATCACGGTCTGACCGGGATCGTCAACGTCACGCCGCTGTTCGCACCAGAAACACGCGATGGCTTTCCGCTGCACGTTCGAACTCGTGCAGCGGCGAGTTCAACTCGACGTCGAGGTAGGGAAGCACCAGGAAGCGCCGATATGCGTTGACCAACAGCTTCGGAACATTGGGTGCACCGGTCTGCACCACATCGCGCAAGATCGGTGCCGCTTGTTCGATGGGCAGTTCAACCGCGGCAATCTTCTCGGTGTGGCGGCCCCGGGTGAGCGTCGCCTCGCCGCCGGCCGCGCGAATGTTGCGCACCCAGTTCACAATTCCGTACGCGGCCACCAGATATCGCTTCTCGTCCTTCGGAAACACGACAAGCGGGACTTGGATCCGTCGCCCGCTCTTGCGGCCACGAACGGTCAATATCGCGAACGTTCCGATCGGCACGCCTGCGCGCAGCAGAAGCTTCATGACCGCGTTGTTGAACCGCACGAAGGCACCGACCCGGTACTTCTTCGCCATACTGCTGCTCCTTTCGATCAATTGACGTCACGTGCGATCACAAGGCGGGTCGAGCGCTCTCAGGACGAAGTTGGACGATCTCTCTGGCGAGTACCCATCCCTTCACGGAAGACGCATGAGCGCTCGCACGACTGCCACCATTGCCGCCACACGGCATTGGCAGGTCCCGCCTGCTGAGCAGGTGACCACCGTTGTGAGCCGGATGAGCTGAATCTAACGAGGCCTGTCAACCGCGTATGTGCCCTGGTCGTCCTGGAACACCACGGCGACGCGGCGGGAAGTCCCATCGACGATGACGTCGCAATCGAAGCCAGAACCCTTGCGGACAACCGGATTTATGCCGCCGTTGCACACGACCTTGGTGACGGCCTTGGCGCCATATCCGTCGACCGGATCCATCAACACCTGCTCGACACCACGTTGCGCCTTGGAGATGTCCAGCACGGTGTCGCTAGTCCGCTGCAGGTGGGACAACAAGACGCCGAGCGCGACTGCTTCGACGACGACGGCGACGATTCCGACACCGATGAGAATCCGGCGGCGCGACTTTCGCCGATCGGGTTGGCGGGCCCCTACGAATTGCCGAGTAGGCGTACCGGCCGGCCGAGCGGCGAATGGTGGTTGTCCTTCCGGCAGCCGACGGTGTGGCTTTGGCTCTCCCGGATAAGCGGGCGGCGTGTCGCGCCGGGCGGGGGGCGGCTGCGCGCGTAGGGGCGGAGGTACCTGCCGGTTGACCGTCTGCCACCAGGGCACATCGGCCCCGTGCCGGTTCGGCTGGGGTGGGATTCGGATCTCCCGGGTCTCGTCCGGATCGGGGCGCTCGGTCATCGGCTGGTGAATCGCTGATAGCAGGCGTCGGCATTCCCGGCCAGACCTGCGCGGAACGCCAGAATTCGGACAAACCCGGACGGCACCGTCATTCCATTGACGTCGCTGGCGACGATACCGTTGGTCAGCAAGCCTGAAACCGCCTCATCGATGTCCCCCGCACCGAGAACCAGCCGGTTTCCTGATGCGGCCGGGTCCGCCATGTTGCTCTGCGCCACACCGGTGAGGCAGGCGGTGCGCAGGGAGGCCGCCTCCGAATCGAGTTGCGCCCCCTTTTCTCGTTGTAGCGCAACCATATACCGGGATGTAACCACCGATATGGCGGAGTTGTCTCCTTGGAGCAGGACGTGCTGCTCCTCACTGGCCGGGGTGCCGAGTTGTTGGAGCGCCTGCAGATCCACGGCGATGGTGTTGGTGTCGGGGCAGTAGACGGCTGGGCCGGTGCCGCACGAGGATCCCTCGGTCAGCACAGGAGGGCTTGCAGGGTTGAATATGCCGTTGAGTACTTGGAGCAACGATGTCAGCGCCTCAGTGGTAATCGGCATGTCGCTCTGCGGACTGGAGGGCTCGAACAAGGATGCCGGGATGTCACCGCGGCGATTACGAATGTCGGCCGTATCGATGGCGGCGCAACTGGCCGAACCAATGTCGAAACCCTGTTGAAAGGCGCCCACCCGATCCAAAGCTGTTCCGTGCGTGGCTTCTTCGGCACCTACACTGAACGACGGACTCCTGTCCCGGATGGCAATCGCGCCGGCGAGGACCTTGTCCAAGGCCGTCGTGGTGTTGAGTTTGAAACGTGGTGAACTGCCCTCGGCAACCCAGCGCAGGTACACCCCGGCGAAGCAGTCCGCTCGCTGTTCGCCTACCAGGGTAGGAGTCTCGTCACCCGTCGAACCCGTCTTTTCTTCGAGCGCATGCCCGTACTCAT
Source organism: uncultured Mycobacterium sp. (assembly GCA_964611465.1). Lineage (GTDB taxonomy): Bacteria > Actinomycetota > Actinomycetes > Mycobacteriales > Mycobacteriaceae > Mycobacterium. Next base: position 2,387 of record CAZTAA010000100.1, on the reverse strand, counting down.
GAGCCAACAGGCCGTTGACGGCAAGGTCGCCGAAGAACTCTTTCGCCACTGGCAGTAGTCCTGTGCGGTCCCAAGCGATGACATCCTCGGAAGGGCAATAGCCCGCATTGAACGCGAGTTCTTCCGGATCGGACCCACAGACTTCGGGACTGGATTCCGCTGGGTCGACGGAGACCAGTCCCGAGACTCGAGCGAAGGTGCCCGGGAAAACGTCGTGATAGTGCTGTTGCCAAAAGGATTCGATGTCCTCGATCGCCAACAACGCCGATCGGTCGGTTTCGCCACCGTCGGTATTGCGCACGCGGTCGGCCGAAGACGGTTGACCGACCAGCGCGCCGCTCGCGCCGTCGGAGGCGGGTAGTCCGGCAACCCGATTGGGGTCATAGCGCATCGAAACCGCTCGCCCCTCGACGACCGTTGGGCTGCTTGTGCATCCGACCACGACCAAAGCGCAGCACAGGACGGCGGATAGGCGCACTCTCATCGAGAACATCCCGAGCTCTGCTGGTGTGCGCGCCGCCTCATGACTAATTCAGCGCTGTGCTGCCGGCAACCGGGTGCGTCGTGCTGACCAGCTTGGCGAGGCAATGCCATGAATCAAATCCCTGAGAGGTGCACCATCGCAGTGCCCCCTCGGAGCTGTCGAAGGTGATGGGCACGACCGTCACCCAGTAGTTGCGCCCTTCGAACGTCGACCAGTCACCCGACCACAGCAGCTTGGCGTTGTACCGCTGACGGAAGCCGATGAACTCCTGCAGGGTGTGGACGTTGTCCCACACGATGCCGTCATCGACGACCCCGGGTCGCTTGGCGCTCAACTGTGGAATCCAAACGTCTGTCAGTTCAGCGTCGACGAAGGCGCGATCGCCGTCGGCAATCTGGCGCAACTGCCCCAAGGCAACACCCTCCGGGTCGACGCTCGCAGGTGGTGCGGGCGCTGGCGTCGCTGTCCTGGTCTGAGTCACGGTCCTCGTTGGGGGCGGTTCATGCGTAGGTGCCGTTTGGAACACCGTGGGACCCGCCACGGTGAGCGGCGGGGCAGTCGGTTGGGGGTCGGTATTGTCGTTCGTCGTCTTCGACATGAGTAGGCCGATCACCATGCCCACCGCACCGAGCAGCACGGCGGCCGCAATGCCGATCAGGACCAGCGGCCCCAGGGATTGACGAGTCCTGGTGCCCGAACCCTCGGCGAACGTGGCCCCGGTGATCTGCGCGGGCATCGATAGTTGCGCGACAGCTGACGGCTGTGCAGCCGCGGCGAATGGGGCAGCCATGGTCGCCGCGCTGGTCGAGATAGCGCCGGTGTCCGGGCCGCCGCCGGTGAGGGCGCGGTGCGCGGCCCGCCCGAGGGCGCTTGCGCTGCCGTACCGGTCGTCGGGCTCCTTGGCCATCCCTCTGGCGATCACCTCGTCAAGGGCGGCAGGGACGCGCGGGTTGACGGCGCTCACCCGCGGCGGTGGTGCCGAGACATGGGCGGCGATGATCTGTTCCATGCTGCGGGCCGGGAACGGCGTGTCACCAGTCAGTGCCTCATAGAGGACGCACGCAAGGGAGTAAGTGTCGGTCGCTGCGGTGCTCTGATCGTCGGTGAATCGCTCCGGCGCCATGTAGGCCAGCGACCCGATCTTTGTGCCCTCCATGGTAAGGCGGCTATCGCCCTCCGCCTCGGCGATGCCGAAGTCGACCAGGTAAGCGAAGTCAGCCGGTGTGACGATGATGTTCTGCGGCTTGACGTCCCGGTGCACAAAGCCCTCTTTGTGCGCGGCGTCCAGCGCGGAGGCGATCTGCTGAACGATCCCTACAGCGCGGCTTGGCTCCAGCGGTCCCTGCTGGGCCAACTCGTGCAGCGTCTTTCCCTGCACGAGCCGCATGTCGATATACAGCTTCCCGTCGATTTCGCCCCAGTCATGGACCGGCACGATGTGCGGTTCCTGGAGGATTGCCGCGGCGTGGGACTCCCTCAGGAAGCGAGCGCGGAACCGTTCGTCTTGCGCATGCGCGTCAGCCAGGATCTTCAGCGCAACGGTGCGGCCTTTTTCGGTGTCGTAGGCCTCGTAGACCTCTCCCATACCGCCTTTGCCCAGCAAAGTCGTGAGCCGGTATTTCCCGAATTGCGATCCCACTCTGGAATCAACCACTGCCGTCACCCCCTATAGATGGGACAGCGTAATCAATGACTATGACAATGATCAGCGATTCCGGCCGCGCTTACTCGGCATCCAGAGAGCGGCGATGGCCACTGCCGAGGCCACCGCCGGCAAAGAGTTCGACGAGCACCGGAGGTGGAGGCCACGTACTTCCGGCCGCTTCGCCGGGTCAGTCCCGGGCGAACGCCGCCGCGGCCTCCTTCTCCAGGTCCAGGTACTGATCCGCGCCGACGTCGACGG
>CAZTAA010000099.1:0-15375 GCA_964611465.1 uncultured Mycobacterium sp. | reverse complement strand
GGTCGGTGAGCAGACCCGAGGACGTGGAGATGATCGCCACGCCCAGGCCGCCGAGCACCTTGGGCAGGTTGGTGGACTTCGCGTAGACCCGCAGGCCGGGCTTGGACACCCGGCGCAGGCCGGCGATGCTGCGCTCGCGGCTCGGTCCGTATTTGAGCTGAACCACCAGGGACTTGCCCACCCGGGCGTCCTCGGTGCGGTAGTCGCTGATGTAACCCTCGCGCTTGAGGATCTCGGCGATGTTCGCCTTGATCTTGCTGTGCGGCAGGGTCACCTCGTCGTGGTACGCCGAGTTGGCGTTGCGCAGACGCGTCAAGAAGTCTGCGATCGGATCAGTCATCGTCATTTGGCGCTGCTCCTCACCAGCTCGACTTCTGCACGCCCGGCAGTTCGCCGGCATGGGCCATCTCGCGCAGGCAGATCCGGCACAGGCCGAACTTGCGGTAGACGGCGTGCGGACGGCCGCACTTGTTGCACCGGGTGTACGCGCGAACCGCGAACTTCGGCTTCTTGTTGGCCTTGTTGACCAGAGCCTTCTTTGCCATCTGCTCAGTTCTCCTTGAACGGGAAGCCGAGGGCCCGCAGCAGCGCGCGGCCTTCGTCGTCGTTGGTCGCCGAAGTGACGACGGTGATGTCCATGCCGCGCGGCCGGTCGATCGAGTCCACGTCGATCTCGTGGAACATCGACTGCTCGTTGAGGCCGAAGGTGTAGTTGCCGGTGCCGTCGAACTGCTTGGGGCTCAGGCCGCGGAAGTCGCGGATACGCGGCAGCGCGATCGAGATCAGCCGGTCCAGGAACTCCCACATCCGGTCGCCGCGCAGCGTGACGCGGGCGCCGATCGGCATGCCCTCACGCAGCTTGAACTGGGCGATCGACTTGCGGGCCTTGCGGATCTCCGGCTTCTGGCCGGTGATCAGGGCCAGGTCGTTGACCGCGCCGTTGATCAGCTTGGCGTCGCGGGCGGCGTCACCGACACCCATGTTCACGATGACCTTGACGACGCCGGGGATCTGCATGACGTTGGCGTACTTGAACTCGTCGTTCAGCGCGCCCTTGATCTCCTCGCGGTAGCGCTGCTTCAGCCGGGGCTGAACCTTCTCGGTGGTTGTGGCGCTCTCCGTGCTTGTCATATTCAGATGTCCTTGCCGTTGGTCTTGGCGATGCGGACGCGCTTGCCGGACTCGTCGTCGGTGCGGTAGCCGACGCGGGTCGGCTTGCCGTCCGAGTCGACGACCATCACGTTGGACACGTGGATGGGCGCCTCCTGGGTGACGATGCCGCCGGACGACGCGCCACGCTCGTTGGCCGACTGCGCGGTGTGCTTCTTGATGCGGTTGACGCCCTCGACGAGCACCCGGTTGCGGGCCGGGTAGGCCTGCAGGACCTTGCCCTTGGCGCCCTTGTCCTTACCGGAGATGACGAGGACGGTGTCGCCCTTGTGGACCTTCATTTACAACACCTCCGGGGCCAGCGAGACGATCTTCATGAAGCGCTTCTCGCGCAGCTCGCGACCGACCGGCCCGAAGATGCGGGTGCCGCGCGGGTCGTTGTCGGCCTTGATGATCACGGCCGCGTTCTCGTCGAACTTGATGTAGCTGCCGTCGGCGCGGCGGCGTTCCTTGACGGTGCGCACGACGACGGCCTTGACGACGTCGCCGCGCTTGACGTTGCCGCCGGGGATGGCGTCCTTGACGGTCGCCACGATGACATCCCCGATGCCCGCGTAGCGCCGCGACGAGCCGCCGAGCACGCGGATGCACAGGATTTCCTTCGCACCCGTGTTGTCGGCGACCTTGAGCCGCGATTCCTGCTGAATCACTAGATCTCCTAGACCTGGTTGATACGTGTGCACGGCAGGAAACGGGCCCACCCGTTTCGGGGCAGGAGAAGTCAGCCTGTCGTGCGCGGTCTTTGTCGTCGAAGGGCACGCAGAGTCTTCAGGTTCGGAAACCCGATGACCGAGGTCTGCCCACGGCAACCCCTGAAGTCTAGGTGACGAGCGGGAATGCTCCAAATTGCGCCGGGAGCCGCCTCAGTGCCTTGAGTGAGGAGTGACGCAGACGTTGTTCGAGTGGCCGTCTGCGGCATTCCTCAGTCAACGCGTCACGACGCAGCGGAAACCGATGTGCGTGGTGGCGCTGTCCTGGGACTGCGGCGAGCGGGCCGCCGGCCGGTAGCGGTGGCAGTACTCGGGCGCGCACAGGTGCGAGCCGCCCTTGAGGGTCTGCATGACGGCCGGGTCGGGGTCCAGCGACGGGGTGCAGCACCCCTTCGGCGCCCCCGGGCGGTGCTGCGGCGCGTACGGCGTCGTCGTCCACTCCCAGACGTTGCCGATCATGTCGACCAGGCCGAACCCGTTGGGCGGGAACGTGCCCACCGGCGAGGTGCCGACCCAGCCTAGAGCGCCGTCGTTGCGGTACGGGAAGCGGCCCTGCCAGGTGTTGGCCATCAACTGCCCGCCGGGGCGGGCGTCCTCGCCCCACGCGTAGGTGGTGTCGGCGCCGGCGCGCGCCGCGTACTCCCATTCCGCCTCGCTCGGCAGCCGCCGCCCCGACCATCGGGCATACGCGTGCGCGTCGGGGTAGGCGATCTGGACGACGGGATGGTCGGAGCGGTCGTCGATGCCGGACTCCGGCCCGAACGGGTGACGCCAGCAGGCGCCCGGGGCCCAGTCCCACCACTGCCGCCAGTCGTTCAGGTCGACCGGGCCGGCGGTGGGCACGAAGATCAGCGCGCCGGGCTCCAGGTCCTCGGGGGCGACGCCCGGATACAGCGCGGGGTCCATCGGCCGTTCGGCGACCGTCACGTAGCCGGTGTCGGCGACGAACTCGGCGTACTGCGCGTTGGTGACGGGATGGCGCTCGATGGCGAACGGCCCGACCGTCACGCTGTGGACGGGCCCCTCGTCGGGGTAGAAGCTCGTCGATCCCATCCGGAACGAGCCGCCCGGCAGGTCGATCAGCTCGGTGAGCATGACGGCCAGCGTAGTGACCGGCTCACGGCATCCGGATACCGAAGTCCTCCAACAGGACCGACTTGGCGGCATCCAGCCCCGGGCTGCCGTCGGGGCCCTGCACCGCGATGGCGACGAGGAAGTCGCCGTCGTTGGTCCAGACGTGCACCAGCCGGTCGCCGTACTCGATGCCCTGCCCGGGCTGGTCGGCGAGCATGCCCATTAGTTCCTGGCCGCTGTAGCCGCACAAGTCGCCGGGCAGCACGGAGAGGCTGCTGATCGGCGATCCCTTGGTGCGGTCGTCGTCGTACTTGTCGAAGGCGTTCGCGGCGTCCAGCGTGGTCGGCGTGATGGTCACGGTCGCGGTCAGCCCGTCCGGACCGGTCAGGTTCAGTGCGACGTCACCCTGCGGAGCGGCGCCGGGCGCGAAGCCGTCGGGCAGCCCGATGATCACCGTCGGCGATCCGGGTGCCGCGCTGCGGGCCTCGACGGGATGGGCCGGCGGGGTGTCCGGTTCGCAGGTCATCTCCCCCGCGGTGACGGGACGCTTGGTGGTTTCCAGCACGCCGTACGTCGGCAGGGCGTGCGGGTCCGCGACCTCCGGGGCCTCCGAGGCTGTCGCGCTCGTCGGCCGCGCCGCCGTCGTCGTCACCGCCGTGGCCGGTTGCGGTTCGGCCACCGGGCCTTCGACGGTGCGCGTGCAGCCCGCCAGCGCCGTCGCCGCCAGGACGGCCGACGTGAACCGGAATGCGTTGTGGGGCATGACTTCTCCTCAGTCCCGGGCGAAGGCGGCCGCGAGCTCCCGCTCGACGTCGAGATAGGGCGTGCCGGACACGTCGACGACGACCTTGGCGACGGTCGCGCCGGTGAGCGCGAACGGCGCGCGGTACTCGGCACTGACCGGCTGTCCGCCGTTGCGTCCCACCGCAACTCCGCCGCCGGCCAGCCCGAAGCTGCCGGGATGGGTCCGCACGTCGCCTCGGGTCGCGACGACGGCGTCGTCGACGTAGAGCGACACCTCGCCGAGCGGGGTGTGACTGCCCGAGACCGTGCCAGTGCGCTCGTAGCGCACACCCAGCACGTGGCTGCCCGGCGGGACCGGCTGCGGCGACGAAACCCGTTGCTCCTCTTCGCCCATGAAGTTGTAGACGTAGTGCAGGCGGCCGTCCTGCAGGTACAGCACATGACCGCCGTGCCCGGCGCCGTGCTTGAACACCACGCCGCTCGCGTCCGGGCTGTCGACGCCCACCTCGGCCAGCACGGAGAACGACCGGCCGCGGATCTCGACGGCGGCTCCGATGCCGACGTCGGCGGTGCCCGGGTAGTAGGTGAACGTGGTGCGCTCCCCGACGAGGTAGGGCCGCCACCGCGTCAGCGTCTCGAAGATGTTGAGATCGGCCAGCGGCAGGCCGTTGTACCTGTCGGCCTCGGCGAACCACAGCGCCTGCAGCTCCGCCAGCTTGTCCGGGTTCTCGGCGGCGAGGTCGTGACATTGGCTGCGGTCGGTTTCGATGTGGTAGAGCTCCCAGCGGTCCCGGTCGAAATTGCTCCAGCCGGCGGGGCTGGCGGCGTGCACCGTGTTGGCGAACCAGCCCCGGTGCCAGATGCCGCGGGTGCCGAGCATCGTGTAGAACTGGGCGCTCTTTCCGGTCGGCGCCTCCGGATTGCGCAGCGCCGCAGCGAAACTCACCCCGTCGAGCGGCTTCTGGGGAATCCCGCGCACGGTGGCCGGCGGGACGATGTCGAGCAGTTCGTAGACCGTCGGGGTGATGTCGTTGACGCTGACGTAGTTGTCGCGCACCTCGCCGTGCGCCGCAATACCGTTGGGCCAGGAGATGATTGCCGTGTCGGCGATGCCGCCCTCGTGCGAGGCGTAGCGCTTGTACAGCTTGTAGGGCGTGTTGAACGCCATCGCCCACCCGATCGGGTAGTGGTTGTACGTCTGCGGACCGCCGAGCTGGTCGTAGCGCCGCATGCTGTCCTCGACGGTATCGATGTAGCCGTTGAAGAACTTGACCTCGTTGACCGACCCGTTCGGTCCGCCTTCGCCCGATGCGCCATTGTCGGAGATCACCACGATGATGGTGTCGTCCAACTGGCCCGACTCCTCGAGGTAGTCGAGCACCCGGCCGATCTGGTCGTCGGTGTAGGACAGGAACCCCGCGAACACCTCGGCCATTCGGGCGAACAGGCGCTTCTCCCCGTCGTCCAGCGACTCCCACGGACGCACGGTGTCCTGCAGCGGCCACGGCTCGCCGTTGGGCCCGGTGACGTCGGCGTACGGATTCACCGGCGACAGCTCGGTGTCCGGCGGGACGACGCCGAGCCGCTTCTGGTTCTCCAGCACGATCTCGCGGTAGCGCTCGTAGCCCATGTCGAACCGGCCGGCGTAGCGGTCCGCCCACTCGCGGAACACGTGGTGCGGTGCGTGCCCGGCGCCCGGGCACAGGTAGGAGAACCACGGCTTGTCCGGTGCGATCACCTTGGCGTCCCGGATGAACTCGATCGTCTTGTCGGCCAGGTCCTTCGACAGGTGGTAGCCCTGCTCCGGGGTGGCCGGCGGCTCGACCGGGTGGTTGTCGTAGACCAGTTCGGGATACCACTGGTCGGTCTCGCCGCCCATGAAGCCGTAGAACCGCTCGAAACCACGACCCAGCGGCCAATGCCGTTTGGCGGCAGCGAGATTGGACTCTTCCAGCGGCGTCAGGTGCCACTTGCCCACACAGTAGGTGTTCCAGCCGCGCTCGGCGAGGACCTCCGAGATCAGCGCCGTCTCATACGGAATGCGCCCGCTGCAGTTCGGGAATCCGTCGGTGAACTCCTCGATGGTGGCCATCCCGACCGTGGTGGCGTTGCGTCCGGTCAGCAGCGCGGCGCGGGTCGGTGAGCACAGCGCGGTGGTGTGGAACTGCGACAGCCGCACACCGCGCTCGGCGATGCGGCCCATGTTCGGCATCTCGACGAGTCCGCCGAAACAGTCCCACGTCGCGATGCCGATGTCGTCCCACACCAGATACAGGACATTGGGCGCGCCCTGCGGTGCGGTCGGCGCGGCGAACGGCGCCCAGTCGGGCTGCGAATCGCGGATGTCCAGTTCGATTCTGCCGTTGAACGCTGCCGCCACAACCACCCGCTCTCCACACACACCGACCCGGACCAGCCGCAATCTACACCGTGCGGTGGCCGCCTACCCGGCTTTCACGCCCTTGGCTCTTCGGGTTCGTTGACCCGGTACAGCCGCCAATCCGGTTGGCTGTCGCCGTCATTGGGGATCTCCAGTTCCAGGGTGGCCACGTCGGCGCCCGTCTCGTACAGGGTCGGGTAACGCTGGTTGAGCGCATCGGACAGGCCGCGTCCGGTTCGCGGCACCGAAAGCAGGTACCGCACACCGTGCGACGCCGGGTCGTTGAGCATCGTGGTGAAGTCGGGATCCGACGGCACCACGAACATCTTGGGCCGCCCGGACGCGGCGACGACGGCGAATCCGTAGACGGTGTCGGTGATCACCGAACTGTCCGGCAGCCCGAGCCCGTCGAGGTACTCGGCGATCTGACGTTCGGTGGCGAAGGTGGCCGCGATCCGGCGCTCGACCGCCTTCTGCGGATCGACGCTGTCCGGCTCCGGCCGCAGCACCGCGCCCAGGGCGTACTCCTGCGGGGCGACGGCCGGCAGGCTCATCCCCCACGCCGTCACCGGAATACCGACGCCGATCGCCAATGCCACTGCGGCGTAGACACTTCCGGGCCGACGGGTGGGCCGGACGGTCGCCGTCGCCGCGGGCGGGGGTGCGTAGCGGCCCCGCCGGGTGGGCTCGACGAGCGTGCCCTCGGGCACCGCGAGCATCGCCATCGTCACCGCGAACGGAATCGCGGCGATATAGAAGCGCAGGAACGGGAACGTGCCGCCGCTGGCGTAGGTGTAGGTCTGGAACGCCAGCACGGCGCCGTAGAGCAGTACCGGCACCGACAGCACGGCCCAGTCGGGCCGGCGCCATCGCGAGTAGCCGGCCCACAGCGCCACCGGGATGAGTGTGGGCGCCAGCAGCATGACGCAGGTCGCCGCGAACACCAGTCCGCTGCCGAACGAGGTGGCGTTGGCCCCACCGGACTGCTCCAGGATGGCCTTGTTGCCGTACTGGGAGGTGAACTGGGCGAAGGCGTCGCCGGTGATCAGCCAGCTCACCACCGCCCAGCCGACGAACGCCGCGAAGCCCGGCCCGGCGACCAGCAGCAGGTCCAGCAGGGCGCGGCGCAGCCGGGGCGGTCTGCGGGCGCGCAGATAGGTCGTGCAGCCGACCAGCACTCCGGCCGCCGCGACGGTTCCCACCGCGTCGTACCGGGTCAGATACGCCAGGGCCATCGCGATTCCACCGGCGGCCACCAGGTGGTGCACGTCGTCGTCGACCATCCAGCGCACCAGTCGGCGCACCGACCAGACCAGGAAGAAGATGAACGGCGCCTCGCTCATGCCGTTCGACCCGTAGAAGACGATCATCGGGTTCAGCGCGAACAGCGCGGTGATGGCGACGACGTAGCCGCGCGGCAACCCGCGGTCGGCGCCGGTGCTGAACACCTGCAGGACGGCGCCGGCCATGAACGACGCCGACATCAGGGTGCCGGCGAACGCCCGCGCGGTCAGGTCGGGCCACACCGGCGCGAGCAGGATCCCGGGAAGTTCCACCATGGCCGTCAGCGGCGTGAAGATGAACCCGATGGCCGCCAGGTGCGGGTCCCGGCTGAAGAGCACGCTCTGGGCCGCCTGCACGCGGGCCAGCGCGTCGCCGAGGATGAAACCGTGGCGCACCTGCAACCAGTAACCCACCGCCGTGTACAGCACGAAGCTCGCGGCGAACGCGATCTGCCTGCAGCGGCGGTCGGTCATGGCACGCCGTCGCCGGCGTCGGCCGTCTTCTTGTCCAGGCCGTGAAAGGTCTTCTCCCAGTAGGACGGGTTGCGCACCAGTTGGTAGAGCCCCTTGGCCGCGGCGATGCTCATCATCAACCAGAAGGCCGGCACCGTCAGCGCCGCGGTCAGCAGGTCGGCTCGATCGTCTTCGCGCAGCGCGATCATGTTCATGTACAGCGTCGCCGCGTTGCCGAGCACCAGCGCGAGCAACGCGGGAAAGTAGATGTAGGAAGGGAATACCGCCCCGACGAGTGCGGGCTGGCCGAGGAACCAGAGAATGGTGATCAACCAGAAGGCGAGGTTGAGCACCGCGATCACCGGGGTGCCCGCCAGCACCAGGTTGAAGCGCAGGAAGCTGCGCGGGCCGAGGATTCGATACAGCTTCAGCGGTTGCCGGATGTGGACCAGCCAGGTCTGCAGGTACCCCTTGTACCACCGCGACCGCTGCCGGATCCAGTTGATGGCATCGCTGTTGGCCTCTTCGAGCGTCTGGGATTCGATGACGGCGGTGAAGTAACCGGACGCCGCGATCCGCAGCCCGAGGTCGGCATCCTCGGTGACGTTGTACGGATCCCACGCACCGATCTTGTCGACGATGTCGCTGCGGAGATGATTCGACGTCCCGCCGAGCGGGATCGGCGAGGAACTGCGCATCAGTCCCGGCAGCAGGTAGCCGAACCACAGCCCGTATTCGGCGGTGAACCATGCGGTCAGCAGGTTCTGGCGGCCGTTGTGGTAGACGAGTTTCGCTTGGATGCAGGCGATTTCGTCGGGCAGGTCGCGGAAGGCCACGGCGACGCGGCGCAACTGCAACGGCTCCGGCAGGTCCTCGGCGTCGTAGATGGTGATGATGTCGCCGGTGGCGAAGTGCAGCCCGTAGTTGCACGCCTTCGGTTTCGTGCGCGGCTCGGCGGGCGGAACCAGGACGATGGTGATGACGTCGGAGTCGGCGCAGTCCTTGGCGGCTTCGATCGTGACGTGGTCGTCGGCCTCCAGCAGTAGCAGCACCTGCAGCTTGTCCGGTGGGTACTCCAGGGCGGCCATCGCGGCGATCAGGTCACCGACGACCTCGGGCTCGTTGTAGGCGGGCACCAGGATCGTGTACCGGGGCAGCTCGGAATCCGGCACGGCGCGGGCAGTTTCGTCGGGCACCACGATCGGCCGGGTGTCGAGGCCCTTCTTGAAGATCAGCACCCGGTCGGTCATCGTCAGGACGTAGCCCAGCGTGCACAGCCCGACCAGGGCGACCGCGGTCTTCATCGGCTGCCACGCGGCCAACCCGACGACCGCCACCAGGAGTGCGATCAGGGTCGGCTTCTGCCAGCCCCACACCGCGGTCGACGCCGACTGCATCGGATGGTCCCGGCGCAGGCCGTTGATCGCGCGGTCCAGCGCGAACTCCTGTTCCTCGGGGTGAGCGGTCACGGCTTCACCCCGAGCGGTTCGAGTTGGGCGCGGACCAGATCGTGGCCGAACTCGGTCAGCAGCGCGTCGTCCTTGCGGTTGGGGCTCGCGTCGTAGGTCGAACTGTTGCCCCGGAACAGGACGGTGAACATCGAGTTGAGGGTGGGGCGGAGGGCTCCGGTGGGGGCCGGGAACGGCGCGTCGTCCTCGTGGTTGTCCACCGCGAGGACCAAAATGCGTTGGGCCACCTCACCATTGGTCCACGTCCACTGGATCGCGTCCCACGTGACCAGCAGCTTGTCGTCGATCGCCGAGAAGATGTCGGCACGCACCCCGTAGCCCAGGTCCACCGGGCGAATGCCGCTGAGCCGGATGTTCTCGACGTGGTAGATCATCCGGGCGGGAAACACGTTGAGAGAGAAGGGCCGATAGGTGGTCAGCGTGTCGACCATCAGCGTGCGGGGCCGGGCGAACTTGTCGTACTTGCCGTCGCCGACGTCGGCGACGACCTTCTGCCGGACCAGGGTGGCGTCGTCGCCGAACATCGAGCTGACCCACGGGTACACCCGGGTGTCGTGGATCTGCCAGCCCGCCGCCGGAAGCAGCGGGTCCGCCGGCACCTCGTATCGCATGGCCGGCACGTACGCCGTGGGCGCGAACCCCACCGTGGGCAGGCGGACGAACGAAAGCCCCAGGGCGACAACGAAAACGACGGGCATCGCGGCCCACACCTGCTTGGCGGCCAGCGGTTCGATCTTGCGGTCCAGCAAGTGCACCTCGGCGCCTCGGCGGGCATAGAGGAACAGCGCCGTGCCGACGATGCAGATGGCGCTCAGGGCCGGCACCAACTGGTAGGACAGCAGCGGCGCGGCGGGGAAGAAGACGGCCATCGCGGCGATCACCACGATCCCCACCGCCCAGCCGAGCGCGGACCCGAGCAGGCCGCGGCGGGCGTGCCGTCCGACCGCGATCCCGACCGCGACCCCCGCGATGCACAGCGTCCCGATGCCCGCGGCCACCTTGGTGCCGCCCAGGATGATGACGGTGAGGTAGTACGGCAGCGCGAAGACCATGGCGAGCTGCAGCCACACCCAGCCGAACCGGATCACCGGGCGCAACCCGAACAGCGCGATGCTGGCGCTGACGGCGAACGTCCACATCGCCACCAGGTCGAGGCGCAGCAGGTAGAAGTAGAGCGCATACCGTTGCAGCAGCACCGCTTGCAGCAGCAACGCCAGCACCAGTCCCATCGAGCCGACGATCACATCGGTCTGGCGGTCGTGGATCGGCAACTCGGTGCGATGCCGCCGGGCCATGCCGAGGGCCGCCAGCGCGCCCGCGATCGGGACCACCCAGACGTACCCGCCGAGGCTGCCGGCCTGGGTCACCTCGACCACGTTGCGCACCGACCGGTGGAACGCCAGCAGCGTCGTGCCGGCGACGAACAGCCAGCGGAAGGTCAGGCGGTAGACCGGATGCAGCGATTGCAGCCACGGTTCGCGTTCGACCACCGGCGGTGGCGGCGCGGGCGCTGCGGCGGTCATGGCTTACCGGTCCAGCGGATTCCGCCGGGAGCGGACGAGCAACCAGGTCGCCGCGGCGGCGCTCGCGGCGGCCAGACCGCCGCCCGCCCACCACCACCATCTCGGCGAATCACGGTGCGGGGCGGCGGCGGTGTCGTCCACCCCCACACCGCCGGGCACCGTCACCGGATCACGGTCGGCGATCGACACCACCCCGATGCCGTTGAGCGACGGCCACCGCGTCAAGTCGCCGTCGAGCCAGCTCAGCAGCCGGTCGAGCTGGTCGACCGCACCGCCATTGGAGGTGGCCACCAGGATCGACCGCTTCCCGTCGAACACCACCTGCAGGGAACCGAACCGGACACCCGGTTGCAGGGTCAGCGTCGTCGGATTGCCGTCGTCGTCAACGACATTCAGCGTTGTCGGGACGGTGTCCGGCGCCGTCACCTTCAGCGGCAGCTCGGGATGGTCCCAGCCGTCCGGTGAGATCAACACCGCCGGGCTCGGCGATTTCAGCGCGTCCGCCAGCGGCACCACCGCGGTGTCGATGGGAAGCGCCGACAACCGCTGCAGCCCCGTCATGATCAGCACGGCCCGCGCGGTGTTCGCGAAGCTGCCGTCGTCGCCGAACCCGACCTGCACCTTGGGCATCAGGCCCTGGGGCAGCGACTGGAAGCCGATCGGCACCGGCGGTGCGGCCGAAGTGGTCTGCACGACGCTCTCGCCGTCGATCGTCAGCGTGATGGGCTGGAACTCGCCGCATCGGCCCGTGTTGCCGGCGATGTTCACCTGCACGTTGAGCGTCGTGAGGCGCTGCAGCATCGAATTGGGAACCTCGACCCAGCGGTCCACCAGGCCGCTCGCCTCGGCCGGCCAGCGGGCGATGGTCTGGCCGCCGACGGAGACCACCACCTGCCCGCCGATCGCGGCGGGCAGTGGCGTGTACGACCCGATCAGATGCACCCGCACGTCGCGGACCGGCCGGCCGAGGCGCGTCTGGTCCAGGTTGATCCCCACCTGGGGGTTCAGCGCGGAGGCGTTCACGCCGGGCTGACCGAGCCGGCGGATGGTGGTCTCGTTGCCGGGCAGCTGCGGCGTGGACTTCAGCGGCCCCGGAACGGCCTTGGAGCCCAACGCATAACGGGCGATGGCGCTGGTGATCAGGCGGGTCTGGTTGGTCAGCTCGTTGACCGGCCCGGTGATGAGCAACGCCGGTATCGGGCCGGGACCGTACAGCGACACGCCGGCGTCGGGGCCCTCGGCGACCACGATCTGACGCTCGAGCGGTTGGGCGGCGCCGGGCGGCGGCGCCGCCGGGCCGGCCAGCTGCCGGACCTCGATCTCGGGGTTCTGGCCGCCGTAGTGCGCGGCCACCGACGTCGCGAGTTTGACCACCGCGTCCGCCTCGGTCTGCGAGGGCTTCGGCCCGACGTAGATGTCCAGCTTGCGCAGCACCGGCGGCAGGAAGTCCGCCACCACGGTCGGTGCGCTCTCGACGCCGGTGAAGGTGACGGCCGAATTCGCCAGCCGCAGCGGGTTGCTCGGATCCAGGCAGTACCCGTCCAGCGGCAGCAGGTAACTGCGCAGCAGCAGCGTCACCGCGTTGTCCCGCACCCGGACACCGTCGAGCGGGATGGCCAGCGGGCCGCCCGCCGGGGGCAACTCGACCTGGGTCAGCAGCCGATTGTCCTGGCTGACGGTGAGATTCGCGCTTCGCACATACACCGGGATTTGCACGGTCACGTTCAGGCTCGCCGGCGTCATGCCCGCCGGCACCGGAATGGTCAGCACCACGGTGCCGATCTGGCCGTAGAACAGGAGGTCGGGTGCCGACCCGAGATACCGCAGCGGCAGCGTGGGCGACACCGCGAGGGCCGGCGACGCCTCCGGCTCGGCATTTGCTGACGCGACGGCCGGCAAAAGCGTCACGGCGATGACGGCCATCATCCGGACCGCCGCCAGGGTGAAAGTTCTCATCAAGTGCCAAGCGTACGACCGTGACCAGGAATTAGTCGGTCAAAATGGACCAGTCCGGGCCGGAAAAAGCCGGCGTGCCGAAGCCCGCCGATCGCTGTTTGCTGCCCACAACGGACGGACCCCCCGCACTCGGTGCGGGGGGTCCGGTCGGAAGTGTGCCTACTTGGCGCGCTCGAGCACCTCGACCAGGCGCCAGCGCTTGGTGGCCGAGGTCGGGCGGGTCTCCATCAGCGAGACCCGGTCGCCGATGCCGGCGTCGCCGTTCTCGTCGTGCGCCTTGACCTTCTTGGTGGTCCGGATGATCTTGCCGTAGAGCGGGTGCATCTTGCGGTCTTCGAGCTCGACCACGATGGTCTTTTGCATCTTGTCGCTCACGACGTAACCGATCGCGGTCTTGCGGCGGCCGCGCGGCTTCTCGGTGCGGGGGGTGTGTTTCTGCCCCTTGGTTGCTTCAGCCATTACGATTCCTCACCTGCGGGCCCGGACGCCAGACCCAGTTCACGTTCGTTCAGCACGGTGTAGATCCGCGCGATCTCACGCCGGACGGTCCGCAGCCGGCGGTTGTTGTCCAGCTGGCCGGTGGCCATCTGGAAGCGCAGGTTGAACAGTTCTTCCTTGGACTCGCGCAGCTTGTCCGTCAACTCTTCGTCGGTGAGTTCACGCAGTTCGCCGGCGGAGGTTCCCACTGCCATCAGAAGTGCTCCTCTCGGGTCACGATGCGCGCCTTGATCGGCAGCTTGTGGATCGCGCGGGTCAGCGCGGCCCGGGCGGTCGCCTCGTCGGGGTAGCTGAGCTCAAACAGCACGCGGCCCGGCTTGACGTTGGCCACCCACCACTCCGGCGAACCCTTGCCGGAACCCATCCGGGTCTCGGCCGGCTTCTTGGTCAGCGGACGGTCCGGGAAGATGTTGATCCACACCTTGCCGCCACGCTTGATGTGCCGGTTGATGGCGATACGCGCCGACTCGATCTGCCGGTTGGTGATGTAGGCGTGCTCCAGGGCCTGGATGCCGTAGTCACCGAAGCTCACGGTCGTGCCGCCGCTGGCGATACCACGCTGCCTGGGGTGGTGCTGCTTGCGGTGCTTGACCTTGCGGGGAATTAGCATCGTCAGCTCCCTGAATTTTCTGTGGCGTTCTCTGCGACGTTCTCGGCGACCGTCTCAGCCGGAGCCGTCACGGGCACCGCGGACTCCGCGGTCTCGGCGTTCTCGCTGGCGGCCCTGCCGGCGTCGGTGCTCGTCGCGGTGGTGCCCGACGCGCCGCTGCGGCGCGGGCGGGTGCCCGACGGACGCTCCCGGCGCGGACGGTCGGCGGCCGGTGCGGCGGCGGTCAGCTCACGCTTGCCACCGACGATGTCGCCCTTGTAGATCCAGACCTTCACGCCGATCCGGCCGAAGGTGGTCTTGGCCTCGTAGAGGCCGTAGTCGATGTCCGCGCGCAGGGTGTGCAGCGGCACGCGGCCCTCGCGGTAGAACTCCGAACGGCTCATCTCCGCGCCGCCGAGGCGGCCGGAGCACTGCACGCGGATGCCCTTGACATTGGGCTGGCGCATGGCCGACTGGATGGCCTTGCGCATCGCGCGACGGAACGCCACGCGGTTGCTCAGCTGCTCGGCGACACCCTGGGCGACCAATTGCGCCACCGACTCCGGGTTCTTCACCTCGAGGATGTTCAGCTGGACCTGCTTGCCGGTCAGCTTCTCCAGGTCGGCGCGGATACGGTCGGCCTCGGTGCCGCGGCGGCCGATCACGATGCCCGGACGCGCGGTGTGGATGTCCACCCGGACCCGGTCACGGGTGCGCTCGATCTCCACGTCGGCGATGCCGGCCCGCTCCAGGCCGGTGGCCAGCAGCTTGCGGATGGCCACGTCTTCCTTGACGTAGTCGGCGTACTGCTTGTCGGCGTACCAGCGCGACTTCCAGTCGGTGGTGATACCCAGACGGAAGCCGTGGGGGTTGATCTTCTGGCCCACTAGCGCGAGCCTCCCTTCGAATCGGCACTCTTGGCCTTGCTGCCCTGCGCGCGACGGGCACGGGCCGCGCTGGCCGAAGCCTGACCCTTGCCGCCTTCGCGCTTAGGCCGGCTTTCTACGATCACGGTGATGTGACTGGTGCGCTTGCGGATCCGGTAGGCGCGGCCCTGGGCGCGCGGCCGGATGCGCTTGGCGGTCGGGCCCTCGTCGGCGTAGACGGTCGCGACCACGAGGGTCGACGGGTCCAGGCCGTTGTTGTTCTGGGCGTTGGCGGCCGCCGACGCGATCACCTTGGCGACCGGCTCGCTGGCGGCCTGCGGCGCCCAGCGCAGGATGTCGAGCGCCTGCTCGACGGACTTCCCGCGGACCAGGTCGATCACGCGGCGCGCCTTGGTGGGCGAGACACGCACGAAGCGCGCCACCGCCTGGGCGGACGGGTATTCGGTCTCAGTGCTCATTACCGGCGCTTCGCTTTCCGGTCATCCTTGATGTGACCCTTGAACGTGCGGGTGGGGGCGAACTCGCCCAGTTTGTGCCCGACCATCGCCTCGGTGACGAACACCGGCACGTGCTTGCGGCCGTCGTGGACGGCGAAGGTGTGACCGATGAAGTCCGGGATGATGGTCGAACGACGCGACC
>CAZTAA010000098.1:0-15486 GCA_964611465.1 uncultured Mycobacterium sp. | reverse complement strand
CCGATGATACTACCCAACCCGGGTGGAAAAGTAGGACACCGCCGAACACACACAAAACAGAAACGCCCCCCACACCCTGGGGGGCGTTTCTATTTGTTGGATCAATCGAACAACGTGAGGCTCGCCGTCTCTTTCTCCAATTCGAGCAGGGTTGATTTCCTTTCGAGACCGCCGCCGAATCCGGTCAAACTTCCATTCGCGCCGATAACACGATGGCAGGGCACGATCACCGCGATCGGATTATGACCATTCGCGAGCCCGACGGCGCGAAATGCATTGGGTGAACCGATCTGTTCCGCTATTTCTCCATATGATCTGGTCTCGCCGTACGGAATGGTGCGCAATGCATTCCAGACCTTGCGCTGGAACTCTGTTCCAGCCATTTCGATGTTCAGGTCGAATTCACGGAGGTCGCCGGCGAAGTATGCGGCCAGTTGGTCGACGGCATCCTGGAAGGAGCTGTCGTCGCGCGTCCAGTCGGCCCGGTCGGGCTCATACGTCTGATCGACCATCCGCAGGTTGGTCAGGACATCGCCGTCGCCGGCCAGTGTCAGTGGGCCGATCGGGCTTTCGATCATTCGATAGCGGGTCATGCCGCCTCCTTCGGGGGCCATTGGTTGACGGAGTGGTCCAATGCGGTCCACAGGTATTGAGTGGCGTACGAACGCCAGGGCCGCCAGCGGGTGCTCACCTCCGCGAGCGCCCGGGACTGGTCGGGCAGACCGATACTGCGGGCCGACAATCGCAGCCCCAGGTCGGACGCGGGAAACGCATCCGGATCACCGAGCCCGCGCATCGCGATGATCTCGGCCGTCCAGGGCCCGACACCGGGCAGCTCGAGCAGCCGCTCGCGGGCGTCGTTCCAGTCACTACCGGCGTCTAGGACCAGATCTCCGTCGGCGAGCGCCCGGATCAGCGCCTGCAGGCTGCCCCTGCGCGCCGCGGGCATCGCGAGACGGCTGGGATCCAGGTGTGTCAACTCCGTGACCGACGGAAAACCGTGGGTCAGTCCGCCGCCGGGATCCTCGACCGCGGGACCGTACGCCGCGACCAATCGGCCGGCGTGGGTGCGCGCGGCGGTCGTCGACACCTGCTGGCCGAGGATCGCCCGCACCGCGAACTCGTTCTCGTCCACCGTTCGTGGAATCCGTTGTCCGGGAGACTTCCTCACCAACGGCGCCAGAGCCTCGTCGGCCGTGAGGGCTGCGTCTACGGCTTCGGGGTCGGCGTCGAGGTCCAGCAGACGCCGGCACCGCGCGACCGCGACGGTCAGGTCGCGGAAGTCGTCGAGTGCCAGCACGCACCGCACGTGGTCGGCCGCGGGGGTCAGTTCGACGATGCCGGTGCCGTGCGGTAGCCGCAGGACGCGCCGGAAGGCGCCGTCGCGGACCTCCTCGCAACCGGGGATGGCAGTCGCGGCGAGATGCCCGAACACTCCGGCGAAGCCGAACGGCTGCCGCACCGGCAACCGCAGCGTGAGCGTGCCGGTCGGCTGGGCCTGATCCAGGTGGGTGGCACGGCGGCGCAGCTCGGTGGGGCTGACGTCGAAGACGGCTCGGACGGTGTCGTTGAACTGGCGAATGCTCGAGAAGCCCGCGGCAAAAGCGACGTCGCCGAACGGCAGCGCTGTCGTCTCGATGAGGACGCGTGCCGTCTGTGCCCGCTGCGCCCGGGCCAGCGCGAGGGGCGTGGCACCGACCTCGGCCTGCAGCAGCCGCTCGAGTTGGCGGGTGGTGTATCCGAGTTGGGCGGCAACCCCGGTGACGCGGACGCGGTCCACGGCACCGTCGGCGATCAGCCGCATCGCCCTGGCCACCACGTCGCGGCGGATGTTCCACTCGGGCGACCCCGGTGACACGTCCGGCCGACAGCGCTTGCAGGCCCGGAAGCCGGCCCGCTGGGCGGCCGCGGCGGTGGGGTAGAACCGCACATTGCGTGCCAGCGGGGGACGGACCGGGCAGCTGGGCCGGCAGTAGATGCCGGTGGTCAGCACCGCGGTGACGAACCACCCGTCGAACCGCGCGTCCTTGGCCTGGACGGCGCGGTAGCAGCGGTCGAAGTCGTCGTGCATGCCACCCACGATGGCATGCTGCGCCCGTCGTTACTAGCGGAAAAACGACATGGTTGTGGGTGGGCGTTGTGGGTGGGCGTTGTGGGTGGGCGCGGCGGGGGACCGGCCCACGCTACGATCGCCGATGTGTCCGAGCTGGTGCAGCGCTACCTCGACCAGATCCTGCGGGAGCATGCCGGTGACACCGCGGGGAAGCTGGCGGACTACATTCCCGAACTCGCGGCGGTGGACCCGGACGACTTCGCTATCAGCGTGTCGTCGTCGGACGGCTACGTCTATGAAACCGGCGATACCGCAACGCAGTTCACCATCCAGTCCGTGTCGAAGCCGTTCACCTACGCGTTGGCGATGGACCGGCTGGGTGAAGCAGTGGTCGACGCCCACATCGGGGTGGAACCGTCCGGGGAGGCGTTCAACGAGATCAGCGTCGACCGCACGACCCGGCGCCCGAAGAACCCGATGATCAACGCCGGGGCCATTGCCGCCGTGGCACTGGTCCCGGGCACCGGCGACGAGCGGTTCGAGAACATCCGGGGGTTCTACTCGGGGTGCGCGGGACGCGAACTCGACGTCGACGAAGAGGTGTACCGCTCCGAGGAAGCAACCGGTTCGCGGAACCGGGCGATCGCCTACATGCTCGACAGTTTCGGCGTGCTCGACGCCGATCCCGACGAGGTCCTCGACGTGTACTTCCGGCAGTGTTCGCTGACGGTGACCAGTACGGATCTGGCCCGGATGGCGGCCACCCTGGCCCGCGGCGGGCTCAACCCGTTGACCGGCCGGCAGGTCACCACGGCCGAGGTGGTACGGCGAACACTGTCGGTGATGACGACCTGCGGGATGTATGACGCCGCCGGTGACTGGGTGAGCGCGGTGGGGATGCCCGCGAAGAGCGGCGTCGGGGGTGGCATCGCCGCGGTGCTGCCCGGGCAGCTCGGGATCGGGGTGTACTCACCGCTGCTCGACGACAAGGGCAACAGCGTGCGCGGGGTGAAGGTGTGTCGCAGCCTGTCCCAGGAGCTGGGCCTGCACTTCCTGACCGTCTCCCGCGAGTCGCGCTCGACGATCCGGGCGGTCTACGACGTGGACGACGACATCCGGGTGTACGAGGTGCACGGCGACCTGCTGTTCGCCGGCGCCGAGCAGGTATTGCGGAGCATCGACCGCGACAGCGCCGACTTCGCGGCGGTCATCCTGGATGTCTCCCGGTTGGACAGCGTCAACGATCCGGCTCGTGCGATGCTGCTGGGCCTCAGCGCGCAGCTCGGTGGTGAGGGAAAGGCGGGATTCCTCGTCGACCCCGATCGGCGGGTGATCCCCGCCGAGCACCCGGCCGCCGATCTGTGCTTCCCCGATGTCGACGACGCGGTGGCCGCGGCGCGCGCGTGGTTGCACAGCGCGCCGGCACCCTAACCCTTGGGTACCGCCAGGAGCACCGGATCGGGCATGCCGCGCAGCGTGACGCTGTCACTGCAAATCCATTGGGCACGTGAACTTTCCGATGCGGACTCCACGGTGCCGCAGGTGGCCAACACCCTGCCCGGAACGGACTTCGCCAACTCGCACAGCCGGGCGGCCTCGTTGACCGGTTCGCCGATCACGGTGTACTCGAAGCGCTCGTGCGCTCCGACATTGCCCGCGACGACGTCGCCATGAGCGACGCCGATCCCGGCCTCACACTCGGGTACCTCCGTGCGGATCCGCTCGGGAATGGCCAGCGCGGCCGACAGGGCGGCATCCTCGGGATCCTCGATGTCGGTGGGAGCGCCGAAGATTGCCAGGCAGCCGTCGCCCTCGAACTTGTTCAGCAGGCCCCCGCGGCTCTCGACCTCGTCGACCACCACGCTGAAGAAGCGGTTGAGCAGTGTCACCACTTCCCATGCCGGGCGGGCGGTGACCAGTTCGGTGGATCCGATGATGTCGACGAAAAGTATTGCGACACGGCGCTCTTCGCCGCCGAGGGTGGACGGGTCGGCTTCGGCGGCTGCCGCCACATCACGCCCGACGTGGCGACCGAACAGATCACGGACCTTCTCCCGTTCGCGCAGTCCGGCCACCATGGAGTTGAAGCCTTGTTGCAGCTCGCCGAGCTCGGTGCCGTCGAAGGCGATCAGGTTGGTGTCGAGGTTGCCCTCTTCAACGCGCTTGAGTGCCGCCCGGACCACCCGAACCGGGGTGGCGGTGATCCACGCCGCCACCCACATCAGGATGAAACCGAAGATGACCGACGCCGTCGAGGAGATCAGTACTGCCACCGCGAGCTGGCGCAGGTTGAGATTGCCCAGCAGCAGCGCGAAGAAGGCGATCATCCCGATGCCGATGATCGGTAGTCCCGAGCTCAGCATCCACACCGTCATCAGCCGCCCCATGATGCCCGGTGCGAACCGGCGGGGCGCAGGGCCGGCCTCGAGTGCCTGCGCCGCAATGGGGCGCAGGGTGAACTCCGTCGCCAGATAGCTGAAGGTCGCGACCATCGCTCCGACGATGCCGAGGACGCCGAGGAACCTCGGGATGAATGCGGCGTCGACCCGGCCGAACAGCACCGTCGACAACACGGCGGCGCCACCCCACAGCGCAATGTGCACGACGGCCACCCGCCACGGGATCATGAACGTACTGCGCTGGTCGTCGACCGTCGGCCGACGGCGTTCGGTGGCCCACCGCAGTGCGTTGACGGTGGTGTCGGTCAGCAGCCACGTGCCGACGGCGAGCGCACTGATCACGTACACCGGCATTATCACCACGCCGTAGCGCAGCGGCGCGTCCTCGAAGATGTCCGGCTCCGGGAAGGCCACCAGGACGAGCAGCGCGGCGACGGCGATGCCCACCACGTTGATCACCGAGATGAACACGGTGAGGATGACCTGAATGCGGACCCGACGCCGGCCGGCGGTCTCGACGCGTCGGCCCAGCAGCCAGGACCCGTAGGCCGGCGTCTTCTTCGGGAGTCGACCGCTCTGCCGGGTGACCCGTTCCAGGACCCGACCCAGCTTGCGCGCGAGCGTCTCGTCGGCCTTCATCGTGGCGTCAGCCTAACCGGGCCGCGTCGGCCCGGTGCCCGGTTGCCTCTAAGGTTGACCGGGTGCGTCTTGTCATCGCCCAGTGCACCGTCGACTACGTGGGCCGTCTCACGGCGCACCTGCCCTCGGCGCGGCGATTGTTGCTGATCAAGGCCGACGGCTCGGTCAGTGTGCATGCCGACGATCGGGCGTACAAACCGTTGAATTGGATGAGCCCGCCGTGCTCGGTGGCCGAACACACCGACGGTCCGCTGCCGGTGTGGGTGGTCGAGAACAAGGCCGGCGAGCAGTTGCGGATCACCATCGAAGATGTCGAACACGATTCGGTTCACGAACTCGGCGTCGACCCGGGCCTGGTGAAGGACGGTGTCGAGGCCCATCTGCAGGTGTTGTTGGCCGAGCACGTCGAATTGCTCGGGGTGGGCTACACCCTGGTGCGTCGCGAATACATGACCGCGATCGGTCCGGTCGACCTGCTCTGCCGCGACGAGGAGGGCCGCTCGGTGGCCGTCGAGATCAAACGGCGCGGTGAGATCGACGGCGTCGAGCAGCTGACCCGCTATCTCGACCTGCTGAACCGGGACTCGCTGCTGGCTCCCGTGACCGGGGTGTTCGCCGCGCAGCAGATCAAGCCGCAGGCCCGCACGCTGGCGATTGATCGCGGGATCCGTTGTGTGACATTGGATTACGATCAGATGCGCGGTATGGACAGCGACGAGTACCGGTTGTTCTGATGGCGCGTCGATCGAACTCCAGGTCCGGCCATCCGGCGCAGCGGTCGCCGCTACCGGCGGCCCGTCGCATCGAACTCGGTCCCGACGGCCACGACTACGAGGTGCGGCCGATTCCCGGTGCGCGGGCCCTCAAGGTCTATCGCTGTCCGGGGTGCGATCACGAGATCCGCTCTGGCACAGCGCATGTGGTGGTGTGGCCGGCGGACGACGGCGAGGGTGAGGATCGTCGGCACTGGCAC
This sequence comes from uncultured Mycobacterium sp., assembly GCA_964611465.1. GTDB lineage: Bacteria > Actinomycetota > Actinomycetes > Mycobacteriales > Mycobacteriaceae > Mycobacterium. The sequence continues at coordinate 9,422 of CAZTAA010000098.1, read as the reverse complement.
ACGCCGTGCTGGGCGAACCGGGCCAACCGCGGCCCGACGAGGAAGTGGTCCTAGCGGATCAGTGCGCGACGTCGGCGGCGGGTTCGGTGAGTTCGATCAGAACACCGCCGGCATCCTTGGGATGGATGAAGTTGATCCGGGCATTGGCGGTGCCGCGCCGCGGGGCGTCGTAGAGCAACCGGACACCCTGTTCGCGCAGACGCTCGGAGAGGGTGTCGAGATCGCTGGTGCGATAGCACAGCTGTTGGAGACCGGGGCCGCGCTTGTCGAGGAACTTGGCAATGGTCGAGGACTCGTCGATCGGCGCCATGAGCTGGATCTGGGCGCTGCCGACCGGCGCGCCGCGGACGCTCAGCATGGCCTCGACGATGCCCTGTTCCTCGTTGACCTCTTGGTGCAGGACGATCATCCCGAGATGGTCGTGGTACCACTTCTTGGCCACTTCCAGATCCGGGACGGCGATGCCGACGTGATCGATGGCCGTCACGAGCGCGGACGCCAGAATCGGGCGGGCATCTGCCTGATCGGTGGTCATAACGTAACGGTAACCTGACTGTCAGGGTTTGCACATCAGTCGGCGGCTGTAACGGTCGTCTCAATTTCGGCCGGAGGAAGACATGACCACGTCGGTGATCGTTGCTGGGGCGCGTACCCCCATCGGGAAGTTCAACGGCTCGCTGAAGGGGTTCTCCGGGACCGATCTGGGCGCCGTCGCGATCAAGGGTGCACTGGAGAAGGCGCAGGTCCCCGCGTCGCTGGTGGATTACGTGATCATGGGCCAGGTGCTCACGGCCGGCGCCGGGCAGATGCCGGCGCGGCAATCGGCAGTGGGCGCGGGCATCGGCTGGGACGTTCCGGCGCTGTCGATAAACAAGATGTGCCTGTCGGGGATCGACGCGATCGCTCTGGCCGATCAGCTGATCCGGGCCGGTGAGTTCGAGGTCGTGGTTGCCGGTGGACAGGAGTCGATGACCCAGGCGCCGCACCTGCTGACCAAGAGTCGCGGCGGCCTGCCCTACGGCGATGTCCCGCTGATCGACCACCTGGCCTACGACGGCCTGCACGACGTCTTCACCGACCAGCCCATGGGTGCGCTCACCGAGCAGCGGAACGACACCGACAAGTTCACCCGTCTCGAGCAGGACGAATTCGCCGCCGCCAGCCACCAGAAAGCCGCTGCGGCCTGGAAGGACGGGGTGTTCGCCGACGAGGTCGTGCCGGTGTCCATCCCGCAGCGCAAGGGCGACGCGATCGAGTTCGCCGAGGACGAGGGCATCCGGGCCAACACCACTGCCGAATCGCTGGGGGGTCTCAAGCCGGCGTTCCGCAAGGACGGCACCATCACCGCGGGTTCGGCGTCGCAGATCTCCGACGGCGCCTGCGCGGTGGTCGTGATGGCCAAGGCCAAGGCCGAGGAACTCGGCCTGGACTGGCTGTGCGAGATCGGCGCACACGGCAACGTCGCCGGTCCGGATTCGACACTGCAGTCCCAGCCCGCCAATGCGATCAAGAAAGCCGTTGCCCGCGAAGGTATCTCGGTGGACCAGCTCGACGTGATCGAGATCAACGAGGCGTTCGCCGCGGTATCGCTGGCCTCGACCAAGGAACTGGGTGTCGACCCGGCCAAGGTCAACGTCAACGGCGGCGCCATCGCTGTCGGCCATCCCATCGGCATGTCCGGCGCCCGGATCGCCCTGCACGCGGCGCTGGAACTGAAGCGCAACGGCGGCCACTACGCCGTGGCGGCGCTGTGCGGTGCGGGCGGCCAGGGTGATGCGCTGATCCTGCGTCGCCCCTAGGCGCCGCAGGACCCACTGCACGACCCACTACGCGACGTAGTAGCTGGGTCGGCGCTGAGGCACAATCGTCGGCATGACAGACACCGTTCCGACGACCGTCGCCAGCAGGTTCGCCCTTCGTTCGACGGCCGGGCGGCTGCGGTTGGTGGCGCTCGCCGAAGCGCTGAGCTGGGTCGGCCTGCTGGTGGGCATGTACTTCAAGTACCTGGGAGAACCCCGTACCGAGATCGGCGTCAAGATCTTCGGGCCCATTCACGGCGGCGTCTTCATCGCCTTCGTGGTGGCTGCCGCGCTGGCCGCGGTCGCATTTCGGTGGACGGTCCGGACCTGTTTGCTGGCGTTGCTGGCGAGCATTGTGCCGCTGGCCTCTGTGATGTTCATCATATGGGCCGATCGCACCGGCAAACTGGGGCCTCGACGGGACGGGGCGGACAGTTCGCGGCCGGCTGGAGTGGCCGCGACGACGCCGTGACAGACTTGACCCTGTGACACGTTCCGGCCCTGCGGGGCGTCCCAGGATCGCCGCGTCCATGACCGGCGCCGTCGACCTGTCCGGTCTCAAACAGCGCGCACAACAGCCTGCCGGGGCATCCGGCGGCGCGGCCCCCGCGGGCGCGCTCGAGGTCACCGAGGCCAACCTCGAGACCGAGGTCCTGGCCCGGTCCAGTCAGCTGCCGGTTGTCGTAGTGCTGTGGTCGCCGCGCAGCGAGGCCAGCGTGCAGCTCGCCGAGAACCTGGCGGCGCTGGCGGCCCAGGACAACGGCACCTGGGCACTGGCGACCGTCAACGTGGACACCACGCCGCGCGTCGCGCAGCTGTTCGGCGTGCAGGCCGTGCCGACGGTGGTGGCCATCGCCGGCGGGCAGCCGCTGGGCAGTTTCCAGGGACCCCAGCCGCCGGATCAGCTGCGTACCTGGATCGACTCGCTGCTCAAAGCCACCGCCGGCAAGCTCGGCGGCGCGGCCGAGGACGGCGACCCCGAACAAGTGGACCCGGCTCTGGCGGCCGCGCGCGACGCGCTGGATTCCGGTGATTTCGACACGGCCAAGACCGCCTACGAGGCGATTCTGGCCGGCGATCCCAACCACGCCGAGGCCAAGGGCGCGGTCCGGCAGATCGCGTTCCTGGCGCGCGCCACCACCCGGGATGCCGGTGCGATCGCCGCCGCCGACGGCGCGCCCGGCGACATCGAGGCGGCGTTCGCCGCCGCCGACGTCCAACTGCTCCAGCAGGATGTCGCCGGCGCGTTCGATCGGCTCATCGCACTGGTGAAATCGACCGCGGGCGACGACCGCACCACCGTACGCACTCGGCTGATCGAGCTCTTCGAACTCTTCGATCCCGCCGACCCGGACGTCATCGCCGGCCGGCGCAACCTGGCCAACGCGCTGTACTGACCCGCTACTCGGGCACCAACCACAGCGCCGACGTCGGAGGCAGGGTGACGATGGCCGAGGCGGGTCGGCCGTGCCAGGGCTCGTCGACCGCATCGACGCCGCCCATGTTGCCCACCCCCGCCCCGTTGTAGACGGTCGCATCGGTGTTGAGAACCTCGCGCCATCTGCCGGCGTGCGGCAGGCCGAGCTGGTAGCGGCCGTGCTCGTTGCCGGCGAAGTTGAAGACGCAGGCCATGACCGAGCCGTCCGACCCCCAGCGCAGGAAGCTCAGCACGTTGTTGGCGGAGTCGTTGGCGTCGATCCAGGAGTAACCCTCGGGTTTGGTGTCCTGGCTCCACAGCGCCGGATGGGAGCGGTAGAGCCCGTTGATGTCCCGAACCATTTGCAGGATTCCGGTGGAATAGCTGTGCTCGTCGAGCTGGTACCAGTCGACGCCACGCTCCTCGGACCACTCCGCGCGCTGGCCGAACTCCTGGCCCATGAACAGCAGTTGCTTACCGGGATGCGCCCACTGATAGGCCAGCAGGCTGCGTAGCCCGGCCGCCTTGACGTGATCGTTGCCGGGCATCCGGCCCCACAGTGTGCCCTTGCCGTGCACCACCTCGTCGTGGCTGATCGGCAGGACGTAGTTCTCGCTGAACGCATACAGCATCGAGAACGTCATCTCATGGTGGTGATAGCTGCGGTAGATGGGATCACGGCTGACGAAACTGAGCGTGTCGTTCATCCAGCCCATGTTCCACTTCATCGAAAACCCAAGGCCGCCAATGGTTGTCGGTCTGGTGACACCGGGCCACGAGGTGGACTCCTCGGCGACGGTCACGATGCCCGGGTTGAGCTTGTGCACCGTGGCGTTCATCTCCTGCAGGAACTGGACGGCCTCGAGGTTCTCCCGGCCGCCATGCACGTTCGGCGTCCAGCCGCCCGCGGGTCGCGAGTAGTCCAGGTAGAGCATCGACGCCACGGCATCCACCCGCAGCCCGTCGACGTGGAACTCCTGCAGCCAGTAGAGGGCGTTGGCCACCAGGAAGTTGCGCACCTCAGGGCGGCCGAAGTCGAAAACGTATGTGCCCCAATCCAGTTGTTCGCCGCGCCGGGGATCGGCGTGCTCGTAGAGCGGGGTGCCGTCGAAGCGGCCCAGTGCCCATGCGTCCTTGGGGAAGTGCGCCGGAACCCAGTCCACCAGGACACCGATCCCGGCCTGGTGCAGCCGGTCCACCAGATACCGGAAGTCGTCGGGAGTGCCGAACCGCGAGGTGGGCGCATAGTACGAGGTCACTTGGTAACCCCACGATCCACCGAACGGATGCTCGGCGACCGGCAGCAGTTCCACGTGGGTGAATCCCTGTGTCACAACGTAATCGGTGAGTTCATCGGCGAGTTGCCGATAGGAGCGGCCGGGGCGCCACGAGCCCAGGTGCACCTCGTAGGTGCTCATCGGCTCGAACACCGGGTTCGAGGCGGCCCGCTCGGACATCCACGCGTCGTCGTTCCACGTGTAGCTGCTGGCGAACACCCGCGACGCGGTCTGGGGCGGCACCTCGGTGGCGAATGCCATCGGGTCGGCGCGGTCGGTGGTCCGGCCGTCGGCGCCGTGGACGCGGAACTTGTAGAGACCCTCGGGCGGGAAGCCCGGCCAGAACAACTCCCAGACCCCCGTGGAGCCCATGACCCGCATCGGGGCATCGGTCCCGTTCCAGTTGTTGAATTCGCCGATGAGACTGACGCCCTTGGCATTCGGCGCCCATACCGCAAAGGACACGCCCTCCACGACGCCGTCGGCGGTGGTGAACGAGCGCGGATGGGCGCCGAGCACCTCCCACAGCCGTTCGTGGCGACCCTCGGCGAACAGATGCAGATCGATCTCGCCGAGCGTCGGGAGGAACCGGTAGGCGTCGGCCACCGTCGGGCCGAACGAGCCGCCGTCGGGAGTGGGGTAGCCGATCTCGAGCCGGTAGTCGATCAGGCCGGTGAACGGCAGGGCGACGGCGAACAGCCCGGAGTCGATGTGCTGCAACGGGTACCGCTGCTCGCCGACGAGCGCTGTGACCGTGTTGGCGTGCGGCCGGTAGGCGCGGATGACGGTGTGGTCGCCGTATTCGTGCGCGCCCAGTACGGCGTGCGGATCGTGGTGGGTCCCGGAGGTCAGGCGGTGCAGATCGGACGGATCCGGCGCCAGGAACCTGCTGACGGTGCCGGTGCTGGTCATCGGGGCGCTCCTCTCGTTCACGTCATTCGCGGCGCAGCAGCGGGCCGCGGGCCGCCGCGGGGATGTTCGGCATGTTCAGGATGTGGGCGACGGCCCGGCCGGGGTCCAGGCGGATGTAGTTCGACTGGCCCCACTGGTATTCCTCGCCGGTGATCTCGTCGCGTACCCAGAACCGGTCGTACCACTCCATTCCGAGGGCGCCCATGTCCAGCCACAATGTGGCCTCCTCGGCGCCGAACGGGTTGAGTGTCACCACCACGAGGACGCAATCGCCGGTGGTCGGATCGAACTTGCTGTAGGCCAGCACGGCGTCGTTGTCCACCGAATGGAATTTGATGGTCCGCATCTCGCGCAGAGCCGGGTGCAGCCGGCGGATCTCGTTCAGCTGGGTCAGGAATGGCTCCAGCGAATTCCCTCGGGCCAGCGCGGCGTCGAAATCGCGGGGCCGAAGCTCGTACTTCTCCGAATCGAGGTACTCCTCGCTGCCGGCGCGTACCGGCTGATGCTCGAAGAGTTCGAAACCGGAGTACACGCCCCACAGCGGGCTGAACGTGGCCGCGAGCACCGCGCGGATGGCGAACATTCCCGGCCCGCCGTGCTGCAGGCTCTCGTGCAGGATGTCGGGCGTATTCACGAACAGGTTGGGCCGGGCCTCGTCGGCGTGCGAGGCGATCTCCTGGCCGAACTCGGTGAGTTCCCACTTGGCGGTGCGCCACGTGAAATAGCTGTAGGACTGGGTGAATCCGAGCCTGGCCAGACCGTAGAGCCGAGCGGGCCTGGTGAATGCCTCGGCCAGGAACAACACGTCGGGGTCGACGTTCTTGACCCGCCCGATGAGCCAGGCCCAGAAGTCCGGCGGCTTGGTGTGTGGATTGTCGACGCGAAAGATCTTGACGCCGTGGGATACCCAGTACAGCACCACCCGTAGCACCTCGGCATACAGGCCGGCGGGATCGTTGTCGAAGTTCAGCGGGTAGATGTCCTGGTACTTCTTCGGCGGGTTCTCCGCATACGCGATGGTGCCGTCGGGGAGTTCGGTGAACCACTGGCGGTGGTCACGGGCCCACGGATGGTCGGGTGCGCACTGCAGCGCCAGGTCGAGTGCCACCTCCATTCCGAGATCGGTTGTGGCAGAGACGAATTCGTCGAAATCGTCAATGGTGCCCAGGTCCGGGTGAACGGCGTCGTGGCCGCCGGCGTGGCTGCCGATGGCCCACGGGGAGCCGACGTCGCCGGGGGCGGCTGTGACGGTGTTGTTGCGGCCCTTGCGGTGCAGTTCGCCGATGGGATGGATCGGCGGGAGGTACACGACGTCGAAACCCATCTTCGCGATCCGCGGCAGCGCCTTGGTGGCGGTGGCGAACGTGCCGTGCAGTGGGACGCCCTCGGAATTGCGGCCGCCGGTGGACCTCGGGAACAGTTCGTACCAGGACGCGAACCGCGCCCGGGGGCGGTCCACCCAGATGCCGAATTGCTCACCGCGGGTGACTAATTCGCGCAATGGGTACTCGGCCAGCAGTGCGGTGACCTCGGCGGACAGGGCAGCCCCCGCACGCTGAGCCGGCTCGCCCGGGGCGCGCAACGCGGCCGCCGCATCCAGCAGGGGAGCGCGGCGACCCCGCGGCAACCCGGCCGCGGCGCGGTCGAGCAGTCGCGCACCCACCAGCAGATCGTTGGAAAGTTCGGACTCGCTCTGGCCCGCCTCGAGCTTGACGGTCACGGCGTGGCGCCACGAGCTGATGGGATCACCCCAGCCGTCCACCCGAAAGGTCCACAGCCCGACCGCGTCGGGAACGAACTGGCCGTGGAAGACGTCGGGGGTGCGGCCGGCGGACATCGGCAGCTGTTGGGGTTTGACCCGCGGGCCTGCCACCACCTCTTGGATCGGCACGGGTTCGGGTTGGACCGGGCCGGTGACCAGCTGAGGGTAGGAGCTGCCGTGGTAGCGCACCACCAGCGTCGACGACACCGCCTCGTGGCCCTCGCGCCATACCGTGGCGCACACCGGCACAACTTCGCCGACCACGGCCTTGGCGGGGAACCTTCCACCGGACACGACGGGTGAAACATCGTCGATCTCGATGCGACCGGGCACCGGAGCTCTCCTCACACTGGGTCATGTCTTGCCACGTCTTGTCGCGAACTCGTCGGGGCTGGTGTTGGTGTTAACCAATTCCTGTCACCTTCACACCGTAGTGGGCAGGATCGGCCCGCGCGGCGAAAGAGTTCGCCGGCCCATCCCACCGGGCGGCCCGGAATCAGTAAGCTCTGCACGCGTGAAGGCGCTCCGCAGGTTTACCGTCCGCGCCCATCTGCCGCAGCGACTGGCGGCCCTGGACCGATTGGCGATCAACCTGCGATCGTCCTGGGACACCGCGACCCAGATGCTCTTCGCCAGCATCGACGAGGGGCTGTGGGCCAGCCACGGCGGCGATCCGGTGGCGCTGCTGGGCTCGGTCAGCCCGGAACGCCTCGAACAGCTGGCCGGTGACAGCGAATTCCTCCGACAGCTCGACGAGCGGGCGGCCGATCTGGACGACTACCTGAGCCGGCCGCAGTGGTACCAGGAGCAGGCCCACCAGGAGCACGGCGATCCGCCCGCCGGGATCGCGTACTTCTCGATGGAGTTCGGTGTTTCCGAGGCGCTGCCGAACTATTCCGGCGGCCTCGGGATCCTCGCCGGCGATCACCTGAAATCGGCGTCGGATCTCGGGGTGCCGCTGATCGCGGTCGGACTGCTCTACCGCTCGGGCTACTTCCGGCAGTCCCTGACCGCGGACGGCTGGCAGCAGGAGACGTATCCGGCCCACGATCCACAGGGGCTGCCGCTGCGCCTGCTGACGACCGCGTCCGGCGACCCGGTGCTGGTCGATCTGACGATGCCCGAGGGCGCGCAGCTGCGGGCGCGGATCTGGGTGGCCCAGGTGGGCCGGGTGCCGCTGCTGCTGCTGGATTCCGATGTGCCCGAGAACGAACACGACATGCGCGGCGTCACCGATCGGCTCTACGGCGGCGACCAGGAACACCGCATGAAGCAGGAGATCCTCGCCGGGATCGGCGGTGTTCGGGCCATCCGCGCCTACTGCCAGATCGAGGGCCTGCCGGCGCCCGAGGTGTTCCACATGAACGAGGGCCACGCGGGCTTCCTCGGCCTGGAGCGGATCCGGGAGTACATCGCCGGGTCGGGTCTCGATTTCGACACGGCGCTGACGGCGGTGCGGGCCGGCACGGTCTTCACCACCCACACGCCGGTGCCGGCCGGTATCGACAGGTTCCCGACGGATCTGGTGGCGCGCTACTTCGCCGACGACCGGCCCAACCCGCTGCTGCCCGGGGTGCCGCTGGACCGGGTGCTGGCCTTCGGCGCCGAGGAGGATCCGTCGAAGTTCAACATGGCGCACATGGGACTGCGGCTGGCGCAGCGGGCGAACGGCGTCTCACTGCTGCACGGCCGGGTCAGCCGCACGATGTTCGCCGATCTGTGGCCGGGCTTCGACGCCGACGAGGTTCCCATCGGCTCGATCACCAACGGGGTGCACGCGCCCACCTGGGCGGCGCCGCAGTGGATCGAGCTGGCCCGCGAGCTGGTCGGCGACCCGCTGATGCAGCTGTCCGAACCGGCGACCTGGCAACGCCTCCAACAGGTTTCCCCGGAGCGGATCTGGTCCATCCGCAACCGATTGCGTGCCCTGCTGGTCGACGACGTCCGGCGCCGGCTGCGGCTGTCGTGGCTCGAGCGTGGTGCCACCGAGGCCGAACTGGGCTGGGTCGCGACCGCGTTCGATCCCGAGGTGCTGACCATCGGTTTCGCCCGGCGCGTGCCGACCTACAAGCGGCTCACGCTCATGCTGCGGGATCCGGAGCGACTCGAGGCTCTGCTGCTCGACGAGCGACGCCCGCTGCAGCTGATCGTCGCGGGCAAGTCGCATCCGGCCGACGACGGCGGCAAGACGCTGATCCAACAGGTGGTGAAGTTCGCCGACCGGCCCGAGGTGCGGCACCGCATCGCCTTCCTGC
>CAZTAA010000097.1:0-15591 GCA_964611465.1 uncultured Mycobacterium sp. | reverse complement strand
CCGACATCCGGGAGAGCATCCACCTGCGCGCACTGGGCCGGCAGAACCCGCTCGACGAGTTCCACCGGCTGGCCGTGGACGCGTTCGGATCACTGGCCAGCAACGCCGTCGAGGCCGCCCAGCAGACCTTCGAGACGGCCGACCTGGTCGACGGCGGCGACCACGAGTTCGACTTGGACCTGTCCAAACTGGCCCGGCCGACCTCGACGTGGACCTACATGGTGCACGACAATCCGCTACAGGACGACACGCTCTCGGTGCTGAGCCTGCCGGGAGTGTTCCGCTAGGCGGGGCACTAGGTTGGGCACCATGGACGCGCAGCCGGGCGAGACGCGCGATCGCGTGCTGACAGTGCCCAACGTGCTGTCCGTGCTGCGGCTCATCCTGATCGCGGTTTTCGTCTACCTGCTGCTGGTCTCGCATTCCTACGGCTGGGCCACCGCGGTGCTGATGATCAGCGGCGCCTCAGACTGGGCCGACGGCAAGATCGCCCGCCTGCTCGACCAGTACTCGCGCCTCGGCGAACTGCTCGACCCCGCCGTCGACCGGCTGTACATGGTGGTCGTGCCGGTGGCCATGGCGATCGCCGGGATGATCCCGTGGTGGATCATCGCGGTGCTGCTGGTCCGGGACGCGCTGCTGGCGGCGACGCTGCCGCTACTGCGCGGCCGGGGCCTGACCGCGCTGCCGGTGACGTACATCGGCAAGGCCGCGACGTTCGCGCTGATGTCGGGGTTCCCGTTGATCCTGCTGGGGCAGTGGGACTCGCTGTGGAGCAGGGTCGTCGGCGCCTGCGGCTGGGCGTTCCTGATCTGGGGCGTCTACATGTACCTGTGGTCCTTCGTCCTCTACGTCCTGCAGGTCTCCGCGGTGCTGCGCAAGCTGCCCAGGGTCGCGGGATGAGCCCGGAGGCGTCGGACGCCCGGATGCTCGGCGGCTACCACCCCGACGCCGGGCTGAGCGCCGAGCGGGCCGAGCAGCCGCGGAAGCTGCCGGTGCCCTCGCTGCTGCGCTCGCTGCTGTCCGACCATCTCGACCCCGGCTATGCCGCGGCGGCCGCCGGCGACCCGAAACCCGCACGGCGGCAATGGATCTGGCAGGCGGCCGGGGCCCTGCTGATCGCGGCGGTCTTCGCCGCGGCGGTGGCGCAGGCCCGCAGCCTGGCCCCCGGCATGACGAACGCGCAGCGGGTGCTGGCCGACAGCGTGCGTTCCGCCGAACACAACACCGACGGGTTGACCCGGGACCGCGACACCCTGGCGGGTCAGGTCGACGACCTGTCCCGGACCCGGCTGCGCGACGACAGCGAGGGCCGCACCCTGCTGGCCGGACTGGACGCGCTGAGCCTGGCGGCCGGCAGCACCGCGGTGATCGGCCCGGGACTGACGGTGACGGTGAGCGATCCCGGGGCCGGCCGAGATCTGTCGGACGTGTCCAAGCAACGGGTCGCCGGCAGCCGTCAAGTGATCCTGGACCGCGACCTGCAACTGGTGGTGAACTCGCTGTGGGCCAGCGGCGCGGAGGCGGTCTCGGTCGGCGGCGTCCGCATCGGCCCCAACGTGACGATCCGCCAGGCCGGCGGCGCCATCCTCGTCGACAACCACCCGATCGCCGGCCCGTACACCATCCTGGCGGTGGGTCCGCCCAACACGATGCGCGACACCTTCGACCGCAGCCCCGGCCTGGCCCGCCTGCGCCTGCTGGAGTCGTCGTACGGCGCGGGCGTCACGGTGAGCACCGGCGACGGTCTGACGCTGCCGGCCGGGGCCACCCGGGATGTCACATTCGCCAGGAAGGCCGGGCGCTGAGATGGAGGACGCCGGATGATCGGAATCGCCGCGCTCGTCGTCGGAATCGTGCTGGGCCTGGTGTTCCATCCGAGCGTGCCCGAGGTCGTGCAGCCCTATCTGCCCATCGCGGTGGTCGCCGCGCTCGACGCCGTCTTCGGCGGCCTGCGCGCCTACCTCGAGCACATCTTCGACGCCAAGGTCTTCGTCGTGTCGTTCGTGTTCAACGTGCTGGTGGCCGCGCTGATCGTGTGGGTCGGCGACCAGCTCGGCGTCGGCACCCAGCTGTCGACGGCGATCATCGTGGTCCTCGGTATCCGCATCTTCGGCAACGCCGCGGCCCTGCGGCGGCGACTGTTCGGGGCCTGAGGTGACCGAACCCGAACCGCGGCGGTCACGGCTCGTCTTCACCGGGCTCGCCGTGGTGCTGTGCCTGCTGCTCGGGCTGGCGCTGGCGACCCAGGTCCGCCAGACCGAGTCCGGCGACGCCCTGGACACCGCCCGGCCGGCCGACCTGCTGGCGCTGCTGGGTTCCCTGCAGCAGCGCGAGGCCGCGCTGAACACCGAGGTCCTCGACCTGCAGCGCCAACTGGCGGCGTTGCAGGCCTCGGGCACCTCCGACCAGGCGGCCGTGGACAACGCCCGCGCCCGGCTGGCCGCGCTGTCGATCCTGATCGGCACGGTCGCCGCCAGCGGTCCGGGCGTGACGATCGACATCACCGATCCGTCGCGCGGCGTGGCCCCCGAGACGATGCTCGACGTCGTCAACGAACTGCGTGCCGCCGGGGCCGAGGCGATCGAGATCCACGACGCCTCGCAGTCCGTGCGGGTGGGGGTCGACTCCTGGGTGGTCGGGCAGCCCGGCGCGCTGGCGATGGACGGCCTGACCCTCTCGCCGCCGTATTCCGTTCTGGCCATTGGCGATCCACCCACGTTGGCCGCCGCCATGAACATCCCGGGCGGGGCCGTCGACAGCGTCGAACGGGTGGGCGGCACGATGACCGTGCAGCAGTCCGAGCGGGTGGACATCACCGCCTTGCGGCAACCGAAACCCCGCCAATACGCTCAGCCCGTCAAATAGACCGCTACCGAGGAGCCAGACCACCGTGACCGAAGTCCCGTCCGAACTGCTCTACACCTCCGAGCACGAATGGGTGCGCCGCACCGGAGACGACACCGTGCGCGTCGGGATCACCGATTTCGCCCAGTCCGCCCTGGGCGACGTGGTATTCGTACAGTTGCCCGCGGTCGGCGACGTGGTGACGGCCGGCGAGGCGTTCGGCGAGGTCGAGTCCACCAAGTCGGTGTCCGATCTCTACGCCCCGGTGTCCGCGAAAGTGGTTGCCGTCAACGGGGATCTGGAGGGCAGCCCCGATCTGGTGAACTCCGACCCCTACGGCGAGGGCTGGCTGGTGGACCTGCGGGTGGACGGCGGAACGCTCGACGACGACCTGGCCGGACTGCTCGATCCGGACGCCTACCAGGCCTCGTTGACCGAATGAACGGTTGTTAGGGTCCCTACCGGCCGCCGTTCCGGCCGCGATCGCCACCACTGATCGCCGATCGCACGGTACGGTCGAAGTCGGCGGAAGTGCGGGGCGGGCATCGGAGGCCAGAGGTGCCCGGGGATGCCGGAGACGCTGCCACAGCAGCCAAGTGAGGAGCGACGTGTGACGGACAAGGACAGTTCCGACGAGGTAACCGTTGAGACGACATCGGTCTTCCGCGCCGACTTCCTCAACGAACTCGACGCCCCGCCGTCCGGCGGATCGGAGAGCACCGTCTCGGGTGTCGAAGGGCTGCCGGTCGGTTCGGCTCTGCTGGTCGTCAAGCGCGGACCCAACGCCGGATCCCGGTTCCTGCTGGATCAGGCCAGCACCTCGGCCGGCCGGCACCCCGACAGCGACATCTTTCTCGACGACGTCACCGTCAGCCGCCGGCACGCCGAGTTCCGGTTGGAGAGCGGCGAATTCCAGGTTGTCGACGTCGGCAGCCTCAACGGCACCTACGTCAACCGGGAGCCCGTCGACTCGGCGGTGCTGGCCAACGGCGACGAGGTGCAGATCGGCAAGTTCCGGCTGGTGTTCCTGACCGGGCCGCGGACCGATGACGGGGGACCGGGCAGCTAGTGACGGCGCCCGATACTCCCGAACTCGCCGGGATGTCGATCGGAGCGGTCCTGGACCTGCTGCAACCCGATTTCCCGGATGTCACCATCTCCAAGATCCGCTTCCTGGAGGCCGAGGGACTCGTCACGCCGCAACGCTCCGCCTCGGGGTATCGGAGATTCACCGCCTACGACTGCGCCCGGCTGCGGTTCGTCCTGACCGCCCAGCGCGACCAGTACCTGCCGCTCAAGGTGATCAAAGCGCAACTGGACGCCCAGCCCGACGGTGAGCTGCCCGGCCCCGTCTCGGCCTACGGCGCCCCACGCCTGGTCGGCGACGGGGACCTCCCGGCGGCCCAGTCCGCCGCCGTCGGCCCGGCGCGCGTCCGGCTCACCCGCGACGACCTGCTCCAACAGTCCGGGGTCTCGCCGGAGTTGCTGACCGCGCTGGTGAAGAACGGCGTCATCACCCCGGTCGCCAGGGGCGCCGGCGCCGCCTACTTCGACGAGCACGCGGTGGTCATCGCGCAGTGCGCCCGGGCCCTGGCCGACTACGGCGTGGAACCGCGGCACCTGCGGGCGTTCCGCTCGGCGGCGGACCGGCAGTCCGATCTGATCGCCCAGATCGCCGGGCCCCTGGTGAAGACGGACAAGGTGGGCGCCCGCGACCGTGCCGACGACCTGGCCCGCGAGGTGGCCGCACTGGCCATCACCCTGCACACGTCGCTGATCAAGTCGGCCGTGCGCGACGTTCTGCACCGGTGAGGACTAGAGTTGGAGTCAGTGCGCCGCAGTCTTCGGAGGGGCAATACTGATGGGTGAAGTCCGGGTCGTCGGGATACGCGTCGAGCAACCCCAAAACCAGCCGGTCCTGCTGCTGCGGGAGGCGAACGGGGACCGTTACCTGCCCATCTGGATCGGGCAGTCCGAAGCCGCCGCCATCGCGCTGGAACAGCAGGGCGTGGAGCCGGCCCGGCCCCTGACGCACGACCTCATCCGGGACCTCATTGCCGCCCTTGGGCATTCGCTCAAAGAGGTGCGAATCGTCGATCTCCAGGAGGGCACCTTCTACGCGGATCTGATCTTCGATCAGGACATCACCGTGTCGGCCCGGCCCTCGGATTCGGTGGCGATCGCGTTGCGGGTGGGCGTGCCGATCTACGTCGAGGAGGCCGTGCTGGCCGAGGCGGGACTGCTGATCCCCGACGAATCCGACGAGGAGGCCTCGGGCACGGTGCGCGAGGACGAAGTCGAAAAGTTCAAGGAGTTTCTCGACAGCATCTCCCCGGACGACTTCAAGGCCACCTGACCGGCGGCCTTCGGACCGCCAATGTCACGGAACCGTCTCAACTGGTCATCCGGTATTCGACACGCCCGGCGCCTGTCGGGCAGCGCCGGAATTCCGGCCATACTGAGAGCGAAGAAGTTGGGTCCGGCTCCCACCGGGTAACCCAGCGAGAGCGTATGCTCTTGAACACTCGGGCCCGACAAGGCCGTTCGACCGCAGCGCGGTCCGGCGACCGGAACGGACACGATCGGCGAGAGGAATCAGGGGTGGGCGAGCAGCCACGGCAGGAGCAGCTGGACCTGAAAACCGACGCCGGAACCGATTCGGCCGCCGAGTCCGTCGTCGACGAGCGGGGCCCCGTGCAACCCGGCCTCTTCCCGGACGACTCCGTCCCCGACGCACTCATCGGCTATCGCGGCCCGAGCGCGTGCCAGATCGCCGGCATCACCTACCGGCAGCTGGACTACTGGGCCCGCACCTCGCTCGTCGTGCCGTCCATCCGCGGCGCGGCCGGCTCCGGCAGCCAACGCCTCTACTCGTTCAAGGACATCCTGGTCCTCAAGATCGTGAAACGGCTTCTCGACACCGGCATCTCGCTGCACAACATCCGCGTCGCGGTGGATCACCTGCGCCGGCGCGGCGTCGAGGACCTGGCCAACATCACCCTGTTCTCCGACGGCACCACGGTCTACGAGTGCACCTCGGCCGAAGAGGTCGTCGACCTGCTGCAGGGCGGCCAGGGGGTGTTCGGCATCGCCGTGTCCGGCGCGATGCGCGAACTCACCGGCGCCATCGCCGACTTCCCGGGCGAGCGCGCCGACGGCGGCGAGTCGATCGCCGCGCCCGAGGACGAGTTGGCCTCGCGGCGCAAGCACCGCGACCGCAAGATCGGCTGAGCCATCTGCTGCCGTCGAGTCGACGCAGGCGACGCGAGGAACGAGCGGCGCCGGAGGAGCGAGACAATCTCTGACGGGTAAGCTGAACGGCGCATCGCCCGCCCGCGGGAGAGTTCCGTGACCGCCAGTCACGGACGCCGAAGGAGCAACACCTCTCCGCCAACCTCTCAGGCCCCCGGACCGCGCACGGCCCCGATGCCTCTGGAAAGCGGCTGGACCGTCCGAGGTCCGGCCCGCCCATGGGGAAAGGCCCGCACCGGCCGAATCTCTCAGGCGCCCGGCCCCGGGTGACGACAGAGGGGGAGGAACAACAGTTCCGCCTGCCCGCTGAGGAGTCACCGTGCCCGAGCAGTTCGCCGACCGCCACATCGGCCCCGACGCCACCGACATCGCGACCATGCTCGAGATCATCGGCGTCTCGTCGCTCGACGAGCTGGCCGCCCGAGCGCTGCCGGCCAACATCCTCGACGCGCTGGACGACGCCGGCCGGGCACCGGGCATGGCCGAGCTGCCGGAGCCGGTGTCCGAGCACGAGGCGCTGGCCGAACTGCGTGCGCTGGCCGACTCCAACACCGTCGCGGTGTCGATGATCGGGCAGGGCTACTACGACACGTTGACCCCGCCGGTGCTGCTGCGCAACATTCTGGAGAACCCGGCCTGGTACACCGCCTACACGCCGTACCAACCGGAGATCAGCCAGGGCCGGCTCGAGGCGCTGCTCAACTTCCAGACCATGGTCGCCGACCTCACCGGCCTGGAGCTGGCCAACGCCTCGATGCTCGACGAGGGCACCGCGGCGGCCGAGGCGATGACCCTGATGCAGCGCGCCGGCAAGTCGAAGAGCAACCGTCTGCTCGTCGACGCCGACGTCTTCACCCAGACCGCCGCGGTGCTGGCCACCCGCGCCGAGCCGCTCGGCATCGAGATCGTCACGGCCGACCTGCGCGACGGCCTGCCCGACGGGGAGTTCTTCGGGATCGTCGTGCAACTGCCCGGCGCCAGCGGGCGGGTCGTGGAATGGACGGGTCTGGTCTCCGAAGCGCACGAGCGCGGCGCGCTGGTGGCCGTCGGCGCCGACCTGCTGGCGATGACGGTGCTGACCCCGCCGGGCGAGATCGATGCCGACGTGGCCTTCGGCAGCGCCCAAAGATTCGGTGTGCCAATGGGATTCGGCGGACCGCACGCCGGGTACCTGGCCGTGCACACCACCCACGCCCGGCAGCTGCCGGGCCGACTGGTCGGGGTTTCCCGGGACGCGGACGGTGCGGACGCCTACCGTCTCACCCTGCAGACCCGGGAGCAGCACATCCGCCGGGACAAGGCCACCTCCAACATCTGCACCGCGCAGGTGCTGCTGGCGGTGCTGGCCGCGATGTACGCGTCCTACCACGGGGCCGAGGGTCTGACCGCGATCGCGCGGCGGGTGCACGGCCACGCCGAGACCATCGCGACCGCGCTCGGCGACGCCCTGGTGCACGACACCTACTTCGACACGGTGCTGGCGCGCGTCCCCGGCCGGGCCGACGCCGTGCTGGCCGCCGCGAAGGAGCGCGGCATCAACCTGTGGCGCGTCGACGCCGACCACGTGTCGGTGGCGTGCGACGAGGCCACCACCGATGCGCACGTCGCCGCCGTGCTCGCCGCGTTCGGCGTCAGCGCTCCGGACCAGGGCGACACCGGTGGCGAGGACTGGGTGACGCGGACTTCGGAATTCCTGACCCATCCGGCGTTCACCAGCCATCGCACCGAGACGGCGATGATGCGCTACCTGCGGGCGCTGGCCGACAAGGACCTGGCGCTGGACCGCACGATGATCCCGCTGGGCTCGTGCACCATGAAGCTCAACGCCGCGGCCGAGATGGAGCCGATCACCTGGCCGGAGTTCGCCCGTCAGCACCCGTTCGCCCCGGCATCCGACAGCCCCGGCCTGCGCACGGTGATCGCCGACCTGGAGCGCTGGCTGACCGGCCTGACCGGCTACGACGCGATCTCGCTGCAGCCCAACGCCGGCTCCCAGGGGGAGTACGCCGGTTTGCTCGCGATCGCGGATTACCATGCCGCCCAAGGTGACTCACATCGCGACGTGTGCCTGATCCCGTCGTCGGCAC
This sequence comes from uncultured Mycobacterium sp., assembly GCA_964611465.1. Classification (GTDB taxonomy): domain Bacteria; phylum Actinomycetota; class Actinomycetes; order Mycobacteriales; family Mycobacteriaceae; genus Mycobacterium. The sequence continues at coordinate 7,405 of CAZTAA010000097.1, read as the reverse complement.
ACGGCACCAACGCCGCGTCGGCCGCGCTGGCCGGGATGCGGGTCGTGGTGGTGGCCTGCCGGGAGAACGGCGACGTCGACCTCGACGACCTGCGGGCAAAGGTCGCCGACAACGCCGCGAACCTGTCGGCGATCATGATCACCTACCCGTCCACCCACGGGGTGTACGAGCACGACATCGCCGAGATCTGCGCGGCGGTGCACGACGCCGGCGGGCAGGTGTACGTCGACGGGGCGAACCTCAACGCCCTGGTCGGCCTGGCCCGTCCCGGTAAGTTCGGCGGCGATGTCAGCCACCTGAACCTGCACAAGACGTTCTGCATTCCGCACGGCGGCGGCGGCCCGGGGGTCGGCCCGGTGGCCGTCCGCGCGCACCTGGCGCAGTTCCTGCCCGGGCATCCGCTGGCGCCCGAGCTGCCCAGCGGGCACCCGGTGTCTTCGGCGCCGTACGGTTCGGCGTCGATCCTGCCCATCACCTGGATGTACATCCGGATGATGGGTGCCGCCGGCCTGCGCGCGGCGACACTGACCGCCATCGCATCGGCCAACTACATCGCCCGCCGCCTCGACGAGTACTACCCCGTGCTCTACACGGGGGAGAACGGCATGGTGGCCCACGAGTGCATCCTGGACCTGCGCGGCATCACCAAGGACACCGGCGTGACCGTCGACGACGTGGCAAAACGCTTGGCGGACTACGGTTTCCACGCGCCGACCATGAGTTTTCCGGTGGCCGGGACGCTGATGGTGGAACCCACGGAGAGTGAGAGCCTGGCCGAGGTCGACGCGTTTTGCGCCGCCATGATCGCCATTCGCGGCGAGATCGACAAGGTGGGTTCGGGTCAATGGCCCGCCGAGGACAACCCGCTGCGCGGGGCCCCGCATACCGCCGAGAGCCTGCTGGTCGAGAACTGGGAGCACCCGTACAGCCGGGAAGAGGCGGCCTATCCGCTGGGCAAGAACTACCGCCCGAAGGTGTGGCCGCCGGTGCGCCGCATCGACGGCGCCTATGGCGACCGGAACCTGGTGTGCTCGTGCCCACCGGTGGAGGCGTTCGCGTGACGTCGGTGCGCGGCGCGGCCAGGCCGGGAGCCGCCGGCCGAGCCGAACCCCGCCTGGCCCGCGCGTGCCGCGGGCGGTAACGAGTCTGCTGGTCGTCCGCTCGATCGGCCGCCGCCTGCCCTGAGGTCACTCTCCGCTCGATCCGGCCTTGCCGGTGGAGCCGCCGATGCCGCCTTTCCCACCCGACCCGCCGGCTCCGTCCTTGGCGGCGGCACCACCCTTGGCAGCCCCGCCGTCGCCGCCGTCACCGCCGTGGCCCGCGACCAGGCCGCCGATGCCGCCGTTGCCGCCGTTGCCCGCCTTGGCGGTTGCCGGCGATGAGGTGTCGTCGGCGACCAGCCCGGCGTGGCCGCTACCGCCGGACACCGTGGTCGACGACGACGACGCGTCGCCGCCCCGTCCGCCGTGACCGCCGTCGCCCGTTCCGATGAAGCCGCCGTAGCCGCCGTCGCCGCCCCGCCCACCGGTGGAGTTGGTTCCGCCGGTGGCGTCGCCGCCGTCGCCGCCGTCGCCGCCGTCGCCGCTGACCATGCCGCCGCCGATCCCGCCGGTTCCGCCGTCGCCGCCGGTGACGATGTCCGTGCCCACCGCGTCGCCGCCGTCACCGGCATCCCCGGCGTCGCCCGCCGAGACCACGAGACCGCCGTCGCCGCCCCGGCCGCCGAAGGCGGAGCCGTTCGCGGTGACCGCGTCGCCACCGGTGCCGCCGTCGCTGGCCGTTCCCGCGAAGACCCGTCCGCCGCCTCCGCCGTTGCCGCCGTAGGCATTTCCCGTTCCGACGACCGTGGCGTCGCCGCCGTCGCCGCCGGGTTTGGCCGCGTGCCACTTGCCGCTGCCGCCGTCACCGCCGTCACCGCCGGTGGCGTCACCGTTGACGGCGACGGCGGTTCCGCCGTTGCCGCCGCCCCCGCTGTCACCGCCGAGGTTGAGGTCGGAGATCCGGGATCCGCTGTCACCACCGTCGCCCGCCGTCGCGTTTCCGGTGGCGGCGTAGGCGTTGCCGCCGTTCCCGCCGCCGCCGGCGTTGCCGCCGTAGATTCCGCTGGCGCCGCCCCTGCCGCCGTCGCCGGCGGTCGCGCCCAGCGTGGCGGTCCCGTAGTTGAAGTCGGAGCCGCCGTTGCCGCCGTGGCCCCCGCTGCCGCTGGCCAGCCCGCCGTCGCCGCCGGCGCCACCGGCGATCGCGGCCGAGATCAACCGGCCCGTGACCGGATCGTAGACGGCGTCGACACCGTCACCGCCGTCGCCCCCGTCGCCCACCATCCACGCGTTGCCGCCGCGGCCGCCGTACGCGCCGTCGCCCCCGTTGCCACCGAAGATCCCGCCGTTGCCGCCGTTGCAGTACGAGGTGCAGCCGGGATCGAAGACCAGTGCGTCCAGGCCGTCGCCCCAGAGCAGGCCGCCGTCGCCGATCATCATCCAGCCGGACGGGCCCGCGGCCGCCGGCGCCGATGAACCGGACGCGCAGTTCGGCTGATCGGCGGCCGAGGCGGCGGCATCGGCGCAGGCATTGCCCGCGGCCAGGTCCGTCTCGGTGGACATCAGCCGGACCGGCACGGTGAGCTGGGGTGCCGCCCGGCCCGCCTGCGCGGATGAATCGGCCGCCGCGAAGGCGACCACCGCGAGGTAGATCGCGGCAAGAGCCCCGAGCAGCGCGGCGAAGCACCACTTCACGGCGGTTGTCGAGCCAGCGGAATCCGTCCTGGTAGGAGCCTCTTCTACCACCCAAGCCCCAGACGACACATGAGTCACAGGGGGAGACTAAACCCACATTCGTTTACTTGAGTCACAATTTGAAAACTCGCCGGTGTCGTTGATGCGGAATACCGTCCGGCGGCCGTAGAATCCCGCGCGCTCATACCGGCCGGTGGAGGCTTTCGCGTGGCCCGTGACCTCAGTCGCCCGGGTCGAACGACGGGAAGTACAACCGCTGCCCGACGTGGATGACGTCGGGATCGTCGATCAGGTTCGCACCCGCCACCGTCTGCACCATGTGCCGGGTCCGGGCGGCACCGCCCGGCCCGTAGACGTATTCGGCCAACTGCCATAGCGTGTCACCGGCGTCGACGTCATGGCGCCAGTTGAGCCGCGGCTGCAGCAGCACGGTGCCGGGCACGGGTTCCGGGTCGGTGACGTGGTTGGCGATCGCGATGATCGGCCACAGGAACCGATCGCCGTACCAACGTTCGGCCAGCGCCTCGAACGTCTCACCGGCAACGACGGTATGCCCGGACGCGTTGGCCAGATCGGGAATCAGCAGCCATTCGCCGACGATCAGGTCGCGCTGGGCCGCGCCGTTGGGGATCTCGAAGACCTCGCTCATCGTCGGGTCCCCGTAGAACAGTTGTGCCAGTTGTTGTTTCGTGTCGCCCAACTGAACCCGGTGCCGATAGGTGACATACGGGATCAACAGTTCCTGACCGACCACGAGGTGGTCGGGGTTGGCCAGATCGTTGGCCGCCGAGATGGCCCGGTGGCGACGCGCATCGCCGTAGAAACGTTCGGCCAGCGCGCTCAACGTGTCGCCGGCCTGCACCTGGTACTTCATGGTTGCACCCTTCGTGGTCCCGGTTCACGGCGAACCGGTGTGAAGGGCAAGCGTGCGCCGCGACTGCCCGGCCGGGCACGCGTAGCCGACTACTCGACGGCCGTCTCAGCTCAGCATGGTGTTGAGGGCGGTCACCAGCGCGGGGGAGTCGGAAGCCGGCACGTTCTGATAGCTGCCGCCGCTGATCTGTGCGACGGCTTCCCAGGTGGGGCGGTCGGGGTCGTCGCCGACGTTGATCACGTTGACGGCCACCGGGCGGGCCGGGTCGGCGCTGGTGCGGATCAGCTCCTGCAGCCCCTCGCCGCCCAGCGACTGGTCGGTGTGCGGCCCCGAGGTGATGACGAGCACCGAATTCTGTTGGCCCGGGCGGAAATTCGCCTGCGCGTCGGCGTACACGTTGCGCAGCGTGGTGAAGGACACCCCGCCGCCACCGCCGGGTGTCAGGGAGCCCAGCGCGGCGCCCAGCGCGGCCGCGCGCGGCTGACCGTCGACCTGGTCGGACAGCGGTCCCACGGCGACGGCGACGGCGCTCGACGAGCCGTCGAACGTGGTCAGTCCCACCGCCGAGCCCTGCGGCAGCGCCGCGATCCGGGTGTTGAGCGCGCCGACGACGGGTGCCAGGTTCAGCGACCGGTCCAGCATGATGGAGGTGCTGTGCGCGCCGGACGGGGCGGCCAGCGTCCCGGCCACCGAGACCCGGGCCGCGTCGTCGCCGATCGACAGGGTGGCCGGCAGGGGGGCGAAGTTCACCACGTCATTGGCCGGTGGGGTGTGGCCCTCGGTGCGGAAGCCGGCCTTCGCCAGTTGCGCCAGCTGGTCGGGCTGCAGCAGGAACCGCTCGAACTCGCTGGCGCCGCTGGCCTGTTCCTGGGCGATCCAGTCGCCGGACAGCAGCACCGCCGGGAAGTCGGCCACCGGCGCCGGCCCGGAGGGCAGCCAACCGGCCAGCGCCGACTTGGCGTCGGACAGCGCGGCCGCCCGGGCGAACAGCTGCTGCTCGGTGATCGCCACCGCGTGGGCCGGGGCGGCGGCCGCGTCACTGCTGTCCAGCAGCGCTTTCATCGCCGTGTCCAGCGACTTGTCGGACAGTTTCGGCTGACCGGCGAGCAGTGCGTTCACCGCGCCGATCCCGTCGGTCGCGGGGGCTCCCGACGGCGCCGACGCCGACGCCACCGCCTCGGCCACCAGGTTGGCGGCGTCACTGTCCCGCTCCGTCGGCAGGGCCAGCCGCAGGGCGCCCCAGCCCGGCAGCCCCAGGCCCTCCAGCGCCGCCTGGTCGTTCTGCAGGCCCGGCAGTGTCGCCCAGTCCTGGCCGTCCAGGGCGGATTTCAGGTCGGGTCGCATGGCCAGCAGCACCGGGGAGGTGGCCACCGAATGCGACGAGCTGACGATGCCGGGGCCGGCCGCGGCCTGCAGCCGGGCCAGCGACACCGCGCTACCCGGAATCCATACCGCCGGCTTGTCGCCGAGGTTTCCCGGCCAGGAGCCCAGCAGCCCGTCGACCACCGCGCTCGAGTCGGCCGCGGTGACGCTGACGGCGACGCACTTGTCGCCGACCGGTCCGGCGGTCTCGTTGAAGGTCTTGGCGAACGCCGCGACGCTGTCGGCGATCGCCGGGTCCGCCGCGACCGCCACGGTGGCTTGGCCGCCGAGGCAGCGGTCGGCGGCGGTGTCGGAGCGGCTCGACAGGGCGTCGCCGAAGAACCGCCACAGGATGACGCCGCCCACCAGCACCACCACCGCGACCAGCGCGGCGATGACCGCCGGGCTGACGCCGCGGCGCCCCGGGTCGACCACCCGGTGGCTGCCGGTCCATTCGCCGAGGGTGCGTTGCCCGCCGGTCGCCGGACCGGAATCCGGCGCACCGGAATCGGTGGAGTCCACCCGGTCGCCGGCATCGGGATCCGGCGACTGGTACCGCGCGTCGTCTGGGTCGGGGATGCTGTGCCTGCCCATGGCTCCCTTTGGCTAGCTGTTGTCGGCGGCGGCGTTCAGGCTGGCCTTGAGCTCGCGGCGGCGCCGGTGCAGGATCGGCTCGGTGTACCCGCTCGGCTGAGCCGCGCCCTGCAGGATGAGATCCTCGGCCGCCTTGAACGCGATGCTGGAGTCGAAGTCCGGAGCCATCGGACGGTACGCCGGGTCGCCGGCGTTCTGCCGGTCCACCACCGGCGCCATCCGCTCCAGGCTGGCGCGGACCACCTCGGGGGTGATCACGCCGTGGCGCAGCCAGTTGGCCAGCAACTGGCTCGAAATGCGAAGTGTGGCACGGTCTTCCATCAACGCGACATCGTGGATGTCGGGCACCTTCGAACAGCCCACGCCCTGGTCGATCCAGCGCACGACGTAGCCGAGGATCGACTGGCAGTTGTTGTCCACCTCTTCGTGGATCTCCTCGGGCGCCCACGTCAGCGAGGCGTCTGCCAACGGGATGGTCAGCAGGTCCTCGAGTGTGGTCCGCCGGCCGCCCTGCAGTTCGCGCTGCACCGCGAAGACGTCCACCTGGTGGTAGTGCAGCGCGTGCAGGGTGGCCGCCGTGGGGGACGGCACCCACGCCGTGGTGGCGCCGGCCCGCGGCTGGGCGATCTTCTGGGCGACCATGTCCGCCATCAGGTCGGGCATCGCCCACATGCCCTTGCCGATCTGGCCGCGGCCGGACAGACCCGCGGCCAGACCGGTGTCGACGTTGGCGTCCTCGTAGGCCAGGATCCACGGCTGGCTCTTCATGGTGCCCTTGCGCACCATCGGCCCGGCCTCCATGGAGGTGTGGATCTCGTCGCCGGTGCGGTCCAGGAAGCCGGTGTTGATGAACACCACCCGGTCGGCGGCGGCCTTGATGCAGGCCGCCAGGTTGGCCGAGGTGCGTCGCTCCTCGTCCATGATGCCGACCTTGATGGTGGCCTCCGGCAGCCCGAGCACGTCCTCGACGCGACTGAACAGCTGGCAGGTGAAGGCGACCTCGTCGGGTCCGTGCATCTTGGGCTTGACGATGTAGATCGAGCCGGTCCGGCTGTTGGTGAACGGCCCGTTCTCGTCCGTGGCCTTCAGGCCGTGCAGCGCGATCAGGCTGGTGAACAGCGCGTCCTGGATGCCCTCGGGCACCTCGACCTCGTCCCCGTTGTCGGCGACGGTGACGATGGCGTCGTTGGTCATCAGATGCCCGACGTTGCGGACGAACAGCAGGCTGCGGCCCGGCAGGGTCAGCTCGTCGGCGCCGTCCGGACGGGTGTAGGTGCGGTCGGCGTTGAGGACGCGGGTGAAGGTCTTGTCGCCCTTGCTGACCTCTTCGGCCAGGTCACCCTTGTTCAGGCCCAGCCAGTTCCGGTAGCCCAGCACCTTGTCGTCGGCGTCGACCGCGGCCACCGAGTCCTCGAAGTCCATGATCGTGGTGATCGCCGACTCCATGATGACGTCCTTGATGCCGGCCCGGTCCGTGGCGCCGACGGGGGAGTCGGGATCGATCACGATCTCGACGTGCAGCCCGTGGTTGACCAGCAGCAGCGACGCGGGGGACTCGGCATCGCCCGTGTAGCCGGCGAACCGGGCCGGGTCAGCCAGGCAGGTGGTGCCGTCCTCGATCTCGGCCTGCAGCTGCCCGTCGGCGACGGTCAAGCGAGTGACGTCGGCCCACGACCCGGACGCCAGCGGGGCCGCGTCGTCGAGGAACCGGCGCCCGTAGGCGATCACCAGGTCGCCGCGGACCCGGTTGTAGCTGTCGCCCTTCTCGGCGCCGTCGGTCTCCGGGATCACGTCGGTGCCGTACAGCGCGTCGTACAGCGAACCCCAGCGCGCGTTGGCGGCG
>CAZTAA010000096.1:0-15736 GCA_964611465.1 uncultured Mycobacterium sp. | reverse complement strand
CGGAGTCCGACACCCAGCCGAAGATGGCGCCCTGGGCCTTGATCATCTCCAGGGCGACCCGCTGGAACTCCGGAAAGTACGACGCCACACAGTCTTTGAGGACCACGCACTGGTAGCCGCGGTCGTTGGCCTCGCGCACCGTGGTGTGCACGCAGACCTCGGTGGTCACGCCGCACACGACGAGCGTCTTGATGCCCCGGTTCTGCAGGATGTCCTCGAGGTCGGTGGCGTAGAACGAGCCCTTGCCGGGTTTGTCGATCACCGGTTCGCCGTCGACGGGGTAGAGCTCCTCGATGATGTCGTGGCCCTTCTCGCCGCGGATCAGGATGCGGCCCATCGGTCCCTCCTCGCCGATGAACGTCTTACCCCCGCGGGTCAGCTTCGCCGGCGGGCAGTCGGACAGATCCGGGCGGTGGCCTTCGCGGGTGTGGATCACGAACATCCCGATCTCCCGGGCCTGTCGCAGCACGGCGGCCGTGGGGCCGACGGCGGCGAGCAGCAAAGCCGTGTCGTTGCCGAGCTTTTCGCCGAAACCGCCCGGCAGCACGAAGTCGCGTTGCATGTCGATGATGAGCAGTGCGGTGGTGTCGGGATCGAAGTCGAGCGGGAAGGGTTCGGCGTCGATGGTCGCCACGGCTCTACCTCCAACGTTGGCCCCGCCCTGCACGGAGTCGCCTGCGCCGAGATTACGCCGCCGGCCGGCCCGGCGCGCGGCCCACAACCGCATCTCTCGCGCGCCCCACAACCTCATCTGTTCAGCGGCTACGGACAGAAACTGCGAGTAGCGGTGTCCGTGAGCGCTGAACAGATGCAAGGTGGCGCAGATCAAAGTTGCGAACGCACAGCACCCCGCGAGCCCGAAGGCCCGCGGGGTGCTGCGTTGAGCGGTGCTACTTCTTGACGTCGTAGCGGTCGGCGTCCATCACCTTGACCCACGCCGCGACGAAGTCCCTGACGAACTTCTCCTTCGAGTCGTCCTCGCCGTAGACCTCGGCCCAGGACCGCAGCTGCGAGTTGGACCCGAGCAGCAGGTCGACGCGGCTGGCGGTGTACTTCTGCGCACCGCTCTTGCGATCGTTGCCCACGTAGGTGCCGTCGTCGCTCGGCGACGGAACCCACTTGGTGCCCATGTCGAGCAGGTTGACGAAGTAGTCGGTCGTCAACGCGCCCGGCTTGTCGGTGAGCACGCCGAGCTTGGTGCCGCCGAAGTTGGTGTCCAGCACCCGCATACCGCCGATCAGCACCACCATCTCGGGACCGGTGAGGTTGAGCAGGTTCGCCCGGTCGATGAGCTGGTACTCGGCCGGGATCTCCAGACCCTTGCCGACATAGTTGCGGAAGCCGTCGGCCCGCGGCTCCAGGTAGGCGAACGAGTCGATGTCGGTCTGCTCCTGGGTGGCGTCGCCCCGACCCGGGGTGAACGGCACCTCGATGTCGAAACCGGCTGCCTTGGCGGCCTTCTCGACGCCGACGTTGCCGGCCAGCACCACCACGTCGGCGAAGGACGCGTTGGTCCCCGACGACTTCTGGATCTCCTCGAGCTTGCGGATCACCTGGGCCAGTTCGTCGGGCTCGTTGACCTCCCAGCCCAGCTGCGGCTGCAGCCGGATCCGGCCGCCGTTGGCGCCGCCGCGCATATCGCTGTGCCGGTAGGACGACGCGGCCTTCCACGCCGTCGAAACCAGTTGCGACACCGTAAGATCCGACGCCGCGATGGCGGCCTTGACCTTAGCGACGTCGTCGGCAGACAGCGGGCTTCCCGCGGGAACGATGTCCTGCCACAGGTAGGTCTCCTTGGGCACCAGCGGCCCGAGGTAGCGGTCCACCGGGCCGAAGTCGCGGTGCAGCAGCTTGAACCAGGCCTTGGCGAACTCCTCGGCCAGTTCCTCGGGGTGGTCGAGCCAGCGCCGGGTGATCTTCCCGAACGCCGGGTCCATCCGCATGGTCAGGTCGGTGGTCAGCATCGACGGATGCGTCTTGCCGTCACCCTGCGCCTGCGGCACGGTGTTGGCCCAGCCGTTGTCCTTGGGACGCCACTGGTTGGCGCCCGCCGGGCTCTGGAACAGCTCCCACTCGTTGCCGTACAGGATCTCCAGGAAACTGTTGTCCCACTTGGTCGGGGTGTGGGTCCAGACGACCTCCAGGCCGCTGCTGACGGTGTCGTTGCCGACGCCGGTGCCCTGCGGGTTGGCCCAGCCCAGACCCATGGCCTCCAGCGGGGCGGCCTCCGGCTCGACGCCCACCAGGTCGGCGTCACCGTTGCCGTGCGTCTTGCCGAAGGTGTGGCCGCCGATGATCAGCGCCGCGGTCTCGACGTCGTTCATCGCCATCCGGCCGAAGGTGTCGCGGATGTCCTGAGCCGCGGCCAGCGGGTCCGGAACACCTTCGGGCCCTTCGGGATTGACGTAGATCAGCCCCATGGTGGTGGCGGCGAGCGGATTCTCCAGAACCCGCTTCTTCGGGCCGCCGCCCTCGTAACGCTCGCGGGTGCCCTTCCAGTCCGCCTCGGCGCCCCAGTAGATGTCCTCCTCGGGCTCCCAGTAGTCCGGACGGCCGAACGCGAAGCCGGCGGTCTTGAAGCCCATGTTCTCCAGGGCGCGGTTGCCGGCGTAGACGATCAGGTCCGACCAGGACAGCGACTTGCCGTACTTCTTCTTGACCGGCCACAGCAGGCGGCGGGCCTTGTCCAGGTTGACGTTGTCCGGCCAGCTGTTGAGCGGCGCGAAACGCTGCATGCCCTTGCCGGCGCCGCCGCGGCCGTCGGCGACCCGGTAGGTGCCGGCCGCGTGCCAGGCCATCCGGATGAACAGCGGGCCGTAGTGGCCGAAGTCGGCCGGCCACCAGTCCTGCGAGTCGGTCATCACGGCGTCCACGTCGCGGGCCAGCGCGTCCACGTCGAGGGATTTCACGGCCTCGCGGTAGTCGTAGCCCGGATCCTCCGGGTTGATCGCTTCGGGGTCCTTCTGCAGCATCTTGAGGTTGACCGCGTTCGGCCACCAGTCGCGGTTGCTGCCACCTTCCACCGGTGGCTTGATCCGCATCGGGCAGCCGGTTTCGGCCGGCACTGCGGTCTGAGCATCCACAATGGGCTGAGTGTCCTCAGGCACTGTTTTTCCTTTCGAGGGGTGGTGATAGTGGGCTGGTCACGGTTGTGACCGGGAAGTCTGTTCTGCGCTGGTGCACATCGGGCACAGACCCCAGTAGATGACCTCGGCCTCGTCGAGCAGATAACCCTCGACGGCGTCGGGTTCCGGGGTGAGGCACGGGGTGTCGCCGACCGCGCAGTCGACATCGTTGATCGCTCCGCAGCGGCGGCACACGACGTGGTGGTGGTTGTCGCCGACGCGGGATTCGTAGCGGGCCACCGAGCCCGACGGCTGGATCCGGCGCACCAGCCCGACCGCGGTGAGGGCGTTGAGGACGTCGTAGACGGTCTGCCGCGACACGTCGGCCAGGCCGTCGCGCACGGCGGCGAAGATGGTCTCGGTGTCGGCGTGCGGATGGTCGTGCACGGCTTCGAGCACCGCGACCCGGGGTCGGGTCACACGCAGATCGGCGCTTCGCAGCCGCTCGGCGTAGTGCTGGCTCGATGTCACGTAGACACTGGTACTCCCTTTTCTGGACTGAGTCAAGAGTTTGTCGAAATCCGCAGGCAGATGCGTGTCCTGCTACGGTGCGGCGGTGATCCGCAACGTCGTCATGGTCAAGCTGAGACCCGACTCCGACCCCGCCCTGGTCGCCGAGATCCAGGGTGTCTTCCGCACTCTGAACTGTCCGGGGACCGTCAGCTTCACCGTCGGGGACGACCTCGGGCTGCGCGACGGCAACTGGAGCTTCGCAATCGTGTCCGACTTCACCGACGCCGACGCCTACCGGGCCTACGACCTCGACGAGGCGCACAACGCGGCCCGCGCGCGGCTGGCGCCGATGATCGAGCAGGCCGCGCGCGTGCAGTTCGAGCTGCCGGACTCTTGACTCTCAGCCGTTTCACCCCCCTGGGGCGGGGGTACTCGGGGCGGGCCTAACGATTGAGAGCGAGGGCCTGATGAAAACCAATGCCAGGACGGCAATGGCGCTCTTCGGCGGAACGGCCGCGGTTGTGCTCGCGGTCGGATGCAGTAGCAGCGACAACAGTGGACCGACAACCACCACCGAACCCACCGAGATGACGTTCACCACCGAGACCACCAGCCCGACCAGCACCGGAACGAACCCCAACTCGACGACCATCACGACGCCGATGTCGCCGGGCGAGACGACCACCACCACCATGCCGGGCGGGCCGGCCGGCACGGGCGGCCCCACCGGCGGCGCCGGATCCGTCCCCGGCGGTCCCACCGGCAGCGGTGGCCCCGAGGGCGGCGGCGGCTCGATTCCCGGCGGACCCACCGGCGGCGGCGGGGCCGGCGGCGGGGGCGGCAACATTCCCGGTGTCGGCGGCGGCGGCGGAGGCCCCGGTGGCGGGGGCGGCTGCGTCAACGGGGTCGGCTGCGTCACCGTTCCGTAGCTGAACCAACTCTGACCTGGTGGAGCCGGCGCGGGAACCCGCCGGCTCCACCTGTTTGCGTTTCCTGGTGGCGCGCTGGGCTAACGTCGCGCTGTGCAGACCCTGATCGACTTCGACGGCGCCCCGGTGTTCGCGATACCGGGAACGGCCGACACGGGCGCGGCGGCAGTGCGGGAGGGGATGCTCATCGAGGGGCCGCAGGGCTGGGGCGAGTTCAGCCCGGCTCCCGACGCGAGTCCGGCGGTGCTCGCCCGGTGGCTGACCGCGGCCGTCGAGGCCGGGACGGTGGGCTGGCCCGACCCGGTGCGCGGGCGCATCCCGGTGGCGGTCCGCGTGCCGGCCGTCGGCGCCGCGGAAGCCCACCGACTGGTCACGGACTCCGGTTGTCGTACCGCCGACGTCGTGGTGGGTTACGGCCCGCCGGCCGACGACGTCGCGCGGGTGCAGGCCGTGCGCGACGCGTTGGGGCCGTCCGGGTCGATCCGCTGCGATGCCAACGGGCAGTGGGGGATTGACGACGCGGTCGCGGCCATCGACACGCTGGAACGCGCGGCCGGCGGGCTCCAGTACATCGAACAGCCTTGTGCCACAACCGAAGAGCTGGCCGCGGTGCGGCGACGGATCGGGGTGCCGGTCGCGGTCGACGAGGCACTGCGCAATGCGCCGGACCCCAGCGCGCTCGATCTCACCGACGTGGCCGATATCGCCGTGCTGTCGTTCGGGCCGATGGGCGGGGTGCGGCGCGCCCTGCGGATCGCCGAGGCGATCGGCCTGCCGTGCGTGGTGACCTCCACCGGTGAGACCAGCGTCGGCCTGGCCGGCGGTGTCGCGCTGGCCGGGGTGCTGCCGGAACTGCCGTTCGCGTGCGGGCTGGGCACCCGCGGGCTGCTCACCGGAGATGTTGTGGCGCAAGCCCGTTGGCTGGTCCCGGTCGACGGCCGGCTGCCGGTCGCGCCGATGCCGCCGGGGCCGGATGCCGACCTGCTCCGCCGCTTCGCCCTGGCCGACTCCGACCGGGTGGCCTGGTGGCGGCAGCGGCTGAGGGGCGCGCTGCATTGACCGGGCAGCGCATCCACGCGGTCCGCTCCATAGCCGGTTCGGCGACGCTGGTCGACGCGCCCGCCCCGTCCGGCGACTGGCCGGTCCTGACCGTGGCGGCCGCCGGGATTTGCGGCAGCGATCGCGGGTTGCTGCGCTTCGGGCTGCCCGTCACGATCGGTCACGAGATCGCCGGAACCATCGGCGACAGAACGTATTGCGTCGAACCGACCGTGGCGTGCGGGCAGTGCGACCAGTGCGCGGTCGGCGCATCGCAGCGCTGTCGCGGCCCGGCGCCGCACGGCCTGTTGGGTGTCGACTTCGACGGCGGGATGGCCGACCGGGTCGCGGTGCCCGCCGACTGCCTGCTCGAACTCCCGGCCGGGCTGCCGGTGGCCGATGCCACCCTGGTCGAGCCGATGGCGGTGTGCTGGCACGCCTTTCGCCGGGTCGCCGCGGTCGCGGGGGAGCGCGTACTGGTCGTGGGGGGCGGTTCGATCGGACTGCTCGCCGTCGCCGCCGCACGCGCGCTGGGTCTGGACGTCGATCTCGCCGCCCGCCATCCCCACCAGGTCGCCGCCGGTGAGCGTCTGGGCGCGGGGCGGCCCGACGGGGAGTACGACATCACGGTGGAGTCGGCGGGCACCGAATCGTCGCTGCGGCAGTGCATCGACGCCGCGGTTCCCGGGGGACGTGTCGCGATGGTCGGCGTCAACGCCGGATCCTGGACGGTGCCGGGCCTGCCGTTGATGCTGAAGGAAATCGCCCTCGTCGGCAGCTACTGCTACGCCCGGGGCCGCGACCGCCGCGAGTTCGCCGAGGCCGCCGCGGCGCTGGCCGCCAACCCCGACGTCGCCGCCACGGTCATCACGCACCGCTTCCCGCTGACGGATGCGGCCGAGGCGTTCCGGGTGGCGGCCGACCGCTCCGCCGGCGCGATCAAGGTCGTGCTCGAGCCCTGAGCGGCCCGATCAGCGCGCCGACGAGGCACCCCGCCTCGGTCCGCGCACCCATAGACTGACCGGTCGTGGGCATTCTGTTTGGCTTCGCGCCGTGGATCGTCTATTGGATCCTGGTCGGCAACGTCCCGTTCCTCACCGCGGTTCTGGTGGCGCTGGCCACCGCCGTCGCCGCGCTGGTGGCCGGACGGGTCAGCGGACGGCCCGGCCGCACCCTGCAGATCGGCGCGGCGGCCACCTTCGCGGTGCTGACCGTGCTGACCCTCATCCTGGACCAGGCCGTCATGGAGCGCTGGATGCAGCCGTTGAGCAATGCCGGCATCTTCCTGGTCGCGCTGACCGGAGTCCTGACCGGGCACCCGTTCGTCCGCGAGTTCGCCGAGCAGGGCCAGCCGCCGGACGTGGTCAACAGCGATCTGTTCGGCACGATCACCAACCGGCTCACATGGATCTGGGTCGCCGTCTTCGCCGGGATGACGGTGTCGTCGGCGATCCCGCCGACCGTGCAGGGCGACGCGACGATCCTGGACACCAAGTCCCCGCTGTCCTTCGTCTTCTACTGGGTGATCCCGTTCGCGTTACTCGCGCTGGGCGCCCTGGCGTCGAAGGTGCTGCCCGAGCGGATGACGGCCGGACTGGGCGACGCAGAACGCAAGACGACGTTCGTGGCCTACAGCGAGGCGGCGATCGACGAGCTGTACTACCTGGCCACCGAGCACGCCAACAAGGAGGTGGGCGCGGGCAAGGAGGCCTACAACGTCAAGGTCGGCGCCAAGGGCGTGCCACTGGTCGGCGACGAGTCACGGATGTCCTGGCCGTCGACCTACAAGGTGCGCGACAAGAAGCGCTGAGCTAACGCGGCAACGATTGTCCGGCAACGTCGTTGCCGGGCGCTTCCGGTAACGATGCACTGCCGGGGCGGTCACGGTACGACAACAGATCCCCGGTCGCCCGCACCAGATTTGGTGCCACTCTCTCCGCTGTTGTACAAGTGGTAGTAGTGACTGTTGTGGCGTATGTGACTCACGCGCCGGGACCGGAGAGGACAGGGGACATGAGGCGGATCGGCAAACTTTCGGCGGTCTGGCTGGCTCTCGTCGCACTGGCGGCCCCCGCGCTGGTCAATCCGGCCACCGCCGGCGCCGCACCCTGGACCGGCACCCGCCAGCAGGCGATCCAGTACGTGATCCAGCGGGCCCTGTCCCAGCGCGGCGTGGCCTATTCGTACGGCGGCGGAAACGTGGACGGGCCCAGTGAGGGATCGGGTTCGGGAGATGACCCGGCCCCGGTCGACCTGAGTGCGGCGACGGTTACCGATCCGGCGAACCCGGCCCAGGTCCCGGTCTTCGGGCAGCTCGCCCCCACGCCGGCGCCCGTCGCGCCGGCCCCCAAGCCGCGGGTGGTCGGGTTCGACTCGTCCGGGCTCATCGTCTACGCGTTCGCGGGCGTCGGCATCAAGATGCCCCGCTCGTCGGGCGAGCAGTACAAGGTCGGCCGCAAGGTGTTGCCGTCGCAGGCGTTGCCCGGTGACCTGATCTTCTGGGGACCCGAGGGCAGCCAGAGCGTCGCGTTGTTCATCGGCAACGGCCAGATGGTGGAGTCGACCCCGCCGGCGGTCACGGTGTCGAAGGTCCGCACCGACGGCATGACGCCGTACCTGGTGCGGATGATCGACCAGTAAGCGCACACCCTGGCCGACCGCGGCGCGGTGACGCCTGACACACTGTGCCCATGGCACAGATAACCTTGCGTGGAAATGCGATCAACACCGTCGGCGAGCTGCCCGCGGTCGGCACCCCGGCTCCGGCCTTCACCCTGACCGGCACCGACCTCGGCACCGTCAGCAGCGAGCAGTTCCAGGGTAAGCCGTTGCTGCTCAACATCTTTCCGTCGATCGACACCCCCGTCTGCGCCGCGAGCGTGCGTGCCTTCAACGAGCGCGCGGCCGCCGGCGGCGCCACGGTGGTCAACGTTTCCAATGATCTGCCGTTCGCCCTGAGCCGGTTCTGCGGCGCGGAGGGAATCGAGAACGTCACCGCGGCGTCGGCGTTCCGCGACAGCTTCGGCAAGGACTACGGGATCACCATCACCGACGGCCCGATGGCCGGCCTGCTCGGGCGCGCGGTCGTGGTGGTCGGCGCCGACGGCAATGTGGCCTACACCGAACTGGTCCCGGAGATCGCCCAGGAACCCGACTACGAAAGCGCGCTCGGCGCACTGGGCTAGCCACCTCGATTCGGCCCGAAGCCGCCTGTGCGTCAGGTAGTTTCGGGCCTCGTGGCGCAGCGAACCAACCGTCAGATCGTGCTGCGGCGACGGCCCACGGGTCTGGTCGCCCCCGACGACGTCGAGCTGATCTCCGCTCCCGCGCCGGAACCGCAAGACGGTGAGGCGTTGGTGCGCACCACCTACATCGGGATGGATGCCGCGGCCCGGACCTGGCTGGACGATCAGCCCGGTTACCTGCCGCCGGTTCAACTCGGCGAGGTGGTCCGCGGCGCCGGCATCGGCGAGGTCGTCGAGTCACGCTGCCCGGCGTACGCCGTCGGCGACGTGGTGACCACGCTGACCGGGTTCCAGGAGTACGTCGTCGTACGCGACGACCTGTTCTGCACACCGGTCGCCCCGGGGCTGAGCCAGTTGGCCGCGATGTCGGTCTACGGCCCGACCGGGGCGACGGCATATTTCGGCATGGCCGATATCGGCAAGCCGCAACCCGGTGAGACGGTGGTGGTGTCGGCGGCCGCGGGGGCCACCGGGTCGGTCGCCGGGCAGATCGCCAAGATCGCCGGGGCCCGGGTGGTCGGCATCGCGGGCGGAGCGAAGAAGTGCGCTTTCGTCGTCGACGAGTTCGGCTTCGACGCGTGCATCGACTACAAGCGGGGCCAACTCGCCGCCGACCTCAAACAGCACTGCCCCCAGGGCGTCGACGTGTACTTCGACAATGTCGGCGGCCCGGTGCTCAACGCCGTGCTCGGGCGGCTGGCGCGCAAGGCGCGAGTGGTGCTGTGCGGCGTCATCTCCAGCTACCTGACCGGCGAACATCCGGGCCCGGCCAACTACGTCAACCTGCTCTCGCGCACCGCCCTGATGCAGGGCTTCAACGCGCTCGACGAGTGGAGCCGCTTCGAGGAGGCCTACGCCGCGCTGCGCGGATGGGAGGAGCAGGGCCTGCTGGTGCACCACGAGACCGTGTTCGACGGCCTGGAATCGTGCGTCGAGGCGCTCAACGGCCTGTTCACCGGGGCCAACATCGGAAAGATGCTGGTCAAAGTGAGCGACACCACGAGTTGAGTTGTCCGTCAACCTGATTCGGGACTCGTAGACTCACCCGCATGGTTGCCGCGCACGACACGGTTCCGACCGGCCTGTTGCGCATCGAGGACTGCCTCGACGCCGACGGCGGGATCGTCGTGCCCCCCGGAACCACCCTGATCTCCTTGATCGAACGCAACATCGCCAGCGTCGGCGACTCGATCGCCTACCGGTATCTCGACCACAGCGGCTCTGGGGAGCCGCACGCCGTCGAACTCAGCTGGGCAGAGCTCGGCGTCCGCCTGCGCGCCATCGGCGCGCGTATCCAGGCCGTCGCCGGCCGCGGTGACCGGGTCGCGATCCTCGCGCCGCAGGGACTGGAATTCGTCGCCGGGTTCTTCGCGGCGATCAAGGCTGGGACGATCGCGGTCCCGCTGTTCGCGCCCGAACTGCCCGGCCACGCCGAACGCCTCGAGATCGCGCTGCGCGACGCCCGGCCCTCGGTGGTGCTGACCACCGCGGCCGTGCGCGAGGTCGTCGAGGCGTTCCTGGGCAGCCACGGCGTTGGGAGTCCCGCCGGCGCCCCGCAGGTAATCGTCATCGACGAGGTGCCCGACGAGGCCGGCGACGCCTTCGCGGCGACCGAGCTCGACATGGACGACGTCTCCCACTTGCAGTACACCGGTGGTTCGACGCGGCCGCCGGTGGGCGTCGAGATCACCCATCGCGCGGTCGGTTTCAACCTGCTCCAGATGATCCTGTCGATCGACATGCTCGACCGGAACACCCACGGAGTGAGCTGGCTGCCGCTCTATCACGACATGGGCCTGTCGATGATCGGGTTTCCCACCGTCTACGGCGGCCATTCGACCCTGATGTCGCCGACCGCGTTCATCCGCCGGCCGCGGCGCTGGATCGACGCGCTGGCGGCCGGGTCCCGGGACGCCCGGGTGGTCACCGCCGCGCCGAACTTCGCCTACGAGTGGACCGCGCAGCGCGGGGTTCCGGAGCCCGGCGCCGACATCGACCTGAGCCGCGTCGTGATGATCATCGGGTCCGAGCCGGTCAGCGCCGGCGCCATCGCGTCGTTCAACGACGCCTTCGCGCCGTTCGGCCTGCCGCCCACGGCGATCAAGCCCTCCTACGGCATCGCCGAGGCCACCCTGCTGGTCTCGACGACGGACACGCCGTCGGCCCACACGGTGACGTACGTCGACCGCGCCGAGCTGTCCGCGGGCCGGGTGGCGCCGGTGTCGTCCGATGCGCCCGACCGGCTGGCGCAGGTGTCCTGCGGTCGGGTGGCGCGCAGCGAGTGGGCTGTCATCGTCGACCCCGAAACGGCCGCGGAACTGCCCGACGGGCGGGTCGGCGAGATCTGGCTGCAGGGCGACAACATCGGCCGCGGCTACTGGGGCCGACCGGAGGACACCCGGCGGACGTTCGGCGCCCGGTTGCACTCGGTTCTCGACGCGGACAGCCACTCGGCCGGCGCGGTACCGGGCGGCAACTGGCTGCGCACCGGCGACCTGGGCTTCTATCACCGGGACGAGTTGTACGTGACCGGACGGTTGGCGGATCTGCTGGTCATCGGCGGGCGGGCGCACTACCCGCAGGACATCGAGGGGACGGTGGCCGACGCCGCGTCGCTGGTCCGGCGCGGATACGTGGTGGCCTACGCCGCCGACGGGGCGGAGGCCGTCACGATCCTCGCCGAACGTGCGGCGGGCACGGCACGCGCGGACGTGCAGGCGGCCGTCGAGGCGATCCGTGAGCTGGTGACCCGCCGGCACGGTGTGGCGGTTGCCGATGTTCGGGTGCTGCCGGCGGGCGCCATTCCCCGCACCACCAGCGGCAAGCTGGCGCGCTGGGCCTGCCGTGCCGAGGCACGGCACCGCCGTCCCGCGATCCGGTGAAGAACCTCACTGCTGCGCTGTTTGACAACCCTCTCGGCCACCCCGCATTCTGGAGATCGCTGTGATGACGATCACGGCACCGGCTGCGGAAGCGTGAGGAGACGACCATTTCGACACGCTTCTGTCGTGCACTGGGCGTTTGTGTCCTCACGACCGGACTCGCCGTCAGCGGCCTGGGTGGCGCCATCGCGCCGGCGTCCGCCGACGACACCGCCGCGAGCACCGCGTCGGGAAGCTCCAACACTGATACCGCAACCGCGGGAACCCCGTCGCTGCAGCAGGCCGTGCAGAAGGCAATCCACGACATCGCCGCCAGCGTCACCACCGGCCTGAACCCGCAACAGGGCCAGAAGGCGGACGCTGCCGAAGATCCGGCCAAGAAGGATGCCGTGGACCCGGCCGACGAGGAGGCCGCGGCAGCCGCCGATCCGGCCGACGAGCCCGCCGCGGGCGACGCCACCCCGGCGACCTCCGTAACCGGCGAAGACATGAGCGCCGCGACGGCCGGCGGGCAGGATGCCCAGCCCGCTGCCGTCGATCCGGCGACATCAAACGACACCGCGGCCGACCAGTCGGCCGCGGCAGCATCGGTTGCCGTCGACGACTCGTCGACCGCGACCGTGTCGCACGCCGCCGGGTCACAGTCCGACCCGGTGCTGACGCAGCCGCACCCGGCCACCCCGGTCACCCCGGTCAAGGCGCCCGCGAAGGCGGTGATCGATCCCACGCTGGCGAAACTGTTGCTGCCCGCCTCGGTGGTGGTCTCCACGGCGAGCAACCTCGTCGTCACCGTGCGCGGCGCGGTCGTCGCGGTGCCGGCACTGGTCGCGTCACTTCCGAATTCCCCGACGCCGATCGCCGACGTGATCGCGTTCCTGCTCACCACCGTCGGCTCGGTCGGCGATTCGCTCCTGCCGCTGGCATCCCTGCCCGCCGACGTGGCCGCGGCCGTTTTCGCCTTGAGCGCGACCGGAACCGCCCCGGTGCGGACGCACCTCGCGTCGAATGCCCATGCATTGGGCAACATCGTGCTGGACGGGCCCCGACCCGCGGCGGGCCCGACGTCGGGCGCACCCGTCGACCCGCCGGTTCGCAACGCGGTGACCTTCGCGACCGGCGGTGGATTCGCCGGCCCGGTGGCACTCGCCGCCGCCACTCGGCCGGCCGCGGCACCGGTCGCGGCGCCGGCCGGGGCATCGCACAGCATGAGGCCTTACATCACCGGGGCGCTGGCGGCACTGCTCATCTCGGCATCGCTGTGGGCGCTGTTCACCGCGGCCCTGCCGGGTCTGGGCGGCCTGGCCGCGTTCGGCGCCACCGGAATGCGGATCGGCTACCGCCAGGCCAAGGCCGGCATCGCGTTGTACCGGACGGATCTGGCGCGGTTCGCCCCGCGGGGTCCGATCGGTGTCGTGCGGTCGGACGCGATGGTGTCGGTGCACCGGCGTTCGGCGGACCGGTTCATGGCCGACGGCAGCCCCGCCGAGCGGCGGCTGCGTCTGGTCGATACGGCCGCCTAGTTCAGCGTCCCGTCGACAACCAAGGCGCGCAACGTCTTTCGGTCCAGCTTGCCGCTCGGCAACGTGGGGATCCGGGCGCTCGAGGTGAGCAGCCACCGGGTGGGCACCTTGTAGGAGGACAGCCGGTCCCGCGCGTACTGCGCCACCGCCGCCAGGTCGAGGTCCTCCCGCGCCGGCACCAGCACCGCGCACACCTCCTCGCCTCGTTCGGCGTGGTCGATCCCGACGACCACGCACTGGGCGACGTCGTCGAGTTCGGCCAGCACGGCCTCGACCTCCAGGGGCGACACGTTGGCGCCGGCGCTCTTGATCAGGTCGCCGGTCCGCCCGACGTAGAACAACCGGGGGTCGCCGGGGCTGCGGTACACGCGGTCCCCGGTGCGGTACCAACCGTCTTCGTCGAAGGTCTCCCAGCGTTCGCGCTTGTTGTATCCGGCCATCACGCCGATGCCGCGGACCCAGAGTTCGCCGACGGTGCCGTCGGGCACCGGGACATCGGCGTCGTCGACGATCCGCATGTCGGTGTGGACGAACCCGCCGGCGGTCTCGGACATGGTGCGGTGCACGGGGTATCCGTCGGGAACGTCGGTCATCGCGATGTCCAGTGGGCCGTCGCGCAACATCGGCGCGAGGTCGCGGTGCGGAAAGCTCGGGTGCTCGCGCAGCTGCTGGGTGAACGCCGGCCAGCCGACCACCCCGGTGGCCCGTTCGGCCTCGGCGAGATCCAGCGCGGTGCTCGCATCGAGCCGGGCCAGCACCAGCAGCGTGACCGGCTCGTGCAGGGCTCCCATCGCGGCGAGCACGCCGCCGATCCAGAAGAACGGCATCGCGCACAGGATTCTGGCGGGGCCCCCGGACTGGACCTCGCCGGTGATCGCCCGGATCGCCGCCGGCCAGGTCGAGGTCTGCCGGACCAGGGTGCCGTGCGTGTGCAGCACTCCCTTGGCGTCGGCCGTCGATCCCGAGGTGTGGATCATGATCGCCAGGTCGGCGGGGGACACCTCCGCCTCGACGGCGGCCAGCAGATCCGGCGGGACGGCGGAGTCCGGGTCGACCCGGGTTGCCCATCGGCGGCCGGACTCGCCGGTGACCACGATCCGGCGCAGGTAGGGCGCCGCACCGATCGCGAGGGTGTCACCCGGCTGGCCTGCCAGTTCGGGTAGCGCCGCCTCGAGGCGCTCGGCCACGTCGAAGCTCAGCACCCGGGGCGGGGCGACGAGGACCGCCACATCGGCGAGGCGCAGCACCTTGGCGATCTCGGCGGGCCGGTACATCGTGCTCAGCGGGACCACGACGGCTCCGACGCGCGACGCCGCCAGCCACCAGATCACCCATTCGACGCCATTGGGGAAGAAGAGGCCGACCCGGGTGCCCTTGCCGACTCCGGCGCCCAGCAGCCAGCGGGCCGCCGCCGCGGAACGCGTCTCGGCATCGGCGTAGCTGAGCCGTTCATCGGGCGTCACCACATATGCCTGCGATCCCGCCCGCTCGGCCGCCCGGTGGAGTAACGCGGGAACGGTCAGGCACTCGCCCGTCGTCACCGGCCGCGCCAGTTCGGTTGGCGCTTGTCCCACCAGGCCTGCAGGCCTTCGGCGACGTCCTCGGTGGCTCCGGCCACCTTTCGCATCACCTCACCGAAGCGGACGGACTCGATCCAGCCCATGTCCGCGGTGCGCCAGGCGACTTCCTTGGTGGCCCGCTGGGCCAGGGGAGCGGCCCGGGTGAGCACCTCGGCCCATGCCCGCGCCTCGGACTGCAGCCGGTCCGGTTCGACGAGGCGCCACACCAGGCCGACCTCGGCGGCGCGCTGGGCGCTCATCGGTTCGCCGGTGAGCAGCAGTTCCATGGCGTTGGCCCAGCCGATCCGCTGCGGCAGGCGGATCGCGCCGACGATGGTCGGGACACCCAGCCGCACCTCGGGGTAGGAGAAGGTGGCCGACGTGGTGGCGATGACGAAGTCGCAGAACAGCACCCCGGTCAGGCCGTAACCGACACACGGGCCGTGGACCGCGGCGATGGTCGGCTTGAACAGCTCCATTCCGCTCTCGAAGCTGTTGATGGTCGGCTTTTCCCAGAACGTCCCGGCGAACGTTCCCACCGAGCCCTCACCGTCCTTGAGATCGCCGCCGGCGCAGTACACGTCGCCGTTGGCCGTCAGGATCGCGACCCAGGCATCCTCATCGCCGCGGAACCGCTCCCAGGCCGCGTTGAGGTCGTCGCGCAGGGCGCCGTTGATGGCGTTGCGGGCTTCCGGCCGGTTCAGCGTGATCGTGGCGACGTGGTTGTCGAGTTCGTACGTGACCAGGGTCATGCCAGCAGACTAAGGCTCCGGCCGTCCGAGGCCGCGTTTGCCGACGCGCGGACACCCGTGCGCCAAGCCGATACGCTGATGCCCATGCCGTCCCCGACAGAACGAGACCGCTTCGCCCTGGCTGCCCGGATCGCGCTGGCCGGCGCGGTCGTCGCCGGGGCCGCGCTGGCGTCCGCCG
Organism: uncultured Mycobacterium sp.; assembly: GCA_964611465.1. Taxonomy (GTDB): domain Bacteria; phylum Actinomycetota; class Actinomycetes; order Mycobacteriales; family Mycobacteriaceae; genus Mycobacterium. The sequence continues at coordinate 55 of CAZTAA010000096.1, read as the reverse complement.
GTGCCGCCGCCGCGGACCCGGTGGACCCGTATCCGGTGATCCCCACGCCCGCGCC
>CAZTAA010000095.1:11229-15802 GCA_964611465.1 uncultured Mycobacterium sp. | reverse complement strand
TGGCCATGGTGGGCGCGGCCCGCGGCTACCGGGTGGTGCTGACCATGCCCGAGACGATGTCGGTCGAGCGGCGCGTGCTGCTGCGCGCGTTCGGCGCCGAGATCGTGCTGACACCCGGTTCGGAAGGCATGGCCGGTGCGGTGGCCAAGGCCAAGCAGATCATCGCCGAGACCCACAACGCGGTGGCGGCCGACCAGTTCGCCAACCCGGCCAACCCCGCGATCCACGAGAAGACCACCGCCGAGGAGGTCTGGGCCGACACCGACGGCGCCGTCGACATCTTCGTCGCCGGAATCGGCACGGGCGGCACGCTGACCGGTGTCGGGCACGTGCTCAAGGAGCGCAAGCCCGGCGTGCAGATCGTCGGGGTCGAACCCAAGGACTCCCCCATTCTCAACGGCGGCGACCCGGGGCCGCACAAGATCCAGGGCCTCGGCCCGAATTTCATTCCCGAGGTGCTCGACCGCGGCGTCTACGACGAGATCGTCGACGTCGAGTTCGACGACGCCATCCGGGTCGCGCGCGCCCTGGGCACCGAGGAGGGCATCCTGGGCGGCATCTCGGGCGGCGCAAACGTCTGGGCCGCACTGGAATTGGCGAAGCGACCGGAGAACGCCGGCAAGCTCATCGTGGTGGTCGTGCCCGATCTCGGCGAACGCTACATCTCCACGGCGCTCTTCGAACACATCCGCGACTGATCTGCTGATGGGTGTGCTGAACAGGATCCGGGAGGATCTCGAGAACGCGCGGTCGCACGATCCGGCGGCCCGCGGCGACGTCGAGAACGCGATCGTCTACTCCGGGTTGCACGCCATCTGGTCGCACCGGATCGCCCACCGGCTGTGGGCCAGGCCCGCGACGAAAGGGCTGGCCCGGGTGCTGGCCCAGGTCACCCGGTTCCTCACCGGCATCGAGATCCATCCCGGCGCCACGATCGGCCGGCGGTTCTTCATCGACCACGGCATGGGTGTGGTGATCGGTGAGACCGCCGAGATCGGCGACGACGTCATGGTCTACCACGGCGTGACGCTGGGCGGGCGGTCACTGGCACACGGCAAGCGCCATCCCACCGTCGGCGCCGGCGTCACCGTCGGCGCTGGGGCGAAGGTGTTGGGTCCCATCATGATTGGCGACGGCAGCGCGATCGGCGCAAATTCCGTTGTCACCCATGATGTTCCACCGGACTCGATCGCCACGGGCATTCCGGCGGTGGTACGGCACCGAACCGAGAAGCAGCGTGAGCCACTGGTCGACCCGACGACCTACATCGACCCGGCGATGTACATCTGACCGTTCTGGGACACCGGCTCAGCGGACGTTGCGGACGATCTCGCCGGCCAGTCGCAGTGCTAAATCGTCGACCGAGTCACCGCACGCCGCGACTTCCACGATGTGGTTGGTCACCGCGCCCAGGGCGTGCTGGCATGCCCACTCGCCGGCGTCTTCCTGATGGGCGGTCTGGGACATCATCTGACCGTCGATGCTGATTCCCTCGACGACCCAACTGAATTCGTTGTCGTCCTCGGTGACCGTCACATGCTTGCCGATGCAGTTCGTCCACTGCTGCACCGAGCGGTTGAAGAAGTCCAGCGCGTGGCCGTCAGAGTCGAATGCCACCACCGACTGTTGCATCCAGTGGCCGTCGTCGTCGCTCTGGTCGGCGAGCACCTGGTCGGCGACACCGGTCCAGCCGCTGTCGGCGTACACGGTCTGCTCGGCGTTGTACAGCGCGCCGAGGCAGTCCGGATCGGAGATCTTGGACCGATTCTCGGCCAGCGTGGTGGCCGTGTCGATCACCTCGATGTCGTGGGAGCCCAGGATGTCGTCGACGCGCTCGGGTGTGAGCAGAAACCGTTCCAGCTCAACCTTTCCCGGCTGCGTCTCGCCGCCGGCCCGATGAGCCTCGCCGGCGGTGGTGCGCACACAACCGCACAGCGTCAGCGCCAGCACCCCGATCAGCGCGGTCGTCTTGGCCCCCCTCACCGTCTTCGCCTACTTCTTCGGTTTGTCGGCGGCGGAGTCGGTGGACAGTGCGGCGACGAACGCCTCCTGCGGGACGTCGACGCGGCCGATCGTCTTCATCCGCTTCTTGCCTTCCTTCTGCTTCTCCAGCAGTTTGCGTTTACGGGTGATGTCGCCGCCGTAGCACTTGGACAGCACGTCCTTGCGGATCGCCCGGATGTTCTCGCGGGCAATGATTCTCGAGCCCACCGCCGCCTGGACCGGCACCTCGAACTGCTGACGCGGGATGAGCTCCTTGAGCTTGGTGGTCATCTTGTTGCCGTAGGCGCTGGCGCCGTCCTTGTGGATGATGGCGCTGAACGCGTCCACGGCCTCGCCCTGCAGCAGGATGTCCACCTTGACCAACTGGGCCTCCTGCTCGCCGGCCTCCTCGTAGTCCAGCGAAGCGTAACCGCGGGTGCGCGACTTCAGCGAGTCGAAGAAGTCGAAGATGATCTCGCCCAGCGGCATGGTGTAGCGCAGCTCGACGCGCTCCGGCGAGAGATAGTCCATGCCGCCGAGTTCCCCGCGCCGGGACTGGCACAGTTCCATGATGGTGCCGATGAATTCGCTCGGCGCGATGATCGTCGTCTTCACCACGGGCTCGTAGACGGTGCGGATTTTGCCCTCGGGCCAGTCCGACGGATTGGTGACCACCATCTCCGTTCCGTCGTCCTTCTCGACGCGGTACACGACGTTGGGCGAGGTCGAGATCAGGTCGAGGCCGAACTCGCGCTCGAGGCGCTCGCGGGTGATCTCCATGTGCAGCAGGCCCAGGAAGCCGCACCGGAATCCGAAGCCCAGCGCCACCGACGTCTCGGGCTCGTACGTCAGCGCCGCGTCGTTGAGCTGAAGCTTGTCCAGCGCGTCCCGCAGGTTCGGATAGTCCGACCCGTCAACGGGATACAGCCCCGAATACACCATCGGTTTGGGTTCGCGGTAGCCGGTCAGCGCCTCCTTGGCACCCCCGCGTGCCGTGGTCACCGTGTCGCCCACCTTGGACTGACGGACGTCCTTGACGCCGGTGATGAGATAACCGACCTCGCCGACCCCGAGGCCGTCGCTGGGTTTGGGCTCGGGTGAGACGATGCCGACCTCGAGCAGTTCGTGGGTGGCGCCGGTGGACATCATCGCGATGCGTTCCCGCGGGGTGATCTTGCCGTCGACGACGCGCACGTAGGTGACCACGCCGCGGTAGATGTCGTAGACCGAGTCGAAGATCATCGCGCGGGTGGGCGCGTCGGGGTCGCCGACCGGCGCCGGCACCCGGCGGACCACCTCGTCGAGCAGTTCGGCCACGCCCTCGCCGGTCTTACCCGACACCCGCAGCACGTCGGCGGGCTCACAGCCGATGATGTGCGCCAGTTCGGCGGCGTAGCGCTCGGGGTCGGCCGCGGGCAGGTCGATCTTGTTGAGCACCGGGATGATCGTCAGGTCCCGGTCCAGCGCCAGGTAGAGGTTGGCCAGCGTCTGCGCCTCGATGCCCTGCGCGGCATCGACGAGCAGCACCGCGCCCTCGCAGGCCTCCAGCGCGCGGGACACCTCGTAGGTGAAGTCGACATGGCCAGGCGTGTCAATGAGATGCAGGACGAACTGCGCGCCGTTGGCCTCCCACGGCAACCGGACGTTCTGCGCCTTGATGGTGATGCCGCGTTCCCGCTCGATGTCCATCCGGTCCAGGTACTGGGCGCGCATCGAACGCTCGTCGACCACACCGGTGAGCTGCAGCATCCGGTCGGCCAGGGTGGATTTGCCGTGGTCGATGTGGGCGATGATGCAGAAGTTCCGGATCTTCTCCGGCGCGGTGAAGGTCTTGTCCGCGAAGCTGCTGATGGGAATCTCCTGGTGACACGCGCGTGCTGGGCCGTTCCAGCGTATCGACCCACGCCCGTCGGGGCACAATCACGCGGACGAGGTCGTCGCTATGCTTGGCGGCTATGGCGTCGCAGTGGAAGACGTTGCAGCAGGTTTTCAAGATCACCGAGAATCTGGTGTTCAATGAGGCCCCGAAGTTCATCAGGCAACTGCAGAATCCGCAGGAACTGCAACGCAACCTTCAGCAGGGCCTGGTTCTCGGCATCCGCCTGGGAATGGAAGTGATCGCCGGCGGGTCCCTCGAGCCGCCCAAGGCCATCACCGCCGGGCGTCCCGTCACCGATCGGATGGTGCCCACCGCGGAGCGCGCCCGTCGCGTCAACTACGCACCCAACCTGGACGGCCAGGCGGATCCCGGCGAGATCGTCTGGACCTGGGTGGTGTTCGAGGACGACCCCACCCGGGGCAAAGACCGCCCGGTCCTGGTCGTCGGCCGCGACCGGCGGACCCTGCTGGGGCTGATGCTGTCGTCGCAGCACTACCACGCCGAAGACCCGCAGTGGGTCAACATCGGCACGGGGTCCTGGGATTACGAGGGCCGGCCGAGTTGGGTGCGGCTGGACCGGGTGCTCGACGTGCCCGAGGAAGGCATCCGGCGTGAAGGCGCGGTCCTGGATCGCACCAGGTTCGAGACGGTCGCCGCCCGGCTGCGCGCCGAGTACTTCTGGAGCTGACGGTCGGGCGGAGTCCCGCCGGC
>CAZTAA010000095.1:0-11129 GCA_964611465.1 uncultured Mycobacterium sp. | reverse complement strand
GAGCTCGCCGATGACCTCGAACCCGAACCGCTCGTAGTAGGGCACGTTGTCGGGATTGCTGGACTCCAGATAGGCCGGGGCATATTCGGCGTCCACGCGGCGCAGCCCCGATTCCATGAGTGCCCGGCCGTAGCCCTCGCCGCGGTAGGTCGGGTCACTGCCGATCACCGCCAGATACCAGTGCGGCTCTTCGGGGTGATTGCGCTTCATGAGGGCGTCGAGTTGCTGACCGCGCTTCAGTTCCGAGCCGAACGCGCGGATGAAACTCGGCAGCATCCGCAGCTCGGTCATCCGTGATGTGCGCCACCGCTGCGGCGGCGCCCAGAGCGCGGCCGCGGCGACATGCGCGCCGTCGTCGGCGAACTCGACGCCGTCCAGCGGAAGAAACTTGCGCCGTGCCATCGCGCCGAACAGGGCCGACAGCCCCTTGGCGCGCTGACCCGGGTCCGGCAGCAACCAGCCCATCACCGGGTCGTCGAAGAACGCACGGCCCAGCACATGGGCCAACTCCCGGATGTCGGCCTTGCCGGCCTGGCGGACGGTGCGGGTAACCACGCGACCACTTTTACATACCGGTCATCCCTGGGTGATGTACGCCTGCAGTTGCTGACGCTCGGTCTGCAGCTCGTCCATCCGCGTCTTGACCACGTCACCGATGCTGACGATGCCCTTCAATTGGCCGTCGACCAGGACCGGGACGTGCCGCACCCGGTTCTGGGTCATCACCTCGGCAAGGTCGTCGACGTTGGAGCTCGGGTCGCAGGTGGCCACCACCGTGGACATGATCGACACGACTGTCCGTTTCAGCACGTCGGGACCGTCGTGATGCAGCGTGCGCACGATGTCGCGTTCCGAGACGATGCCGACGACGGCATCGCCGGCCGCCGGGTCGACGACCACCATCGCGCCGATGTTGCGCCAGGACAGCCCGGCGAGCAGTTCGGTGACCGTCGCGTCGGGGGCGATCGTCGCCACGTCGTCCCCTTTGGCGCGAAGTACATCCGCGATCCGCATATATCCCTCCCCTGTTGTGACAGGAATCACAATCCAGGCTAGGACGCTTCGGGCCGGCGGGAGGCCAACTCACCAAAACCCGGTCGGTTCTCGACCAGAATCGGCGTGTGACTATCGACATCACCCTCGTCGGCACCGGCAGCCCGATCCCCGACCCGCTCCGCGCGGGACCCGCGACGCTGGTTCGGGCCGGCGGACAGAACCTCCTGGTCGACTGCGGCCGCGGCGTGCTGATGCGGCTGGCCGCCGTCGGCGTGGGCGCCAACGCCCTGACCGCTCTGCTGCTGACCCACCTGCACAGCGACCACATCGCCGATCTGGGTGACCTGATCATCACCCGCTGGGTCAGCACGTTCTCCCCCGATCCCCCGCCGCTACCGATCATCGGGCCGCCGGGCACGGCCGAGGTGGTGGACGCGACGCTGCGCGCGTTCGGGCATGACATCGGCTACCGCATCGCCCATCACGCCGATCTCACCGCACCGCCGCCGCTGGAGGTGCACGAGTACCGCGACGGCGTGGTCTGGGACCGGGACGGCGTCACGGTCACCGCGGCGCCGACCGACCACCGGCCCGTCGAACCGACGATCGGGTTCCGCGTCGAGCACGCCGGCGCGGCGGTGGCGCTGGCCGGCGACACCGTGCCGTGTGCGGGCCTCGACGCCTTGGCGCGCGGTGCGGACGCGTTGGTGCACACCGTGATTCGCGCCGATCTGATCGAGCAGTTGCCGATGCAGCGGATCCGCGACATCCTCGACTACCACTCGTCGGTGCAGCAGGCCGCGGCCACCGCGCAGCGCGCCGGGGTCGGCACGCTGGTGCTCACCCACTGCGTGCCCGCGATCGTGCCCGGCCAGGAGGACCAGTGGCGGGCGCTGGCCGCCGCGGAGTTCGACGGCCGGGTGGAGATCGGCGACGACCTGCACACCGTGACGGTCTGAACGGGCGGCCGTCAGGCCAGCCGGGTGATTTCCACCACCACGTCGAGATCCGTCGAGCCCGCGCCGGAGTAGATGCCCTTCAACGGCGTCACGTCGGCGTAGTCGCGACCCACCCCGACGCTGATGTACTGCTCGTTGATCTCGGTGTCGTTGGTCGGGTCGTAGTTCCACCATTCGCCGGTCCAGGCCTGGATCCAGGCGTGGCTCTGACCGTCGACGACGTCACCGAGCTTGGCGTTGCGTGTGGGATGCAGATACCCCGACACGTACCGCGCCGGAATTCCCATGCCGCGCAACAGAATCAGGGTCAGGTGGGCGAAATCCTGGCAGACTCCCTTGCCTTCGCGAAGGGCGTCCAGCCCCGACGAGTGCACCCCGGTGGTCCCGGGTACGTATTTCAGCTCGGCCTGCGCCCAGCGGGCGGCCTCGATGACCGCCTGCTGCGGTTCGTTGAACTTCGCGATCCGCCGGCCCACCCGCTCGATGCGCTTACTGGCCGGGGTGTAGTCCGTCGGCGTGAGCAACTCGTAGAACCGGTCGACGGCCGCCTCCGAGCCGAGCTCGTCCCAGGATGCCTCCACCTCGGGAACGTGGGCTTTGTCGGTTTCGACGACCGAGGACGCGGTGACCTCCAACTCGGTGTGCGGGGCATGCAGATCGAAGGCCGTCACCGCGGTGCCCCAGTAGTCGGTGTAGCGGTAGGAGCGGGTCGCGGGCACTGTCTCGATGCGGTTGAGGATGACGTTCTGCCGCGAATCCGACCGGGGCGTCAGCCGGGCTTCGTTGAACGACGCGGTCACCGGTGACTTGTAGGCATAACCCGTTGCGTGCACAACCCGCATGCGCCACATCAGATCTCTCCCTCTTCGATGACCAGCGTGTTGTGACCTGCGTCCGTCCAGGCCACCCAGGGCGCGGAGTGGAAGTACTGTTTCGCCAACGCTTCACCGACGTCGAAGCAGGTCTTGTGCAGACTGGCCAGCCGGCTCTCCAGCGAGTCGAGCAGGTGTCCCGGCGGCAGGAACTCCAGCTCGCTGCGGGCGCGTCCCAGCAGTCGCTGCGCCTCGGCGGTGGAGCCGACCCGAGTGTGCTGACGGTGCAGCAACTCGTCGAGGCTGTGCTCGGCCAGTTTCAGCGAGTAGAACACCGAACGCGGGAAAAGCCGGTCCAGCAACATGAATTCGACGACCCGCGCGGCGTCGAGCACACCGCGGTAGGTGCGCAGGTAGGTGTCGTGCGCGCCGGCCGAACGCAACACCGTCACCCAGGCGGGCGACGACGCGCTGTCGCCCACCCGGGACAGCAGCATCCGCACCGTCATGTCGACCCGCTCGATCGCCCGGCCCAACACCATGAACCGGTAGCCGTCGTCGCGCGACAGCGTGGAGTCCGCCAGCCCGGCGAACATCGCGGCGCGGTTCTCGATGAACCCGAGGAACTCGTGCGGGCCGAGCCGACGGGCGGCCCGCTCCCGCTCGGCCAGCGCGTTGTAGGTGGTGTTGAGGCACTCCCACATCTCCGTGGAGGTGACTTCGCGTGCGCCGCGGGCGTTTTCGCGAGCCGCCGAGATCGCCTCGACGATCGAGCAGCCGCCGGTGACGTCCCGCGAGTAGGCGACGATGTCGGTCAGCGACCACACATCCAGGGGATGGTCCGGCGGCTCCATGCCCAGCACCTTGAGCAGCACCCGGGAGGCGTGGTCGGGATCGACGCTGGAGTCCTCGAGCAACTGGTGCACCGTCACGTCGAGGATCCGTGCGGTGTCGTCGGCACGTTCCACGTACCGCCCGATCCAGTAGAGCGACTCGGCGTTGCGCGCGAGCATCAGCGCATCACCGCCTGCTGTTGTTGCTGGCTCTGCTTGACACCGGGGGCCGGCAGTGTGCTCTGCGACTGCTGCTGTTGGCGCTGTTGACCGGGGCCGCCGGAATCGGTTGCGGCGCGGGCCTTTCCGTTCCTGGCGGCCGGTTTCTCGGCCGTCTTGGTGGTCTCGTCCTCGGGCAGCTTGCGCACCACCTCGGCCGCGGCCAACTCACGGTCGGCGACCGAGGCGCGTGAGGCGAGCACCCAGGTGTCCTTGGAGCCGCCGCCCTGGCTGGAGTTGACCACCAGCGATCCCTCCGGCAGCGCCACCCGGGTCAGCCCGCCCGGCAGGACCCACACGTCGTCACCGTCGTTGACCGCGAACGGGCGCAGGTCGACGTGCCGCGGCGCCAGCACGCCGTCGATCTTGGTGGGCACCGTCGACAGCTGCACGACGGGCTGGGCGATCCAGCCACGTGGGTCGTTCTGCACCTTGCGCCGGATCGTCGCCAACTCCTTCTCGTTGGCTTCCGGGCCGAACACGATGCCGTAGCCGCCGGACCCCTCGACCGGCTTGATCACCAGTTCGTCGATCCGGTCGAGCACTTCCTCGCGTTCGTCGTCGAGCCAGCACCGGAAGGTGTCGACGTTGGCCAGCAGCGGCTTCTCCCCGAGGTAGTACTCGGTGATGGTCGGCACGTAGGTGTAGACCAGCTTGTCGTCGCCGATGCCGTTGCCGACGGCACTGGAGATCACCACGTTTCCGGCCCGGGCGGCGTTGAGCACGCCGGCCACGCCCAGAACCGAGTCGGGCCGGAAGTGCATCGGGTCCAGGTACTCGTCGTCGATGCGCCGGTAGATGACGTCGACCTGGCGCTCGCCCTCGGTGGTGCGCATGTAGACGGTGTTGTCGCGGCAGAACAGGTCGCGGCCCTCGACCAGTTCCACCCCCATCTGGCGGGCCAGCAGCGAATGCTCGAAGTAGGCGGAGTTGTAGACACCCGGGGTGAGCACCACCACGGTCGGGTCCGCCTCGTTGGTGGCGGCGGCTTTGCGCAGCGCCCGCAACAGGTGCGAGGAGTAGTCGCCGACGGCCCGCACTCGGTGGGTGGCGAACAGGTCCGGGAACACCCGGGCCATCGTCCGGCGGTTCTCCATCACATAGGACACCCCCGACGGTGAGCGCAGGTTGTCCTCCAGCACGCGGAAGGTGCCCTGCCCGTCGCGGACCAGGTCGATACCGGCCACGTGGATGCGCACACCGTTGGGCGGCACGATGCCGGCGGCCTCGCGGTGGAAGTGCTCGCACGACGTCACCAGCCGGCGCGGGATGACGCCGTCGCGCAATATCTCCTGGTCGCCGTAGATGTCGTCGAGGTACATCTCAAGCGCCTTGACCCGCTGTTTGATGCCTTTCTCCAGCCGGGACCACTCGGCCGCCGAGATCACCCGGGGCACCAGGTCCAGCGGGAACGGGCGTTCCTGGCCGGACAGCGAGAAGGTGATGCCCTGGTCGACGAACGCGCGGCCCAGGGCCTCCGAGCGGGCCTCGAGGTCCTCGGCGTCGGCCGGGGCCAGTTCGGCGTAGATGCCCTTGTAGGGCCCGCGCACGGTGCCCTGGGCGTCGAACATCTCGTCGAAGGCCTGCAGATACTTGCCCCGTTTGTTGTAGCCATCGAAGATCTGCTCGTGCTGTCGGGCGGCACGCGAGTTCGCCTGCGACTGCCGGCCGGGCTGACTGGGCAACGTTCGAAGACTCACCCGTCACATGCTGCATCATGTCGGCCGTTTCGGCAGGCCAGGCGGGACGGTCGGCTTGCCGCTTTGGGAGTTTGGCGGCCCGACTGGTAACCTGATCAGTCGCTGCCCGCGATCGGGCGCTCCTAGCATCCCCCAGCCGGAAAATCAGAAGGAACTAACGCGCGTGGCCAACATCAAGTCGCAGGAAAAGCGCATCCGCACCAATGAGCGCGCCCGTCTGCGCAACCAGTCGGTGAAGTCCTCGCTTCGCACGGCTGTCCGCGGCTTCCGCGAGGCCGTCGAGGCCGGCGAGAAGGACAAGGCCGCCGAGCTGCTGGTGTCGACCAGCCGCAAGCTCGACAAGGCCGCCAGCAAGGGTGTCATCCACAAGAACCAGGCCGCCAACAAGAAGTCCGCGCTGGCGCTGGCGCTCAACAAGCTCTGATCCCGCGAGGATCCTGAAGGCCACCTCCCGTCGGTCGACGGAGGTGGCTTTCGGCTTTCTATGGCCGGTCGCCGCCGCCGAGGGAACTACCGTCCGCCGTCGGCCAGTTCTGCGACGCGGCGGACCGCGCTTTCCAGCGCGTAGTCCGCGTCGGCCGCCGCGCCTTTGACGTCGGCGTTGAGGGCGGCGACGATGCCCATCGCGGTGGCCACCGTGTCCCGGGTCCAGCGGCGGGCCTGCTTCTGCGCTTTCTGCACCCGCCACGGCGGCATCTTCAACTCACCGGCGATCCGGTACGGGTCCCCGGACAGCGGGCCGACCCGGGCGATCGTGTGGACCGCTTCGGCGAGCGCATCGGCCAGAACCACCCGGGGTTCGCCCGCGAGCATCGCCCAACGCAGCGACTCCGCGGCGCCGGCGACGTCGCCGCCGACCGCCCGGTCGGCGATGTCGAAGCCCTTCACCTCGGCCCGGCCGCTGTGATAGCGCCGGACCGCGGCGATGTCGACCTGTCCGCCGGTGTCGGCCACCAGCTGCGAGCACGCCGAAGCCAGCTCGCGCAGATCGGAGCCGACCGCGTCGAGCACGACGGTGACCACCTCGTCGCCCACTTTCACCTTGTGCGCCCTGAACTCCGATCGGACGAAGTCGGCGCGCTCGGCGGCCTTGGTCAGCTTGGCGCAGGAATGCACCTCGGCGCCGAGGTCACGCAGCTTGTCCGCCAGCCCCTTGGCCCGGCCGCCACCGGAGTGCACCACCACCAGCACGGTGCCGTCCGGCAGCTCGGCGGCGGCCTCCTCGATGACGGCCACCGCGTCCTTGCCGGCTTCCGCTGCGGCCTCCAGGACCACCACCCGCTTGTCGGCGAACAGTGACGGACTGAGCAGTTCGGCGAGCTCGCTGGCGCTGACCTCGCCGGCCCGCAGCCGATTCACCGGCACGTCACCGGCCCCGGCGCCGGCACCGGCCTCGGCGCGGGCGTCGCGCAGCACCGTGGAGATGGCCCGCTCGACGAGGAGTTCTTCGTCCCCGAGGACCAGGTGCAGCTGTCGGCTCACCCGACGATGGTGCCACGGGCGGCGGACATGTCGGTGATCACCCAGGCCGTGACGCACAGGGCCGCGGCGGCGAGCATGGACCGGCGCCAGCGGGTGCGCCACAGCAGCGTCACCGCCACCCCGGCCAGTCCCACCACCACGATGCCGGCCACTCCCGCCGGGACCGGCACCGTCGCGCCCGGTGTGCCCGCCGCCCAGCGGGCGACCCCGAGCAGCCACCAGACGGCCGGGCCGCAGAACCGGATCAGCAGCGCGGCCCCGGCCGGCCACCATGTCGAGAGGGCCGCCGCGGCGGTGCCGAGGACCGTGATCGGGGCGATCAGCGGCGCGGCGGCCAGGTTGGCGGCCACCGCGACCAGGCTCAGGTTGCCCGAGATCCCGGCGATCAGCGGCGCGGTCACCAATTGCGCTGCCGCCGAGACACTTACGGCGTCGGCGAGCGGCTTCGGCCAGCCCCGGCCGACCAGCCGCGCCGACCACACCGGCGCGATCACCACCAGCGCGGCCGTCGCCGACACCGACAGCGCGAAGCCGGCGTCGACGGCCAGCTGCGGCGCGACCGTCAGGACGGCCAGCACCGTGCCGGCCAGGGCCGGGATGGCCTGCCGCTGCCGCGCCGTCAGCACCGCCAACAACGTCAGCGCACCCATCGCCGCGGCGCGCAGCACGCTGGGCGTCGGCTGGACCACGACGACGAAGGCCGCGAGCGCGACCGTCGCCAGCAGCACCGCCGCACGAGGCCCGATCAACGCCGCCGTCAGCAGCGCCGTGCCGCAGACGATGGTCACGTTGGCGCCGGAGACCGCCGTCAGGTGGGTGAGGCCGGCGGCGCGGAACTGCGCGGTGGTCTGCGGGCTGACCGCCGTGGTGTCGCCGAGCACCAGCGCGGGCAGCATGGCCGCCTGACCCGCGGGCAGCGCCTCGCGGGCCACGTCGGCGAACCGTCCCCGCACCGCGGCGGCACGGTGTTGCACCGGTGACGCGGCGCCGAACACGGGGTCGCCCACCGCGGTCAGCGCGGCCACCGTGAGGTCGTGACGGCGGGGACGCGCGACCCGGGCCCGGAAGCGCATGGGCCGACCGGCCGAGACCCCGCCGAACGACGTCCCGGAGGCGAAGACCACGACCATGCCGCCGGACTCGTCGCGGCCGACCCGGTTCAGATTGGCGCGGAACAGCAACCGGCCGTTGCCGAGCGGGCGCGGGTTCTCACTCGGGGTCACCGTCACCTCCACGGTGTCGCCGGCCCGCTGGGTCAACGGGTGGTCGCGAATCATGGTGGTCCGCAGCATGATCGAACCTCCGAATCCGGCGCCCACGACACCGGCGGCCAGGACGGCGGCGACCACGGGACCCGGCAGCCGGCGCCGAGCCAGCACCGCCACCCCGCTGACGAGAATGCAGAGCACCGCCGGCGCGGGACCCGCCGGGGCCAGGATGCCCACAGCGGTCACCAGCCAGCCGGTCAGGGCGGCCGGCACCAGTCGGACATCGGCCGGCCGGCTCTCCTGCGAAACCGCGTCACTCACACCCGAACCCGGTCGCGCAGCCGTTCCAGCCGCGCCGGGCCGATACCGTCCACCTCGCCGAGTTGCTCGACGCTGGTGAATCGGCCGTGCTCCGCGCGCCAGGCGACGATGGCCGCCGCCGTCACCGGCCCGACGCCGGGCAGCGCGTCGAGTTGCTCGGCGGTGGCGGTGTTGAGGTCGACCGCCGCGCCCGGGGCCGGCGCCGCCCCGGTACCGGTCGGCTGTGGCGCGGGGGCCGCCGGTGCCGCCCCGCTCACCGAACTGCCCAGTGCCCGCGGTCCGTCCGGCGGCGGGGCGATGCCGACGAGGACCTGCTCGCCGTCGGCCAGCCGCCGGGCCAGGTTCAGCCCGACACTGTCGGCACCGTCGAGTGCGCCGCCGGCCGCGGACAACGCGTCGGCCACTCGCGCACCGGGCGTCAGCGTCACCAGTCCGGGCGTCTTGACCAGACCGACCACGCTGACGACAACGGGCGTCTCGGCGGCGGGCGGCGCCGACGGCGTGGCCGCTGCGGAGTGCGCGACGCTGGTCGAAACCGGTTGTACCGGTGGAAGTTTCGCCGATACGACCGGGTGGGGATCGGACCGGATCAACGTGAACACCGTGACGAGCACGGCCAGGACCGCCACCGCGCCCAGGGCGAGCACACCGGCACGCCCCGGGTCGGCGCGCACCGAGGACAGCCAGCCGCCGCCTCCGCGCGGCGTGCTGTCGGGCAGCCACCGTGGCAGCAGCGCCCGGCCGCCGTCGTCGGCGAAAGCGTCGCCGCCGTCGGCGAACGGCGGGTCCCCTGCGTCGTCACCGGTTCGATCCGGATGGTCCGCACCGCCGAGGCGCCGGCGCAGCAGCCGCGCGGGTGGTTCTGTTGGCATGCCGCGACAGTAGGACCGCCGGATGTCGGCCGGCGGCCGTGACGGGGGTGGTCCGGCCGCTCCTGTGGACAGGGCTTCGACTGTGCACAACACCACTGCGAAGTGGTCCGGATGGCGAGCCATCGAAGAGTAATCTGATGCCGGTGGTCAGCCATACCCAGAGGCGCACCCCCGGGTTGCGGGAGCGCAAGAAGCTCAGGACGCGCAGCTGCCTGATCGAAGCGGCGCTCACCCTGGCCGAGCGGCAGGGCTACGAGGCGACCACCGTCGAGCAGATCGCCGATACGGCCGAGGTGTCGGCACGGACGTTCGCCCGCTACTTCCCCACCAAGAACGGCGTGTTCGTGTCGTTGCTGGATGATCTGACCGCGGCGGCGGCCGCCGAACTCGACCAGGTGCCGGCCGACGTCCCGCCGCTGCGGGCACTGCGAACCGCGCAGATCGCGATGCTCCAGCGCGGGCCGCATGACCCGGGCGCGCTTCCGCCGCAGCGACTGGCCCGACTGCTTCGCATCCTGAGCAACTCGCCGGAACTGCGACTGCTCGCCGTCCAGCTTCGCACCCGGGCGACCGTAACGGGCATCGCCGGGCGCCTCGACAAACCGGTCGACGACCGCAAGGTGCGCTTGACCGCACAGATGTGGGCGATCGTCGTGGGCGATGCGCTCCAGACGCTGGCGCGACAACCGTCCCGGTTGGCCGACGACGCCGCGGCGATCGCCGATTTCGAGCGGCTCATCATCGAGAACTTCGACGAGTTGATCGAAATCGCCGGCGAATTGGTCGGAGAGCCCGCGTGACCGCCAGGCCCCTGCGCGTCATCCAGTGGACCACCGGCAACATCGGCCGGCGTTCGCTGCACGCCATCATCGGCCGGCCCGACATGGAACTGGTCGGGGTGTACGCCCATGGCGCGGACAAGGTCGGTCGCGACGCCGCCGAACTGGCGGGCTGGCCCGAGCCCACCGGTGTGCGGGCCACCAACTCCGTCGCGGACCTGATCGCGCTGAAGCCGGACGCGTGCTGCTACAACCCGCTCTGGCCCGATGTCGATGAGCTGGTCCAATTGCTCGAGGCGGGAATCAACGTCTGTTCGAGCGCGGCCTGGATCACCGGCGGCAAGCAGACCCCGGCCGACCGGCGCCGGATCCTCGACGCGTGCGAAACGGGTGCGTCGACGATTTTCGGCAGCGGTGCGCACCCCGGCATGACCAACATGGTCGGGATGGTGCTGTCGGGGGCCTGCGAGCGGGTCGACGAGATCCGCATCACCGAATCGGTGGACTGCTCGACCTACGAATCGGCCGGCACCCAGACGGCGATGGGATTCGGCTGCGACCCGGACACTCCCGGGCTGGCCGAAAGCGTGCGCCGGGAGAGCGAAGTGTTCGCCGAATCCGCCGCGATGATGGCAGACGCGATCGGCGCCGAGCTGGATCGGATGACCTTCGACGTCGAATTCACCACGGCCACTGGTGATTCCGATCTGGGCTTCATGACGATCCCGTCGGGCACCGTGGGTGGGGTGTACGGCTACCACCGCGGCTGGGTCGGTGAGCGCAACGTCGTGTCGGTCGGGTTCAACTGGACGATGGGCGACCATGTCACACCGCCCAAGCCCCTCGAGCACGGGCACGTCATCCAGGTGTTCGGTACACCCAACATGCGTACGGTGCTGCACTGCCTGCCGCCCAGGGACTGGACCGAACCCGGCTTCATGGGCCTGG
>CAZTAA010000094.1:0-15856 GCA_964611465.1 uncultured Mycobacterium sp. | reverse complement strand
CTCAGCGACGGCCAGTGCACCGAAATCACAGGAGGGGCACGCCTTCCTTGATGGTCTCAACCAGTAGACTCGCGTGGTCAGTTTCGGCGAGAACATGAGGTAGCGGGCAGATGAGCGGCCATTCCAAGTGGGCGACCACCAAGCACAAGAAGGCCGTCATCGACGCCAAGCGCGGCAAGATGTTCGCCAAGCTCATCAAGAACATCGAGGTCGCCGCGCGGGTCGGCGGCGGTGACCCGGCCGGCAACCCCACGCTGTACGACGCCATCCAGAAGGCCAAGAAGTCCTCGGTGCCCAACGACAACATCGAACGGGCTCGCAAGCGCGGCGGCGGCGAAGAGGCCGGCGGCGCGGACTGGCAGAACATCACCTACGAGGGCTACGGCCCCAACGGGGTGGCGGTGCTCATCGAGTGCCTGACCGACAACCGCAACCGGGCGGCCGGCGAGGTCCGGGTGGCGATGACCCGCAACGGCGGCAACATGGCCGACCCGGGTTCGGTCTCCTACCTGTTCTCCCGCAAGGGCGTCGTGACGCTGGAGAAGAACGGGTTGAGCGAGGACGACGTCCTGCTGGCGGTTCTGGACGCCGGCGCCGAAGAGGTCAATGATCTCGACGACGCGTTCGAGGTGATCTGCGAGCCGACGGACCTGGTGGCCGTGCGCACCGCGCTGCAGGACGCCGGCATCGACTACGACTCCGCCGAGGCGTCGTTCCAGCCGTCGGTCACGGTGCCCGTCGACCTGGAGGGCGCCCGCAAGGTGCTCAAGCTGGTCGACGCACTGGAGGACAGTGACGACGTGCAGGACGTCTACACCAACATCGACATCCCCGATGACGTCGCGGCCCAGCTCGACGAGGACTGAGAATCATGCCGTCGGTCCGGGACGCCACCGACGCGCGCTGGACCGTGCGGCGGGTGTGGTGGCCGTTCGGCACCTGGCTGCTGGATCTACCCGACTGGGGCGGGCTGTTCACCATCGGCCTCCTGCTGACGGCACCGCTGGTGGTGATCTGGCCGTTCTGGCTGCTGGCCCACGTCCTCGGTGTTCCGTGGACACTGATCGTTCGGCGCGACGGCAAGGAACTGCGCCGGGAGAAGGTGGCCGGCTGGGCGGCGTCGAAGGACCGGATGGCCGCGATCCTCGATGAGGCCCGGCGTCCGGCCGGTGAGCCCGAATCGGGCGCCGTCGTCTACTGAAGCGCGTCCCTGACGCACCCGGCGGATTCGGAACCGCCGGTAATGGGTAACCCCGCCCACAGTTCGGACATGAGAGACGCTTCAACCGCGGGGTGGGTCATCGATGATCGGTGCGCTGGGTGAACGGACGATTCTTGCGGACGGTTCCGAGGGCGGTGGGGCCGCGCTGGACCAGGTGATCGGCCTGACGGTTGCCGCGGCGGTCGTCACCGCGGTGCTGCTGTGGATCGGCTATCGGCACCGCACCCGCCGCATCACCTGGCTGATGGCCCTCGCCGAACGGGTCGGCGCAAAGTTCAAGCGCCCGCCCTGGGTGGCGCTGAGCATCATGCTGTTCACCGCGACGCTGATCTGCGCGCTGTTCGGGTTCATCTGGGACGTCAGCCTGCACATCGGCAAGGGCCGCGACCCGGGACCCCTGGCCAACCCGGCCCACTACTTCATCCTGGTCGGGTTGTTCATGTTGTTCATCGCCGGCGTGCTGGCGGTGATCCTGCCCTACGACAAGCCCGGTTCGTCCGCGGTCCGGATCACCCGGCACTGGTACGCGCCGGTGGGCGGTCTGCTGATCGCCGGTTGCGGCCTCTACGCGCTGACCGGATTCCCGCTCGACGACGTGTGGCACCGCATCTTCGGCCAGGACGTCACCCTATGGGGTCCGACGCACCTGATGCTGATCGGCGGTGCGGGCCTGTCAGTGATCGCTGTGCTGTTCCTGGAGTACGAAGGCCGTCGCACGGTGGGCCCGGACGCCCCACCGGACAGCCGGTTCGTGAAGTTCCTGCAATACCTGTCGTTCGGCGGCCTGGTGGTTGGGCTGTCGGTCTTCCAGATCGAGTACGACTTCGGCGTCGAACAGTTCCGGCTCGTGTTGCAGCCCATGATGATCGGCGGCGCGGCCGCCATGGCGCTGGTCGCCGCCCGGTTGACACTCGGTCGGGGCGCGGCCGTCGCCGCCGCCGTGCTGGCCGTCGCCCTGCGCGGTGGTGTCGCACTTGTCGTCGGTCCGGTGCTGGGCGCCCCGATCAGCTGGTTCCCGCTCTACCTCGGCCCCGCCGTCGTCGTCGAACTCATCGCGCTCACGCCGATTGCCAAGCGGCCCATCCTGTTCGGCGCGGTCGCCGGTCTCGGAGTCGGCACGATCGGTCTGTGGCTGGAGTCGCTGTGGATCGGCGCGGTCTACCAGTTCCCCTGGCCGACGAGCATGTGGGGCGAAGCGCTGGCCATGGCGGTGCCGGTGGCCGTCCTGATGGGCATGTGCGGGGCGCTGCTGTCCATCGTGCTCAACGGACAACCCCTGCCCCGTCCGGCGGTGGGCATCACAGTCGTTGTGCTGACGCTGCTGGCCGTCGGCGGCGCCGTCGCCAACGGTCTCCGTACCGAGGTGCCGCAAAACGACACCGCCACAATCGCTTTGACCGATCTGCCGAGTCCGGCGGGGCAGCGCATGGTCAACGCCGACGTGCGGATCAACCCGCCGGATCTGGTCGGCGAGAACCCGGAGTGGGTGGCGATCCTGTCCTGGCAGGGCGGCCTGGCCCACGACCGCGGCTTGGTCGTCGACCGGTTGGAACGGGTTGCGCCCGGCCACTACCGGTCCACCCGTCCGGTGCCCATCTGGGGTTCGTGGAAGACGCTGCTGCGAGTCCAGGACCGCACGACGATGGGCGGCGTGCCGATCTACCTGCCCGCCGACCCCGGCATCAACGCCCCGGCGGTCCTCGCGGAGATGACGAGCACTCGCCCGTTCGTACCCGAGATCACCATCCTGCAGCGCGAGCGAAACCAGAACCATCCGGCGTGGTTGTTCACCGCCGGGGGAGTCGTGGTGCTGATCTGCACCCTGATTCTCATCGCGGCGCTGACCTGGGGCGCCGGCCGGATCAATCGCGCCGAAGAACAACCGGCCCGCCTCGAAGAGCCCCGGCCGAAGGTGGGGCCGCAGGCATGAGCGTCAGCTACGGCGCCCACCACATGCTGTTGTTGGCGCTGCCCGCGCTGACGCCCGCGGTGATCGTGGTCGCCGTGATGGTGTTCGTCGCCGTACGCGACCGCCGACAGTAGTGATGAGCGGCGCCTTTACCGGTCCTTGACCGCGCGTTGAATTGTCCCACCGACGATCGATCACGTGACTACGCTTCTATCGGTGGAACTGGGGGTTCTGGGGCCACTCCAGGTGCGGAAGGACGGCGCGCCCGTCGCGATACCGGGCGCGAAACCGCGCGCCATCCTCACGATGCTCGGCCTGTACACCGGTTCCGTCGTCTCGGCCGACACGCTGGTCGAGTTGCTCTGGGGCGATGATCCGCCCCGCACCGCCGACAAGGCCCTACAGACCCACATCTCATCCTTGCGCCGCGCCCTCGGCGACGGCTTCGTGGTGACGGAGGGAACGGGCTGGACCCTGAGCACGACAGAGACTGACGCGTCGCGTTACAGAACGGCCGCCAAGACGGGGCGTGCCGCCGCGGCGGCCGGCGACACCGGCCAGGCGGTGGCCCGCTTCGAGGAGGCGCTGGCACTGTGGCGCGGAATCCCCGAACTACCCGACACCGCGCGGGGGACATCGGAGAAAACCCGCTGGGTGGAAGGACATGCCGCGCTGGTCGAAGACCGAGCCGACGCGCTGCTCGCGACGGGGCGCGCGGCGGAAATCGTCGGCGAACTCGAGGCCGCGGTGGCCGAAGCGCCGCTGCGTGAAAGGCGTTGGGGCCAGCTGATGCTCGCCCTTTACCGGGCCGGCCGGCAGGGCGAGGCACTGGGCGCCTATCAACGGGCGCGGTCGTTGCTCGCCGACGAGCTCGGCGTCGACCCCGGACCGGAGCTTCGGCGGCTCGAGGCCGCCGTCGTCGCGCAGGACTCTGCATTGGAAGTACCGGCAGCGCAACAACTTCCGACGGTGATGCGAGCCGTGACCTTCCTGCTCACCGACATCGAGGGGTCCACTGCCACCTGGGAGGCCGAAGCCGACGCCATGGCCGTCGCGCTCGCGCGCCACGACGAGGTCGTCGAGCAGGTCGTCACGTCCCGCGGCGGGCGGCTGATCAAGACGCGCGGCGAGGGGGACGCCACCTTCTCGGTCTTCGAGCGGCCGTCCGCGGCCGCCGCCGCCGCGATCGAGCTGCAGGACGCGATCCGTCAGGAGCCGTGGGAACTGATGCAGCCCATGCGAATCCGCGTGGCATTGCACACGGGCGAGGTCGAGTTTCGCGATGGCGACTACTTCGGTCGGGCGGTCAACCGCGCCGCCCGGCTGCGGTCGCTGGCGGCGGGTGGTCAAATCCTGTGCTCGGGCGCGACGGCTGAACTCGTCATCGACTCACTGCCCGACGATGTTGTGCTCGCCGATCTGGGGACTCGGCAACTGCGCAATCTCGCACGGCCCGAACACGTCTTCGAGCTGCGGCTGGAAACCGCCGATGACATTCCGCAGGAGCCGACCGCTGATCCGCCGATCGAGCGTCCGCCCCTGCCCGCGGTGCTCGCCGGTCCGGGACCGTTCGTCGGGCGCGGACGCGAGCTCGAGCGACTGCTCTCGGCGTGGCAGACCACGCTCGCCGAAGGCATGCGGGCGGTGTTGATCGCCGGTGAACCCGGAGTCGGCAAGACGCGCCTGGCCGGCGAATGGTCCCGACAGGCGTACGAGCAAGGCGCCGTGGTGATCTACGGCCGTTGCGACGAGGACCTCGGCGCGCCCTACCAGCCGTTCGCGGAAGCGCTGCGGTCGCTTGTGCCGAGCCTCGGCGCCGGCCGGCTGCGGGGGATGCGCGGTGTCGAAGCGCTCCTGCCACTGGTTCCCGGGCTGACCGACGTCGTACCCGACATCGCCGCGCCGACCCGCGCCGACCCGGACACCGAACGCTATGCGCTTTTCGACGCCGTTGTCGCGCTGCTGGGAGTCGCTTCGGCGAGCGCACCCGTCATCCTGATCCTCGACGACCTGCACTGGGCATCGAAGCCCACCCTGCTCCTGTTGCGCCATCTGTTGCGTTTCGGCGAGCACGCCCGCGTGCAGATCGTCGGCACCTACCGCAGCACCGACCTCGACCGCTCGCACCCGCTGGCAGCGATGCTGGCCGACCTGCACCGCGACGGCTCCGCCGACCGGATCGCACTCGGCGGCCTGGACGAGAACGACGTGACGGCGTATGTCACCGAGGCCGGTTACGACGACGAAGAGCTGGCCCGCGCACTGGCATCGGTCACGGGCGGCAACCCGTTCTTCCTCATCGAGGCACTGCGCCATGTGGACGAAAGTGGCGGCCACTGGGACCCGAGCACCCTGCCGCAGGGCGTTCGAGAAGCGGTGAGCCGCCGGCTTTCCCGGCTCCCGGCGGCGACCAACAAGGCCCTTGCCGCAGCGGCGGTCGTCGGCAGCCGGTTCGCCGTGGAACTCGTCGAGCGGGTGGTCGACCAGGACCTCGTCGACGCGTTCGACGAGGCGTGCCAGGCGGGCATCCTCATCGAAGAGCCCGGCGGTCGATACCGGTTCAACCACGCGATCGTCCGGCAGTCATTGCTCGCCGAGTTGGCATCCGTGCGGCGAATGCGGCTGCACCAGCGCATCGCCGCGACACTGGAGAACGAGCCGGGCGCCGATGATGAGTTGCTGGCCGAACTGGCCTACCACTACTTCGAATGTGCCTGGGCCGGCAACGCGGCCAAGGCCGTCGAGTACTGCCGCCGTGCGGCGGACCAGGAGATGACCCGACTCGCCTACGAAGGCGCCGCCGAACTCTACGACCGCGCCCTGCATGCGTTGGAGGAACTCGACGACGAATTGCCCGACCGCGCCGACCAGACCGCTGAACTCCTCGTTGCGCGCTGCGAGGCGCTGTTGGCCGCGGGTGATGTGGCATCCGCGATGGATGCGGTGTCCCAATTGCAGGCAGCCACAAGGGATTCTGCGCGACTAGCATCGTGGGCCGCCTGCTTCGATGGCCAGCTGTCGATGCTGATTCACCCCGAGCGACTGAACCAGATCGAAGCCGCGGTTGCCGCGGCGGCCGAGAAGCTGGCCGAATTGGACGACGCCGCGGGAGAAGCCAAGGCGCACACAGTCCGTGCCGCCTGCCTGGCCCGCCTCGGGCGAATCGGCGATTGTGAGATCGCCCTGGACAACGCACTCACCGCGGCACGATCCGCACGCGAACACCGGCGGGTGAATGCGGTGCTGGCGGGCGCGCCGATTGCGGCGTTGTGGGGCCCGAACCCGGTGCCGCGGGCAGGCGGACGGTGTCTTGACGTGGTGCGGCTACTGCGCATCACGACCGACTCGCCCGCGGTCGAGGCGACGTCGACGCGGTGTCAGGCCGTGTTGGAGGCCTTTCGCGGGCGGGTCGCCGCAGCGCGACGGATGATCGACTCGGCGCGGCGCACCGTCACCGAGCTCGGACTGCGCCATGCGCTACTCGAGGTTGAGCAGTTCGCCGGGATTGTCGAGCTGGTTGTCGATGATCCCGCTGCGGCCGAGCCGCATCTGCGCCAGGCCTACAACGGCTTTCGTCGCATGCACCTCGACACCGACATCGCCGAGACGGCCGCGTTGTTGGCCCGCGCGTGTCTTGCCCTCGGCCGAGATGCTGAAGCTGATGAGCTGTGCACGGAGAGCGAACGCCTCGCCGGGCACGCGCTGAAACCGTCGATCGCCTGGCGCACCGTTCGGGCGCAACTGCTTTCGCGCCGCGGCGACCACGACGAAGCCCGCCGGATCGCCGAGGCCGCTGTGAGCCTGGCCGAGCGCACCGATCTCTTGGTTGATCACGGTGATGCCTGCCTGGCACTGGCAACGGTGTTGGAGACCGCCGGCGATGTCGCGGGAGCGCGGGACGCCGCCGAGCGGGCGGTTGGCCTGTATGAAAGGAAAGGCGCTGCGGCACTTGCCGACAAGGCACGCCGTGTTGTCGGTGCGGAACCAGCGCCCGCCCCGGCGGCATCTGCACCACCGAGCGTTAAGCCTGACACCGCGGCCGTCCGAGCAAGTGAACGCGTGATGGCCGCTATTGGCCGCGGGGACTGGGACGAGTTCGAGCGGCTGTCCGCACCGCCGGAAGCATCCATCGAGAGTCGCCGGAAGGTCGTCGGCTTCAATCCGAACGAATTCCCAGCGCACGACGTGATCCATCAGACGAGGTGCGACCTGGAGAACGGGGCTATGCGCGCCAACCATGTCGTTATCGCCGCACGAGGCGAGCGCCTCGCTCTTGCTCGGGTGGTGCTAAGCACGGCGGATACGAGCCCTGGGGCACCGCGCGACGAATTTCTCCAGTTGTATGGCATCGACGCGGAAGGGCGAATAGCGCTGCAGGTGTGGTTCGACCTCGAAGACATGGATGCCGCGCTCGCCGAACTTGACGCGACGCACGCCCGATTCGAGCAGGAGCGCCTCCACACCCGACGGCTGGAGAATGCCGCGAGCCGAGTGTCCCAGCACTTCTGGACCTACTTCTTGGCCCGCGACTGGGAAGCGTTGACCGCGATCCTGGCCGACAACGCTTCCGTCGAGGATCGTCGTCCGGTCGTGAATTACGGCCTCATGCAGGGCTCGGATTCCGTAGTGGAAAGTCTCAGGGTGGCCGCCGACACGGGAGTAAAGCAAGTGTCGCAGAACGCCATTGCCATTCGGGGCGATCGACTTGCCCTCGTTCAGATCCACTTTTCAAGTCACGACCAGCGGCTCGAAGCGTTCCAAAGCGACTTTCTCGTTGTCGTCGAGGTCGATGCCGACGAGCGGAGTTCGGCAAACGTGGTGTACGACGTCAACCAACTCGAGGCCGCCATAGCCGATCTCGACGCGCGGTACCTTGCGGGCGAGGCGGCCGCCCACGCGCACACGTGGTCGGTCGTCGCGGCTGGCTACGCGGCGCTCAACCGGCACGAGTTGCCGCCGACTCCGGCGAACTTCGTGAACATCGACCACCGGCGAGGGGGAAGTGCCTTCGCGCCTGGCGAGCTGCTTGAGTACGTCCGCGTGTCCTGGGATGACTCACCACACAACAAGATTCACGTCGAAGCGGTGCATCGGTTGAACAACCTCGGCGCGGTGGTCACCAGCGCGACGAGCGGAGCGTCGGTCGACGGCGTCAACGCCGAGTGGCGAGAGATCGGTGTGGTGACGGTCGACGGCGACATGATCAACCGCACCGAGCTGTTCGACGAGACGGACCCCGATGCCGCGCTTTCACGGTTTGCAGAACTGGGTCAAACGGCGCGGCGGCTCGAGAACGCCGCCAGCCGGGCCGATGATCGGTTCAATGCGCTTTTTGCGGATAGGCGCTGGGACGAGATCGGTGCGCTGCTTGCCGATGACATCCGAGTTGAGGACCGGCGTCGCGGACTCCGCCGCGAAGCGCACGGCCGCGCCGCCGAGCTCGCGGAGCTACAGGCGATCGCTGACGTCGGGACCAAGACCATGACCTCGCGCGTCCTGGCTATCCGCGGCGGGCGCCTGGCCCTGGTTCGTACCCTCTACTCGGGCCGAGACCAACGACCCGACGCATTTCACACCGAGGTCTTGCGCATCGCGCAGATCGACGCCGACGAGCGGGTCGCGGCGTGGGTCGCGTTCGACCTCGACGACTTCGACGGCGCCATCGCGGAACTCGACGCCCGCTACCTCGCGGGCGAAGCGGCCGCCCAGACACGCACATGGTCGGCAATCGCGGGCGTTTACGCCGGTTTCAACCGACGGGAACTTCCACCGACGACTCGGGACTGGGTGAACATCGACCACCGGCGCGGCGCAGCTTTCGCGCCCGGCGACATGACCGCATACATCCTGGCCACGTTCGACGACGCACAGGAGATCAACCCGTACATCGAGGCGGTCCATCGGCTGAGCCATCTTGGCGCGGTCATAACCCATGCGGCCCATGGCACCTCGCAACAGGGCTTCGAGGCCGCATGGCGCTACATCGCCGTCGTGACCGTCGAAGGCGACATGATCAACCGCTGCGAGCTGTTCGACGAGGCAGACCTGGACGCCGCGCTCGCGAGGTTCGAAGAGCTCAGCCGGGCGGCACCACAGCTGGAGAACGCGGCAACGCGGGCATACCAGCGCCTCCAGGAATACTTCGCGGCCCGTGACTGGGATGCCATAACCGGAATTGTGGCCGACGACATTTCCGCCGAGGATCGTCGCCATGTGGTGAATGCGGGCCTTCGGCAGGGTCGCGATGCCATGATGGCAGAACTCTCGGCATACGCCGAAATCGGTGCCCGTGCATTCAAGTTGGAGTTCATCGCGATCCGTGGCGACCGCCTGGTGCTAAGCCGTGGTCGACCTTTGGGCCGCCCCGGCGGGCCAGAGGCATTCAGCAGCGATATATGCGACGTCCTCGAAACGGATGCCGACGGGCGGATCGTTGCACGGGTGGTTTTCGACTCCGACGATATCGACGCTGCCTTCGAGGAACTCGAAGCGCGATACCTCGCCGGCGAAGCGGGCTCGCACGCACATACGTGGTCGGTCATCACGAAAGCCTTTGGCGCAGTCAACCGGCACGAACTCCCTGAGCTGATGCAGGGCTGGGTGAACGTTGATCACCGCCGCGCGATTGCGTTCGCTCCCGGTGAGATGAATGCATACATCCACGCCACATTGAACGACGCGCGCGTTCGCGTCTATGTCGAGGTAGTGCATCGGCTGAGCGACCTAGGAGCGGTGACCTCGCACGCGGCGCACAACACATCGCGACATGGGTTCGAAGCTGAGTGGCGGCAGATATGCATTTCGACGATCGACGGCGAGCTGATCAACCGCTGCGAGATCTTCGATGAGTCAGACCTCGAAGCGGCGCTCGCGCGCTTTGAGGAGCTTCAATCGCAGACACGCCGACTGGAGAACCCGGCCAGCCAACTGACCGAGCGCTACTGGAAACATTTCGCGGATCGTGACTGGGATGCGATGGCAGGGCTTCTCGCCGAAGGGATTTCGACGGACGATCGCCGCACGGTGGTGGGCGCAGGAATCCGACGCGGCCGCGATGCCGAGATCGCCGAAGTGAAGACGACGGCCGGTCTGGGGACCACGAGCGTGACGGCCATCCCGATCGCCGTGCGCGGACAACGCCTCGCCCTCATGCGAATCCACTTCGCCGGCCGAGACCAGCGGCCGGAGGCGTTCCGCAGCGAGATACTCGCGATCGTCGAGCTCGATGCCGACAACCTCATGGCGGCCCGCTTGGTCTTCGACGCCCACGATATTGAGGCCGCCTTCGAAGAACTCGAGGTCCGATACGTCGCCGGGGAAGCGGCCGCGCAGGCACAGACGTGGTCGATCATCACCGCCGCAGTCGCCGCGCTCAACCGACACGAAATCCCCGCGACGACACCTGACTACGTCATTTTCGACCAGCACCTGCAACACACGGTGCAGGGCGCCGGTCGATTGTCTGAATACATGCGTGCCTCATGGGACCTGGCTCCGGACTTTCGTATCCACATCGAGGCAGTGCATGAGCTGAGAAACGTCGGTGCGGTCATTACCATTGCGGTGCAAGGGAGCTCGCAGGAGGGATTCGAAGTCGAGTGGCGGAGGAACTCAATTCTCACGGTCGAAAGCAACCGGATAAGCCGCTACGAGGGCTTCGACGAGTCTGACCTCGACGCCGCGCTCGCCCGCTTCGACGAATTGCATCCAACCGCGCCACGACTGGAAAATGCGGCAAGCCGGGCATACGACCGCTTCAACTCGTACCTAGCGGCTCGCGACTGGGACGCCATGGCGCAGATGGTGGCCGACGACGTCTGGGACGACGATCGGCGTCGGGTGGTAAGCGGCGGCGTCCGACGCGGCCGGGATGCCCAGTTCGCAAACTTACGGGCCGTCGTCGACGTCGGGGTCAAGAACTTCGAGTCGGTCGTCATCGCGACCCGCGGGGAGCGCCTCGCGCTCACCCGTGCCCGCGTGTCGGGCGACCAGCGGCCCGAAGCGTTCGGCATCGAACTGTTGTGCATCATCGAACTCAACACCGATAACCGGATCTCGGCCGGCGTCATGTTCGACCTCGACGACATCGACGCTGCCTTCGAGGAACTCGAAACTCGTTACCTCGCAGGCGAAGCGGGACCGTACGCGCGCACTTGGTCACTCGTCGCGGAGGCCAATGCCGCACTCTATCGGCGCGAAGTCTTTGAGACAACGCCGGACTGGGTGAATATCGACCACCGCCGGGTGACTGCCTTCGCGCCCGGCGACCTGATCGGATACGTCCGGGCCGGGTGGGACGTCAATCAAGCCACGTCCTACATCGAGGCTGTGCATCGGCTGGACAACCTAGGGGCGGTCGTCACCAATGTTGCGCACGGGGCATCGAGGGACGGCTTTGACGCCGAGTGGCGGACCGTCAGCCTCGGGACGTTCGAAGGTCAACTCTGCAACCGCTGCGAGCTCTTCGACGAGGAAGACCTCGACGCCGCACTCGCCCGCTTCGACGAACTCAATCGGCAGATCCGTTGAGGCGGGCGAACATTCCCTTCTGCGCCTTGTAGCAGCCGGCGAACTCGGCGAAAAGCCGGTCATAGACCACCCGGTGCTCAGCCGTCGGTGCGAAGACGCCGCCGATCGGGATCAGGTCGGGTATCTCGGTGCGATCGAGTTCGCCCATGGCCAGACCGGCGAACAGCGCGGCTCCCCGCAACTGTGCGTTGAAAGGGTCGGCCACCCGCTCTATGGTGCGGTTGCACACGTCGGCCATGATCTGACACCACAGGTCCGACCGCGCGCCGCCACCGATGATGCGGATCGGGCCGCCGCCCCCGCCCGTGATCCCGGCGAACTTGTCCACGTGGTGCAGCAGCCAGCGGCTGTTGTAGGCCACGCCTTCGAGGATCGCGCGCACCATTTCGGCGCGGGTGGTGGCGAGCGACAGGTTGTGAAAGCCACCACGGGCGTTGCGGTCGTCGATGGGAGAGTGCTCGCCCTTGAGCCACGGGGTGAAGATGATCCCGTTCGAGCCGGAGGGCACCGCGGCCGCGAGCGCGGTCAGGGCTTCATAGTCGGGGGCGGGCCGGTCGAAGATGTTGTCCCGCAACCACTCCAGGCTGCGCCCGGCGGTGTCCTGGTTGTTGATCAACAGGTAACTCGACGAGTCGAGACCCGGCACGGTGGCCATCTGGTGGAACACGTCGGTCTTCTTGCGCGACATCGGGCAGCTGATCCACGACGTGGTGCTGATCGTCATGTGCAGTTCGCGCTCGCGTATCGCGCCGGAACCCACTGCCGCGCTGTGCAGGTCGGGCGTGCCGGTGACCACCTGCGCCTCGGGGGAGATGCCGAGCTCGGCGGCCACCGCGGGCGCCACGCGAGCGATGATCGAGCCCGTCGGCACCAACGGCGGCAGCTTCGCACGGTCGATCCCGGCCAGCCGCACCAACGTGTCGTCGTAGTCGAGCACCGTGAGGTCGCGGTTATCGGTCAGCCACATGCCCGCCATCGAGGCGCGGGATGCCGCGGCCCGGCCGGTGAACCGCATGCTCAGGTAGTCGACCGGCTCCAGGAACCAGCGGGTCGCGGCGTTGATCGCCGGCTCGTCGTGCTGCAGGTACAGGATGTGCCCGACGCCGTCATCGCCACTGGGGGTGGGCATTCCGCCGGTGCGGCGGATCCAGGTGGCCAGTGCCCGCGCCCGGTAGCCCTGCACCGGCCCGCCGAACGCCTTGGCGCTGTAGGGCGCGCCGCGGTGGTCCATCCACATCACACACGGGCCGGTCGGCCGGCCGCCGGCGTCGACGGGAACCGTGCTTGCCCACTGTCCGGTGACCGAGACGCCCACCACCTGCTCGCCCGTCACTCCGCTTGCGGCCAGGCCGCGGCGGGTCGCGTCCACGATGATCGTCCACCACGCCTCGGCGTCCTGGGTCGCCGCACCGCCCTCGCCGTAAACCGTCTGCACGGCGACGTGATCGGACCAGACGACGTGACCGTCAAGCGAGACGAACCCGACCTTCGGACCACCGGTACCCAGGTCGACGGCCAGGATGAACCGCTCGGCCCGGTTCATGAAACCGGCGGCACCGACTGCTGGGTGTCCAGCATCTGCTCCATCATCGCCTCGATGAACTGAGCCCCCTCGGTGGTGAGGCCCCCGGGGATGCCTCCGTAGATCGCCGCGCTGACGGCCGGCTCCCCGGCGGCGGTTTTCTTCTTGGCGTACTCGACGGCGTCGTCGAGGTCCGCGGCGAAGGCGGCCACCACGCCGGGCTGGGTCTGCGGACGGGTGACGGCCATGTGGATGGCGTTGGGATACTGCTGCCCGTTGAAGCGCCAGCCCTTCGGTTTCAGAGCGTCGGCCACGTGATAGATGTCGAACTCGTCGGAGCGGAAGCTGAAGCAGAATGTCGGGTTGCCGATGATCGTCAGCTCGGGATGGCTGCGCACCGCGTCCTGCATGGCGAAGGCGGTTTCGAAGATGGCCTTGGCGTAGTTGCGGTAGCCCTCCCGGCCCAGCTGCACCATCGAAGCCCAGGCGGCGGCGATCAGACCGCCGGAGCGGGATCCCTCGATGCCCGGTGACATGTACTTGCCGCCGGTCCAGTCCAATAGGTAGAAGTACTGCGCGTTGCGGTAGGCCTTGTCCCGGAACAGCAAGGTGGACGCGCCCTTCAACGCATAGCCGTACTTGTGGTTGTCGACGGAGATGCTGGTGACGCCGGGCACGCGGAAGTCGAAAAGTGGTATTTCGTAACCCAATTCGGAGCCGAACGGCAGCAGGAACCCGCCCAGGCAGCCGTCGACGTGCAGGCCCACCCCGCGGTCCAGGGCCAGCTGGCCGAGTTCCGGGATCGGGTCGATGGTGCCGTAGCCGTAGTTGGGCGCCGAGCCCATGATGGCGATGGTGTTCTCGTCGATGTTCTCGGCCACCCACTCGACGTCGACGAGTGTGCTGACCGGGTCGATCGGTGCTTTTCGCAGTTCGATGCCGAACAGATGACAGCCCTTGTCGAACGCGGGGTGGCCGGTTTCCGGCTTGATGAAATTCGGCTTGGTGATGCCGCGGTGGCGGCGGGCGTGGTCGCGGTAGGCCAGTAGTGCGTGCAGGATGCTGCCGGTGCCGCCGGTGGTGATCATGCCCGCCGGTTCGGTGTCCGTGACCGCCCCGGCGTGCATCATGTCGAGCGCCATCGCGATCACCTCGCCCTCGAATTTTGTTGCGCTCGGGCAGATATCGCGTTGCAGGACATTGACGTGGGCGAACAGGCCGAATGCCTCGTCGAGGAAACGGTAGTGATCGTGGTCGCCGCAGTACATGGTGCCCGAGACCCGGCCCGTCTCCCAGGTGGGATCCTCCGCAGCGGCCATCGCTTGCAGCTCGGCGAGCACTTCGTCTCGCGGGCGGCCCTTTTCGGGCAGTCCGCGGTTGACCGGAAAACGTTCGGCGTACGGAAAGTCGGACATGCGTTGCGGCCCTTCGCGTCGGTACCTGCACCGGCTCGTGCGTACCTGAACCTAGTAGATGGAGCTTGAAGTGAATGGACTTTGAATCCGGCCCCTAAACCGCGCGCTCGCCGATCAGGTGGCCAGCACCACCCGGTAGTTGCGCTCGGCGAACAGCCACCGACCATCGGCGCGCACCGCGATGTCGTTGTACTCGCCGATCACCCGCCGGGCGGTGCCATCCGTCAGCCGGATGAACTCCAGGCAGTGCGACCGCACCCGGGCCCGATCGCCCATGACCTCGATAGCGCCCGGTTGGGAGAAGAACACCATCAGCTCGACGGTCTCGAAGACACCGCGCCATTGCGCGCGCAACTCGTCCTTGCCGTGGCAGTCGCCGCCGGGCCCGGTCCGTCGGGCGTCGTCGGCCCAGCAGTCCAGGTAACCTTCGAGATCCTGCCGGGTCACCGCGTCGGCATAGGTGGCCAGCAGTTCGCGGATGGTTTCGCGGTCCTCGCGCGGCCCGGTGAACGCCATGTCGGGATAGTAGTGGTGTGTCTCTACCGCGGTCCGTCGGACCGCCGCGATATTCTGTCGAACACATGTTCTGACGAAAGGGTGGCGCGTGCGCGTGATGGGAGTCGACCCGGGGTTGACGCGCTGCGGGCTGTCCGTCATTGAAAGCGGCCGGGGCCGGCACGTCATCGCCCTGGACGTCGACGTGGTCCGCACGCCGGCCGACGAACCGCTGGCCAAGCGGCTGCTGACCATCAGCGATACCGTCGAACATTGGATGGACACCCATCTGCCGGACGTCATCGCGATCGAGCGGGTGTTCTCCAACCAGAACGCCAACACCGCGATGGGCACCGCGCAGGCCGGTGGGGTGATCGCGCTGGCCGCCGCGCGCCGGGACATCGACGTCCACTTCCACACGCCGAGCGAGGTCAAGGCCGCGGTCACCGGCAACGGCCGGGCCGACAAGGCTCAGGTCACCACCATGGTCACGAAAATCCTTGCGCTGCAGGCTAAACCGACGCCGGCCGATGCCGCCGACGCGCTGGCGTTGGCGATCTGCCACTGCTGGCGGGCGCCCATGATCGCCCGGATGGCCGCGGCCGAGGCGATGGCCGCCGAACAGCGCCGGAAGTATCAGGCGACGCTGCGGGCGGCGCGCGCATGATCGCCTCGGTGCGCGGTGAGGTGCTCGAGATCGCCCTGGACCATGCGGTCGTCGAGGCGGCCGGCGTCGGCTACAAGGTGATGTGCACCCCGTCCAC
>CAZTAA010000093.1:0-15955 GCA_964611465.1 uncultured Mycobacterium sp. | reverse complement strand
CTCGCCGGCGCGTGGTCACGACGAATCACCGAAGAGCACCGCCTCGTCTACCGCGTGGTCGATGACGAACTGCAGATTCTGCAGGCCAGGTATCACTACGAATAGTGCCGCCCGCGGCGGCGGAATATGCGCCTCCGATCGCCCACCGAACAATTTGTTCCGTCCCGGTTGTGTCGAGCTGGCAGCGCCTTTCACAGCCGAGACGCGCGTTGACTACCCGGTACCTGCGTACCAGTGGGCGACGTCGTCGCCGCGGTCGAAACGCGCGAACCACCGGTCGGCGAACTCCGGTGTCGGTTCATGCGCGGGGTCGTGCAGCGGGGTCTGGCTCAGCAGCACCCGAGATGCCGTGTGGACCTTGCGTTTCCACGGGATCGCGTGGAATGCGGCCGGCACCCGTGGCTGCCGGGTCAGTCGGCTGCGCACCGCGTCGATCAGGCCGTTGAGTGGTTTGATGGTGTTGACGTCGATCGCCCGCTCCGACATCGGCACATGCTCGTTGATGCCGTCCATGATCAACGTGCTGACCTCGGTCAGATGCTTGACCACCTTGGGCAGCACTCGCATCCGGTAGCTCTTGCTGCCCACTACCGCGTCGTAGACGATGAGCGCCGAGCTGCGATGTTCCACCTCTTCGACGAAGTGCCACACGAACAGTGACGCCACCCGGTCGTCGCCGGTCCGGAACAGTGTGTCCTCGTAGTCGAGCAGCATCTTGAAGAACGGCGTGAACGTGGCTTCCAGGTCAGCGATGTAGGCCAACCGGTAGGCCAGCGGCGTGGTTCCGGTGACCCGGTCGTAGGCCGCGTTGGATGCGTCGAACGTCTCCTGTAGTCCTGGGTACGAGCGGACGAGTGCGCGCACATGCTGTCGGTGGGAGTTGGCGTGCTGTGCCTCCTGCCGAAGGAATGCTTCCGCCTCCTCGGCCACTTCCGGATCGGTGATGAGCGGCATAGCTTCCCGTACCGCGGCGACGATCATCTTCTCGAAGCAGATCGCCATGATCGACACCATGTTCATGTAGGTCGAGAAAGCCGGGTTGGCCGGATTCCAGTTGAACGGCACCGCATCGTCGAAGTCGAAACGGATCCGCCGGATCTGCAAGTCGGTCATCGTGTCTCCCTGCTTCCGGCCGCCGCCCGTACCGAAACTTCGACAATACAGTCCTAACAGATGTGTATCGCCGCTGTAAAGCGTTGCGGCGCTAGAGTCGCTGGCATGCGCACCCACGGTTGGCAGGGCGAACCGCCGACCTCCGACGACGAGGCGGTGACGCGCATCCTGGCCGCCACGCACCGGTGCGTGGCCGAGGCCGGCGCGCAGACCAGCATCGCGCACGTGGCCAACGAACTCGGGGTCAGCAGGGCCACCGTCTACCGGTACTTCCCGAGCACCACTGCGCTGCTCCACGCCGCCGCGGAGGAGGGCACCCGACGCTTCCTCGAGCGCCTCGGCCAGAAATTGCGGTCCTTCGACGACGTCACCGACGCGATCATCGAAGGTGTGGTGCAGACGGTGACCGCGGTGCCGCACGAGCCCTATCTGCAGCTGCTGCTCGACGAGCCGTCCCATACCCTGCTGCGCAGCGTCACCTCCGACGCCGCCCGCGACATCGGCCGGGCGATGCTGCTGGAGAACACCGCCATCGACTGGACACAGGTCAGCCCCGAACCGGCCGGCCTCGACGAGCTCGTGGAATGGGCATTGCGCATCGTGCAGTCGTTCCTGACCAACCCTGGCGAGCCCGCCCGCACCCCCGCCCAATTGCGTCGGCATCTGCAGCGGTGGCTCGGTCCCGCGGTGCGGGAATGGCTTGCGTCCAGGGTGCCGCACCAACCCGCGTAGCCGGGAATGTCAGCGCGGAGAGAACTACCCCTCCAGGCGGTGCTTCAGCGCGTCGAACTCGTCCTTGATTCCGGTGGGCAGCTTCTCACCGACGAACTCGAACCACTCCGCCATCTGCGGCAGTTCCTCGCGCCATTCGTCGGGGTTGACCGCCAGTGCGGCTTCGACGTCGGCCCGGTCGATGTCCATGCCGGTCAGGTCGATGTCGTCGGCCGTCGGCACCACGCCGATCGGGGTGCTTTCGCCGCTGGCGGTTCCTTCGATGCGCCCGACGATCCACTTCAGCACGCGGCTGTTCTCACCGAAGCCGGGCCACAGGAACCGGCCGTCGTCGCCGCGCCGGAACCAGTTGACCAGGAAGATCTTCGGCAGCTTCGACTCGTCGGCGTTCTTGCCGATGTCGATCCAGTGCTGGAAGTAGTCGCCGACGTTGTAGCCGAGGAACGGCAGCATGGCCATCGGGTCCCGGCGCACGGTGCCGACCTTGCCCTCGGCGGCGGCGGTCTGCTCGGAACCGATGGTGGACCCGATGAAGACGCCGTGCTGCCAGTCGGTGGCCTCGCTCACCAGCGGGACGGTGGTCTTGCGGCGACCGCCGAACAGGATCGCCGAGATCGGGACACCCTGCGGGTCGTCCCACTCCGGCGCCAGCGTCGGGCACTGCGAGATCGGGGTGCAGTAGCGCGAATTCGGATGCGCCGCTTTGGTTTCCGTCTCACGGAGGACCCAGTCGTTGCCCTTCCAGTCGATCAGGTGGTCGGGCTCACCCTCCAGGCCCTCCCACCACACGTCGCCGTCGTCGGTCTTGGCGACGTTGGTGAACACCGTGTTGCCCTTGGCGATCGTCTTCATCGCGTTCGGGTTGGAGTCCCAGTTGGTGCCCGGCGCCACCCCGAAGAACCCGAACTCCGGGTTGGTGGCGTACAGCCGGCCGTCCTTGCCGAACCGCATCCAGGCGATGTCGTCGCCGACGGTCTCGGCGCGCCAGCCCTCCAGGGTGGGCTGCAGCATCGCGAGGTTGGTCTTACCGCACGCCGACGGGAACGCCGCGGCCACGTAGTAGGCCTTGTTCTCCGGGCTGATCAGCTTGAGGATCAGCATGTGCTCGGCCAGCCAGCCCTCGTCGCGGGCCATCGCCGAGGCGATCCGCAGCGAGTAGCACTTCTTGCCCAGCAGCGCGTTGCCGCCGTAACCCGAGCCGTAGCTCCAGATCTCGCGGGTCTCGGGGAAGTGGGTGATGTATTTGGTGTCGTTGCACGGCCACGGGACGTCGGCTTGGCCGGGTTCCAGGGGCGCGCCGATCGAGTGCAGCGCCTTGACGAAGAAGCCGTCGGTGCCCAGCTTGTCCAGCGCGGCCCGGCCCATCCGGGTCATGGTGCCCATCGAGACGACGACGTACTCCGAGTCGGTGATCTCGACGCCGAGCTTGGGGTCTTCGGCGTCCAGCGGCCCCATGCAGAACGGGACGACGTACATGGTGCGGCCACGCATGCAGCCGCGGTACAGGTCGGTCATGATGGCGCGCATCTCGTCGGGGGCCATCCAATTGTTGGTGGGACCGGCGTCGATCTCGCGCTCCGAGCAGATGAAGGTCCGGGACTCGACGCGGGCCACGTCGGACGGATCGGACAGCGCCAGGTAGGAGTTGGGCTGCTTGTGGCTGTTGAGCTTTTGGAAGGTGCCGGCCTCGACGAGATGGGCACACAGCCGCTCGTGCTCCTCCTCGGAGCCGTCAGCGAACACCACGCGGTCGGGCTGGGTCAGCTCGGCGACCTCGGCGACCCAGGCCAGCAGACCCTTGTGTTTGGTCGGTGCGGTATCCAGACCCGGAATGGTCGCTGCGGTCATGACAATCTCCTACCCAATTCAATTTGGGAGTACTCCCACGAAGGTGAAACCTTAGCCCCCAGTTGTGCCTGGTAAGAGGTTATCGCGGGTGACGATGACACCGTTAGTCGAGTGCATGTCCGTTAACTCACAAGAACGATTCAGATGCTCTCACATGCGTAGGCGCATGGATTCGGACGGCAGCCCCGACGGGCCGGACCGCGGCAGCGCGGTACTCCAGAGCCGCTCGACGGTCACGATCCGCAGCGCCACGATCTCGTCGGCCGCGCCGCGCAACGTGTCGACGGCCTCCGCCGCCCAGCGTTGCATCGCGATCCGCTCGGCGAGCAGCCGCCGGGCGGCGACCACCCACGCCGTCAGCGCCGCCCCGGCGAGGAGGCCGGGAATCGCGGCACCCGCCGCGTAGCCCGGCGCGAGTTCGGCGACCATCCGGCCCAGCGTCAGCGCCACCCCGAGCCCGAAGCCCGCGCCCAGCAACATCATCAGACGGGATTCGAGACCACCCGACGCCACGGCCGGATCGGCAGGGCGCGGCAGCTCGATCGACCGCGGGGACACCTCGTCGGGCAGGCCGAGCTCGGCGGCCACGACCGCCAGGTGCTCGGTCACCGCGTCGTCGACCTCGCCGGCCGCGTGTTCCAGGCGCGCCCGCACCCGTTCGGTAAACCCCGGGCGGGTGCGACGGGTCAGCGTCGCGGCCGCGTCGGTGAGATCGGCGCGGACCGCCGCACACCGCCGCCGGGCCAGGGCGCCCAACTGAACCCGCGCCTGCTGGGTGCGGCTGCGCAGCAGCGCGGCGCGTTCGATGTCCTGCTTCCGCGCGCCTTCGGGCGGTCGGCGCGCTACCTGAAAGCCGTTGTCCGGCAGCACATTCGACAGGCGCGTGGAGAGCAGCTCGACCAGTGGCCCGATCCGCGGCTCGCCCAAAACCGGGGCGGCCGCCACACCCACCCAGGCCAGCGCCGGGTACCGGTCCCGGTTGGCGTCGACGACACCGCGCCAGCCGCGGTGGACGTCGGTCTTCGACACCGCACCGATCACCTGCTCGGACGGCCCCGCCACCGCGTCGAGCAGGTCGTCGAGTACCGCGCGGTCCGACGCGGCCGGCGGCGCGGCCGCCGAGACCACGAACACCACCATCGCCGGGGAATCCCCGGGCCGCAGATCGACGGGCTCGACGACGGAATACGCGGCGGCCGGATCGGTCGTGAGTCCGGCGCGCAGTGCGTCGGCCACGGCGGTCACCCCAGCGAGCGGCGGACCGCACACCAGGACGACGCGACGCAGGCCGCCAGTCACCGCAGCGCCACCATTCGCAGCGAGCCGCGGGTCAGTTCCGCCGCGCACGCCCGGTGCAGCGCGGTCACCGGACCCTCGCCGTAGGTCTGCCAGCGCAGCGCCTCGGACAGCCCGGGCGCGCCGACCGACATGCCGGCGGTCTGCAGGACGGCCGTCGCGGCCGCCATCCGCGCCGTCACGGTCCGTTCGTCGTCCAGCAGCACCGCGACGGCCGCGTCCACGCCGGCCATCGCCTCGAGATCGGCGACCACCATGAGCAGCCGCCGGTACCGGGCCTCGGCGACCATCAGCTCGAGGTCCCGGCACACCGCGTCGATGCCGCTGGCGGCCCGCAACGCACGGCGCAGGGCCGCGGCGTCGGGCTGCGGCTCAGCGCGCAGTTCGAGCACCGCCCGGGCGATCCCGAACAGGTCCAGGCGTTCCAGCAGCCGGGCCCGGACGTCCACGGGGATGTCGTGCGGGCCGGAGACGAACGCGTCGACCGAACTCAGATCCGCCGGCACCGAAACCAGCGTGCGCAGCCCGGCCAGCATCGCGTCGTCGAGCACGGCCGGGTCCAGACCCGCGACGGCCAGTGGCCCGATCAACGGTCGGGTGCTGACCCCGGTCCGCGCGCCCAGCTCGGCGCACCGCAGCCGTGCGTTGGCCAGCGGGCCGTCGCCGTCGAACCCGCACAGATCGGCCTTGGCGAACACGACCAACGCAGGGCCCTCCGCCGCGCGCAGCGCCGCGTGGTCTTCCGGCTTGGCGACCTCGGCGATCACCCGCAGCCGCACGTCGCCCGGATCACCGTCGTTCCCCGGCACCACGAAACCCGCCAGCGTCAGGGCGCGGACGACGGTGCTCACCCCGACGCCGGGGCGGCCGCTCACCGACAGCGTCACCCCCGCGGTCAGGCGCCGGGCGTGCGCGGCCAACCGAAATGTCGCACCGGCACAGGGCAAGCCGGCGAGGGCGCCGGCGAATTCTGTGCAGGCCAGCTGGGCGTCCATGTGACGTCATGCTGACAGTGACCGGGATCCGCCGTATACCGCCGCGGATCTCCTGTGGATAACCCGGACGCGGCGGTCATAGGCAACTGTTGGGTATCAATCTGCACCACGATGCGGGACTCGTCGCGATCATGCGGGACGATGGGGGGATGCGTGCGCACTGTGGGGCCGACTCGACGGAATTCGCCGTCGAATCGCCGGAATCCACAGCCGGCAACGCACCCGCGGCGGACGCCGCGCACGGCGAATTTCCGAGACGCGTCACCAGCTTCCGGTCCCGCCGCTCGGCCCTCAGCGATGCCCAGCAGCGGACCTGGGAGCGACTCTGGCCGCAGCTGGGCACCGAGGCCCGCTCGGGCGACACACCGGCCGGCCGGCTGGACACCACCGCCTGGTTCGGGCGCACGGCACCGGTCGTCCTGGAGATCGGTTCCGGCACCGGGACGTCGACGCTGGCGATGGCGCAGGCCGAACCCGATGTGGATGTCGTCGCCGTGGAGGTCTACCGCCGCGGCCTGGCGCAACTGCTCTCGGCGATCGACCGGTCAGGCGTCACCAACATCCGCCTGGTCCGCGGCGACGGCGTCGACGTCCTCGAGCACATGTTCGGGCCCGGCTCGCTGACCGGGGTCCGGGTGTTCTTCCCGGACCCGTGGCCGAAGGCGCGGCACCACAAGCGCAGGCTGCTCCAGCCCGAGACCGTCGCGCTGATCGCCGACCGGCTGCGGCCCGGCGGCGTCCTGCACGCCGCCACGGACCATGCCGACTATGCCGAGCAGATCGCCGAGGTGGGCGACGCCGAACCCCGACTTCGGCGGGTGACGCCGGGCGACGGGCTGCCCATTTCGGTGCGGCGGCCGGTCACCAAGTACGAGGGCAAGGCGCACACCGTGGGCAGTGCCATCGCCGAACTGGTCTGGGAGCGCCGGTGAGCCTGATCGAGAGCGTGACCGACATCGCACCGGTCCCCGAATCGCCGGAACCACCGTCGGAGACCGCGGCGCCCGAAGTCCGGCGGGTGCTGCTGGTGTGGGACGCCCCCAACCTGGACATGGGTTTGGGCTCGATCCTCGGCGGCCGGCCCACCGCGGCACACCGGCCGCGCTTCGACGCGCTGGGCCGCTGGCTGCTCGGCCGCACCGCCGAGATCGCCGCGACGTCGTTCGCAGTCGGCACGCCGCCGGCGATCGAACCCGAGGCCACGGTGTTCACCAACATCGCTCCGGGCAGCGCCGACGTGGTGCGACCCTGGGTCGAGGCGCTGCGTAACGTGGGATTCGCGGTGTTCGCCAAACCCAAGGTGGACGACGACAGCGACGTGGACAGCGATATGCTCGCCCACATCGCGTTGCGCCGCCGGGAGGGTCTGGCGGCACTGCTGGTGGCATCCGCCGACGGTCAGGCGTTCCGGCAGCCCCTGGAGGAAATCGCCCGGGACGACGGCACCCCGGTGGCCGTACTCGGATTTCGCGAACATGCCAGCTGGGCGCTAGCGTCGGATAGCTTGGAGTTCGTCGACCTGGAAGACATTCCGGGCGTGTTCCGGGAGCCGCTCCCGCGCATCGGCCTGGATTCGCTGCCGGAGCAGGGGGCCTGGCTGCAGCCGTTCCGGCCGCTGTCCTCCCTGCTGACATCACGAACTTGACATGACGAACGAGCCCGCGCCCCGAGGCGGTGGGCCCCGAAGAGAACTTGAAGAGCGTTAGGAGCCTACGTGTTCGCCTGGTGGGGACGCATGGTATATCGCTACCGGTACATCGTGATCGGCGTGATGGTGGCGCTGTGCCTGGGTGGCGGCGTGTACGGCAGCTCGCTCGGGCAGCACGTCACCCAGAGCGGTTTCTACGACGACAGCAGTGAGTCGGTACGGGCTTCCGTCATGGCCGACGAGGTGTACGGGCGTGACCGCACCAGCCATGTGGTCGCCATCCTGACGCCGCCGGGCGATCAGAAGGTCACCGACAAGGCCTGGCAGACCAAGGTCACCGGGGAGCTGGACCAGGTGGTCAAGGATCACCCGGACCAGATCGTCAACTGGATCGGCTGGCTCAAGGCGCCGGACAACCCGTCCGTGGCCAATATGAAGACCGAGGACCAGCGCCACACCTTCGTCAGCATCCCGCTCAAGGGAGACGACGACGACACCATCCTCAGGAACTACCAGACCGTCGAACCCGACCTGCAGAAGATCAACGGCGGCGACATCCAGCTTGCCGGGCTGAATCCGCTGGCCAGCGAGCTCACCGGAACGATCGGCACCGACCAGAAGCGCGCCGAGCTCGCGATCATCCCGCTGGTCGCCATCGTGCTGTTCTTTGTGTTCGGCGGTGTCATCGCCGCCGCCCTGCCGGCGATCATCGGCGGCCTGACCATCGGCGGCGCGCTGGGGATCCTGCGCTTCACCGCCGAGTTCGGGCCGGTGCACTTCTTCGCCCAGCCCGTGGTCACCATGATGGGCTTCGGCATCGCGGTCGACTACGGCCTGTTCATCGTGAGCAGGTTCCGGGAGGAGCTCGCCGAGGGATACGACACCGAGGCCGCGGTACGGCGGGCGGTGATGACGTCCGGTCGCACCGTCGCCTTCTCCGCGGTGATCATCGTCGCCTCATCGCTGCCGTTGCTGCTCATCCCACTGGGCTTCCTGAAGTCGATCACCTACGCGATCATCGCGTCGGTGCTGCTCGCGGCATTCCTCTCGATCACGGTGTTGCCCGCGACCCTGGGCGTCCTGGGCGCCAACGTCGACGCACTTGGGGTGCGCACGCTGCTGCGGGTGCCGTTCCTGGCCAACTGGCCGTTCTCCCGCAAGATCATCGACTGGTTCGCCGAGAAGACCCAGCGGACCAAGACCCGCGCCGAGATCGAGAACGGCTTCTGGGGACGGCTCGTCAACCAGGTGATGAAACGACCCATCGCCTTCGCGACACCGATCCTGATAGGGATGATCCTGCTGGTCATTCCGATCGGCAATCTCGCGCTGGGCGGTTTGAGCGAGAAGTACCTGCCGCCGGACAACCATGTCCGGGTAGCGCAGGAACAGTTCGACAACCTGTTTCATGGCTTCCGCACCGAACCGCTCACAATGGTGATCCGATCCACGGACGGCAAGCCGGTGACCGACGGCCAACTCGACGAGATCCGCGCCAAGGCCGGGGCGATATCGGGATTCGAAGGCGCCGAGGATCCGTCGACGATGTGGCGAGAACGCTCCGTTCAAGAGGGCGCATCCAAGGATCCGTCGGTGCGTGTGCTGTCGAACGGTCTGGTCAACAAGGACGACGCACCCAAGAAGATCGACGAACTGCGGGCGCTACAGGCACCTCACGGCACCCAGCTGCTCGTTGGCGGAACGAGCGCCCTGGCGCAGGACAGCATCCACAGTCTGTTCAACAAGCTGCCGCTGATGGTGCTCATCCTGGTGATCACCACGACCATCCTGATGTTCCTGGCGTTCGGGTCACTGGTGCTGCCGATCAAGGCGGCGTTGATGAGCGCCCTGACGGTGGGCTCCACGCTGGGCATCCTGACGTGGATGTTCGTCGAGGGCGGCCACGGCTCCGGGCTGTTCAACTACACCCCGCAGCCGTTGCTGGCACCGATGATCGGTCTGATCATCGCGGTCATCTGGGGCCTGTCCACCGACTACGAGGTGTTCCTGGTGTCCCGCATGGTGGAAGCCCGGGAACGCGGGATGTCCACCCAGGAGGCGGTCCGCATCGGAACCGCGACCACCGGCCGGCTGATCACGGGCGCCGCCCTGGTGCTGGCCGTGGTGGCAGGCTCGTTCGCGTTCTCCGACCTGGTGGTGATGAAGTATCTGGCGTTCGGCCTGCTGATC
Source organism: uncultured Mycobacterium sp. (assembly GCA_964611465.1). GTDB lineage: Bacteria > Actinomycetota > Actinomycetes > Mycobacteriales > Mycobacteriaceae > Mycobacterium. Next base: position 6,133 of record CAZTAA010000093.1, on the reverse strand, counting down.
GCGCTGCTGCTGGACGCCACGGTGATCCGGATGTTCCTGGTGCCGGCCGTCATGAAGATGCTCGGCGACGACTGCTGGTGGGCCCCACGCTGGATGAAGCGGCTGCAGAACATGATCGGGCTCGGCGAGGTGGAGTTGCCCGACGAGAAGAAGCGTCCGGTGGCGACGGCCGAGGAACCCGCCCTGGTCGGGGCGGGCGCCCCGGTGGCCCGCCGGTTGCCGCCACACGATCCGACCCATGCCGAACCCGAAGGTGCCCCGGCGCCGCGGCCGGCCCCGCCCGCCGCGTCCGTCGCCGACGAGAGCACGGTGCGGCTGACACCCGGCCCGCAGCGCGGCGCCGTCGAAAGCGAAGCCCCGACAACCCGTTTCGCGTCCGCACGCAACGCCGTGCGGTCGGCGGTGAGCAGCGCGGCCAACGCGGTGACCCAGCGCCAGACCGCGGCTCCGGTCCCACCGGCCGGCGAACGACAGATCGAGACATGGCTGGGCGATCTCCGACAGACGTCGGAAGGTGCTGCGCCACAACAGTATTCGGTTTCGAACGAGCGGACGGAAGCCCTTCGCCCCGCGGCTGCCGACATCGACAGCGAGGCCACCACGGCCATCCCGGTCCAGCACGCCACCTACACCTACACCCCCGCCTCCGAAAGCGAGGATGCCGCCACGCGCGCGATCCCGGTGTCGAAAACGGCAAGCGATACCAACGACTCTCAGGCCGCCACCGAGCGGGTCAACGCCCGTGGCGAGAACCAGCCGGAGCATTCCGGCCGACCGCAACGCGGCAACGACAGTGTCAGCGCCCAGGATCTGCTCCGTCGCGAGGGCCGCCTCTGACCGGCCGCCCAGCGGCTACTCCGGCTGGTCGGCCGTCGCCTCGATGACTGGGCCGTCGGCTTCCTCCAGCACCGCTTCCTCGGCCGCCGGGTTCACGGCCGTCAGCACGCGGACCGCGCTGTTGAGGAAGGCGATCAACGGGACCGCCAGCAACGCGCCGACGATCCCCGCGAGGACACCGCCGGCGGCGATACCGAGCACCACGGCCAGCGGATGGATCGACACCGCACGGCCCATCACCAGCGGCTGCAGCACGTGCGCCTCGATCTGCTGCACCGCGATGATCAACCCGAACGTGATCAGGGCGTAGATGAAACCCTTCGTCAGCAGTGCCACCACCACCGCGAGAAACCCGGACACGACGGCGCCGACGAGCGGGATGAACGCGCCCAGGAACACCAGCGAAGCCAGCGGCAGCGCCAGCGGCACGCCCATGATCGCCAGGCCGGCCCCGATCCCCACCGCGTCGACGAGGGCGACCACGAACGTCGCCCGGACATAGCCGATCAATGAGTGGAACCCCGCCGACCCGGCGTCGTGCACGCGGTCACGCATATCGGCCGGAACGATCCTGATGACGAACGCCCAGATGTTCCGTCCGCCGTGCAGGAAGAAGATCAGGGTGAAGAACACCAGCAGCGCGCCGGTGACGATCTCGGTGACGGTGGCCGCGGTCGACAACGCCCCGCTGGTCAACTTCGCCTGGTTGTTCTGCATCGCCGTGATGACCGAATCACCGGCGTGGTCGATCTGTTCCTTGCTCAGGTGGGCCGGCCCGTTGATCAGCCAGTTCCGCAGCGAGTCGACGCTGTGGGTGACCTGATCGGTCAGCCCGGGCAAGCCGGTGATGAACTGGCTGACGACGAAGGTCAGGATGCCGCCGAGGATCGCGAAACTGCTGAGCAGAACCAGTGCGACGGCGCCACCGCGCGGCGCGCCGCGACTGTCGAGCCAGTCCACCGCCGGAAGCAGGAGCGCGGCGAGGATCGTCGCCAGGGCGACGGGCACCAGGATCAGCTCGAGCTTCGCCGCGACCCAGAGCACCGCGACGACGGCGGCCAGCAACACCAGTAATCGCCACGCCCAGGCCGCCGCCTTGCGTACCAGCGGACTGACCGACTCGTCCGCGGCGACGGGACGCGATGGCATAGCGCAAGAGTAACGTTCCGGTCCCGACCGCGTGGCTCGCCGCGAGCGTGTCCTCAACACCGCGGTGACCGGCCGTTACCCTGAATCCCGATGTCCCACGACGCGCAGGCCGGGGGTGCCGCCACGCCACGGACGACGACCGTCCGCGGCCGATACCGGTGGCTGCGCTGGGCGGCGCTGGCCGTCGTCGTCATCGTCCTCGCGGTCGAGGCGACTCTGGTGTGGGATCAACTGGCGAAGGCCTGGCGCAGCGTCCTGGCCGCGAACGGGTGGTGGGTGCTGGCCTCGATCGCCGCCGCGATGATGTCGATGCACAGCTTCGCGCAGATTCAGCGCAAACTGCTGCGTTCCGCGGGCGTCCCGGTCCACCAGTGGCGCTCCGAAGCCGCCTTCTATGCCGGCAACGCACTGAGCACCACACTGCCCGGCGGGCCGGTGCTGTCGGCCACGTTCATGTACCGGCAGCAGCGCATCTGGGGCGCCTCGCCCCTGGTGGCGTCCTGGCAGCTGGTGATGTCCGGCGCGTTGCAGGTGGTGGGTCTGGCCCTGCTCGGCCTGGGCGGCGCGTTCCTGCTCGGTGCCAAGAACAATCCCTTCTCGCTGCTGTTCACCATCGGCGGTTTCATCCTGCTGTTGCTGCTCGCGCAGGCGGTGGCGTCGCGGCCCGATCTGCTCGACGGCATCGGGGTGCGGGTGCTGGCCTGGGTCAACCAGGTGCGCGGCAGGCCCGCCGACACCTGGCTGGACGGCTGGCGAAAGATCCTGACCCAGCTCGAGTCGGTGAGTCTGACCCGCCGGCAACTGGGCTCGGCCTTCGGCTGGTCGCTGTTCAACTGGGTCGCCGACGTGGCCTGCCTGGCATTCGCGGCATATGCCGCCGGGGGCCGGCCCTCGCTGGCCGGGCTCACCGTGGCCTATGCGGCGGCCCGCGCGATGGGATCCATCCCGTTGATGCCGGGCGGACTTCTGGTGGTGGAGGCCGTCCTCGTGCCGGGGCTGGTCTCCAGCGGCATGACGCTGCCCGGCGCGATTTCGGCGATGCTGATCTACCGGCTGGTCAGCTGGATCTTCATCGCCGCGATCGGCTGGGTGATCTTCTTCTTCATGTTCCGCGCCAACAACCAGTTCGACCCGGACCTGCTCGAGGAGCCGCCCGGACCCGACACCCCGGACCGTCCCACCCCGGCATGATTGGATCGGCGAATGTCGATCCGCACACCGCACCGCCTGCCGAAGATCCTCGCCGGGCTCGTCGCCGCCGTAGCGCTGGTGGGCTGTTCGTCGGGGTCGACGCCGTCGCCGTCGACCGCCCCGGGACCACCGCCGGCCGCGACGCCACTGATCGGGTCGGCGTTGGCGGACCCGGTGGCCGTGCCGGCCACCGACGGACGAACCCACCTGGCCTACGAACTGATGCTGACCAACACCCTGGGCGGCAACGCCACCCTGCGCTCGCTGACGGTGGCCGCCGGGGACCGCAAACTGCTCACCCTGTCCGGAGACAACCTGAAGTACTGGACCCGAGTGCTGGGCAACCCGGCCACCGCCACCAATGTGATCGGCCCCGGCCAGAGCGCGATCGTGTGGCTCGACGTCGCCGTCGACGGCGGTTCGCAGGTGCCCACCGACATCAGCCACTCCGTCGCGCTGACGGTGGCCAAACCGGTGCCCGGGCTGATCGGCGCCGACGTCACCCAGGCCGTCGCACCCGTCCGGGTCTCCGACCGCAAACCGGTATCGATCGCGCCACCCCTGAATGGACCGAACTGGCTGAATGCCAACGGGTGCTGCGACATGACGGCACACCGCATGGCGGCCAACCCGATCAACGGAAAGCTTTACGTCTCTGAGCGATTCGCTATCGACTACGTCGAGCTGAGCGACGACTTCCGGTTGTTCACCGGCGATCCCACCAAACTGGAGAGCTACCCGTACTTCGGCGCCACGGTGCACGCCGTGGGCGACGGCAAGGTGGTGTCGGTCGTCGACGATCAGCCCGAGCAGGTTCCCACCAAGTCGCCCACCGGGTTGCCGCTGGACCAGTACACCGGAAACCACGTGGTCCAGGATCTCGGCGACGGCAACTACGCGCTGTACGCGCACCTGAAACCGGGCAGTGTGACCGTCAAGGCGGGCGACGCCCTCAAGAGTGGGCAATCGATTGCCGCACTTGGCAATTCGGGCAACACCTCCGCGCCGCACCTGCACTTCCACGTGATCGACGGGCCGGATCCGCTGGCGGCGAACGGGTTGCCGTTCACCCTCTCGTCGTTCCGGCTCGATCAGAGGTTGGCCGGCGACGCGGCGTTGGACAAGCTGTTCGCCGGGCAGCCCGGCATGGTCCAGCCCGGCTTCGCCGCCCGCGACCTGAGCGGCGTCAGCCCGCTGGTGTTCGATGTGATGAATTACTCGGTGGGACAATGAATTCCATGAGACCTCGCACGGTAATAGCGGCCGCCGCGATCGACGTGCTGGCCGTCCTGGTGTTCTGCGCCGTCGGCCGGCGCAGCCACGCCGAGGGTGTCACCGTCGCCGGCGTGATCGGGACCGCCTGGCCGTTCTTGACCGGCACGCTCACCGGGTGGCTGCTGTCGCGGGCATGGTTGCGGCCGACGGCGCTCAGCCCGACCGGGCTGACGGTGTGGATCGCGACCGTCGCGGTCGGCATGGCGCTGCGCGCGCTCACCGGGCAGGGCGTCGCGGTCAGTTTCGTCGTGGTGGCATCCACCGTCACGGCCCTGCTGCTGCTCGGCTGGCGGCTGGCGTGGCGGCTGCTGAACCGGGCGGATTCGACTCGCTAGCGGCGACTGCCTGACTCTAAGCCGGGTCTGGACTTTGTCGGCCGTTCGAACTAGTGTTCGATTATGGCTTCGTCCGCGTTGGCTGACCGGGACACCGTGCTGGGTGCGCTGGCGGCGATCGAGGCCGGGTTCGACGTGTTGGCGTCGGCGTCGTTGGACGGATTCACCCCGCGCGAGTTGATGGATCTGCTGGCGCGCCGGGAGGTGATCGCCCGGCGTGCCCCGGTGGCCGATCACCGGATCATTCACCAGTTGCAGACCCAGGCGAGCCCGGGTGAGTTGGGGGCCACCACCTGGGGCAAGGTGCTGGCCGGGCGGCTGCAGATCAGTGCCGGTGAGGCGAGCCGGCGGGTGTCTGAGGCGGCCGAGCTGGGGCCGCGGACCGCGATGACCGGGGAACCGTTGGAGCCGGTGCTGCCGGCCTTCGCGGCCGCGCAGGCCGCCGGGGCGATCGGGGCCGAGCATCTGCGGATCACCCGCAGTTTCTTCAAGGATCTGCCGGCCGACGTCGACCGGCAGACCCGGGCGGCCGCCGAGAAAGATCTGGCCCGGATGGCGTCGCAGTTCGGCCCGGAGGAGTACCGCAAAGCCACCGCGCTGCTGATGGCCCTGTTGCATCCCGACGGCGATGTCGACGACGGGGATCGGCAGCGCCGCCGCGGCGCGGTGATCGGCCGGCAGGGCGCCGACGGGTTGAGCACCCTGTCGGGGACGTTGACCCCGGAGTGCCGGGCGGTGTTCGAGGCGATCCTGGCCAAACTGGCCGCCCCCGGCATGTGCAACCCCGAAGACGCGCAACCGTGTGTGACCGGGCGGCCCAGCGCCGAGCAGATCGCCAACGACCGCCGGTCGGCGGCGCAGCGGTGTCATGACGCGCTGCTGGCCGCCGGGCGGATCGTGTTGTCCACCAAGAGTCTCGGGGAGCTCAACGGCCTGCCGGTCACCGTGATCGTGACGACCACGTTGGCCGAGTTGGAGGCCGGCGCCGGGGTGGCGGTCACCGGGGGTGGTTCGCGGCTGCCGATGCCGGATCTGATCCGCGCCGCCGCCGAGGCGTATCACTACCTGGTGATCTTCAACGGTCAGGGCAAGGTGCTGCATTTGGGGCGCTCCAAGCGCACCGCCTCGGCCGCCCAGCGCATCGCCCTGCACGGCCGCGATCACGGCTGCACCCGGCCGGGCTGCACCGCCTCGGGCTACCAGTGCCAGGTCCATCACCTCGAGACCGACTGGGCCGCCGGCGGGCTGACCGACATCGACAAACTGACGTTGGCGTGTGGGCCGGATAACCGGATGTGCACCGAGTTCGGCTGGGACACCCGGCTGAACAGCCAGGGCCGGGTCGA
>CAZTAA010000092.1:0-16128 GCA_964611465.1 uncultured Mycobacterium sp. | reverse complement strand
CCTCAGAATCTCTCGACTTTCACGGCTTGGTCGCGCTGCGGTGGGCCGCTGTCCGGCGTCGTGAGGATGAGCCCGACGCCCTTTGCGTAGTACTTCCGCTCCGCCGGGGCGTCCGGCTCGAGACCGTCGGCATCCCTGATCACCAGTAGGTCGCGAACCGGACCCGTCAGCGGGGTGTTGTCGCTGCCTTGGCGGCTCAGAACCTCACCGGTGTCCTCGGCGACGCCCCTGGCGTACTCCTGACGGTACTTGTCGCCCACCTGTGGGTCGCCCGGCATCACGATGCCGGGCAGCGCGCCGTCGACACCCGCTTCGAACGACCCGCCGGTGTCAACGCCGCCGTCCGTGAATTCCTTGCTGTCTTCGCCGAAATACCACACGGTGCCGTCCCGGGCCTGGGCATACCAGTCGAACGTGTCCTCGGCGGGCTTCCCGTCGAGCGTCACGACGTCGTGGACCACGACCGTCTGCACGCCCATCACCGTGCGGGTGTCGCGGGTCACCTCGGTGACGGTGCGCTGTCTGCCCTCGCCGGTGTCCGCCTCGAAGATCGACCGTGTTCCCGGAACCAGCGGGAGATAAGGATTGTCGATCTTCGTGGTGAACGAGGCCGGGTCGATCTTCGGCGCGTAGGGATCGTCGATCGTCAGCGCCGGCCGTGATCCGGGGGAGCTTGCCGGCGCGGCGGGGTGCTGCGCCGTCGGGGATGGAGCCGTCGTCCCGGCGCAGCCGGCTGTCAACAGCGCCGATGCGACAAGCGCGGTCAGTCGGTTCATCGCCGTCTTCCCGCGCCGCGGTTCACCGCAACGCGTTCAGCAGCGCGTCGAGCGCCTGCTTCTGGGCCGCGGGGTCCGGGGTGCCGGCCCGCACCGCCTGCAGGGCCTCGTCGATCTTGCCGTCGAGGTAGGTCCACGCCGTGCCGTCCATCGGCTGCAGCTGGTCTTGCGCGTCGTCCCATGCTCTCTCCAAGTCCCGGATCCGGGTCTTGGCCCCGGCCTGATCGCCCGCCTGAACCTTCGTCAGGGTGTCACTGACAATGGTGCGGAACCCGTCGAGGTCGGCGGCGGGAAACGCGGTAGCGACCTGCCCGGGCGGTAGGTCGGGAACCGCCGGGGCCGCCGGGCCCTCCGCTTCCAGCGCCGGCGAAGTACCGTGCGGCTGACCGGACGCCCACGTCAGCAGGGCGGCGGTGGCCACTGCCAACGCCGCGAAGTAGCCCAGCATCGCCCTCTCCCGCGCCGGCGCCGCCGTGACCGGCGACACCGCGTCGGGATTCTCGATCACGTCGGCGCGGGTGACGGTCAGGTAGGTCACGACGGCCAGGATGGCCAGCAGGAACAGCACACTGGTGCCGGCGGTTCCCAGCCCGACGCCGCCCTCCGCTGTGGAGCGGGCCAGCCAGTCGCCGAGGTTGGCGCCCAGGGGGCGGGTCAGGATGTAGGCCAGCCAGAACGACAGCACCGGGTTGGCGCCCAGCCGCCAGCCCAGGACGACGGCGGCGATCAGCCCGGCGGGCAGCAGGACGGCGACACCCGGGCTCCATCCGGTGAGTTCCAGGGTCCAGTCGCCGACGGCGGTGCCCAGCGCGAAGGTGACCAGCACGGCCAGCCAGTAGAAGCCTTCGCGCGGGGTGGTGATGATGCTGTGGATCGACAGGGTGCGTTCGCGGGCGTACCAGATCGCGAACACCACGGCCAGCAGGACGGCGAACACCGCCGTGCTGACGCGGAGCGGCACGCCGAGTGCGTCGGTGAGGATGTCGGTGTAGAGGGTGCCGGTGATGCTGAGCACCACCACCGTCAGCCAGTAGACGAGCGGCACGTAGCGGGAGAGGCTCATCTGCCAGGCCAGCGCCGCCGCCAGAATCACGGTGAAGATCACCGCCGTGGTGTTCAGTCCGAGGCCCAGCGTGATCGATACCCAGTCGGCGAAACTCTCGCCGACGGTCGTGCACAGTATCTTGATGATCCAGAACCACAGCGTGACCTCGGGGACCTTGCTGAGCATCCGGCGATTGAGCAGCATGGCCGCCACGGTGACACAACTCGCTGGGGAATCGCTGAGACCGCGCCGCAGCCCACGCCCGGTTGCTGCGGACCACGCACATCGGGGACAGCGGCCCGACCCACAGGACAGGCGGTAAGCGTGCATACAGGCCGCTTCGGTGCGGTTGGTGTCGGGCTCGCCGCCGCCGTGCTGCTGCTGGCCGGCGGAGCCATTTGGGTGGCGCGCCATCCGTGGCGTGACATGTCGCACAGTCTCGATCGAATACCGGCCATCGGCAGGTTCCGGCGTTGGTACACAATACATTTCGGCGAGTTGACCGCAGAGCTGCTGGACCGGCTGGGACGCCGGGGTGTGGCCGCGGCGGCGCTACTGGCCGGCCTCCTCGGCGTGATGGTCTTAGCGGTGGGGTTCGCTGCCTTGCTCGACGACGCTCTCGAAGGTGACGGCGTGGCCGAGATCGACCGGCCCGCGGCGAGCTGGCTCGCTACCCACCGCGAAGGCTGGCTCAACACCAGCCTGACCGTGTTGACCCACCTGGGTGACCCAGCGGCGCAGACCATCTGGCTGACCGTCGTCTGCGCGGTCGCGGCATGGCGTGCCCGGTCGTGGCTGCCGGTGATCCTCGGTGCGGTGGGCGGCATCGGAATCGCCGTCGTCCTGGTGACCGCGAAAGCCGTCGTGGGCCGCCAGCGTCCCGATCCGCCCTTCGCGCTCGTCGCCAGCCACGGGTACTCGTTTCCGTCCGGACACGCCGCCGGCGCCGCCGCGGTCGGCCTGCTCAGTGCCTGGATGCTGTGCCGATGGGTCGTGCATTCCTGGGCGGGTCAGGTCGCGGTCTGGGCCCTCAGCATCGCCTTCGTCGGCGTGGTGGGGTTCTCCCGGCTCTACCTGGGGGTTCACTTCGTCACCGATGTGCTGGCCGGCTGGCTGCTCGGCACCGGCTGGGCGGCAACGGTCGCCCTGGTGGCGGCGTGGTGGTCCGGACCCGACCGCCCACGGATCGGCGCCCGCAGCCACGGATCCGGATCGATTTGATCTCCGGCCAGATCCTCGCCGGCGCGGTGCCGACCTATTTTGCTGCGGAAATGGCCTGGGTCATGGCCGCGCGTATCACCTCGAAGTCGCCCTCGTCGATGGCGAACAGGCCGAACCGGAATCTGAAGCCCCAGCGCTGCTTGTCGGTGATGAAGCCGAGTCGGTCGATCAACGGCCGGATGGGTGTTTCGACGCAGTCGACGAACTCCACGTTGCGCCGGTACGGATGGAAGTCCGCGGTCATCTTCACCTGATACGGCTCGTCGTCGACCACCCGGCCGAGCGCCGTGAACGCTTGCAGCGGAGCACCTTTCGGATAGTCGGTGCGGGGTGAATAGAAGGCGATCCAGTCATCGCGGCGTAGTCGGCGCAATGCGTCCGGCTTGCCGTGGTTGGCCTGGGTGAACCCGCCGGATACGCCGCGGAGCACATGGTCGCGGCTGACGGTGTTGATCCATGTCGTCATGCCCACACGCTAGGGGTGGGGTCCGACACGCGAACTACAGCTCGTGGTCTTTGGACAGTGCCCGCAGCGCAACCGCTTTGGCGGTGTTGGCGGCCGGGAATCCGGCATATCCACTGGCGTGGTAGACGACCTCGGCGAGCTCGTCCTCGGTCAGTCCGTTCTGCAGCGCGATCTGGAAGTGTGACTCCATCTCCTGCTCGGCGCCGAGGGCGATGAGGATGCCCAACGTGACCAGGCTGCGGTCCCGACGGGCCAGCCCCTCGCGTGACCACAGGCGCCCGAAGATGCCCTCGATGCCGATCTCCATCAGCTCGGAGGCGAATCCGGTGCCGAAGGTGATCTTCTCGTTGGGAACGTGGTCGGGCAGTCTTCCCGGCACCATCTCCCGAAATACGTTCAGCCCCTGATCACGCCAGTTAGTCATGCGAACTACTTTGGCACAGCTAAGCGGGCGCCAGGTAACCGACCGGTCCGGACGCCAGACAGACCGACAGGGCGGCGGTCTGTGCCCGCACCGTGATCGCGTCTCCGGCTCCGGCAAGCCGGACGAACACGCGGTTGAGCCCCGGATGCACCGCGACCCTGGTTTCGGTGCCCTCGCTGAGCCTCAGGATGACCGTTCCGTCGCTGTTGGCCAGGTAGTTGATCTCCGCCGTCCACTCCGACGGCAGCAACGGGCCGTCCAACGGCATCGTCACCGGCGCCTCGGTCTGGACGAGATAGCCGCAGTCCGGGATCGGCCCGGGCCGGATGGTGCGGACCCAGGTCACCTTCGCGTCGAGCAGTCGGCCCGACATGTCCAGCATGCGCAATTCGCCGGTGGACGCGGCGAACTCGGGCCGGTCTTCGACGAGCGCGAACATGTGGCTGAGCAGGTTCTCCGGCCAGGCCACCCGCTGCAGGATCAACGGGTCGGCCTCCTGGTCGAGCAGCGGCGCGTTCGACGCGGCGCGTGCCGCGGCCAGCGACGCTCGGGTGGTCTGCAGGTAGGCCTTCGTCGGGTTGTCCCGCCAGCTGGCCAGGAATGTCCACGAGGAAAACAGGCTGCTGGCGACGAAGGCGGCGGCCAGGGCGACGACCGCCGATGCGCGGGCCCGCGAGGCGTCCAGCGCCGGTGTCGCGCGATTGGCCGCGCACAGTCCGACCGCGCACAGCAGCGCCAGCACGAACACCAGGTCGGGCTGGTAGCGCAGCGTCTGCGCCAGTTCGAGGGCGGTGAACCGGGACGACCGCATCAGGTAGATGGGAATCTGACCCGCCACGGCGTAGCCCGCGGCGGCCAGCCAGACCGGCCCCAGTCGTCGCTTGCGGGCCAGGGAGACGACGAGAATCGCAGCCAACGCGAGCCAGCCCAGCGTCATCACCGCCACCGGCGGCACCGCCCAGGGTGAGGCGGGCGCCCAGCGCTGCCACTGCCAGGGGCCGCCGACCAGACCGGGCACGATCCCATGAGTGAACGAGCGGCGCAACAGGTTCCACGTCATCGCCAGATCCCAGCTCCAGCGCTGCTGATCGACCACCACGAGATAGAGCGCCACCCAGGCGGTCAACAGGCCGAGCGCCGGCAGCCACAGCCGGGCGCCCCGGCGCCACGCGGACGTTAGCCAATTTCGTTCGCCGGCAACATAATTCAGCAGAGCGACGAGCATGAAGGCGACGAACGGGATCACCGCGGCCTTCTCGAAGAACAGCAGACCACCCAGGAACACCGACATTCCGGTGACGGCGTAGCGCGTGTTCCCGGTGCGCGCCAACAGGATCGCGTCGCCGCACACCCACGCCAATGCGGCCAGCATCGGCAGTGAGTTCAGCCCGGCCGCCCACCACGCGAATCCGGGCAGGCCCAGCGGGGTGAACAACGCGAACGTCCACGGCGCCAACAGCACCGGACGCCACCCCAGGATCACGTGCAGGGTGCGCAACAGGGCGAGCCAGGCCAGCAGTTGCAGCACCACCAGGGACAGCGCCGGCCAGAACCAGACCAATGGTGCGGCCCGGGTGATCAATCCGCCCAGCAGGAACCCCGCGGGCATCACGTGGCCGTCGTGGTCGTCGAACAGATACCCCCACGAGAGCAGGTTCTGGGTGCCGGCCCGGCCGATCAGGATCAGGTCGTCCCAGTAGAAGTAGCCACCGAACGCGGGTACCGCGCGCACCGCGAGGGCCACCATCAGCAGGGTGATCGCGATCACCGGCACCCGACGCGCAGACACGACTGCATTCATACCTGGGTAGGGTGAGTGCGATGCGTGCACTGGTCACCGGCGCGGCCGGATTCATCGGATCGACGCTGGTCGACCGCCTCCTCTCGGACGGGCACTCGGTCGTCGGCCTGGACAACTTCGCCTCCGGGCGGGCCACCAACATCGAGCACCTGGCCGAGAACCCGGAGTTCTTCTTCGTCGAGGCCGACATCGTCGACGCGGACCTGAACACGACCCTGGAGGAATACCAGCCGGAGGTGGTGTTCCACCTGGCCGCCCAGATCGACGTCCGGCAGTCGGTGGCCAATCCGCAGTTCGACGGATCGGTCAACGTGATCGGTACGATCCGGCTGGCGGAGGCCGCGCGCCGGGCCGGGGTCCGCAAGATCGTGCACACCAGTTCCGGGGGCTCCATCTACGGCGTCCCCGACGTCTTCCCCACCTCCGAGGCGGTGCCCACCGATCCGCACTCGCCGTACGCCGCGGGCAAGGTCGCCGGCGAGATCTACCTCAACACCTTCCGGCACCTCTACGACGTGGACTGTTCCCACATCGCGCCGGCCAACGTCTACGGGCCGCGCCAGGATCCGCACGGCGAGGCCGGCGTGGTCGCCATCTTCTCCCAGGCGCTGCTGGCCGGTAAGCCGACCCGGGTGTTCGGCGACGGCGGCAACACCCGCGACTACGTGTTCGTCGACGACGTCGTCGACGCGTTCGTCAAGGCCTCCAGCGGTGCCGGCGGCGGCATGCGCTTCAACATCGGCACCGGGGTGGAGACCTCGGACCGCCAGCTGCACACCGCGGTCGCCGCGGCGGTCGGCGCACCCGACGACCCCGAGTTCGCCCCGCCGCGCCTGGGCGATCTGCAGCGGTCCTGCCTGGACATCGGCCGGGCCGAACAGGTGCTGGGCTGGACCCCGCAGGTTGCGCTGGACGAGGGCGTGCGCCGCACGGTGCAGTACTTCCGGTCGTTGGACTGACGCCTCACGCCGTATCGGGCCGTTCCTCCGGTGCGGTCGCGTTCTGCAGTGCCACCGCGCGGGCCAGTCGCGCGTACTTCAGTTCGAGGTCCTTGAAGCGCATGTATGTGCTCATGGTGGTGAAGATGAACGCCACGATGAGGACGTAGCCGATCAGGTCGGCGCCGCGGTCGACACCCAGCCAGTGCGCCACCACCGTGGTGTCGTCGGGCCGCAGGATCGCGTACACCGCGGCGATCACGAACAACAGGTAGCCCACCTTGACCCAGGCCCGGGTCTTGGCGCTGGTGCGCGAGCGCAGCAGATAGAACAGCAGCGACACGATCGCGCCGATCAACAGCACCTGGATCCAGTTCATCGCGGCATCCTTCCCCGTAGCAGCCCGTCGAACAGAATGTTGACGCCGTTGAGCAGGGACTGCCCCTTCGACATCGAGTAGTCGGTGTAGAGAATCTCGACGGGCTCTTCGCCTACCCGCCAATGGTTTTCGGCGATCAGGCTGATGAACTCGCTGGCGTGACTCATCCCGTTCATGGTGAGGTTCAGCCCGTCGGCCACCTTCCTGTCGAACACCCGCAGCCCGTTGTGCGTGTCGGTCAGGTGCAGCCGCCGGCTGCTCGGGCTGAGCCATGCCGCCGCGCGCAGCACGACGCGCTTGAGGCCCGGAACCCGGGACGGCGCACCGCCGGCGAACCGGGTGCCGATGACGATGTCCAGGCCGTCGCGGCGCAACCGGTCGATCATCATGACGACGTCGGCGACCCGGTGCTGACCGTCGGCGTCGAACGTGACGAACACCGCGGCGCCGGGCTGGGCGCGGGCGTACTCGACGCCGGTCTGCAGGGCGGCGCCCTGACCGAGGTTCACCGGGTGCGTGACGACGTGCGCGCCGGCGCGCGACGCGACGGCCGCGGTGTCGTCGCGGCTGCCGTCGTCGACGACCACGACATGACGAAACTCGCTGCGCAGGTCCGCCACGACGTCGCCGATGACGCTCGCCTCGTTGAAGGCGGGCACCACGATCCACACGTCCGGATGAGCCATGTCTGCGGGCCAGGGTACCGGTGCTCAGTCCTTCACCTGAGCCAGCGCGGCCAGGTGTACGGCGATGCCGACCAGCGGCCCGCACACCAGCGCGACGATCGTGCGGGCCTCCAAACCGAGCGGCAGGGTCAGCAGCGCCGCCGCGGCGACCGTCGCGCACACCCAGCCCAGCGAGTAGGCCCGGTGCAGCGCCGCGGCCACCGTCGCCGCGCCGGTTACCGTCAGCACCGCGATGACGACCGCGCCCGCGGTCAGCCAGGCCAGCAGCGCGCCCGACGCGTGGTACTGCTCGCCGAACCCGACGCGCAACAGCCATGGCCCCGTCAGCGCGGCCAGGGCGATCCCGACGCCACCCACCACGACGAGTGCCGACACGGCGCGCGCCACCGCCCGCAACCGGTGCGCGCGGGCATCGACGAAATGGGCGATCAGGTTGCCCTGCATGGCGGTCAGCGGGACCAGCAGCGGCGCGCGGGTCAGCGTCACGGCGAGGATCACCACACCGCCGGCGGCGCCGAGATCTCCGGAGGTGGCCTTCAGCAGCACGGGGAATCCCATCACCAGAATGGCGCTGGCCCCGGCGGCGGCCACCGCATGCGACGCGCCGCGCAGGAATGACGCCGGGCTCTCGTGGGCGACGAGCGCGCCGGCCGCCCGTGCGGTCGGTGAGGTCAGCAGGAGCAGCAGCCAGGACAGTGCGCCGCCGACGGTGGCCCACAGGAAGCCCGTCAGGCCCCAGCCCAACACCACCGTGACCACGGCGATCACCACCCGGATGGCGGCGTCGGTGACCATCAGGGCGCCGTACTGCGACCACCGGTCGGCGCCGGCGAGCATGCCCAGCAAGGTCGCGTGCAGGCAGAAGCAGGCCAGGCCGGCGGCCAGCAGCAGCACCGACAGCCGGCACGACTCGACGAACACGTGCGGCGCCCACAGCACGGCCGTCGCGACGACGACGACGGCCGCGGCCACCCCGACGGCCGCGGCCAGCCGAAGCGGGCGGGTGATCGGTGCGGCGTGCGTCGCCGATCCGGGGCGGGCAGCCAGCCGGATCTCCCGGGTGGTCTGCTGCAGCAGGCCGAACGCGGCGCCCGTGACCAGGCCGAAAGCCCCCCAGAACACGCCGAACACCGAGAAGCCCGCCGGATCGAGGTCCCGGGCGGCCAGGTACAGCACCGCGTAGCCGCACAGGGCGCTGACGGCGGTTGCCGCGCCGACCCGGGTGACGCTGCTGCGGGTCACCGGGCCGGTCGGGGTACCGGCGTCGGTCACAACGGCGGAACCGGGGTCGAATACAGCCAGGCGTTCCACAGCGGCCGCAGCGAGGTCTGCGCGTAGTGCGCCGCCAGTCCGGTGAAATCGTCGGTGCCGACCGTCGAATGCCGGTACCGCTCGGTCCAGTCCCGCAGCAGGGCGAAGAAGTTCTCGTCGCCGATGACGCCGCGCAGCGCGTGCAGGGTGAGCGCGCCACGCTTGTACACCCGGTCGTCGAACATGTCGCGCGGCCCGGGGTCGGCCAGCAGCAAATCCTGTGGGGAGTCGGCGAGCCGGCGGTGGTACTGCCGGGCCAGTTCCTCGGTGCCGGGGCCGCCGCAGTCCTGCGACCACAGCCACTCCGCGTAACAGGCGAAACCCTCGTGCAACCAGATGTCACGCCAGCGCCGCGCCGTCACGCTGTTGCCGAACCACTGGTGGGCCAGTTCGTGCGCGATCAGGCGTTCCGAACGGCGGGTGCCGTCGCAGTGGTTGGCCCCGAAGATCGAAATACCTTGTGCCTCAAGGGGAATCTCGAGATTGTCGTCGGCCACGACGACGGTGTAGCCGGTGGACAACGGGTAGGGCCCGAACAGCCGGGTGAACAGCTTCATCATCTGGGCCTGGCGCGCGAAGGTCTGATCGAAGGCGCGGTTCAGCCGTTCGGGCAGCGCCGCCTGCATCGGCACCGGCGCCTTGGGCAGCTTGCGCAGCCGGTAGTCGCCGATCTGCAGAGTGACCAGATACGTCGCCGTCGGCTCGGCCAGATCGTAGGTCCACGTGGTCATTCCGGCCTTTACCCGGCGAGATGTCAACTCCCCGTTGGCGATTGCCCGGTAGTGGGTCTCGGTGCTGATCTGGATGCGGAAGCTGGCCTTCGAGGTGGGATGGTCGTCGCACGGAAACCACGACGAGGCGCCGTTGGGCTGGCCGGCCACCAGCACCCCGTTCGTCAGCTCCTCGAAGCCCACATCACCCCAGATCGTGTGATTGGGTTTGGGCGAACCCCCGTAGCGGACATGGATTTCCATCGCGGCACCCGTCGGGAGTGCCGAGCCGAGGGTGATGTGCAGCTTGCCGGCGCTGCTGCGGAAGGACGCCGGCCGCCGGCCGTTCACGGTCACCTTCGACACCGACAGCGCCGGGCTCAGGTCGAGGGTGAACGTCTTCAGTGCGGCCAGGGTAACCGCGGTGATGGTGGCCGAACCGGCCAGCCGGTTGATGGTGACCTTGTACTCCAGTTCGAGTTCGTACCGCGACACCCGGTAGCCGAAGTTACCGGTCGTCGGCAGGTACGGATCGATCACCGGCGGCCCGGAGCCGCGCTTCTTCGGTTTGCTCACGCGGCGGCGCCCCCGGCCGGCGCCGCGCTGTCCGACTTGGCGCCGCGCCGCTGCTTACGCGAAACCACCCACGGCGCAATGGGATTGCCCTGCCAACGGGTGTTGGGCGGCACCTCGTCGCCGCGCATCACCAGGGACGCCGGGCCGACGGTGGCCCCGGCCCCGAGCCGCGCCGCGGGCAGCGCCACGCAGTGGGTGCCGAGCGTCGCGCCCTCCTCGAGCACCACGGTGTCCATCCGCATGATCCGGTCGTGGAACAGGTGGGTCTGCACCACGCAGCCGCGGTTCACGGTGCTGCCCTTCGCCAGGGTCACCAGATCGGCTTCGGGCAGCCAGTAGGTTTCGCACCAGACCCCGCGGCCGATCCTGGCGCCCAGCCCGCGCAGCCACAGGTTCATCACCGGCGTGCCGCTGGCGGCCCGGGCGAACCACGGCGCGGCGACCGTCTCGACGAAGGTGTCCGACACCTCGTTGCGCCAGACGAACGACGACCACAGCGGATGCTCGACCGCCCGGATACGGCCCACCACAACCCATTTGGCCACCACCGCGATGGCGCCCGCTGCACCGCCGGCGATCAGCAGCACCACGCCGCCGGACAACGCGGCGCCGCCCCAGCCCCAGGCGCCGGCGGCGGCCTGCAGCGCGCCCAGGACGGCGACCCCGATCCCGAAGGTCACCATCACCGGGATCAGCCGGCAGGTCTCGACCGTGCCCCGCATCGCCTTCAACGTCGGCGACGGGTGGAAGGTGCGCAGCGCGTCGGCGGCAGTCGGCTTGCGCCGCAACCGAATCGGCGGGCTGCCCAGCCACGACGAGCCCCGCTTGGCCTTGTGCGGCGTCGCCGAGAGCACCGCCACCAGGCCGTCGTCGGGAACCCGCCGGCCGGGCTGGGTGATCCCGGAGTTGCCCAGGAATGCGCGCTTGCCGATCGTGGCCGGGCCGACGTGGATCCAGCCGCCGCCGAGCTCGTACGAGCCGACCATGGTGTCGTCGGCCAGGAACGCGCCGTCCTCGACGACGGTGAACTTCGGGATGAGCAGCGCGGTGGAGATCTCGGTGCCCTTGCCGATCGTGGCGCCCAGCAGGCGCAACCAGCCCGGGGTCAGCAGGCTGGCATAGATCGGGAACAGGTAGGTGCGGGCCGCGTCCATCAGGCGTTCGGTCGCCCACAGCTGCCAGCCCACCCGGCTGCGCACCGGGTGATAGCCCTCCCGCAGGCCGAGGGACAGCAGCCGCACCCCGATCACCGTCACCGCCGCGTAGACGGCGACGGCGACCAGCGTCGCGACCGGCACCCACAGCAGCGCCGGGCCGATCGCGGCCTGCAGCGTGCCGGCGTCCCGGACGGCCCAGCCGACCACGGCCAGCCCGGCGCCGAGCGCCAGCAGCGGCAGCGCGCCGAGAAGCACCGAGGTGACGCCGTAGACGGCCACCCACCACGGGGCCGAGGGCGGCCGGTGGTCCGGCCACGGATGGCGGGCCTTGCCGGACTTCACCGCCGGGGAGCCCTTCCAGTACTGGCCGTTCTTGACCTTGCCCACCACCCCGGATCCGGGGGCGATGTCCGCGTTCTTGCCCACCACCGCACCCGGCAGCAGGGTGGTGCGCGCGCCGACGGTGGCGTCGTCGCCGATCGTCACGGTGCCGACGTGAAACAGGTCGCCGTCGATCCAGTGCCCGGACAGGTCCACCTCCGGTTCCACCGAGCTGCGATGGCCGAGGGTGAGCATCCCGGTCACCGGGGGCGCGGAGTGCAGGTCCACGCCCCTGCCGACGTCGTTACCCAGCGCCCGCGCGTAGTACACCAGCCACGGCGCCCCCGCCAGGTTCTCCGCACCACTGGCGTCGGCGAGACGTTCGGCGAGCCACACCCGCAGATGCTCGCCGCCGCCGCGACGGTAGGTGCCCGGTCGCAGGCGGGACAACAACATTCGGGCGCACAGGACGGCGATGCCCATTCGGCCCGGCGGTGTGATGAACACCAGGAACGCCGCGAGCACCCACCACCAGTTCAGCGGCACCAGCCACGGCGCCGGGGCGGAGCCCGGCCACAGCGCCAGCGCCACGTTGTTGGCGATCGCCAGCCAGGTCACCCATTGCAGTCCGGTCAGCGTGGCCAACGGCAGCGTCACGGCCACCTGGGCGGCCCGGGTCGCGAGCGGGGTGGGCTCGACATGGCGGGGGGTGGCGGCGACAGGCGGGGCCAGTTCATCCAAAAACCCGGCCAGCGAACCCAGCCGCGGATGGTCGTAGAGCTGGGCGACGGTCAGCTGCGGATAGCGCTCGCGCAGCGCGGCCACCAGCTGCGCGGCCGACAGCGACCCGCCGCCGAGGGCGAAGAAGTCCGCCTCGGGCCCGTCGACCTGGGCGCCGAGCACGTCTCGCCACAGACCGGCCAGCCAGCCCGTCGTGCCGCCGAGATCCGCGGTGTCCCGGTCCTCGTCGTCGGCCACCGGCCAGGGCAGCGCCTCGCGGTCCACCTTGCCGGACGTGCGGGTGGGTAGTTCGTCGACCAGCACGAGGCGGGGCACCAGCGCGGCGGGCAGGTGCTCGGCCAGTGCGGCGCGGGCCGCGGCGAGATCGAAGGCGGGGTCCGCGCTTGCCAGATATCCCACCAGAACCGGTGTGCCGCTAGCGGTTCGGCGCACCGCGGCGGCCCCACCCGAGACCCCCGGCAGGTGCACAAGCGCGGCATCGACCTCGCCGAGTTCGATTCGCCGGCCACCGACTTTGACCTGGTCGTCGGCGCGGCCCTGGAAGTACAGCCCGTCGGGTTCCAGCCGCACCAGGTCGCCGCTGCGGTACGCCCGCTGCCAGCCGATCGACTCCAGCGGGGCGTACTTCTCGGCGTCCTTCTCGGGATCGAGGTAGCGGGCCAGCCCGACGCCGCCGATCACCAGTTCACCGACCTCGCCGTAGCCGACCGGCCGACCGGAGCCGTCGACCACGGCCAGATCCCAGCCGGGCAGCGGCAACCCGATGCTGACGGGGCTGGGTGCCGTTCCCGAATTGCCGGCGGCGCCCGTCAATTTCGCGCCGCACGCCACCACGGTGGCCTCGGTGGGACCGTAGGTGTTCCAGACCTCCCGACCCTCGACCGCGAGCCGCTCGGCCAGTTCCGGCGGGCAGGCTTCGCCGCCGAAGATGAGCAGCCGGACCTGTTCGAGGGCTTCGGCCGGCCACAGCGCGGCCAGGCTGGGCACCGTCGAGACCACGGTGATGTCCCGGGACACCAGCCACGGCCCGAGGTCCATGCCGCTGCGCACCAGCGAGCGGGGCGCCGGAACCAGGCATGCGCCGTGCCGCCAGGCCAGCCACATCTCCTCACACGACGCGTCGAATGCCACCGACAGTCCGGCAAGGACCCGGTCACCCGGTCCGATGGGGTTGTCCTGCAAGAAGATTCGCGCTTCCGCGTCGACGAAGGCGGCCGCACTGCGATGGGTCACCGCGACGCCCTTGGGGGTGCCGGTGGAGCCGGACGTAAAGATGATCCAGGCGTCGTCGCGGGCCAGCGGTGGGCCCGCACGCCAGCCGCGCGACGAGCCGGTGGCCCGGCTCAGGCCGGCTTCGGTGATCGTCCCGACGACGCCCGCCTCGCCGAACACCAGGTCCGCCCGTTCGGGTGGGTCGTCGGCGTCGACCGGGACATAGGCCGCCCCGGCGGCCAGGATCGACAGGATCGCCACGTACAGCGCGTAACTGCCCGACGGCATCCGCACGCCGATCCGGTCACCACGGCCGATCCCGCGGGCACCCAGCCATTCGACGCTGGCCTCGACGTCCTCGATCAGTTCGCTGTAGGTCAACTGGACGGTGCCGTCGTCGATCGCCGGGGCGTCGGGGTGACGCGCGGCGGTGTCGCGCAGGATGTCGATCAGCGTGCGCGGCTCCGGGGCCTGTGCCGACAGCAGGTACTGGACGGGGATTTCCGGTGCCGGGGCGGCTGTCACAAGTCGAAAATACTAAGCCCCGCGGCCGTCGGCAGCGGAGCGGTGACGGCGACTTCGCAATTTCCGACCGGACCTGACACACTGGTTTTCCAAGAGGGGAGTACTCCTTCGCCGCGGAGTCGTCATCACGTCGACCGTCATCGGGCGACCGGCGCCGCGGGCCGGTGGTTTCACCGCACCGGTGGAAGAGACCTCTGGCGTTTCGCAACGGCCGGAGGACTCTGCATTGAACGTTTCCCAGCTCGAATGGATCATCACCCTCGGCGTGACGGTGGCGGTGCTGCTGTTCGACGTCGTGGTGATCGCCCGCAATCCGCACGAGCCGACGACCCGGGAGTGCGCGATCGCGCTTTCCGCATACGTCGGCCTGGCCGTCGGTTTCGGCGTCTGGCTGTGGAACTTCCACAGCCGGCAGTTCGCGTTGGAGTTCTACGCCGGCTGGCTCACCGAGTACAGCCTGTCGATCGACAACCTGTTCATCTTCATCATCATCATGGCCAGCTTCAAGGTGCCCAAGATGTACCAGCAGCAGGCCCTGATGGTCGGCATCATCCTGGCCCTGGTCTTCCGCGGTGTCTTCATCGCCCTCGGGGCGGTCGCCATCGAGCGGTTCTCCTGGATGTTCTATCTGTTCGGCGCGTTCCTGGTGTACACCGCGATCAAGCTGGTGCGCGACACCGACCACGACGACGACGGCGACAACCGGGTCGTGCGGTTCGCCCGGCAGCACATGAGCTTCACGACCAGGTGGGACGGGCTGCGGCTGTGGGTGCACGAGAACGGCAAGCGCGTCATGACGCCGATGTTCCTGGTCATCGTCGCGCTGGGCACCACCGACCTGATGTTCGCCCTGGACTCCATCCCGGCGATCTACGGTCTGACCCGCGAGCCGTACATCGTGTTCACCGCCAACGTCTTCGCCCTGATGGGCCTGCGCCAGCTGTACTTCCTGCTCGGCGACCTGCTGAACCGGCTCGTCTACCTGTCCCAGGGGCTGGCGTTCATCCTGTTCTTCATCGGCGTGAAGCTGTTCCTGCACGCGCTGCACGAGAACGAACTGCCGTTCATCAACGGCGGCCAGGGTGTGCACGTCCCGGAGATTCCGACGCTGTGGAGCCTGGGCGTCATCATCCTGACGCTGTTCATCACCATGATCGCCAGCCTGGTCAGGACCCGGGTCGCGTCGAGATCCGGCTGAGCGCGATCACCAGTTCTGGAAGCCGCCCTCCGGGCCGAGCATGCGCTCCAGTCGGGTCCGGTTGATCTTGGCGAGTTCGTTGCGGACGACCTTGCGTTCGGTCTCCTCGTCGTGGTGCATGCGGTCGTCGATCGCGGTCAGCACCTCGGCGGCCGAGCAGCCGCCGACGCACATCACGAACCCGAAGCCGAAGCGCTCCGCGTAGAGGCCGGCGGCCTCCGACAGGCGGGCCGTGACCGCCGGGTCGTCGTCCCAGATCGAGCACTGCTCGGCGTGCGACTTGGCGCTGCGCGGACGGCGCCCGATGAGCGGATAGGCGTCGAGAAGCCGGTCGATCGCCGGTTCGGGCAGGCTGAACAACAGCGCGTCGGCGCGCCGAAACAGCGCGTCATGGCTCGGGTACGGCCGGGCGTCGGCCAGGTCACCGGCCAGGGCGACGCTGTAGCAGCACTCGTAGAGGGCGTGGACGGCCTTGTGCTGCGACAGTTCGTTGAAGGCGTCCAGGCCTATTCCCTGATGCATCAGCACACCTGAGATGATCCGAGCCGCAGGGCACCACCGCGTTACGTCATGTTACGGCGATGCAAATTCATCCTGTGGCGCTCGTCACCGGTGATTTCGGTGCGCTCACATGCGCCCAG